>JBEKAQ010000029.1:0-52487 GCA_050015835.1 Bryobacteraceae bacterium | reverse complement strand
CGCTGAATGGCCGCCACCTTAACTTCCTTTGTGAATTTCCGTCGAGACACTGCCATGAGTCAATTCTCCATTCGCTGGATTTTGACTCTTATCTGTTTGTCTCAAAAAGCGCGACAAGTCCATCCACCCCCTGAATGCACATCACTTACTCGACACACCAGGCGGAAGCGCCTGTCCACATCACCACAGCCGGATGGATCGCGACCCGCAGCGCCGGCAATACAATCGCGGTATCTTTTTCAGCAGCGGCCGGGCCGGTTCGAAATAGCCCAAGCGCATGCCGCACCACCAGCACTGATTGCCCAAACCACCCAGATAGCCGATAAACCGACGGCCACCGGCCAGGCCGCGTGCAGAAAGTCGTTCACCATCTTCTATTCGTGGGCGATACCCAAAATACAACGCAGCGTATCGCGGGCGATGAGCAACTCCTCTTCGGTCGGAACCACCCAGACCGGAATCGGCGAAGTACCGATCCGCCGGTCCTCTCGGCTGCCCGACGCGTTCGCCGCCGGTTCCAGCGCAATGCCCAGATTCTCCAGACCGGTGCAGATCTGTGCGCGGATCTCCGGCGAATTTTCGCCGATCCCGCCGGTGAAGATGAGCGCGTCGGCCCCATTCATTGCCGCCAGATACGCTCCGATATACTTTTTTGCGCGATAGCAGAACGTATCCACCGCCAGGCGCGCCAGCACGTCGCCCGCCTTCGACTTCTTCAGTACGTCGCGCATGTCGTTCGAAACGCCCGAGAGCCCCTTCAATCCACTCTCTTTGTTGAGTACGTTCGCCACGTCGGCAGGTTGTAGTTTCTCCTGAGTGATCAGGTACAGAATGGCGCCCGCGTCGACGTCACCACTGCGCGATCCCATTACCAGGCCTTCAAGCGGCGTGAAACCCATCGAAGTGTCGATGGATTTTCCGCGATCGATGGCGCAGACCGAGCAGCCGTTGCCAAGATGGCAGGTGATCATGCGGTAATCCGCGCGCACCTTGCCGTGAATCTGCGCGAATCGCCACGAAACATAACGATGCGAGATGCCGTGGAAGCCATAGCGCCGAATCTTCTTTTCGGTGAGGTATTTGTAAGGCAGCGCGTACGCGTACGCGGGCGGCGGAAGCGTGTGATGAAAGGCCGTATCGAAAACAGCTACCTGCACAGCGTCCGGGAGATGCGCGCGGGCTGCCCGTATGGCCTCCAGGTTGTGCGGATTGTGCAGGGGCGCAAGTACCGATAACTCTTCGATCCCCTTCTCCACCTCGGCGTCGATAATTACCGAGGTGGTGAATCGGTCACCCCCATGCACGACCCGATGCCCTACGGCGTGGATGGGAATCTTCACTTTTGCGAAGACGGTCGCGATCGCCTCGGCCATGCTGGCCACGCGCTCGACCTCTCCCTGTTGCAGGAGCAGGTCGGAATCGGCTGCAATCATCTCCGCGGTGGTTTCCCACAAATCGAATTTGAGCGATGAGCTGCCGGCGTTCAGGACCAGGATCTTCATTCAAGCGTCCAGCGCCAATCGGTTATTTCGGGCATATCCTCGCCATGCACGCGAATGTACCGGGAATGGTCGATCAGCTTATTGCGCAATTGCTGGCGCAGATGCGCGGAGACGGCGGCCAGGTGCGGCACCCGTTCGATCACGTCCATGGCCAGATGGAAACGATCGATCTCGTTGAGCACGCACATATCGAACGGCGTGGTGGTGGTGCCTTCCTCTTTGTAGCCGCGCACATGCATTTGCTGGTTGGCGCGGCGGTAGGTAAGGCGGTGGATGAGCCACGGGTAGCCGTGGTAATTGAAGATGATCGGCTTGTCGACGGTGAACAGCGAATCGTATTCCTTATCAGGCAGGCCATGAGGGTGTTCGCTCGAAGGCTGGAGGGTCATCAGATCCACCACGTTGACGACGCGGATCTTCAGCGCCGGTATGTTGCGCCTCAGCCAGTCGACGGCTGCCAGCGTTTCGAGAGTCGGCACGTCGCCGGCGCATCCCATTACCACGTCCGGCTCGGACCCCTGGTCGTTGCTGGCGAATTCCCAGATACCGAGACCCACCGAACAATGGCGCACTGCATCGTCCATATTGAGCCACTGTGGCTCCGGATTCTTGCCGGCCACGATCACGTTGACGTAGTTGCGGCTGCGCAGGCAATGGTCGGTCACCGAGAGCAGCGTGTTAGCGTCGGGCGGCAGATAGACGCGAACCACTTCGGCCTTCTTATTGACGACATGGTCGATGAAGCCGGGATCCTGGTGGCTGAAGCCGTTGTGATCCTGCCGCCAGACGTGCGAGGTCAGCAGATAATTCAGCGATGCGATGGGACGCCGCCAGGGGATGCCGTTACAGACCTTGAGCCACTTGGCGTGCTGGTTGAACATGGAATCGATGATGTGGACGAAGGCCTCATAGCAGGAGAAAAAGCCGTGGCGGCCGGTCAGCAGATAGCCTTCGAGCCAGCCCTCGCACATGTGTTCGCTGAGAATTTCCATGACGCGGCCGTCGGGCGCCACGTGGTCGTCGATGGGAATAATCTCGGCGGTCGATTCGCGATTGGTCACGTCGAACAGGGCGTTCCAGCGATTGGAATTGGTCTCGTCGGGCGAGACGACGCGGAAGTTCGCCTGCGCGATGTTGAGCTTCATCGCGTCGCGCAGAAAATTGCCCATCACGCGCGAGGATTCGGCGAAAGTAGCGCCGGGCTTTTGCACATCGACCGCGTACTGGCAGAAATCCGGCATGGATAAATCTTTGAGCAACAGGCCGCCGTTGGCATGCGGATTGGCCCCCATGCGCGCGTTGCCCTTGGGCGCGAGATCGGCGAACTCCTCTCGGAACGTGCCTTGCTCGTCGAACAATTCTTCGGGCCGGTAACTGCGCATCCACTGTTCCAGCATGATCAACTCGTCGGGGCGCTGCCGAGGCTCGGCGAGCGGAACCTGGTGGGCGCGGAAGGTGCCTTCGATGGGCTTGCCGTCGAGAAACTTCGGGCCGGTCCAGCCCTTGGGAGAACGCAGCACGATCATCGGCCAGTCGGAGCGCTGGCGGAATCCATTGGTGCGCGCGTCTTCCTGGATGTAACGAATGTCCTCTACGGCGGCATCCATAATCGAGGCCATCTGCTGGTGCATTACATCGGGCTCATGGCCTTCGACGAAATAGCACTTGTAGCCGTAGCCTTCGAACAGCGAGGCAAGTTCATCGTGGGGAATGCGGGCGAGCACCGTGGGACCGGCGATCTTGTAGCCGTTCAGATGGAGAATCGGAAGCACCGCACCGTCGCGCACCGGATTCAGAAACTTGTTCGAATGCCAACTGGTGGCGCAGGGCCCGGTTTCAGCTTCGCCATCGCCCACCACGCAGCAGGCGAGGAGATTCGGATTATCGAACACCGCGCCGTAGGCGTGCAGCAGCGCGTAGCCGAGTTCGCCTCCCTCATGGATGGAGCCGGGCGTCTCCGGCGCGGCGTGGCTGGGGATGCCGCCGGGAAACGAGAACTGCTTGAAGAGGCGCTGCATGCCTTCTTCATTCCGCGAAATGTTCGGATATAGTTCGGAATAGGTGCCTTCGAGATAAGTATTGGCCACCATGCCGGGTCCGCCATGGCCGGGTCCGCAAACGTAGATCGCGTTCAGATTGTGCTGGCGGATGACGCGATTCATGTGGGCGTAAATAAAATTCAGGCCCGGAGTAGTGCCCCAGTGGCCTAACAGCCTGGGCTTGATGTCTTCCTTGCGCAGCGGCGTGCGCAGGAGCGGGTTTTCCAACAGGTAGATCTGGCCCACCGATAAATAATTGGCGGCGCGCCAGTACGCGTTGATTTTCCGGAGTTCTTCGGGATCGAGAGGGCCAACGGGGTAATCTTGCATGATGATCTCTGTGCCGATTGTGGCACGCGCAAATGACGGTGCCATTAACCCTCTCCGATCAAGGGCCGATGGACACCGGCTAAAGCCAGGAGAATTGGGTTCGGGGATTGCCGGACGAGGCGCCTGGGACGCTTCGGGGAGCTACCCGCAAGGGATTCAAACGGCGAGAGTTGCGCTGCGGCGTTCGAGGCGGTTTCGGCTGTGGAAAATTGGCTTCGGATCAACAAAACGACCACTCCGGCTCGCGGAGTTCCCCCCATGCCTTACGGGGCGGGCGTGCTGGAAACTGGTGTTATTGGTGGTGTTGGCTCGATGCGCCGTGATTTGTTTGCCGGTTGTCATTTTGCGCTTTCCGTGGTTCTCAATCATTGGTTTAGCAGAGAGCCTGGACGGAGATTCTTCATGGTCCTGGTAAGTCTCTTGTTTTGTCCAAAAGAAACCTGAAAATAAGTGTGATCGCCCCTGGCAGGGCTGGCGATTTTGCTTACTTGGCAGCGCGGTGGGCTTGATGGAGCGGCAAACGGCGTGTTCCAAAGAATGGAAGAGCGTATGGTACGCTTATAGTTGCGCTTGACATGCGTTACGTTACGCATTACGGTTTCGAATGATCCGGTCAATTCGCCATAAGGGACTGAAACGCCTTTACGAAGACGACGACCCGCGCGGTGTCATGGCCGAACACGTTGACAAGCTGCGCGATATTCTGGCGAGGCTCGACGCCGTTAAAACCGTGGCCGATATGGACGTACCTGGTTTAAGGCTGCATCCCCTTAAAGGGCGCGCAAGAGGCGTTTGGGCGGTAACGGTTCGCGCAAACTGGCGCGTAATTTTCCAATTTGCCGACTCTGACGCCTTCGATGTCGATTACGTGGATTATCACTGAAAAGGAGACTGAACCATGCCGATGAAGAACCCACCCCACCCCGGAGGCTTTGTACTCCGGCAGTGTATTGAGCCTTTGGGCTTGAGCATAACGGACGCCGCCGCAGCCCTGGGCGTCACGCGCACCACGCTTTCGGAGCTGGTGAACGGGAAGCGCGGCATATCTCCGGAAATGGCCGTGAGGCTGTCCAAGGTGTTTGGCGGCAGCGCGGAAAGTTGGCTTGTGCAACAAGCGCAGTACGACCTTGCCAATGTGCGCGCCGACCGAATGAAACTGAAACGGCTGCAGCTGGTTTGACCCTCCCAAGGCGCGATCTGACCGTCGCACGCGACACGCCGGGGCAGGGGGATCGACGGACATGGAGGACGTTGTGTTTTACGATCCTGGAAATTCTACACCGAGCATCTTTCGAAACTCATCCTCCAGAGCTTTCCTCGCTGCCGGTACTTCTGTTTCAAACGCGTCCAAGGCTACCTTTAGCTCCTGCCTTCTCATTTCGCGGAACTCGTCAGTATTCGCTACGTGGTCGGTCTCGCTGTAGAGAAAGGCGGTGCCAGCAGGCTTCTTGATGGTGCTCAGGAGTCTCGCCAGCAAGCCGCTTACGTGCTCGGGAAAATAAATTCGGTTGGTCTCGTAGAACGAGTCAAGGGCTTCGAGGTCCCGGTGTAGTTTAAAAAACTTCTCCGACGGAGTTGAGCCGCCTCGTTCGCTAACGTAACGCTGACCGGCGGCGGACTGTTCGACGATCCGTTTGTATAGCTCGGCATTTTTTTCTGCCCGCTCCTCGTGAAGCTTCGAAAACCGAACCTGATGTTCAAGTGCGGCTTGTTGCAGCCGGCTCTTTAGCTGCTCAATCGAGACGTCTCCTTGAGACTTCAAATCGAATCTGAGGCGCTGCAGCTGCGTCGCCGCCTTGTCCTGCAACTCGGCCTCGAATTTCTTAATGTCTTTGGCAAGCCATGTCTGAATCAAGGAACGGGTCAAAAAGGCCAGAACGCCAAGCAGGAGAGCGTTGCCGCCGAACGCGAGCAAAATTTCTTCGAACACATTCATTTCTTCGACTTTACGCCAACGGGGCCGGCGGCAGGATTGAGCCAGTGGAATGTCCCTGCGGCGAGACGTATCAATCGAGCGAAGTCAGGGCCATGCTAAACCCGTGGGCCACGCTAAACCCGTAGTGAAATTGGTGGGGCTTGGGGCTTCGTCTTCGCTCCGCGCTTCGCGTTCTCAAGGTGAACTTCGGCGCGGGGGTGAAACCGTCGGGCGCGGATTGGGAGCAGGGAAGAGGCCGGAAGATTTCGGCGGCGCTTCGCGCCGCATTTAGAAACACGGCGGGGGCTTTACGGCCAATCCTGCGCACCGTGGAAAATGCGGGTGATTTCAACCGCTTCTTCCGTCACCAGATAAACCACGATACAGGGCAGAGAAGAGAATACCAGCTCGCGCCATCCCGCATGCGGCGGCTTGTTCGCCCTGCACGCGGAAACTCTTTAAGCCGGTCGCATCCTTCATAGATCATTCTGGCTACGCGGGTGGCTGCCTCGGGGTTATCGATCTCGATGCGCTCGCAAATGCGCTGCAGGTCGCCAGCGCTTCGGGCGACCAGCGGATTTTCATCAGGGTTGCAGAAACCGCTTGAGGCGCTCGCCGACTTCCTCATGGGTCAGATACTCGCCGCGCCGGAGCGATGCGTCACCGCGTTTGACGGCGGCGACAAAGCGGGCCTCTTCATCGAAATACTGCGCGAGAACTTCCTGCGCCAACTCGTCGGGGTGGCGGCCCTGTTGCGCCGCCGATTGCGTCAGCTTCGCTTCGAGGTCCGGTTGCGTGATGTGAATATCCATGGGTCGGCTCCTTTCACCAGACTAACCGTTACGCGGCGGCTCGGGGGTCGGGACATGTCTGGCCCAGGGAATAATGGTTACGCGAATGTCAAATCAAAATAAAATTGCTCTGGTAACGGGCGCGGGTAGTGGAGTCGGCCGCGCCGTCAGCCTGGCGCTGCAAGTCGCGGGATATTCGGTGGTGCTGGCGGGACGGCGCGCCGAGGAACTCGAGAAGACCGCCGCGTCCGCGCATCCCTCGGGCGGGAAGATGCTGGTCGTGCCCAGCGATATCGGCAAGCCCCATGCGGTGAAGGCGCTGTTCCAGAAAGCGCGCGAAGCTTTCGGCCGCCTCGACCTGCTGTTCAACAACGCCGGCGCGGGGACGCCTGCCGTCCCGATGGAAGATCTGACGTACGAACAGTGGAGCGCGGTGCTGGCCGTGAATCTGACCGGGGCGTTTCTCTGCGCGCAGGAAGCGATTCGGATTATGAAGGCGCAGACGCCGCGCGGGGGCAGGATCATCAACAACGGCTCGATCTCTGCGCACACGCCGCGTCCGCATTCAGCGCCCTACACGTCGACGAAGCATGCCATTACAGGGCTGACGAAATCCATCTCGCTCGATTGCCGGCAGTTCGAGATCTGCTGCGGCCAGATCGATATCGGCAATGCGGCGACGGAAATGACCGCGCGCATGACCTCGGGAGTCCTGCAGGCCAATGGCTCGCTCGCGCCCGAGCCGCGCATGGATGTGAAGAATGTAGCCGACGCAGTGCTCTATATGGCGAGCCTGCCGCTCGACGCGAACGTCATGTTCATGACGGTGATGGCGAATACGATGCCGTTCGTTGGCCGCGGGTGATGTTTATCGATTGCTCGTTTCCGCCCGATCCGCCAGCTCAATAAGAAACTTCCCCAATGCCCGAGTGGTTTCCGAATCCAGATCGACCAGCAGCGTAAACTGCCCGTTCAGCTTTCCCGTTTCGTGGACGAGGAAACCAATCTGCGCTCGGGCGCCATCCGCCATCGGGACGGGCAGCCGGGAATGCGACCCGCTTACCGAATCAAACACCAGTGCGCGAGAGCCGTAATCCGGTATCGCATCCCGAAGCTCCTTCGGGAACACGATCGTGTTTGGCCAAAGGGACTTGCTACGAACCGCAAGATCGGAAGAAGGAGCGAGTTCCATGGGCGCTCACTTGCCGCACGTATCGGCGACTGCCTGCACTGAAGTAATATTCAGCCGGTCGTCGCCGGGCTTCATAATGAGCAGGCCTTTGGCATCCACCTTATGATCCGCGGGCGGATTGGAGGGCAGGGAGGTCGCGTCGAGCACGCGAAACGTCCGCGTCCCCAACTGCTTCGATTGCAAAGCCCTCACCTTTTCGGGACTCGTCGGCTCCGGGTCTCTCGTCCTCACCGGCTCAGTGGCGTTGGTCAGCATCCAGGCGCCGTCGGAGCCTTTCACCAGGCAGGCGACCACTTCGACCAGCGAAAAATCGGGCACCGGCTCCGGCCCTTCTTTCGACTCGACGTGAATGCCGCCGATATCGTCCGTCGTCAATTCCTGCGCGCCGGCGGGGAAGTCGTTCATCTTCAGGACGTAAGCCACGATATCCAGATACTGGGCGTTGGTCAGGCTGGAGGGCGCATCGCGGGGCATCGTCTGCTTCACCAGGCTGAAGAAATGATCGACGGTATCTTCTCGCCAGTCGTTCATGAAACGGCTGCCGACGAGCACGCTGTTATATCCGGTCAGGTCGTCGCGATGGCAGCGGGCGCACTGGGTGCCGTACGTCGCCTGACCCCGCTTCGCCTGATCCTCCGTATAAGCGCCGTCCCAGACCGTTTTCGGTTGCTGGGCGGACAAGGCGGGGACCACAGCCATACAAATCAATAAGTTGGACAGGAGGATTTTAGCAGTCACTATCTTATTTCTATCATTGCGCGCAACGCCATTCGCTCAATGTTTGTAAACTTCGTACAGTGAACAACGAGCCGGCGAAGACCCAGAACATTCACGTCTCGCCGGCTGTCCTCGATGCCGCCCTCAAAAGCACTAAAGATCTCCTCCGGGACTTGCAAACCTCCGAAACCGGCCTGACGCAATCCGAAGCCGAGGCGAGGGCGCTGAAGACCGGTCCGAACGAGGTCGCGCACGAGCGGCCGCAGGGCTGGCCCATCCGCCTCCTGAAAATCCTCCGCAACCCGCTGGTCGTCCTGCTCGCGACTTTATCCACGATTTCCTACGCCACCGGCGACGCGCGCGCCGGAACGGTGATGGCCGTCATGGTGGTGATCGGGGTATCGCTCCGCTTTATGCAGGAGGCTCGGGCCGATGCGGCGGCGGCCAGGCTTAAGGCCATGATCCATGTGACTGCCACCGTTCTGCGCGACGGCCAGGCGAAGGAACTGCCGCTGCGGGACCTGGTCCCCGGGGACATCGTCAAACTGGCGGCGGGCGACATGATCCCCGCCGATGTGCGTGCATTCGCTTCGAAAGACCTCTTCGTCAGCCAGGGCAGTCTCACCGGGGAGTCGCTTCCGACCGAGAAATTTCACGACCCCGAAACCAAGGCTGTCAGCTCGCCGACCGATCTCGAAAACATCTGCTTCATGGGGACCAGCGTCGAGAGCGGCACGGCAACCGCGGCCGTGGTCACGACCGGCGTCAATACCTATTTCGGCGCCATGGCCGGCCTGATCGCCGAGGACCGCGTGCCCACCAGCTTCGACCAGGGCCTGAACAACTTCACCTGGCTCATGATCCGGCTCATGGCTGTGATGGTGCCCCTCGTCTTCCTCATCAACGGCTTCACCAAGCACGATTGGAAAAGCGCCTTCTTCTTCGCCATGGCCGTCGCGGTGGGTCTGACGCCCGAAATGCTGCCCATGATCGTCTCCGTCTGCCTGGCCAAGGGCGCCATCGCCATGAGCCGCAAGAAGGTGATCGTGAAGCGGCTGAACGCCATCCAGAACTTTGGCGGAATGGACGTGCTGTGCACCGACAAGACGGGCACACTTACCGAAGACCGCGTTGTCCTGCAGCGGCACTGCGACGTGACGGGAAAGGAAAGCGAGGAGGTGCTGCTCGACGCCTGGCTGATCAGCCATTTTCAGACCGGCCTCAGGAACATCCTCGACCAGGCCATCCTGGACAGTCCCGACTTCCATCAGCAGGAGTTGGCCGCCAAGCTCAGGAAGCTCGACGAAATCCCGTTCGACTTCACGCGGCGCATGATGTCCGTGATGGTGGAGGATCCCGAAGGGAAGGCGATCCTCCTCACCAAGGGCGCCCCGGAAGAAGTATTCCACCAGTGCTCGCACTTCGAGCTGGATGGAAAGCTGTCGCCGATGGACCCCGCGCTGATGACCGGGCTGCAGGAAGAATACGAGAGCCTCAGCAACGATGGCTTCCGTGTTCTGGCAGTGGCAGGAAAGGAGCTTCCAGGAAAGCTTCTCTGCACCAGGGACGACGAGCGCGACTTGGTTCTTAAAGGCTATGTGGCGTTTCTCGACCCACCTAAATTCTCCGCGGCGCGCGCTCTCGAGGCCCTTCACAGCCACGGCATAGCGGTGAAGATCCTCACCGGCGATAACCATCTGATCAGCCGCAAGGTTTGCCGCGACGTGGGTCTTTCGCCCGACCCCATGCTGCTCGGCGGCGATGTAGAGAAAATGTCCGATGCCGACCTGGCGCTCGCGGCCGAGAAGGCCATCCTCTTCGCCCGCCTCTCGCCCGCTCACAAGCAGCGTGTCATCCGCCTCCTCAGGGACAGAGGGCACGTAGTCGGATTCATGGGCGACGGAATCAACGACGCGCCCGCGTTACGCGCCGCGGACATCGGCATCTCGGTCGACACGGCCACCGATATCGCCAGGGAATCGGCCGATCTGATCCTGCTCGATAAGGACCTCATGGTGCTCGAAGGCGGCGTCACCGAGGGCCGGAAGGTCTTCGCCAACATCCTGAAATACATCCGCATGGGGGCCAGTTCCAACTTCGGGAATATGTTCAGCGTGCTGGGCGCCAGCGCTTTTCTGCCCTTTATTCCGATGGCCCCGATCCAGGTCCTGACCAATAACCTGCTCTACGACTTCTCCCAGGTGCCGATCCCTACCGACAACGTGGACGACGAACAGATAGCGCGCCCGCGCCCCTGGAACATCGACGAGATCCGGCGCTTCATTCTGTTCATCGGGCCCATCAGCTCGATCTTCGACTACACGACATTTTTCGTGATGCTGTATCTCTTTCATTGCTGGGACCCGGCGCGCGCGCCCCTGTTTCAGACCGGCTGGTTCGTGGAATCGCTGATGACGCAGACGCTGATCATTCACGTCATCCGCACCAACCGCATTCCCTTCATACAGAGCCGGGCCAGTCCGGCGCTGATCTCCACTTCGCTCGCCATTATGGTGTTTGGCGGGTGGCTGCCGTATTCGCCGCTCGCCTCATCGCTCGGCCTGGTGCATTTACCCGGATTGTATTGGCCGATCCTCGTGCTCACACTGTTCGCTTATATGGCTCTCACGCAGGTGATCAAAGTCTGGCTGCTGCGCAGGCACTGGATCTGACATGCCCACGATCAGCACATTCTACGGGATACTGATTCGGATGTTCTTCAACGACCATCCGCCGCCGCACTTCCACGCGCGCTACGGTGAGTTCGAGGCCACAATCGAGATTGATACATTGGCCACCTCGAGGGTAACCTGCCTCCACGGGCGTTGAGCCTGGTCCGGGAATGGGCGATCATACATAAAAGAGGAATTGCTCGAAGACTGGCGGCTTTGCCGTGGCAACGCGGCGCCCGCAAAGATCGAGCCGCTGGCGTAATACGGAGACGTTGTCTATGTACTGGGATGTAATTGAAGTCAGACCGGAGCCTGGCTATAGCCTGTTCGTGCGTTTCAGGTACGGCACGGCGGGAAATGTGCGATTGAAGAGAGAAGACTTGACCGGCGTGCTGACGCCGCTGGCAGATGTGAAATTTTTCGATCAGGTCTTCATAGATTGCGGGGCAGTAGCCTGGCCCGGCGAGATCGATCGGTAAGCGACCATAGCTGAACGCGCGCCCGACCTGTGACACCACGCTATGGGAGATGGGGATCACTCCGTCGCTGGAGGGTCAAAAATTGCGCCCTTCCGGGGATCAATCCGGGAAACGTACTGGTGCAGAAGATCGAAGTAGGCGATGCCTTCTGGAGAGGCAATGAATGCTATGTGGCCGTGCATAGTTCCTGCGGGCAGGTGGTGGGCATGCTCGAGGGCCGTGAGCATTGCGTTAAGGCGCTCGTCGGTGAGGCAGCTGGTAAGGTTTGGTCGGTATTTCTCGGCCCATACAGTGGCGGTCTGGATGGTGCCGTTGATCCTGACGACTGGCAGCGGATGCGTGCGATCGTAAACTCTGACGGCTTCCGGCACGGCTGACCGGGCCAGAAATGAGCTTGCGCAGAGCAGGAAGGCAAGCAGAAGCACTCTGTCGGCGTCCCTCTCTGACGATCCGGAGTAGCTCAGCCGCTCCAAGACATTGGATCGTTGCTCGCTGGTAATCGGGAAGGCGAGCGCGGGGAACACCGCGAAGGCATCCGCCAGAGCCTCTTCGGCCTGTTGGTCCAAGCCGCCATGGACATCCTCCGTGACAAGCTCATCGCGCAAAGGGGCGAAGTCCCTGGAAGCATGCCCAAGCAGGTGATGCGCGAATTCGTGTGACGCTACAAACAGCGTCTGGATAAAGAACAGGGCGCCCATCCGGTCGGCGACGCGATCGGAGATATAGGGCAGATTCAAGAATGTCCATACCTGGTCCGACATCATGAGCATGGTGGAATTCATGTGTATCTTCTGGAGCCAGGGCAGGGTGAGGCCGATGAAGTAATAGCCATCCGAATCAAAGGCGATGGCGTTTGCGACATGGGAATCGACGTAATCCAGATGCGCGGGAAGCGGGCGTCCAAGGGATGTCAGGGCCTCATGCGATTCAGCGAACGACCTGTTGAAATCGTCCTGCAATTCCTTCAGCACCGTGCGCATGTCGGGGTCGGACAGCGTATCGAGGTCTAGCTTACCCCGATACCTCTCCCGATCCTGTGGGCTGGAAAGGCGCGGGAAGTGCCGGTGGAAAAGGACTTCAGGCGGCAATGGGCCCGACACTGGCACACACTGTATCACGGCGGGTCGAAAGGCAGGGCCTTACATTAGTTGACGTTGAGCATTGCGCAGAAACCGAGAACCGAGACTAATTGACGGAGGTATAGCTGACGTAATGCGGGGTTGTCATAGAATGGCCCGCTGCCAGCCACCTGGCCGTGTAACGCCCAAAACGCCGAGATACCGCCGCCCGCTTGGAGCACAGGCCTGACGCCAAGCCATCCCCAGACCAACTCGGGTTACCGCCCGTCGGTAAGCATCTTCTCCAGACTCCGCAGGTTCGCCTGGTCGCCCATCACAATCAAAACATCCCCCACCGAGACCTCGGTTTCGACCGGAGGATTGAAAATCATCTTCCCTTCCGACTTGCCGATCGCCAGCACGATCAGGCGCGCATCGCGCGGCGCCAGATCGGCCAGTCTCCGCGAAGCGCTTTTCAGATCGGGTCCAACGCGCATCTGTTCCATGGTCACGTCCAGCCCCACCGCCTGGCTGGCAAAGTCGAGAAGTTGTACCACGTGCGGCCTGAGCAGTGCCTGAGCGAGCCGATGCCCGGCAATGCTGTAAGGCGAGAAAACAGTATCGGCCCCCGCCCGGCGCAATTTTTCTTCGGCGTCTTCTTCCGAAGCCCGCGTGACCACGGTCAACCCTGGGTTCAGCGATTTCGCGGATAGAATCACGAAAACGTTGTCGGCGTCGGTGGCCAGAGCGGCGATGAAACCCCGCGCGCGGTCGATGCCGGCCTCCCGCAGACTCTCGTCGCGCGTGGCATCCGCCTGCAGGGCCGCCATGCCCGCCTGCGCCGCGCGCGCGACCCTTTGATCGCTCCGATCGATAACCAGAAACGGCACCCCCGCCCGCTGTAGTTCAAATGCGGCGCTGCGCCCCACGCGGCCGAACCCGCAAACAATGTAGTGATCTTTCATCCGCATAATGACCCGCCTCCTTCTGCGCTTGCCAAAGCGATCCTGTAATTCCAGCTCGATGATGGTCTGCGTCATGGCGCCGACCGCGAACAACATGGCGCTCACGCCGAACATGATGAGAAACGAATTGAAAATCCGCCCTGCCTGGCTCAACGGCCTCACTTCCCCATAACCCACCGTCGTGATGGTGATCAGGGTCATGTAAAACGCGTCGAAGACGGGATAGTTATCGATCAGCGTGAAACCCACGGTCCCGAGAGCCAGCGTGAAAACCATCAGGGCGAGGATCAGAACGATGCGGCGGACGATCCGGCGGTCCATTTCGGTACTCAGTATATGGAGATGGCGGTGCACCTGTTGGGCCGAACGTTCTGGCATCTCACTTGCAGTGGCATTGCCGGCGCATGATTAACTGGCTCGCAGTCGCCGCCGTCGTCTGGCTGTTCCTGGTAGCGGGTGTCGTCTTCTTTGCCGTGTGCCGCATCAGCGCCGCCATGCAGGACGGCAGACTGAACGTAAACGACCCCCTTCATGTGCGCTTGCAGCACCTGATTGAGTTTTCCGACCGGATCGGTATCTCGCTCACCATCGGCGCCTTCATCTGCAGCGCAGTCCTCGCTTCCATGCTGGTGCAGATTCTCTTCCGGCAGTGAATCGGCCTGCGCCAGAAAGCCGGGCTCTGCGCGATAAGACCCAGATTTCCCCACCAGGGCGCTGAAAAATAAGGTCGAGGCACGGCATGCAAAATGCCCCTGTGGAGGCGTGGCCAGTCTTTCCACACCCGAGGTTACCCCAGCCGTCGGCGTAGTTGCTCCAGCGCCTTCCGGCCCCAGGAAGCCCGCTGCGAAATGGCTCCTCGCCGGCTCCATTCTGCTGATATCGATGGCCACCGCGGTGTTCTTGCAATCTCGCCATTCCCACCCGCCTCTGTACGCGACCGCGCGCATCGATCGCGGCGATATCGATTCGACGGTCACCACCACGGGCAATCTGAATGCCGTCATTACCGTCCAGGTCGGCAGCCAGGTCTCCGGCAACATCATCGCGCTCTATGCCGACTTCAACACCAAAGTGAAGAAGGGCCAACTGGTAGCCGAGATCGATCCCGCGCCCTTCAAGGCCGTGGTCGATCAGGATATGGCCACCCTGAATGCGGCGAAAGCGGCTGTGGTCACCGCGCAGGCGACGCTGGCCCAATCGCAGGCCAATCTCGCCAGCGCCGAAGCCAACGTTGCCACTCAGAAGGCCAATATCGTCAAGGCGCAAAGCGCGGTGGATCTGGCGCGCGTCGAGAACGATCGCCGCAAAGTCATGGTCAAATCCGGCAGCACGTCGCAGGAAGATGCCGATACCGCGCAAGCCAACTACGACCAGGCGCTAGCGAGCATGGACGCCACCAAGGCAGCCGTAGTCGCCGCCGAAGCTTCCGCCGACGCGGCAAAGAAAGGCGTTGAAGTCGCGCGTACCCAACTCGATCAGTCCCGAGCGGTGGTGGCGCAGGACCAGGCCATCCTCGCCCAGGCCCAGCTCAATCTCGACCACACGCGCATCCTCGCGCCGGTCGACGGCACCGTCGAGTCGCGCAACATGGACGTCGGCCAGACTGTCGCCGCCTCCTTCCAGGCGCCGGTCATTTTCCTGATCGCGCAGGACCTGACAAAAATGCAGGTGGATACCAACGTGGATGAATCCGACGTGGGGCCCATCCGCCTCGACCAGCGAGCCACCTTCACGGTGGACGCCTATCCCGGGCAGATTTTTCAGGGCAAGGTAGCGCAGATCCGGCAGGCGCCTATCAACGTACAGAACGTGATCACTTACGACATCGTGATTGCGGTGTCGAACCCCGATCTGAAACTGTTTCCCGGCATGACGGCCAATGCGACGATCTTCACCGGCCATGTATCGAACGCGCTGCGCATTCCCAAAGCGGCGCTCCGCTTCCATCCTCGCGGGCAGCCCTCCGCGCAGCATCCCATGACACAAGCGGTCTACGTGGCGGACCAAAACGGGCAGCCAAGAGCCGTGCCGGTCAAAACGGGAATCAGCGACGCCAATCATGTGGAGCTGACGAGCGGCGGTCTGGTGGAAGGTCAGCCGGTGATCACCGGGATGGCCGCGCAGAGCGGCGGCTCGCAGTCCCAGGGAGCAAGCCAGGGGGGCGCAGGTACGAAGAAACTGGGGTTTTGAAATGAACTTCAGGAAGATTGCCGCCAGCGTGAAAATCGCCTTGCGGGCGTTGCGCGTCAACAAAATGCGCTCGGCGCTCACCATGCTGGGCATTATTATCGGCGTGGCCGCGGTCATCGCCATGGTTGCCGTAGGATCCGGCGCGCAGCAGCGCATCAAGGAACAGATCGCTTCCATCGGCAGCAATCTGATCGTGGTGCTCTCCGGCAGCATTACCAGCTCCGGCATTCGCATGGGCACCGGCAACGCGCAAAGCCTGACCGAAGACGATGCCCGCGCGATTACACGCGAATGCGATGCCGCCGCGCTGGCCGCCCCTGCCGTCCGGGGCGGTGTGCAGACCGTATGGGGCAACAATAACTGGGGCACGCAGGTACTCGGAACCACGCCCGACTATCTGCCCATTCGCGACCTCCGGATCGAACGCGGCCAACCGTTCACGGCGAGCGATGTAGAAGGCGCCTCCAAGGTTGCGCTGCTCGGCAAGACCGTCATCGACAACCTGTTTAACGGCGAGAATCCAGTCGGACAAATCATTCGCATCAAGACAGTCCCGTTCACCGTCATCGGAACGCTCGTTCCCAAGGGCCAATCGCCCACCGGCCAGGATCAGGACGACGTGATCCTCATGCCCATCAGCACGGCGAAGAAGAAGGTCATCGGGACCAGCCAGGCCAACTACGCCGCCGTCGGCTCCATCATGGTGCAGGCGCGCGAAGGCCGCACCGACGACGTACAGGAGCAGATGAAATCTCTCCTGCGCCAGCGCCATCATCTGCAAGCCAACGAGGACGACGATTTCACCATCCGCAACATGGAAGAAGTCTTCAAAGCGCAGGAAACTTCGGCCCGTGTGATGTCGATTCTGCTGGCGGCCATCGCGTCCGTGTCGCTGATCGTGGGCGGAATCGGGATCATGAACATCATGTTGGTCTCGGTCAGCGAACGCACGAAGGAGATTGGCCTGCGCCAGGCCGTGGGCGCCAAAACCCGCGATATCCTCAGCCAGTTTCTGATTGAGGCCGTCACGTTGTCGATCGTCGGCGGCGCGGTCGGCATTATCCTCGGAATTACCGCCAGCATTCTGATCTCTTACTTCGCCCAGTGGTCCACGGTGGTGAGCCCCGGCTCCATCGTGGTGGCATTTCTTTTCTCCGCGCTGGTGGGCGTCTTCTTCGGCTTCTATCCCGCCCGCAAGGCCGCGTACATGGATCCTATCGAAGCTTTGCATTATGAATAACGGCCCCATCATCGACGTCGATCGTCTGTCCCGGACCTTCTCGATCGGCGATGTGGTAGTGCGCGCCTTGCGCGACGTTTCGCTGCAGATCGAACGCGGCGGTTTCGTGGCCATCATGGGTCCCTCTGGCTCCGGAAAGTCGACCCTGATGAACATCCTCGGTTGCCTCGATAAACCCACTTCCGGCAGCTACCGGCTCGACGGCATCGGCGTGGAGCGGATGAATCGCGACCAACTGGCCGAAATCCGCAACCGCAAAATCGGCTTTGTGTTCCAGCAGTTCAATCTGCTGCCCCGCACCAGCGCCATCGAGAACGTGGAACTGCCGCTGCTCTACACCGGCGAACCGGTGCCCGATCCCTATGCGCGCGCTCTCCAGGCATTGGCATCGGTGGGCCTTGCCGAGCGTGCCGATCACCATCCGAACCAGCTATCCGGCGGACAGCAGCAGCGTGTCGCCATTGCGCGAGCGCTCGTCAACAATCCGCAGATCATTCTCGCCGATGAGCCGACGGGCGCGCTCGATTCGCGCACCAGCATTGAGATCATGGCCATCTTCCAGAACCTCAATCGCCGGCAGGGCATCACTACCGTCATCGTCACCCACGAGCCCGATATTGCGGCCTATGCCAACCGCAACATCTATTTCCGCGATGGCGCAATCGTGCGCGACGAGAAGATCCCCCGCCCCAAACAAGCCGATCGCGAGCTGCTCCAGTTCGCCCATACCGAAGCCGTAGTCTGAACGACGCCGTAGTCTGAAAACGACGCCGTAGTCTGAGCCCGAGGCCGTAGTGTGAAAGCGACGCCGTCGTTTGAGACGATGTCAACAGATGAAGCGCCTGCTCTGGAAGACGGCGAGAATCGTCCTGTTGAGCCTGCTGGGAATCGTCGTGGGCCTGGCGGCCTGGCTTCTCGCGCTGCGTCTGTACCATCAGCATGCGCTGGCCGAATCGATCGCCATCCACACCCCCAACGGCATCGAGGAGGGCATGTACGTCAGGATCGGCGGCATAGAGCAATGGATCCAAATCCGCGGACAGGATCGCAACAATCCGGTTCTTCTCTTCCTGCACGGCGGCCCCGGCGGAACTTTGCTTCCCATGACCGAGCTCTTCGTTCCCTGGGAGAAGGCGTTCACTCTTGTCCAGTGGGATCAGCGCGGCGCCGGAAAGACCCTCGAGACCACCGGCGCATCGGTCGCCGCCACCATGTCGATCGATCGCATGACGCGGGATGGAATCGAAGTCTCTGAGTTCCTGCGCACCCATCTGCATAAGGACAAAATTATTCTCCTCGGCCATTCGTGGGGCTCCATTCTCGGCATCTACATGATCCGGCAACGGCCCGATCTCTTCTATGCCTGGGTCGGCACCGGGCAGGTCGGCAACATGCCGGAAAGTCTGCGCATCGGCTACGCCCGTCTTCTTGAGAAGGCGCGTGCGAAAGGCGACCCGAAGGTCGTCCAGGCGCTGGAGAAAATGGGCCCACCTCCCTTCCGCACCATGCGCGACATCGGGGCCTACTTCAGGCTGCTGCAGGATTACGAGCCGAAATCGGATCGCGATGCTATGGCGTCGCCGGTCGGCAGTCCGACTCATCCCGCCCCCCACTTCTCGCTCGGCGATGAATTCAATCGCATCCGCGGATTCGCTCTGATTCCGCCTTTGCGGATGTACGAGAAGATGTTCTCGACGGATCTGCCGTCGCTGGGACTCGACTTCAAAATTCCCGTTTTCTTTTTTCAGGGAGCGGACGACGCACGTACTCTCGCCCCGGTCGCCAAAGAGTACTTCGATGAGATCGATTCCCCGCATAAGGAATTCGTACTGTTCGAAGGGGGCGGCCATTTCGCCATCTGGAGCATGTCCGGCAGGTTCCTGCATGAGCTCATCGTTCGCGTGCGCCCGTTTGCCTTGCCTCCATCCTTGGCAGCGCCTCAGTAGCGATCCCGCCAAAAAATTGGCGACGACTCGACCATATTACGTCACCGAGATCTCGCGTGCGATTGCGCCAAATCGCGCATAGGGGGCGCAGGCTGGCGTCAACCTACGCCCGTCCGCATTCGCCAGGGCAAGTCAAACTACGTTATTTACGCACCTTTAAGATCGATCTGGTTTTGGCCGTTTAAGTGCCCCTCCCAGGTTTCCATGCGGCTCATTCAGCTGCATGGGCTGAAGGGACCCAATATGACGATTGAGAGCATTGCGAGTAAGATGAACGGCGGCATGGCGGCCAAGATCGGGCGCGTGCTCCTTCTTCTTGCCGTAGCCATCACGATGACCGGAGCGAAGAAAAGCCCGTATGGAAAGAACGACAAGGCCTCCTACGCGGATGCGACGGTTATCGAATTCCTGCGGCCCGGCCTGAACATTACCATTACCTCGGCGTCGATCAGCAGCACGGGCGTCATCACGGCCGTTTACACCCTCACCGATTCGGCCGGTCTGCCGCTCGACCCCGCGGGCGTCGATACACCGGGGGCCATCACCCTCAGTTACATGTCGGCTTACATCCCGAACAACGGGTCGCAGTACATCACGTACAACCTGCGCACTTCCACCGGCGCGGCGGGGACGTTCATGGTTCCCACCGGCGATTCGGGCGGCACGGTTTCGCAGCTCGCCTCGGGCGCGTGGCAATACGTTTTCAAAACCCCGGCGCCCGCCGGCTTCGATCCCACCGCGACCAATACCGTCGCCGTATATGGCACCCGCACTTTAAGCGCGTTCAATTATCCGAACGACTATGCGAGCGCCACTTATAACTTCGTGCCCAACGGCTCGAAGGTCACGCATATAAGAGATGTGGTCGCCACCGCAAGCTGCGACGCCTGTCACGATCAGCTCTCCTTCCACGGTGGTCCCCGCCGCGGCGTAGCCATGTGCGTCCTGTGCCATACCCCCGCCATGGTGGATGCCACCACCGGTCAGTCGGTCGATTTCAAGGTTTATATCCACAAACTGCACCTCGGATCGAGTTTGCCCAGCGTGGTCGCGGGCACGCCTTACCTGATCGGCACCACGAACTTTTCAAACATTATTTTCCCGGCCACCAGTTCGGCTTCCGATGCATACGCCAGCAGCGGATTCCGCTGCACGGTGTGCCACGACGCCACCAAGGCGACACAGGCTAACAACTATAAGACCAATCCCACCGCCGCGGCCTGCGGATCCTGCCACGATAACGTGAATCTGGCGACCGGCCAGAATCACGCCGGCGGCCCGCAGCCGAACGACACAATGTGCGCCGACTGCCATATCCCGCAGGGCGAACTTCCCTTCGACGCCTCGATCGTGGGCGCTCACCTCGTTCCCGAGGACGCTACGCCGGGCAGCGCCTACCCGCTGCTGGGCGGAGTCGCGATTACCCTGACCAGCGTCACCAACGGCGCAGCCGGAAAACCTCCGACAATCAACTTCACCCTGCTGGATGGAAACGGCAAACCGCTTCCCTTGTCCTCGATGGCGTCTCTCACCTTTATGATGGCGGGGCCGACTACCGATTACGGCTATACCAGTTTCGGAAGCACAGTAACCACGCCTGGCTACGTCACCGAGAGCGCGCTCGCAACTACAACCTGCTCGGCGGCCGGCGCCTGCAGCTACACCTTCACTCATCCAGTCCCGGCCGGCGCGACCGGAAGCTATGCCATCAGCTACTATGGCGCTCGAACGGCTGAGGTGCTGCTGCAGGGCACCACTGCTCAGACCAGCGTCACCGAGAGCCCGTTCAATAATGTGATCTACTTCTCCGTCGACGGCACGCCGGTGGTCAACCGCCGCACCGTGGTCACGGCCGCCAATTGCAATGCGTGCCATTACGCGCTCGGACTGCACGGCGGGTCGCGCCGCAATCCCGAGATGTGCATCATGTGCCACAACCCGTCGCTCACCGACTCATCCACGCGGCCGACCGCGGTGGTGGTGGCGCAGCAGAAACTGCCGGCGCTTGGGGTTAACTTCAACCTGCTGATCCACAGAATCCATACGGGCGTCAATCTTCCCGCGCTGGGCGCGTCCTACACGGTCGTCGGCTATCAGGGCAGCATCAATGATTTCACGACCATCCTGTATCCGCCCTTCAGCCCGGCCGGCGTGGCCACCGATACGGAGAATTGCTCCATGTGCCACGTCAACAGCAGCGAAACGAACCTGCCGCTGGGGCTCAATCCCACTACCAATCCGCAGGGCCTGATCAATCCCGCGCCCGCCATCACGGCGGCCTGCACGGGATGCCATGCCAGCGTTGCCATGTCTGCCCACTTTGCGGCCAACACCGACTCGCTCGGCGAAAGCTGCACCATTTGCCACGCGTCCACCGATGCATACTCCGTGGCCTCCGTGCATGCCCAATACTAGGTCACTCCCCCAGCGCCGCAATTGCCCTTTATGGGCGGTTGCGGCGCTCTTGGTTTTCGCTCCACAGCTTTTCATCCCGCTGGCCCACGGCGCTAAAGTGCCGGGACCTAAAAAGCCGGCCAGGGTATTCGGCGCCGAGTATGCCGGTTCCGAAACCTGCCAGACCTGTCACGAAGATATCTACAACAGCGTTCTGGCCAGCCCGCACCAGGTAGTGGAGAAGGATGCGGACCAGGGTTTCACGGGCCATGCCTGCGAATCCTGCCACGGACCTGGCGCCACCCACGCCGGATCGGCATCGGCGGCGGACATCAAGAATCCCGGCACGCTGCCCGCTATTCAGGCGGACAAGATCTGCCTCAACTGCCATCTGAACCAGACGCTGCAATCGGGCCGCATCCAGAGCAGCCATATGAAGGACTCGGTCTCCTGCGTCACTTGCCACAAGATCCACGCCAACGGCCCGACGGGTCTCGCCCCGCGCACCCAGGAACAGGTGAATCAGCTGTGCTCCAGCTGCCACCTCAGCGTCCGGGCGCAGTTCGAGAAACCCTTCCGCCACAAGATTCCGGAAAATGCCATGACCTGCGTCGATTGCCACAATCCGCATGGTTCGGTGCGCCCCGGCATGACCCAGACTTTCGCGGCCAACGAGCCCACTTGCATTAACTGCCATGGCGATAAGCGCGGGCCTTTCACCTTCGAACACGCGCCGGTGCGTTTTGAAGGCTGCGGGACTTGCCATGAAGCGCACGGATCCGCCAATCCGCGTATGCTGACGCGACAGCTGGTTAAGTCGGTCTGTCTCGAGTGCCACGCCAATCTGCCGATCAATATCAAGACCACCAATTACGCGGGCGTTGTGCCGCCGGCATTCCACAACCTGAATTCGCCCACGTATCAGAACTGCACGGTATGCCACCAAAAGGTACACGGCAGCTACGTGGACAGGAATCTACTGAAATGAAACTCCTGTTGAGTTTGGCTTTCATTCTCCCCCTTGCCGCACAACAGCCTCCCACGCCGCCTGCCGCACCGCCCGCTGCCCCTGCCGCCGCCGCAACGCCAGCCGCCCCCGCCACGCCGGCGGAAGCCCCGGCCGCAACCTCTGTCGCCGCGCCGGCTCCCTCGCCCGTCCCCTCCGCGGAAAACTGGTTTACGGGATATATCGAGCTCGGTTATCGTTTCACGGGCATCGGCGGCAGCCTCGACACTTACCGCAGCATCGTCGATCTGGGCGCCGGCCCCAAACTGATCGGCGCCGATTTCACCATCCTCGATCCCAAACACCGGCTGTTCGACCGGCTGCGCGTCCGCGCCTACGATTGGGGCGACGATCCTTACGAAAGCCTCCACGTTTTCGCCGAAAAGCTCCACTGGTACGAATTCCAGGCCGATTACCGGCGTGTCGCCTACTTCAGCAACGTACCCTCCTTCGCCAATCCGCTGCTCGGCCAGGCCGGTGGCCTCGACGAACAGTCCTTCGACACCCGGCGCACGCTGGGCAGCTTCAGTCTCAATATTCTTCCCGAAAAATGGATTTCGCCGTATCTCGATTACGATCGCGATTCGAGTACCGGGTCGGGCGTAACCGTATTCGAGAGCAGTCCCGACTCCCTCGCCGTCCCCGATAAGACCGACGATTCGACCAACCTCTATCGGGGTGGAGTGCAGATCAAGGGGCGCCGCTTCCACATCACGCTCGAAGAGGGTGGCACCACCTTCAGGAACGATCAGGATACCTACGCCACCACCGGCAATAATCCGGGCAACGATATGGCGCCGGTATTCGGCGACACGCTGGGTCTTACGGGCCTCGTGCAGGCCTACGGGATTCGCGGCACCAGCACCTTCTCGAAAGCCATTATCACGGCCAATCCGTTCTCCTGGCTCGATATCTACGCCCACTTCCTTTACAGTGAGCCGAAGGACACGGTCAATTACACGCAATTCAACACCGGCAACTTCGTGCTCGAGAGCCAGGTGCTCCTTTACACCGGGGAACAGTATCTGGCCGCCGCTTCGGCCGTGCTCCCTCACACCAGCGCCAACATCGGCTGGGAAATACGGCCGCTGCGCCGCATCCGGATTCTTCAATCCTGGTCGACCGACCGCCTCCATAACAGCGGATCGGCCGCCGAAACCGATACTCTGCTCGCCATCGGATCCTCGAACGTCATCGCCGATGCGCTCCAGTCGTCGCTCGCCACCAACTACAGCCAGGCCGATACCAGCATTCTCGCGGAAGTCAGCCGCAGCGTGAATGTGCGCGGCGGATACCGCTACGTCTGGGGAGACGCGAGCGACGCCGTTCTGCCCGCCGAGGGACTCATCACCATCAGCCCCGAATTCATGCACCGCCAGGTGGGCATGGGCGCATTGACGTGGCGTCCGGCGCAAAAGCTCTCCTTCACCGGCGAGTTCGAGATCGGATCGAGCGGGGGCGCGTATTTCCGCACCAGCCTCTACAATTACAAGAAAGCTCGCGCCATGGGCCGCTATCAGCTTCTCAGCACGCTGCACCTTTCGGGAGACTACAACGTTCTGAGCAATAAGAATCCCACGCTCGACGAATCCTATAAATTTCTCGTCCACCAGGAATCCGCCGCCCTGACGTGGACTCCCAAAGGCAAGAAGTTCGATATCGAGGGGTCGTACGAGCACTGCGGTTATCATTCGCAAATCGGCTACCTGATTCCGCAACTGCTCACTTCCGCCGAATCGATCTATACGGAGAATTGCCACACCATCTCGGCGCTGTTCAATCTGACCTACAAACGAGCGAAGTTGAGTGCCGGCGGTTCGGCCGTGCTGACGTCCGGCAGCCAGCCGACTACGTATTATCAGCCGGTCGCGAAAGCCACCGTCTCGCTTACGAAGAATCTGGGCTTCTTCGCGGAATGGCGTTACTACGGGTTCGGTGAGGCATTCTATATGTACGAATCGTTCCGTGCGAATACGTTCACGTTAGGCTTGAGGTTCACGCGATGAAATCCTTTTTCGTCATCTTGTGCGCGCTGGCTGGTAATGCCGCCGGCATTACCGCCGCAACTCTCCCCATGGATTCGGCGCGCGGCGACCAGCTTTATCAGTCGCAGGGCTGCGTCCAGTGCCATCAGCTCAAGGGCATGGGCGGCAAAACGGCTCCCGACCTGGGACGCGTGCTCGATCGCGCCTACACGCCCGCCCTGCTGGCAGGCACGATGTGGAACCACGCTCCCACCATGTGGAAAGCCATGAAGGAAAAGAGCATGCCGATCCCCGATCTCGACGTGCAGGGCGCCGCCGACATCTTTGCGTCGTTCTATTCCGCCCGCTATTTCGAGATGCCCGGCGACGCCGGCCGCGGCAAGCGGCTCTTCACTTCGAAATCCTGCGACAGCTGCCACGGCATTACTACCTCGCCCAATCCGGCGGCCAGGCCGGTCAACCAGTGGATAGGTCTCACCGACCCCGTCGCGCTGGTCGGCGCCATGTGGAACCACTCCCAGGATATGTGGAGCCAACTGTCGCAGCGCAAAATTCCCTGGCCCTCCATGACGCCGCAGGACCTGAGCGACCTGCTCGTCTACCTGCGCAACGCGTCTCCCGTAAAAACCGGGGACACCATGTTCCGCATCACCGCCGGCGAGCGCGGGCAGGCATTGTTCGAGGAGAAGCGCTGCGTCTCCTGCCACAATTCCTCGCGTCCGCCCGCCGCCAATATGACCCTCACCGGCATAGCCGCCTCCATGTGGAACCATGCCACGTTCCTGCATGACGAACCGCCGCGCCTCAGCCCCGACGAAATGCGCGAAGTCCTCAGTAACTACTGGGCCAGGCAGTTTTTCGAAAACTCCGGCGATGCCGCGCATGGTAAGCGCCTGTTCGCCCAGAAACATTGTGTCGAGTGTCACTCCGGCGCCGGCCCCGGCCCCGTTCTCCCGGCGAAGAACGCCGATTATAACGGCATCACCATGGTCTCCGCCCTGTGGCGTCACGGACCCGCCATGCTTACCCAGATGCAACAGAAGAAAATCGCCTGGCCGGTATTTAAGATTGACGAGATGGCCGACCTGATGGCATGGCTGAACGAAAACGCGAAATGACGACTCGAACAACCCCAACCCCGACGGTGGTCGATGCCGGCTTCTAAGCAACCCTTCTTCACCCGCCTTTACGAGTGGCTGTCCCCGCTGGTTTTTCTCTCGAGCAACCCGCTCAGTCTGGCGGGGGTGGTGATTGCCACCACGGCCGCCGTGATCTGGGTTTTCTTATTGCCCCATCTTTTCGGGCGCGAAACCAACGCCTATTTTGGAATTCCGGAATTCCTGATTCTGCCGGTCATCCTGGCCATCGGGCTGGTGCTGATTCCCCTGGGCATTATTCTTCAGCGGAAAAAACGCCGCGAGCAAGGTTTGCCGGTAACCGATATTCCGAAACTGAGCCTCGAAAGCCCTCAGTTGCGGCGCCTGCTCGGCTTCATCGCCGTCGCCAGCATCGTCAACGTCGTCATCTTCAGTCAATGGGGCTACAGCGCCGTCAATTACATGGACACCGAACAGTTTTGCGGCTTGACTTGTCACGTCATGCAGCCGGAATATACCAGTTTCGTGAACTCGCCCCACTCTAACGTAGCCTGCGCGGAGTGCCATATCGGCCCCGGCGCGTCCTTCTTCGTGAAATCCAAGCTGGCCGGCGTAGGACAGGTGTTCGCCGTCGCGCTCAATACCTACCCCCGGCCCATCCCCTCGCCGGTCGAGAACCTGCGCCCGGCCCGCGAAACCTGCGAACAGTGCCATTCGCCCGCGCGCTTTTCGGGGGACATCTTCACCGTTCACACCGCCTACGGGACGGACGAGAAAAACCAGGCCTCTTCCACCGTGCTGCTCATGAAGGTGGGCGGGCGCACATGGAGAGGCAGCGCCGGAATTCACGGCGTCCACATGGACCCCAATTCGCATATGGAATTCGTGTCCACCGACGGGCACAGGCAAACCATCCCCCAGGTCACTTACACGGCCGCCGACGGAACGGTCACGGTTTACAACTCGACGAGCGCCAAAGCTACCGCGGCCGACCTCGCCCGCGGCGAGAAGCGCACCATGGATTGCGTCGATTGCCACAACCGCCCCACCCACGTCTTCCTGTTGCCCGAGGCCGCCGTCGATCAGGCCATAGGACAGGGCCGGATCAACCCCGCCCTGCCCTTTATCAAAAAGCAGGCCGTAGCCGCCCTGCGCCAGACCTATCCCGACCGCGCCGCCGCCGTGCGCGCCATTGCGGCGTCTCTCGACGGCTTCTACCGCACCGCCTATCCCCAGGTGTACAAGAGCCAGGCCGCCGCGATTAAGAACGCCGGCAACGCGGTCGGGTCCATTTATCTCAATAATGTCTTTCCGGATATGAAGGTTACCTGGGGCACGTACCCCAACAACCTGGGACATACGGATTCTCCGGGTTGCTTCCGCTGCCACGACGGCGATCACACCAGCGCCAAGGGGCAAACCATTCCGAACGATTGCTCAACCTGTCACGATCTTCTCGCCGTCGAGGAGAAGGACCCCAAAATACTTTCCGGGCTCGGCTATGTCGGGCCCACCAATCCAGGACTCCAATGAAACCATGGGTTTTGGCTCTTCTGATGTTCACCGCGGCCGATGCCATCGGCGCCGCGGCAACCGATTGTTTGTCATGCCACTCCGAAATGGCCACGGTTAAGGACAGCGTTCACGGAAGCCAATCCTGCACCGGTTGCCACTCCACCATCAGCTCTTTCCCCCACCCCGATAAAGTCGTGCCGGTGGATTGTTCGTCCTGCCACTCGGACGCCGCTTCCACGCTCGGTCAAAGCGTGCATGCCGGCGCGGGCGGTCCCTCCTGTCTCAGCTGCCATGGCTCTCCGCACGCTATCCGCGCCTCGAAGGATCCGCAGTCGACGACTTATCCGGCCAATCTGCCGCGCACCTGCGGCGCCTGTCACGGCAACGCTCAGCTCGCGAAGCAGGCGGGTTTGACGGAAGTCTATTCGCTCTACATGGACTCGATTCACGGCTTCGCGCTCACTCAGAATGGCCTGCTGGTGGCCGCCAATTGCTCCAGTTGCCACGGATCCCACGGCATTCTCAGCGCTAAGGACCCGAAGAGCAAAACCAATCGCGCCAACATTCCGGCCACCTGCGGCACTTGCCATACCGGGCCGCTTAAGGCATTTTCATCAGGCATTCACGGCCAGATGCTCGAGGCCGGCACCGCCGATGGTCCCGTGTGCACCAGTTGCCATACCGCGCATGAGATCTCCACCACCGGCAGCGCGGAATTTCAGATGAAGACCACCGCCACGTGCGGCGGCTGCCACAAAGAGCAATTTGCCACCTACCAGGACACGTTCCACTTCCAGGTCTCCTCCCTCGGCTTTCGGCAGACTGCGCGCTGCTGGGATTGTCATCGCGAGCATGATATCCTGCCCGCCTCCGATCCGAAATCGATGGTGGCGCCCGCCAATTTGATTACCACCTGCGGCAACTGCCATCCAGGCGCCAACGCCAGCTTCGTTAAGTACGATCCGCACGCCGATTCTCACGATGCGGCGCATTATCCGGGTCTGCACTACGCGACCCTGTTTATGAATCTGCTGCTCGCCAGCGTTCTCGGATTCTTCGCCCTGCACACCATTCTTTGGTTCCTGCGATCGCGCTCCGACCACGCGGCGGGACCAAAGCAGGAGTAGCCACCATGGAAAACGTTCACGAACGCTATTACTTCAGGTTTACGCTCGAGCAGCGCTATCTGCATTGGGCGCTGGCAGGCACGTTTCTGGGCCTGGCCTTCACCGGCCTGCCCCTTCGATTCAGCACCAACCCCTCCATGCAGGCGCTCGCCCACGCCGTCGGCGGATTCGGCGCTATCCTCTTCTTTCACAAGTTCTGCGCCGTCATCCTCACGCTGACATTCCTCGTGCACCTCGTCGATATCGGCTACCGCATCGTCGCCAAACGCGATTACGGCCTGCTCTGGGGACCCAATTCCATGGTCCCGCGCCTGAAAGATATTCAGGACTTTTTCGGCAACATGAAGTGGTTCCTGCACCTCGGGCCCAAGCCCCGCTTCGACCGCTTCGCTTACTGGGACAAGCTCGATTACTGGGGCGTTTTCTGGGGCATGGCGATCATCGGCTTCTCCGGCTACGCCATGTGGTTCGGATCCTTCTTTGCCCGCATCATCCCCGGATCGTGGCTCAACATTGCCCTCGTCATTCATGGCGAAGAGGCCATTCTCGCCACCGGCTGGATTTTCGTAATTCACTTCTTCAATACCCACCTGCGCGCGGATAATTTTCCGCTGGATCTGACCATCTTCACCGGACGGGTCGGCGAGGACGAAATGAAGCGCCTCCACCCCGAAGAATACGACCGTCTGGCCGCCAGTGGCGAATTGAGCGCGATCGCCGCCGGACCTCCGCCGCGCTGGCTGAATAACTTCGGACGGGTGGTCGGCGCCACGGCGCTTCTGGTCGGGCTGACTTTGCTGTACCTCATGGCTGTTGCGTTTATAAAGCAGTAAGCCGTTTCAAACCGGCAAATCCTGAAGGGAGAAAAACGACGATGAAGGTAATTGCTGTTTCGGTTCTGGGGCTGGCGATCGCCGGCGGTGCGGCTTTCGCCGCCGATGCTAACGCGGGGCATGCCGCTTTCGATAAATCATGCAAGGGCTGTCATGGAGCCGCCGGAGTTCCCAACCCCGCCATCGCGAAGATGTTCCCCACTATTCCCGACCTCACTTCCGCCAAGCTGCAGGCCGAGAGCGACGCCGATATGAAGAAAGCCATCACCGACGGTAAAGGCGCCATGAAGCCTGTAAAAAACCTGGCAGGTTCCCCGGACGACGTAGTAGCATTTATCCGGACCCTCAAAAAATAGGACAATACCGAACATGACACTACGCTCCGGTGTTTACATCGTCCCCACCAACCGCTGGTATATCGAGCGCACCGTCTGGCTGATCGCCGGGATTGTGCTCTTAATCAGCACTGCCCTGGCTTTGCTCGTGAACCCGCTCTGGATCCTGGGAGTCACCGCCACGGGGCTCGTTTCCATCAATGTCGCCTTCACCGGCTTTTGCCCGGTGGGCAGCGCGCTCAGCATGCTGGGCTTCACGCCCATGCTCGGAACGGATCGACCAAGCCGCTGGAAGATTTACCGCATGAAGACCGACGCATGGTATCTCGAGCGCCGCATCTACCTTGCGGTGGGATTCAACATCTCCGTCGCCTCCGCCCTGATCCTCGCATGGACTCCCTGGGTGAGTCTCTTCACGCTCTTCGTCGGCGGAGCCATGGTGTGGTTTGCCGCCACGGGCTTTTGTGTGATGGCGAATGCGCTCTACTGGCTGGGAGCCGAGCCGCGCCTGACGCCGGATACCATGCCCTCAAGCCGCTGCGAAGAATGCGGCATGTCGGGCGTATGCGTGGGCGGACATAAGAAGCGCATCGCTTATCAGCCCCAGGCTTCGCCCCTGCGAGTCCTGCACTAGCAGTCTGCTGAGTGCGCCGGGATGTAGCCGGTGGATGAAAGAGTCATACAGGAAAGGCGTAGCGAGCCATCCTGGCCCCGAGTCGCGCGTGGCCAGGCGTAAGGCTGGCATCGAAGCGTTGACAGGGGGAACAAGTCCGTGGCCGCCCCAAGTGGCGGCTCAGGCGCGCAGAGCCCAGACCAGCACGGCCGCGCCCAGCACCAGCCGGTAGATTGCGAAAGGAACGAATCCGCGGTTGCGCACCCAGTTCATGAACCACGCCACCACCGCATAGGCCACCACGAACGAGACGAGAAATCCGATGGCGAGCAGGACCCAGCCGTGCGTATCGATGTGCGCCGGAGGTGCGGCGCCTTCCGCGTGCCCGGGATGCAGGTACTTCAGCAGATCGTAGGCGGTGCTGACGGCCAGGGTCGGAATCGAGAGCAGGAAGGAAAATTCGAGCGCGGCCGTGCGCGAGAATCCGGCGATCTGCCCCGCCGCGATGGTCACCATGGAACGCGAAGTTCCCGGAAAAACCGGCGCGAGAGTCTGGCAGAGGCCGATCCAGATGGCCGCGCCCATTCCCATTTCTTCCACTTCGTCGGCAGCCGCGCCTTCGAACGTTCCGCCCTTGTGCGCTCCGTATTTTGCGTCCACCACCCACATGACGATGCCTCCGACGATGAACGAGCAGCCCATCAAAACAAGATTTTCCAGATTCTTCCCGATCACCTTGATCAGCAGGAGCGAGGGGACCGCCGTGCAGACGAAGGCGATGGCGGTCAGCGTCAGGGGATGGGTCAGAACGGTGCGATCCCCGCGCCTGCCCTGCGGGAATGTCGCAAAGAAACTGGCAATGCGGCGGCGGAAGAAAATGGGCAGACACAGAATCGCGCCCAGCTGAATCACGATGGCGAACATCTTCCAGTAGCCGTCTTCGAGATCGACTCCGAGCAGTGCCTGCGCGATGCGCAGATGCGCGGTGGAGCTGACCGGCAGAAACTCGGTCAGTCCCTCGACGATACCGAGGATCAGGGAAAGCAAATAATCGTTCAAGACCGAATCTTAGCGCAGCGGCTTCGGTTAGTTGCCGGATTCTTCGGGCGCGGGCTCGGCGTACCCGTTGGAATGCGGCGAATCGTGGAACGGCTGTGCGGCGCGGACGATGGTCCTCGGCGGCTCTTCGCTCAGGTCGAGCGCCACCTCGCAACTACAGCAATCGCTGCAGCTACCGCACTTCTCACAGAGATGATTGCCGCACGTATCTTTGGTGCAGCTCACGCAAATGCGAGTCGATTCTTCTTCGCAGATACTGCAAATGAACGGCATAGATGTACTCATTAATTTGTGCGCCTTGCCGGCTCGCGCGAGACGGTTGCGCGGCACCGTTGGGCTTCCCGGTCTACCACCTGATATTCCTGGTCTTTCCGATTCGCCAGATCGAGGATGTAATTCTGCAGTTGCTCCAAATCCCCCTGGTCTTCGGCCGCGACCGATTCGATCAGTTCCGCCAGCGCCGGATTCTGATACTTACGCAGCCCGGCCATCAGGGAATCGAGCGATCGGTGGAACCCCTGAATGCGGAAAAGGGCTTTCAGACAGTCCTGCATCTGGTCCGGACGTTGCGTGAGATCCGCCAGATCCGTTTCAATCGCCTGAATCTGCTGCCGCGCCGAACCGAGTTGAGCAACGTAGGTTTCCGCCGCGCCCTTCGCCACCCAATCGGCGGCGCGCACCTGCTCCAGCATGGGCTGCAGCCGGAGCGCGTGCTGGGAAAGGCGGTTGAACATTCCCACCATCTGCTGCTGGTCGGCGGCGATGGCCGGAGCGGGAACGGTTGGCTGCTGAGCGTGCAGAGCGCACCACGCAAACGCAAGAAAGGCAGTCGGAAATCGCATCCGTTCCCAGCCTAGCACCGAAAAGCGCTATTACGGCAGCGGGGGAGGTGGGGGCGGCGGCGGATTGGTGGGACCCTTGGACGCCGGCGGCGGTACGGGGGTCGTTGTTGTGTGGCCTACCGAGGGACCCTGTTTGGCTTCTTCGACCGCCACCTGATAGATCACGTCGGCCGTGGTACGCAGAGCGCGCCGCATGATGCCGCCCTTATCGATCTGCTTGACCAGCGCCTGATCCTTGTATACGCGAACAAATTCACCCGGGTTGAGTACTTTTTCGCTGGGTTTCAGCAAGTGCCGTACAGAAACGGAACCCTCCTCGTCCACCACCAGAGTCGTGTCCGTTACGTCTTCCACTTCCACGTCGAAGACAGTGCCCCGGACCGAAATGACCGCGCTCGGCGTGCGTACTCTGTTGTTGTTGGGCAGGCCTCCGAAATGCTCGATCTTCACGCGCACTTTTCCCAGCCAGACTTCCATCAGATCCCGCCAGTCTCCCTGGTTAGCGCGGAAGACGACCTTCGAATTGGCGAAGACCTCGAATGTGCTGCCGTCGGCCACCTTGAACTGCGCGTAGCCGTCCGGTCCCGTAACAACGATCTGCTGCGGCCGTACGGAATCGCCCAGATTGAGCGCCCACGCGGTACCATCTTTCAGCACCGAAACCTGTCCTGTGAAAACCATCAGCTTAGCCGTGCCGTCGGGATCGGTTGGAAACTGGGCGCGCAGCCCCGCACACGCCGTCAGCAGAAGAGCCGCCAGCGCCAGCCGGTTATGCATGGTTGGGCCTGAATGTGCCACCGATTACACCAAGATTAGCACCCGGCATGCATGAAAGTTTGTGTCCAGTCTGTTTTTTTATCGGCAACCCGCCCGGAATCATAAGGTTCCGTAGCAAGACCTGAGGAACCAGGGTAGAATTGAGACACGTACGTGTGTCCATCTGAACCATGTGTCGATCTGTAGCATCCGTGCAAATCCGGCGCGCAGTATGGTTAGCGATCATTTCGATACTGGCCGGCCTGGCACCTGAGGCTCGCGCCCAATCCGCGGCGGAGCCCGGCTCATCGTGGAAACAGGTCGCTGGATATACGGTAAGCGAGGGTCTGGCCGACCCCGCCGGCGGACCCGTAAGCAACGTCTGGTACTCCGCCGCCGGAAACCGGCTTTTGGTCCAGACAGCGTCGGGCAGGATCTTCGAAACCACCGACTTTCAGCACTGGCGTCTGAACACAACCGAAGCCGCGCCCTCCGCGCCGCCCTCCCCGTCCGCCGCCACGCTCCCGGAACCATATGCCCGGCTCGATACGGCAGCCGGCCGTCTCTATGCGATGGGGCAGACTAACGTTTACGCCTCGGACGACGGCGGGCGGACATGGCTGAACCTGACGGGTTTCAATAATCGCTCGGTCGTGGGGGGCGGCTTTACCGCGCTCGCGGTATCGCCGGCCAATCCGCAGGAACTGAGCGTGGCCAATCGGTTCGGCGTCTGGCGCTCGCTCGATGGCGGTCTGTCATGGCGGGGTTTGAACGAGGATCTGCCGAGTCTAATGGCCCGCAGGCTGGTGAACCGGCGAACCATGACCCTTTCCGATTCCTCGGTCGTCAGTTACGATTCCGGCGTCTGGGCTCACATGGAAGACATCGACCCCGATCTCACCCTTCGGCTGGCTGTGCTGGCGCGCTCGCGTGTGCTCTTAAACGCGGTGGCGCAGGCGGGCGGCTTGATTTACGGGGGAACGGCCGATGGCACGCTGGAGGTTTTGAGGGACAATGGCGCCAGTTGGTCGGACGCGCCCCGCGTGGTTTCAGCCCCGATCGAGCGGATCTGGGCGGACGCCGAACGGCCGGAGTCGGCTCTGGCGGCTGCGGGATCGCACCTGTTGCGCACCGTCAACGGGGGTCTGTTCTGGGACGATGTGACCGGTTCCCTGCCTCCGGCCCCGATTCATGGAATGGCGGCCGATCGCTCCGCCGGCGTGGTCTACGTGGCAACGGACCGCGGCGTGTTTTCCGCAAATATTCCGCTGAACGACGCCGGCCCGGTCGCATCGGACTGGACGGCTGTTTCGCGCGATCTGCCGGCGGCGGCGGCGTGGGACGTGCGGCTGAATCCCGATAACACGCTCACGGTGGCGCTCGATGGATATGGCGTTTTCGAGACGCAGGCGCCCCACCACACGCGTGCGGTGCGCATTGTAAACGGCGCCGATATGAGCGATCGCGCCGCCGCGCCCGGCTCGTTGATCAGCGTTCTCGGCGCCAATGTGCAACAGGGTCGAAACGGCGCGGTCAGCTATCCCGTGCTGGCCGCATCCACCGTCAGCTCGCAACTGCAGGTGCCGTTCGAGGCCGCGGCAGGAGTTTTTGAACTCGCTCTGGAAGGCGCGGGCGATCGATGGACCGTGCCCTTAACAGTGAAAGATGCCTCGCCGGCCATTTTCGTGGACGCCGAAGGTTCGCCTCTGATTCTCGATGCGTCGAGCGGGCTGGTGGTGGATCCGAATGTTGCGGTGCATGCGGGTTCGGTGGTCGAGGTGCTTGCCACCGGCCTCGGCAAGGTGACGCCCGACTGGCCCACGGGCATTCCCGCCCCACTCGATTCGCCGCCGGCGGTGAGGGGCGCCGTTACCGCTTATCTGGATGGAACGCCGGTTCCGGTGACGCGGGCTACTCTGGCGCCGGGCTACGTGGGGTACTACCTGGTGGAGTTGCAGATTCCCGCCATCGTGAATCGCGGTACCAGCGAATTGCGCATTCTGATGAACGGCGAAGAGAGTAACCGGGTGAAATTGTATCTGGAGCCGGATCAGGCGCCTCAATAATCGAGCCTGTTTTTTATCCGAGCGTCCAATCTCTGAGACGGGTGCATCCGTCAAAAATCGTTCGGGCAACTCTTCGCGCGGCCTCTGGACTGTCGGTTCGGAGGTCGGCACCGAGCAGCGTGCGTTTAAGGCTGCAAGAACTGTTGAAGGCGCTGGCCGACTTACTCATCAGTGAGATATTCGCCGCGTCTCACGGCCTCGACGAAACGTGTTCGGGGGGAAGTATCTTACTGAATTTCGGGAATCACTTTCATGCCGTCTTTCAACGGCAGGTCGGAAGGCTGGGCGACGGCGTCGCCATCGTGCAGGCCGCTCGCGACCTCCAAGCGCAGCGCATCGGAAACGCCGGTCTTCACGCTCTGCCACTTGACGGTGTCGTCTTTCTGCAGCACGTAAACTCCGATGCCGCTTTCCCTCCGCACCGCAGTCTTCGGAATGGTGAGCGCGTTTTCGACCACCTGCGTCAGGATGAAGGCGTTGACGTTGGTCCCAGGCACCAGTTCACGATGCGGATTGGCGATGGTGCAGAGCACTTCTCCCACCTGCCGGGTGCCGAGCGCGACCACTTCGGAGGGCCGCTTCTCGACCGTGCCGGTCCATTCCTTGCCCGCGAGCGCGTCCCAGGTAATGCGCACGGCTTCGCCCGGCGCGACACGCCCGAGCTCCGGCTCGTCAACGTAAACGCGCACGCGCACGGGGTCGAGTTTGCCTACGCTCGCCACCGGATCGCCGGCGTTGAGATACGCTCCTTCACGCGCGGGCAAATCGTAGACGGTTCCGGCGAGGGGAGCGCGGATGGTGTTCTGCCCGAGGTGAGTGCGGGCCAGTTGAACGTTGGCTTCCGCCTCACGCAGACGCGCCTCGGCGCTATCCAGATCGCCTTTGCCGACCAGGGAAGATTCGCGCGTGCGCAGCGACTGAATCTGCACATCGAGATCGCTCACGTTCTGCTGCGCCTGCTGCACTTCAAAGGAGGTAGCCGCTTTCGACGCGAGCAGCCGCTCGAGGGATTCGAGATTGCGCTGCGCGGCGCCGCGTTCGGTAATGAGCCGGTTCAGATTGCCCTGCAGTTCGGCGCGGTCCTCGGTGCGGCCGCCCGCGCGCAACGTATCGAGGGCGGCGCGCGCCTCTTCCACGCGCGCTTCGGACGCCTGCAAATCTTCGGTCAGGCCGGGCTGGCTTAATTCGGCGAGCACCTGGCCTTGCCGGACCGTATCGCCCTGATGGACGAGAAGGCGCTTCACCATACCCGATGCGTCGACATGAACGTCGGTGTATTCGATGGGCTCGACCTTGCCGTTGGTCGAGACGGTGTCGGACAGGGTCTGGCGCGTGGTTTTGGCGAAGGGGATGCGGGGATCTTCGCTTTTCTTCCGGAGCACCCAGACCATCAACGCCAGGATCGGCAGCAGGGAAAGGACGAGCGTCTTCTTCAACTGCCCGCCACCTTCGCGTCCCGGGCGCAGTAGTCGAACAACAGCTGCCATTCGATCAACTGGACCTGCATGGCGAGCCCCTCTTCGTCGGATCCGGGGCGGGCTCTGGCGGCTTCGCAGAACTCGATGAACTCGAACGGATTCCACTCCTTGCCCGTGTGGTAGCGCTGGCGGCGCGACGTTTCATCGCGCAGAGCCGGGAAGATGGGATGCTTCCCGAACTGCCGGAACCAATACGCGGCGTTGTCCGGATCGGGCTCCTGGCGGTGCATGATGCCGTGCCAGAAACTACCCTCGGCCGTGTGCAGATCCTGGGCGATGCGATGCGCTTCGTCGAGGCAGGAGAAATAGAGATACATTGCGCACAGGGCTCCCTCGGGCGAATACGCGTTGGGAAAAAGAGTGCGCGCGGTCCACGGCCTCAGCGCGTCGCGTCCCTGAATTGAGATGCATCCCGCGGGCGCGAGCGGCATGGGGCGGGCGCCTTCACCATCGAGGGCGAGGATGCGCGCAGGCTCGGCGCCGTAGAGGGAGGGGTCAAAATCCACTTCCTCTAACATATCGAATCATCGGCGATCAGTCATAATCAAATCAGAGAGATGGGAAAACAGAAAACGGCCCTGGTCCTTTCCGCGGGCGGAATGTTCGGGGCTTATCAGGCGGGGGCATATAAAGCGATCGCCGAGGTCATCGAACCGGACATTGTGGTGGGAGCGTCGGTGGGAGCGCTGAATGGCTGGCCGATCGCGTCCGGCTGCACGCCCGATCATCTGATCGAACGCTGGCTCGACCCGGCGGCGGGAGCTGCGCTCAAATTATTTCCCAATGCGGGATGGCGTAACGGCTGGTTCGACCCCGCGCCGCTGCAGGCGCAGGCCCACCGCATCGCCGCGGACTACGAGCCGCGGATACCTTTCGGAGTGGTCGTTGTGCAGCTGCCGTGGCTCAGTACGGTGCTGGTCCAACACCCGGACGTCACCGCTGCGCATCTGCAGGCGACCTGTTCGATCCCTCTGTTCCTGCCCGCGGTCGAGATCGACGGACGCCGCTACCTCGACGGCGGATTCTTCGAAAAGCTGCCCATCTGGGCGGCGGTCGCGATGGGAGCGACGCGGATTATCGCCATCGATTCTCTGCCCGACGTGGGCTTGTGGTGGCTGCGGGCGGGGATCAATTTCGCGCGTATGTTCAAACCAGCGCGGCGCTTCGCGGCCGATCCGGACCTGACGGTCATCTCGCCTTCGGAAGCGCTGGGCGATGCCAACGACGCGGTCTTTTGGAAACGCGAGAGTATCGAGCGCTGGGTGAAACTGGGCGAGCGCGATGCCGCGGCCGCGCTGCGGGGTTACGGCGAAGTGTCGACGGACGCACCGCAAATCAGCCCCATCGTGTTACAGAACAGCCGCTGAGATCACTCAGTGGATTGTTATACTTCAGGCCGTAAGCAGGAGGAAGAAATGCTACATACACGGAAGGCTGTATTCGACACCGCGGGGATCGCCATGCTGGTACTGGCATTTCCTATTGCCGCTTTGGCCAATGTCACGGGAACACCGACGCTGACGGCGGGAACGGCGTTGAGCCTCGATACCGGGACGACATCCGCCTCGGGTGGAGACATCCTTTGGAGCGGCACCACGATGACGCCGCAAAGCAAGGCGGGGGCGGTCGGTCTCACGGGCTTGGCGGGTCTTTCGGGCGCGGCGACCTTCGCCACCCTGACCCAAACCACATTGTCGGCGTTTTCCTCGCTCTATACGGGGTCGACGATCCCCGCCAGCGATCTGGCGGTGAACGACATCTTCGCGGTCCACACCAATGGCGGGAATTATGCCGCGGTGCTGGTGACGGCGGTGAGCGGGACTTCGATCACGATCCAGTTCGTTACTTTCGTTTCGGCGCCCACCGGGCCGGTGATCACGGCGGTGCAGAACAACTACAGCAACATCCCGGCGGGCTTCCCCAACTCCGGGATTGCCCAGGGGGCGCTGTTCTATATCGTAGGGACGGGGCTGGCTAATCCCAGCGCGTCGGCGGTGCTGCAGAATTCGACAACCGGCCTGCCTCAGACCCTGAACGGGGCGAGCGTATCGGTGAAATCGGGAAGCACGACGGTTACCCCGGCGTTCTACTACGCGGTCGCGACGGCGCTGGGGCTGGTGCTTCCCTCCAACACGCCCGTGGGCACGGCGCAGGTTACGGTGACGTATAACGGCCAGACCAGCGCGCCTTTCACGATCCAGGTAGTGGCAAGCGCGATGGGCTTCGACACCTATTCCGGCACTTCGGAGGTGGTGGCGCAGAATCCGACCACGGGAGCGCTTTACAGCTATACGAACTCGGTTCCGCCAAGTGCGCTGGTGGCGCTGTGGGGTGCGGGGCTCGGAGCGGACCCGACGGTCGATACGACAGCCGTTTCGGGCGCTTTTACGATCAACGGACTGGCGCATGTTTACGTGGGCGGCATCGACGCGGCGATCGCCTACCAGGGTGAGTCGGGACCCGGCTATCCGGGAGTCGACGAGGTGTTCGTCACCATACCGGCCAACGCTCCGACGGGGTGTTACGTATCGCTGGTGGGAGTGACGGCGGCCGGGTTGCCCACCAATTTCACGACCATCCCGATCGGGAGCGGGCCGTGCGTCGAAACCGAGCTGGGGGTTACCGGCACGCAAATCGCCGGCCAAAGCAGCGGGGCCGTGAGTACCGGCTTTGTGGCTATCGCCCAGGAAACTTCGCCCGCGAGCAGCGGCAGCGGAACGACGACGGTGGCGGAGGCGTTCGCGGAGTTTGAGAGCACCTCGGGAGGCTCGTTCTCCGCTTCGGGCGGCAGCACGGTTTCGATCGGCGGCTGCGTGGTGAACCAGACCATCAGCTCTTCGGGGAGCCCGGGCTCCGCAACCGGGCTTAATGCCGGAAACATCACGGTCACCGGGCCGGCGGGGAGCATGGCGCTGAGCACCTACCCCCAGCTTGTCGGGGAATACTCGGCGATGTTGCCGACCGGATTCCTTCCCGCTTCGGGCGGAACATTCACGTTCCAGGGGACGGGCGCGGCGGGCGGCGTGGGGCCGTTCACGGCGACGGTCACCTTCCCGAACCCGGTGCTGACCTGGACCAACCAGGCGGCGGCCGCGACTGTCACCCGATCGGCCGGACTGCCGATCACGTGGGCGGGCGGCGCCTCAGGCACAGACGTCTACATGAGCGGAGGCTCGTCATCGGGATCGAATTACGGGTACTTCTATTGCATCGCCCCGGTGGCGGCCGGCCAGTTCACCGTACCCAATTATGTCCTGAACGCGCTGCCGGCCGGCATGGGCAGCGTTACGGTGCAGAACGAGACAAATTACACATCGTTCAGCGCGACGGGGCTCAATATCGGCTTTGCGTCCGGATTCGTTTCCTACGACGTGAACTCGACGTTCAACTGATTCCGGGCTGCCAGCGGAGGACGGGTTTGCGGGCCGCCGTGACCTCGTCCACTCTGGTGGTGCGGGTGAGGTGCGGAGCTTTGAGCACGGTCTGCGGATCGTCCTCGATTTCTTTGGCGATGGAAATCATGGCATCGACGAAGAGATCGAGCTCGTTCTTCGATTCGGTTTCGGTGGGCTCGATCATCATGGCGCCATGCACGATGAGCGGGAAGCTGACCGTGTAGGGGTGGAAGCCGTAATCGATCAGACGCTTGGCGATATCGCCGGTGCGCACGCCCTTCGCCGATTGGCGGTCGTCGCTGAAGACCACTTCGTGCATATTAGGGCGATCGTAGGGGAGATCGAAATAAGGCCGCAATTTGTGGCGGATGTAGTTGGCGTTCATGACGGCGTCGACCGTCGCGTTGCGTAGGCCAGGACCGCCGTGCGCGAGGATGTAGGCGAGGGCGCGCACCATGACGCCGAAGTTTCCGTAGAAGGCACGAACTTTGCCGATGGATTGCGGGAGTTCGCTATTCCACGTCCAGACGCCGCCGGTCTTTTCGAGGCGCGGCAGGGGGAGGAAGGGCTCGAGGTGTTTCTTCACCGCGACCGGGCCGCCGCCGGGACCGCCTCCGCCATGGGGCGTCGAGAAGGTCTTGTGCAGGTTGAGGTGCATGACGTCGACACCGAAATCGCCGGGCCTTGTGATGCCGACGAGGGCGTTCATGTTGGCGCCGTCCATATAGACCATGGCGCCTTTGGCGTGCAGAATTTCCGCCGCGCGGACGATGTTTTCTTCGAAGACTCCGAGGGTGTTGGGATTGGTGACCATGAGGGCGGCGACGTCGGGATCGACTTGTTTCGAGAGCTCTTCGAGATCGATCATGCCCTGATCGTTGGAACGGATGTTCTCGACCGCGTAGCCGGCGATTCCGGCTGTCGCCGGGTTGGTGCCGTGGGCGGAATCGGGCACGAGGATCTTTTTGCGGGGATTGCCCTGAGCTTCGAGAAAGGCGCGGACGAGCAGGATGCCGGTGAGTTCGCCATGGGCTCCGGCGGCGGGCTGGAGGGTGACGGCGTCGAGGCCGGTGATTTCGCAGAGAGCGGATTCAAGGCGGGCGACGACTTCCATGACGCCCTGCGAGAGACTCTCGGGCTGATAAGGATGCGCCCAGGCCAAGCCTTCGAGACGCGCCACCGCCTCATTGATGCGGGGGTTGTATTTCATGGTGCAGGAGCCGAGCGGATACATGCCGAGGTCGATCGAGTAATTCCAGGTGGAGAGGCGGGTAAAGTGGCGGATCGCTTCCACTTCGCTGACTTCGGGAAAGCCCGCTATTTCGGCGCGCACGTTGGCTTCGCCGAGGGCGGCTTTGGGATCGACATCGGGGACGTCGAGCTCAGGAAGTTGATAGCCGATTTTGCCGGGCGAGCTGCGCTCGAAGATCAGATCTTCGTTTTGGGTGATGTGCGGGCGAACCTTTTCGATCATTGGCGTTCGCCTTCGGAATGGACAGGCGAAAGCGCCTGTCCCACAATATCCATGTCGGTGCGCTTTGTCATTTCAGTGGCGCAGAGGAGCATGGCGTTGCCTAGTTCGGGATAGAAGCCTTTGAGCGGCAGGCCTCCAATGATTTTCCTTTTTAACAGGCTTTCGTTGACTCCTTCGGGCGCTTCGGCTACGAACTCGTTGAAGTATGGCCCGGTGAAACGGGGTTTCACCTTCGAGCCGAGATAGTGTGCTTTCGACAGATTCTGCGTGGCCAGTTCGCGCAGGCCCTGCTTGCCGTAGAGCTCCATGAAGACCGTGGCCATGAGGGCGATGAGGGCCTGGTTGGTGCAGATATTCGATGTGGCCTTCTCGCGCCGGATGTGCTGTTCGCGGGTGGCGAGAGTGAGGCAAAATGCGCGGTCGCCGCGGCTATCGGTGGTCTGGCCCACCAGACGCCCCGGCAACTGGCGAACGAATTTTTCTTTGGTGGCGATGGTGCCGACGAACGGTCCGCCATAGCTGGGCGGGATGGCGAACGATTGCAACTCACCGGCGACAATATCGGCATCGTGCGGGGGCTCGAGGATGCCCAGCGATACTGCTTCGGAAAACGTGAAGACGAGGAGGGCTCCGTGGGCGTGGGCCAGATCGGCGGCCTGACGAACGTTCTCGATGACGCCGAAAAAGTTGGGCGACTGGATGATTACGCAGGCGGTCTGGTCGTTGAGCCTGGCGGCAAGATCCCTCAGATCGATTTGGCCGGTTTCGGGATCGTAGCCGAACTCTTCGATCGGTAACCCCTGATTTTTCGCGTAGGTCCGCTGCACGGCGCGATATTCCGGATGGACGGCTTTCGCGACCAGAATGCGGTGACGCCCGGTGATGCGGGCCGCCATCATAGCCGCCTCCGGCACGGCGGTCGAGGCATCGTACATGGAGGCGTTGGCGACATCCATGCCAGTCAACTGGCAGATCATGGTTTGAAACTCGAAGATGGTGACCAGCGTGCCTTGGGAGATTTCGGATTGATAGGGCGTGTAGGAGGTGAGGAACTCGCCGCGCGAGACCACGGTATCGACCAGCACGGGCCGGTAATGGTTATAGACGCCGGCGCCGAGGAATGTCGCGTAGCCGGCGGCGGTGCGGTCCGACAGTGCCTTGAAATAATCGACAATCTCGTATTCGGAGATGCCGGGCGCAATGTCGAGCGGCCGGTTGAGGCGCGCCTCCGCGGGAATCTGTGAGAAGAGCTGCTCGGCCGATGTGAGTCCACAGGCCGACAGCATCGCCTGACGCTCAGAGTCAGACTTCGGAAGATATCGCAAAGGTTTAGCTTTCCGCCCCTGTATAAGTTTGATAATCGCCGGCGGACAAAAGATTGTTAAATTCTTCGGGCGAGGCGACGCGGATCTTGATGAGCCACGCCGCGCCATGGGGATCCTGGTTGAGTTTTTCGGGCGCCGCGGCGAGCGTGTCATTGGCTTCGAGAACCTCGCCGGAGACTGGTCCGTAGATATCGGAAACGGCTTTGACGGATTCGACGGAGCCGAAACTTTTGCCTTTTTCGACCTGTGTGCCGGGCTTGGGCAGATCGACATAGACGATGTCGCCGAGTTCTTCCTGGGCATGAAAGGTGATGCCGATGGTGGCAGTATCGCCGGCCAGGGCGACCCACTCATGCTCCTTCGTGTAGCGATAATTCTCGGGATAATTCATGTTCAGCTCCCCTGTCGTTTGTAGAACGGGGTCGGCACGGTTTCGGCTTCGACCGCCTGATTGCGGATTACGATTTCGATCTTCTCACCCGGATGGGCGCGATGGATCGGCAGATAGCACAGTCCTATGTTTTTATTCAGCGTGGGTGCGGGCGAGCCGCTGGTGACCCAGCCCGCCGGTTGGCCGTCGGCCATTACCTCATAACCATCGCGACCGATGCCGCGGCCGCGCATTTCGAAACCCGTCAATTTGCGCGTCAGGTCTTTATCGCGCTGTTTCAGTAACGCGTCGCGGCCGATGAAATCGCCCTTATCGAACTTGACGATCCAGGCGAGATCCGCTTCCAGGGGCGAAATGGAAGCGCCGATTTCGTGGCCGTAAAGCGCCATTTTACTCTCGAGGCGGAGGGTATTGCGGGCACCGAGGCCGCAGGGCTTGATGCCGGCGGATTGACCGGCGCGCATGATCGCATTCCAGACGGCGATGGCGTGTTCGGGGGCGACGTAAACCTCGAATCCATCTTCGCCGGTGTAGCCGGTGCGGGCGATGCGGGCCGGGACGCCGGCGAACGCGCCATCGGTGAACCAGTAATACTTGATGACGCCGAGCGGCGTTTCGGTGAGGGTCTGGGCTACGGCGAGGGCTTTCGGGCCCTGAATGGCGAGCTGCGAATACTTATCGCTTGCAAATTCCACTTCGCATTCGAACTGATTGGCGGCGCAGATATGCTCGAAATCTTTTTCCTGATTGGAAGCGTTGACGCAGAGGAAGAAGGAATCGCCGGCTACTTTGTGGACGAGGATGTCGTCGACAAAACCGCCGTGCTGATAGAGCAGCCCGGAGTAGTGGGCCTGGCCGTTTTTGAGGCGTGCGGCGGCGTTGGTGGTGACGTAATCGACCAGCCGCATAGCCTCCGGGCCGCGGATTTCGATTTCGCCCATGTGGCTCACGTCGAAGAGGCCGACGGCGTGGCGGACAGTGTTGTGCTCGTCGATGAGGCCGGAGTACTGCACGGGCATCTCCCAGCCGCCGAAATCGACCATTTTAGCGCCCGCGGCACGGTGCACCTCAAAGAGAGGCGTTCGTTTCAGCACCGGTCGTTCCAGCGAGGATTCCTGCATTACTTCGCCGGGGCGATGGATTTTACAAGGAGAATCTTGTCGGCATCTTTGCCCGTGGGCAGGGTGACGGTTCCCGTGATTGTGACCTTTTTCCCGGCAAATTTGGCGGGGGTGGTCTGGTCGCTCAGGACGTAGACGTCTTTGCCGACCCACAGGGCGTATTTCGCCTTCATGGACTTGATGCATTCGGCGGTGCATTTGGCGGCATCGGTTCCGCCCATGGTCTTGTGATCGCCCCGGCACATATCGTCGCCGACGATCCCGGTGAAGGTGGCCGGGGTGTCCGCTGCGATGCACAGTCCAGCGGCGGCGAGCAGGAGAAAGGACTTTCTCATGAGGATCATTGTAGCGCCCCTGCGTTGGCGGCCAGCCGGGTAAATCAGTGCGGTGGAGAGGGCTGGAATTGGCTTCGAATCCAGGATTACGCTTCTTTTCTTCGGAAAGAGTTTTGTGATTTTTCAATGGGATGGGGGCTTGGAAAGCCGAAAAATGGGCCTCAAAATTGGCTCCGGGATTTTGTGGCGCCGGTGGGGTCTTGCGGTTGAATTTTGGGCGCTGTGCGTGGCATCTGTCCCGATCATTGCATTTGGGGGATTCGCGTGATGGGTGGGGAGGCGACAAGGAACAACTCGACTCGATCCGTCGTCCATGTGGCGACGCCGGCTCCAAAGAAAACATTGTCCCCGGCCCAAATCGGGGAGCTGAGCGCGAGTGCCGTTGTCAGAACCGGCCAATCGTCGAGGTCGCGGCTTGCGAGTCGCGTTCGCGCGACCTGTTCAAATGAACCGTACGCTTCGAGTTCCACGGGCTGAATAATCTCTTCAAGAGGCGGCCGTACCGCTTTTCGTCTGCAATCGGCACCATTTAGTCCACGCTTTCCTCTCGTACTCTTTGATCTGTATTGCGCCGGATATTGAAGACAAGCACGCCCCCGCCTGGTCCGCATCGGTGAAATGCGCCCGCACGCTGGAAAGGTCCTTCCATTCGGCTCCGCGCGATGGTAAGCCATGCTTTCAGCTCCATTTCGGCGTCGCCGTGCCGTTTCGGGCGCCAGCTTTCAGGTTCGCGGATTGTGTGGCGGATTGCAAAGGAGGTATCCATGACATCGATAGCCGACGATACAATTGGCTTGGCAAAAAGGATACCGCTTCGTGACACGATCCGTTCTCGGCGCCGGGAAACGGCTTGGGCTTTACGATCCGTGGGATTATAACCGGCTGCCCGATAAGACGCAGGACTGGATTATCGACTGGATGGGGAAGAATCTGGGGCGGTGAGTCGCTTTATTGCAGCTTGCCGCGCGCTTCCACGTTCCAGAGTTCCTCCACTTTTCCGTTGCGCACTCCGTAGACGTATTCGTGGAGATTCACGGCGACGCAGATGTGGTTGGGAATAATGCGCAGTTTTTCGCCTGGATCGAAGGAGCGCTCCGCGTTCGTCAGGTCTATAAAGCCGTGCTCTTCGTTCATTTTGTGAAAAACGGCGCCGGGGGCTTCGACTACGCGTCCATAGCCGGGGCCGCCCGAGGAGAGGCGGTCGGAGGAAAACGTCTTCGAGCCTCCGTCGACGATCATACGGTCGGGGCGAGTGCGGGAGACGACGGTCACGAGGACAGAGGCGGCGCAGTCCTCCATGGAGCAGGCTCCGCTCGCCACGGTGTTCAGGTCGTTGAAGATGTAGGTGCCAGGGCGGATCTCGTTCATTCCTTCGATTTCGTGCGAGCGCCAGAGCAGGGGCGTGGAGCCGCCGCTGACGATTTCCGGCTCGAATCCCGCGCGCGTCAGTTCTTCACGCAGGCCGCGGACCGTGTCGCTGAGAGCGGCGATTTTTTCCTCGTCCTGATTTTTGATATGGCCGGGATAGAAGGTGATGCCGCGCCAGTCGAGATGGGGCAGCGCCGCGACCGCACGGGTGAGATCGAGCGCGGCATCACCTGGAGCCACGCCGACGCGGCCCAGGCCTACATCGACTTCGACGAAGACGCCGAAGCGGACATTGGCGGACACGGCGGCCTGAGAGAGCTGTTGCGCCGCGAACAGGCTGTCGAGCGCTACGGTGACGCGCGTGATTCCGGCGATGGCCGCCAAACGGCGCAGTTTGGGTTTACCGATTACGGGAAACGCGACGAGAAGATCGCGCGGAGCGTCTTCCAACAGGGCGCCCAACATGATTTCGGCCTCGCCGGTCTTGGCTGCGGTCAGGCCCGCCGCGCCCAGCTTCAGCTGCTGACGGGCGAGCAGAATCGATTTGTGGGTCTTGGTGTGGGGCCGCAGGCGCAGGTTGTGCGCGGCGCAGTAATCGGCCACACGGCGCAGGTTGCGCTCCATGATATCGAGATCGACGATGAGCGCGGGAGTATCGAGATCCTCGACACGGGTCACTTGAAGCGGATCCTGAGTTTGCCTGGCGCCGTAGTGTAGATCAGGGTCAGATTTTTGATTTTTTCCTTTTCGAGGGGGAAGAAGAGCAGGCCGGTGACGGTTTCGTTGATCGGCTTCTCGACGAGGATTTTGCGCTTCAGGACGTCGAGCATGGGGTCCCGCTGGTCGCTCTGTTTGAGCTCGACTTTGGAGTTGGGCGGAGGCTGGGGAGCGCCGCTACTGCCGGTCGACACGATGCCGCCGAAGCCGCCGCTGAAGCCGCCACGACTGCTTCTGGGTTCGGTCTGATGCACGATCAGGGTTTCCGTTCCGGCGATCTGCGCGGCCGCCAGCGGGCCGGTGTGCGAGGCCGTCGAGTCCGAGCGAAGCAGGAAGTCGTCGAGACGGACGTCCAGCGGATTGCCGCCTTTCGGGGTGAGCGTGACTTCGAGCACCACGTAAGCCTTGCCGAAGTCGGAGCTGAAGATCTGTTGCAGTTCGTCTTCGTCGAGAGCAGTCGCGGTGAGGGCGACGACCTCGTTCGACGCAACGCCCGATGGCAGTTTTTTGTCGCGCGCGAGCGCATTGATACAGAGCAGGGCCGCCGCGCAAAAGAGGAGCGCGACGGAGATGATTCGCACCATGGGGGAATTATAGCCCCGGTCCGAACCAGGAAATCGAGGCCACCCCGATGGTGCAGCCGATCAGCATGCCGGCCAGGACATCGCTGAGGTAGTGAAGGCCGAGAACAATCCTGGAGGACGCGATGCTGAGGGCGCAGAAGAGCAGGCCGGGGAGCAGGACGGGATAGTAAATGCCGAAGGGCACAGCGACGGCGAAGGCCGTAATGGTGTGGCCGGAGGGGAAAGAGAAACGGTCCGGGGGGAGGAGTTTGGCCCAGCAATGCGTTTCCGTGGAGCAGGGGCGTTCGCGGCCGGCGACGCGCTTGAGCAGGAAGAACACGACGAGGCCCGCGCTTACGGAGATGAAGGCGGTGGTGAGCGCATCGAAACGGCGATCGCCGCCGAAGGCCAGCAGGACGAGGCCGAGCACCATCCAAAGCCAGCCGTCGCCAGCGCGGGAGGCGGCCACCATCCATTGCCGTATCCAGAGGGGGGCGGCCCACTGGTTTACACGGCGCATGACTCTGCGGTCACCCGCCGCGATCCGCCGGATCATAGTCCATTATATGAACGTCGGGGTGGGTCATGTAAGAATCGTTAGGGCCCATGAAGACAATCGAGCTGGTGTTCTTCGATGCGGGCGGCGGGCATCGCAGCGCCGCGAATGCCCTGTGCGAAGTAGCCCGGCGGCAGGAGCGGCCGTGGGAAATGCAGCTGATGAATCTGCAGGACCACCTTGACGAGATGGACGTTTTCCGCAAGGTGACGGGTGTGCGGATGCAGGATATTTACAACCTGATTCTGCGACGCGGGTGGACGCTCGGAACGGCGCAGGTGCTGCCGCTGATGCACGGCATCATCCGCGTTTACCACTCCACGCAGGTGAAAATGCTCGCTGCGTATTGGAGCGGCTCCAATGGACACGAGCGTCCCGACATAGTGGTTTCGGTGATCCCGAATTTCAACCGCGCGCTGTTCGACGCCATGCAGCGCGCACTGCCTGGAGTGCCGCTGGTGACGATTCTGACGGATATGGCGGATTATCCGCCGCATTTCTGGATCGAGAAGCAGCCGCAGTATTTTATCTGCGGAACGGAGCGGGCGTATCGGCAGGCGCTGGGGATGGGGCATCCGGCGGAGCGGGTTTTTCTGACGTCGGGAATGATTCTGAATCCGCGCTTCTACGAGCCGGTGGCGGTGGATCGGGAGCGCGATCGGGAGTCGCTGGGGCTCGATCCGAAACTGCCGCTGGCGCTGATGATGTTCGGCGGCGAAGGATCGAGGAAGATGCTGGATATCGCGCGGCGGCTGAATGCGGAGAAGCTGGAGATGCAGATGATTGCGATCTGCGGCAGGAATCCGAAGCTGGAGGCGGCGATGCGCGAGATGCCGCGGCGTATCCCGATGCACGTGGAAGGCTTCACGCGGGAGGTGCCCAGGTTCATGCGGCTGGCGGATTTTTTTATCGGCAAGCCGGGGCCGGGGAGCGTGAGCGAGGCGGTGGCGATGGGGCTGCCGGTGATTGTGGAGAGCAATGCGTGGACGCTGCCGCAGGAGCGATATAACGCGCGCTGGGTGGAAGAGCGGGGCGTGGGCATTGAGGTGCGCAACTTTCGGGGGCAGATTGTGGATGCGGTGCGGCGTATGATCGACCCGGAGCAGCGGTGCGATTTTGTGCGGCGGGTGGGGGAGATAAATAATATCGCGGTGTTTGAGATTCCGGATATTCTGGCGCGGATTCTGGGAGAGACGGCGGGACGGGGCGGGGCGGTATAAAGGGTGCATGGAAGACGAGTGGCGCGAGGAGCCGGAATTGAACTGGGTGGACGGCGTACGCTGGACGAATAGCCGTTTCGTGACTCGGACCGGAAATCTGCGGTTTGCGGAGGCGGTTCAGAGTTCGCCGCGCCGTTCCAGTTGCTTGTAGAAATAGAGCGAGTAGAGAACCGGGATCAGCGCGCCCAGCATGAGAGGGAGCAGGGGCCAGCCGTGCAGGTTCAGGGCGACCAGCGCAAGGCCTGCTAATCCGCTCAGCACGAAGGTTTTGGCTGCAAGGCGATGGGTCGCGTTCCAGACTCGTTCATTGGCGAGCGCCCAGGGGGTACGAACGCCGATGAAGAAATTTCGCCGCACCTTTCCGAGCAAATTGCCCACCAGGATGAAGAGCAGGCACAGGCCGGCTCCGATCGCCCGCATCACATTCAGGCTGTGGCCCACGCCGATCCAGAGGATCACGCCATCGCAATAAGCAAACATGCCGAGCACGATCAGCATCACCTGCAGGTAGGTCTTCCGAAAGCCCTCGACCGCGTAGCTTTTCGGCGAGAGCCAGGGCAGCTTCCACGTGAGCAGCATGATTACGGCCATCAATCCGGGAGCGAAATAAAGCGTCCATTTGGGGCTGTAGCCGTTCGGTATGCCGTGGATGTCCCAATGCCTTGGGACGGAATCGGGCAGGTGCGGATATGCGGCCACGGTCGCCGCTAATACGACGGCGGTCAGCAGAGTTCCAGCGAGGTAGTATTTGCCAGTCATTTTCGTTTACTCCCGTTCTTTTTGCCGTCTTCCACCAGGCGCATGGCCCATGCCATGACGTCCTGCACGACGGTGGTGTTGAGCGCGTACCAGATCTGTTGACCTTCGCGGCGGCTGGAAATGAGATCCGCGTCCTTCAACACGGCGAAGTGATGGGACATGGAAGGCTTGGTCATGTCGAATTTTTCAGCCAGCGCACCGGCGGTCATTTCACCGTGGCGAAGCAGGTCCAGGATCTCCCGGCGAGTGGGATCCGACAGCGCGCGGAATGTGCGATTGCTGGCCATGGCAATATTTAGCCAAGTGTCTAATTAGTATTCCATCTAAATATAAGCGGAGTCCGGCGCGGTGTCAAGGCGCATGGAAGCTGCGTGATAGCATGAGACATTCCCCTCCTGAATGATTCGCGCCGTAAAAGGAACACGGGACTTACTGCCTCCGGACACCGCCGTGTGGAATCGCGTCGAGCGTATTGCGCGGGAGGTGTTTCGCGTCTATAACTACCAGGAAATCCGCACTCCGATCCTTGAGGAGACGCAACTTTTCGCGCGCGGGGTGGGGCAGGAAACGGATATTGTTTCGAAGGAGATGTACACGTTCGAGGACCGCGACGGGTCGTCCCTGACGCTGCGTCCGGAGAACACGGCTTCGGTGATTCGCGCGTACATCGAACATCGCCTGGACCAGCGCCCGGGCGTGCAGAAGCTGTATTACATTGGGCCCATGTTCCGGCGCGAACGTCCGCAAAAAGGCCGCTACCGGCAGTTTTTTCAGATCGGCGCGGAGGCCATAGGATCGGAATCGCCGTTCGTCGATGCGGAAGTGATCGAGATGGTGGTCGAGATGCTTACGCGCGCGGGTCTCAGCGGATTTACTTTGCTGATTAATTCGGTGGGGTGCGAGAATTGCCGTCCGCAATTTATCGAGAGGTTACGCGAGGCGCTCAGGCCGGTGGCGGCGGGCCTTTGTGCCGATTGCCAGCGGCGTGCGGAGACGAATCCTCTGCGCGTGCTCGATTGCAAGGTTCCGGAGGATCAGCCGATCATCGATCAGTTGCCTTCGATACTCGAAAATCTGTGCGGGATCTGCGAACCGCACTTCGCGGCGGTGCAGAGTTATCTGCGCGAGCGGTCGATCGAATTTGAAGTCAGGCCGCGGCTGGTGCGTGGGCTCGATTACTACATGCGCACTACGTTCGAGGTGACGCATGGCAATCTGGGAGCGCAGAATTCGGTGCTGGGTGGCGGGCGTTACGATGGGCTGGCGGAATCTTTGGGTTCAAGCGTGCATTCGCCGGGGATTGGATTTTCGATTGGCGAAGATCGCCTGGTGATGACGGTGGATCAGACTTCGGATGCGGGTCTCGATGTTTTTCTTGCGCCTTTGGGCGATGCGGCGGTGCATCATGCGGGCGATCTGGCGCGGGAGTTGCGGCGCGTGGGCATCTCGGTAGAAGTGCTCGCCGGGGGAAAACTGAAGCGGGCTATGGAACTCGCCAATAAGGCCGGCGCGCGCTATGCGTTGATTCTGGGCGACGACGAGATTGCAGTGGGCGAGTATTCGCTCAAAGACATGCAGACGGGCGAGCAGCGGCGCGTGACGCGCGAAGAATTATTTCAACGGATCGGAAACAAGAACTGAACATGCAGGCAGACGAGAGCATTGCGCTCGATTTTCTCGGTGATTTGCAGCGCACACACACGTGCGGCGAACTGCGCGCGTCCGATGCGGGGCAGCACGCGCTGCTGATGGGCTGGGTGCACCGGCGGCGCGATCTGGGCGGCGTGGTATTTTTCCACCTGCGCGACCGCGAAGGCATCACGCAGCTGGTCATCCGCGACGGCGCCGATGCCGCCGTGAAGGAGAAGGCCGATCTGGTGCGCTCCGAATATGTGATCGCCGTACATGGCGTGGTGGAGCTGCGCTCGAAGGACACCATCAATCCAGCCCTCGGCACCGGCGAAGTGGATCTCATCGTCGACAAAATGTGGATTCTCAACGAATCGCGCACGCCGCCGTTTCCCATGGAAGACGCGGTGGATGTTTCCGAAGAAACGCGCCTGAAATACCGCTACGTGGATCTGCGCCGGCCGCGCATGCAGCGCAACGTGATGATGCGCTCGAAGATTGCATTCGCAGTCAGGCAGTATCTCGATTCGCGGGGCTTCCTTGAGATCGAGACGCCGTTCATGACGCGTTCGACGCCCGAGGGCGCGCGCGATTATCTGGTGCCGAGCCGTGTGCAGCCGGGGTCATTCTATGCGCTGCCGCAATCGCCGCAGATCTTTAAGCAGCTGCTGATGATCGGCGGGTATGAGAAGTATTTCCAGATTGTGCGCTGCTTCCGCGACGAGGATCTGCGCGCCGACCGGCAGCCGGAGTTTACCCAGATCGATCTGGAGATGAGTTTTCCGCAGGAGGAGACGATCTTCGGCGTGGTGGAGCCGATGGTGCAGGCCCGTTTCCGCGGATGACTTACGCGGAGGCGATGCAGCAATATGGCAGCGATAAGCCGGATTGCCGGATTCCGCCGATGATGAAGGTGAACGCGGCCTTCGAGGATTCGGATCTGCCGCGCAACACGCTGCCCATGGTGCTGATCAAAATCCCCAAAGTGGGCGCGTTGAGCCGCAAAGAACGCGACGATCTGAAGGCCTTCGGACAGGAACGCGGGCTGCGCGTGTTCGACGATATCAAGGGCTTGGAGCGTAAGTATCCCGAGCAGACGGCGCGTGTGCGCGCGGGCGCCGAAGCGGCGGAGGACGATCTTCTGCTGATTGCGGATTGGGCGGGCGAGCCGAAGGGGCATCGTCCCGAAGAGACCGTGTATCAGGCGTGCGGGCAGTTGCGTTTGCATGTGGCGCAGAAGTATGCGGAGCGCCATGGGCTGTTCAATCCGGGCACTTTCAAGTTCCTGTGGGTCACGGATTTTCCGATGTTCGAATGGGATGAAGAAGAGAGCCGGTGGAACGCTGCGCACCATCCGTTCACCGCGGTGCATGACGAAGATCTGGAGATGAGTTTTCCGCAGGAGGAGACGATCTTCGGCGTGGTGGAGCCGATGGTGCAGGCGATTTGCCAGGCGGCGGGGGTTGGGGTGGAGGCTCCGTTTCCGCGGATG
>JBEKAQ010000028.1:0-48908 GCA_050015835.1 Bryobacteraceae bacterium | reverse complement strand
AACGACATTCTGATGGGCGTCGACGGCGAGCGCCAGTCGGTGGTGGATAACCTGGGGCGCGAGCGGGAAGTGCTGGGGATTAAAGAAGCCACGCCGGGGAAAAATCTGCAGCTGACGATCGACCTGGATCTGCAGGTGGTGGCGGAATTAACGCTGGAAGGAAAGCGCGGTGCGGTGGTGGCGCTGAATCCGAATACCGGGGAGGTGCTCGCCATGGCGTCGCGGCCGAGTTTCGATCCGAATAAATTCGCGGTGCGGATCAAGAACAAGGACTGGAAGGAACTGACGGGCGATCCGGATAATCCGCTGCTGGCGAGGGCTACGCAGGCGCAGTTCGCGCCGGGTTCGACGTTCAAGCCGATTGTGGCGCTGGCGGGCCTCGAGAGCGGGTCGATCGACGAAAACACGAGGTTTAACTGCGCGGGCGGGGCTACCTTCTTCGGCCGTTTTTTCAAGTGCCTCGGGGTGCATGGAGCGATCTCGCTGCACAGGGGCATCACGGTGTCCTGCGACGCCTATTTTTATAACGTCGGCAACAAGACGGGCATCGACAACATCGCGTTCTATGCAACGCAGGCGGGTTATGGGCAGAAGACGGGCATCGACCTTCCCAACGAAGCGGCGGGCACGATGCCGTCGCCCGAATGGAAGCTGCGGAACTTTCGGCAGAAATGGTATGCGGGAGAGACGATTTCGGTTTCGATCGGGCAGGGCGCGGTGACGATGACGCCGATTCAGCTGGCGCGCGCAATAGGCGGATTGGCGATCGGGGGCGTGTGGCATACGCCGCATCTGGCGATGGCGGCGGCGAAGGACGATAAGCCGCATGAGTGGGCATTGAACCCGGACAACGTGCATCAGATCGTGTATGGGATGTACGGAGTGGTTAACGAGGGCGGGACGGGGGTGCGGGCGAGGATACCGAATCTGGAAGTGTGCGGCAAGACCGGGTCCGCGCAGACAACATCGATGGAGTATGCCAAGACCCACAAAGACGTGAAGGACAACGCCTGGTTTGTGGAGTTCGCGCCCTGCTACAAGCCGGAGATTGTGATCTCCGTCCTTTGGGAGGGCGGCGTTCACGGGATGTACGGGGCGCCGATGGCGCGCGACGTGATGGTGGCGTACTTCGATAAGAAAGCGCGTCTGGCGGAAGCGGAAAAGCTGAAGCAGAACCCAGCTTCGCAGTTGATGTCCGCATTAACGCCGGCGACAGCGAATGGACAGGCGGAAGTGCCTGTCCCACATTAAATATGCTGCAATCGGGCAGTCTCAAAGATTTCGACTGGGCGATGTTTTTCATCATTCTGGCCATCTGCGGCCTCGGCGTGCTGCAGATCTTCAGCGCCACGCACGACACCGTGTGGCAGGGCGCGTGGTGGAAACAGATCTTGTTTATCGCGGCGGGCATCCTGCTGATGTGGATCGTGACGCAGATCGATTACCACGCTCTGATGCTGCGGGTTTATCCGCTCTACATCGCGTCGGTGGTGCTGCTGATCGCGGTTCTGGCGTTCGGCAAGCGCGCGTTCGGTTCCACGCGGTGGATAGCCCTGCCCGCCGGGATCCATCTGCAGGTTTCCGAATTCGCCAAGATCGCCATTATTCTTCTGGTGGCTCGATTCCTTACGGAGCTTAAGTCCGAGGTTTTGCAGACGCGGGATCTGCTGAAACTGGCGGCGCTGATTCTGGTGCCCATGGCGTTGATCGCCAAAGAGCCCGATCTGGGCACGGCTCTGACGTATATTCCGATCCTTGCGATCGGCGTGTTTCTGGCGGGGATGCCATGGCGCTACTGGGCGGCGATCGGGGTGATAGCGCTGGTGGTGGTGCCGATCGCGTTTACCCATCTGCAGGATTACCAGAAGAATCGCATTGTGAGCTTTCTCGATCCGGAGCGTGACCCGCAGGGCACCGGGTACCAGCTCATTCAATCGAAGATCGCGGTGGGCGCCGGGGGGACCTGGGGAAAGGGCATTACCAAGGGGAGCCAGACGCAGCTGCGCTTCCTGCCGGTGCCGCATACCGATTTTATTTTTTCCGCGTTCGGCGAAGAGCACGGCTTCATCGGGGTCATGTTCGTACTGATTCTTTACTTCGTTTTGCTGATGCAGGTGGTGCAGGACGCCCAAACCGCTCCGGACCGGGCCGGAATGTATATATGTATGGGTGTCGGAGCGCTGTTGTTATTTCATATACTGGTAAATGTCGGAATGGTGGTGGGGCGCATGCCGGTGACCGGCATTCCGCTTCCGCTCATGAGTTACGGCGGGTCGAGCGTCTGGTCTACATTCCTGATGCTGGGCTTGGTGAACAGCGTTCGTGTACGAAGATTTGTGAATTGAAGATTTGTATACAAAGTGGCAATTTGTGGGGCGGATGCGAGGGAGTGCTCAACTGAGCGTCTTCCGGAATCCGTTCCGGGTGTAAACGATTTATTTGACTTAAAGTTGGGAGCCAATGAAGACTCTCGGACCGGACCTGGAAGTACAGGCTCCGGCCTGCTTCGATGTGGAGGCGGGTGTTTCCGAACGATGAGAGGTTCCCCAGGGCCGATGTCGGGTGTCGAGCGCGGGATTCGGCGGTTTGATCCCGTCCGTGATTTTTTCTCCACCCTCCGGCTGGCGTGAGGTTTTTTGGCGATCGGGGCGGACCGGCCCGTGCAGGCGGGAGTTGCGGACGATCCTTACGCAGGGCGCAGCACTTCGATTCGGATTCCGGATTCTTCCGGTTCGAGCTCTTTCATGGAGCCCAACGGGGAGAAAAAGGCATGTCCAAAGAACTGATCGTCTCAACGGCAAGACACGAGACGAGAGTAGCGATTCTTGAAGACGATCAGCTTGTGGAGGTTTTCCATGAGCGCGAAAAAGAATATTCCTTAGCGGGCAGTATTCAAAAGGGACGCGTCACGCGCGTACTGCCCGGAATGCAATCCGCCTTCGTGGATATCGGACTGGAGCGGGATGCTTTCCTGTACGTGTCCGATTTCTTTGAAGACAACGAAGAATACGATGCCGTGGTCAGCACCGTTGAGGAGAAGGTCCTCAAGATGGAGAAGAGCGCGGCGCTGGAACGAACTCCGGAAAGGGAACGAACGGGGCCGTTGCGCGTGGAAGAAGCGGAGGCCGCGGAACCGGCAGGTCCGGTGCTGGTGAGTCCGGCGGCGCCCGGAGCTGAATCCAGACGGGACGAGCCCAGAAGCGACGAATCCAGACGCGATGAGCCCCGGCGGGACGGGCGTGCCGATCGGCAAGGCGGCCGGCGTGGCCGAAGGCGCCGGGGAGGGCGCGGTGGCAGCAGCCTGCCGGAATCGAAATTCTTTTCTCCCCGCACGGCAGAGGCGGAGAGTGAGCCGGAGACCGTGATCCAGTCCGAGCCGGTGGCTGTCGAGGCGTCGTCGAGGGAGAACGGCGGGCGCCCGGTGGTGGGCGATGACGACTTCATGGTCCTGCCGGGCGAGTCGCTCGCGAAGTACGCGGTGGCGGATCTGCGGGACGAGGAAGAGGCGCTGGAACCAGAGTCGGCTCAGGCGGAGGCTTCGGCGGAAGCACCTGAAGAAGAGAGCGCGCCGGAGGTTGAGCCGGCGATTCCGGCCGAGCATCCGCTGGCGGGATTCGGCGCTGTGTCTTCCTGGGCATCCGCGCCGCAGATTGCGGTAGTCGAGAGAGCCAAGGCCCCGGAGGTCGAAGAGATCCAGCCCTCAAGTATCGAAGTGCTTCCGGCGGAAGAACCGGAGACCGCGGCGGAAGCCTCAGCCGAAGAAACGGAAGAGGTGGAAGAGTTCGCCGATGCCATCCAGGAAGTGCAGTTTGCGTCCGGCGAAGAGATGGAGCCGGTGGCCGCCAGCCAGGGCAATCGGGAAGAAGAGGGCCCCGAGCCGGCGCGCATTCCCACCAGCCTGACGGCCGCTCTGCGGGAACAGGGCCATCGATATCCGCATCGGGTATCGCGCCGTATGCGCCGCAAGATGCGCGGCGGGCAACAACCCGGGGACGAGCGCAAACCGCAGGATCGCGAGCAGCAGGAAACTCCGTCGCCGGAGGCTGCGGAAACTTCGGCGGAGGCCGGGCCCGTGGAAGTGGTGAGGAGTGCCGAGGTCCGCGAAGAGCGCCGCCCGGATTCGAGACAGGAGCGCGGCGGGCGTGAGCGTGGTGAAAGAGATCGGCCGCGCGCCGCTTCAGAGCGTCAGGAACGGTCGGAGCGTCCCGCGCTGCCCTCCATTTCAGATCTCCTGAAGGAAGGCCAGGAAATTATCGTTCAGATTGCGAAGGAGCCGCTGGGCCAGAAGGGCGCGCGCATTACTTCGCATATAGCGCTGCCCGGGCGCTTTGTGGTTTACATGCCGACGGTCGACCATGCCGGCGTTTCGCGTAAGATTCCCTCGGAAGAAGAGCGCCAGCGTTTGAAGCGCATCGTGCAGACTCATCGCCAGGGGATTTCGGGCGGCTTCATTTGCCGGACCGCGGCCGAGGGCAAGAGCGAAGAAGAACTGAAGAACGACATGCACTTCCTCTACAACCTCTGGCTCGACATGCGCGCCAAGGCGGAAAAGCGGCCGGCTCCAGTGCTCTTGCATCACGACCTCGATCTGGTGCAGCGCATTCTGCGCGACCAGTTGACCACGTCGTTCAAAACCATCTGGGTGGATAACGAAGAACTCTATGAGAGCGTGCTGCGCTTTGCCGAGCGGTTCCAGCCGGCGCTGGTGGGGCGCATCAAACTCTACACGCGGTCCAATCCGATTTTCGACGAGTTCGGGATTACCGCTGAGCTCGAAAAAGCGCTGCGTCCCAAGGTGTGGCTGAAGTCGGGCGGGCATATCGTGATCAACCAGACGGAAGCGCTGGTGGCGATCGATATCAACACGGGCAAGTATGTGGGTAAGTCGAATCGCCTCGAGGACACTATTGTCAAGGTGAATACCGATGCCATCAAAGAGATCGTCCGGCAGATTCGGCTGCGCGATCTGGGCGGGATCATCGTGGTGGATTTCATCGATATGGACGAGCGCAAGAATCGCCAGAAGGTGATGCAGGTGCTCGAGGAGACCATGCGGTCCGATCGCGCGCCTTACAAGATTCTTCAGTTCAACGATTTTGGTCTGGTGGCGATTACACGCAAACGCGTTAAGCAGTCGCTTGAGCGGACGTTGTGCGCGCCGTGCCCGTATTGCGAAGGCGCCGGGTATGTGAAGAGCGTGCAGACCGTGGTCGGGGAGATCCTGCAGGAGGCGCAGCGCATGCAGAAAGCGCTGGCGGCGGAGACCACTAATATCGTTCTGCGGGTGAATCCGGAAGTGGCGAAGGTGCTGAAAAGTAATCAGAATCAGTTTCTGCAGGAGATCGAGGAGATTGTCGGCAGGAGCGTTCTGGTGAAGAGCGATCCGCTGCTGCACCAAACGAAATTCGATCTGGCTTAGACGAACAACGTCATTACGGCGATCACGACGGCCACCAGCGTTAAGGTGGCCGCCAGCGGAAGATTTGCCGGGTGGTAGGTCATGACCACCTGGCTCTCGCCTGCGGGAAGCTCCAGGCCTCGGAAGGCTCCGTTGGTCATCAGCAAGGGTTGGCTTTGGCCGTTTAGCCTGGCCTCCCAGCCTGGATAAGACGCTTCGGAGGTTCCGAGGAATGCCGGACCCTGCGTCTCTACGGTGAGTTCGATTCTCTCGGGCTCGTAAACCCTTACTTGCACCGTCCCTTCCGAGAGTCCGGTTCGGTCGGCTGGAATCCCCTCCACTATGGCTTCCTGCGCCGGATTGAAGGAAGCCTGCGCGAGGTGTCGAAATGTCTCCTCTTCCCCGGTTGAGCGGCGGATTGCGGGTACCAGGAAAAACCTGGGCAGCGGATCCGGGATGCGATAAAGGTGAAGGTTGACCACCTGGCCGAGCGGTTGCAGGTTCGCGTCTTTGATCTCCGACAGGCTGCCCAGCACTCCGGTGTTCAGCATTTTCAGGAGTGGCGAATCGAAGCGAGTCACCGCCAGATCCCTCGTGGGCAACGGCATGGGATCGGTTGGCCGACTCCCGCAATATAACCGGCGCAGTTCATGCATGCGCCGCAGCATGAAGGGCGTGTTGCCCGCCGGCGTAGGAAGTTCGAGCATGTTCGCGCCGAGGATGCCGGGGACCCAGATCCAGGCATAATCGATGCGCAGGGGCGGCATCGCAGTGTCGACCGGCGCGCGCAGCCTGGGAAGCGCGGCCGGATCGTTCATGTACTCATATTCGGAAGTGGCAAGCTGGTAACTTCCGGGCGCGGTGTTCATGGGCCGATCGCGGCCGGTATGGATCAGATCCCAGCCGGTGAACAGCGCAAGAATCCACAGCGCGGCTTCCGGTACGCGGCGGCCGAGCCGATCGAGTACCGTGGCTGCCGTCAATCCCACGAACAGGCAAAAGGCCATCATGGCGTACCACGCGTAGAGCGACCCGCGCAGCAACCTGGGCAGATGTTCGAAGACGAATTGGTAGAAGGGGGTGTGTTCGCCCAGCATCCAGAAGGCGGTGACCGCCGTCAGCGCGAGGAACATCAGGGCGCGGCTTTGTCTGCGGACGAACGGCGCCGGAAGTATCAGGAGGATCGGCACGATTCCGCAGTACAGATAAAGGAACGTGAAATTGTAGGGGAGTTTGTATTGCGGCGTCAGTGCCTCGAAAATGTGGTAGTGATCGGGCTGGATCAAAGAGACCAGGCTTTCGAGCGGCGCGCCCCAGGCCGTGATCCATGTGGCGCGCTCGGAGGCGATGCTCAGCCGGGTCAATTGCCACAAAGGGATTAATTGGATAGATGCCGCGAGCCCGGCCAGCAGCCAGGCTCCGGCGAGCACCGGAAGAACGCGCCACGAGGCTTCGCGCGTACAGAGAAGCGCGAGCGCAAAGAGGAGCGTGGCGCCCGCAATGATCACGGTAGTGGCGGCAAATCCCGCCAGGATAGTCAGTGCCCCCGCGAGGACCAGCACGCCAAACCAGCGTGGACGGAAACCGCGCCGCATTTCGAAGACGGCCAGGATTGCCAGCGGCAGCCAGGCCCCGTCGCACATTGCGCCCAGATGCGTGGCCTGCGACGCGAAGTAGCCGCCCAGTTGATAGACCGTCGCGCCCATGAGAGCGGCTGGATGCGAGAGGCCCATGCGGCGCGCCAGCAGGAAGGCGAACAGACCCGCCAGCATCATGTGGAGCGGGATCAGCCACTCCACCCAATAGTAGAGATTGTGGGCGGCGTTGAGGTTGCCGACCAGAATCGCCAGCCACGTCGGCGGGTAAAACAATTGCGCCTGGAGGTCGCCGTAGAGCGGCATGCCGGCGTACGTATACGGGTCCCAGAAAGGCGCCCAGCCGCGGCGCACACAGCGGGCCATGTATGCAATTACCGGGAAGTAGTAGGCTTCGACATCATAGGGAATGTGGAGACTGGGATTGATGAGAACGTGCCAGTAGAAGATCAGCGGCTGCAGCACGAGCGCCACTCCGCACGCCGCGGCGCGCCTTACGTCAGGAGTTCGCGTAAGTCGGACACCCAGTAATCGGGCTCCCATTTGGCGAGTTCCTCGGTTTTGCCATAGCCATAGCGGACAGCGCAGATTTTAACACCGGCGCGGCGTCCGGCTTCCATATCCGCCACCGAATCGCCCACGAAAAGACAGTCTTCCGGCTTCGCTCCCAGGGCTTTGATCGAGCGCAGCACCACGTCCGGCGCGGGTTTGCAGGGAAATCCATCGGTGCCCTGCACGTGATCGAAATAAGGGAGCAAATCAAATTGTTCCAGCACCGCGCGGGTGGTGGGAGTGCCCTTGGTGGTCGCGGTTCCCTTGCGTCCGCCGAGATTTTGCAGGGCGTCGAGAACTCCGGGAAAGCGCTCGGTCGAAGCATGGCCGCGCGCCAGATAGGTGACCCGGTAAGTAGCTACTAATTCGTCGATTTGTTCGGGGGAGAAGTGGGGAAGAACGTCGCTGAAGCATTCGATGAGATGAAAGCCCACAAAGCTCTTCAGATAATCGAACGGCAGCGGGTCCGCAACATGGGGCGAAAGCACTTGCTGGACTGCGGCGCAGATATCCACGGCGGAGTCCAGCAGGGTGCCATCGAGATCGAACAAATAAACCGGAAAATCAGGCAGGCGCCGGACGCTCCCCTTCGGACAGACCGGGCAGGCGGCGTCCACCACCGGATTCGGGGCGAATCACCTGCTGGGTGTGGTCGGCCGAATCCTTCGGCTTGTTGCTGGCCATGGGGGGCAGGGTGCCGCCACCCATGATGTTTTTCACTTCGCCGCCGTCGAGCACTTCGCGCTCGAGCAAATTTTCCGCCACGCGAACCAGCGCGTTCGAATGCTGCTCGATGATAGCGCGCGCGCGGCTGTAGGCCGTGGAGACGATACGCTTCACTTCCTCGTCGATGCGGATAGCCGTCTCTTCCGAGTAGTCGCGATGCTGGGCGATTTCGCGGCCGAGGAAAATCTGCTCTTCCTTCTTCCCGAAGCTCAGCGGACCCAGTTCGCTCATGCCCCACTCGCAGACCATCTTGCGCGCCATTTCGGTGGCACGTTCTATGTCGTTGCCGGCGCCGGTGGTCATCTGGTTGAGATAAATCTCTTCCGCGATACGGCCGCCCATCAGGATCGCCAGCTGATCCTCGCAGTAGACCTTGCTGTAGTTGTGCTTGTCGTCGATGGGTAGCTGCATGGTCACACCCAGCGCCATGCCGCGCGGGATGATCGAAACCTTGTGCAGCGGGTCGGCATTCGGCACCATTACGGCCACCACGGCATGCCCGGCTTCGTGATAGGCGGTAGTCCGTTTCTCGGATTCGCTCAGGATCATCGACTTTCGTTCCGCACCCATCAGGATCTTGTCCTTGGCCAGTTCGAAATCGATCATCATGACGACTTTGCGATTCTGCCGCGCCGCGTTCAGAGCCGCTTCATTAACAAGATTCGCCAGATCCGCACCGGCCAGGCCAGGTGTTCCGCGGGCCAGCACCGAAAGATCGACATCGTCGCCCAGCGGCACTTTTTTGGTATGAACCTTGAGGATCGCCTCGCGGCCGTTCACATCCGGGCGGCCCACTACCACGCGGCGGTCGAAACGGCCGGGACGGAGCAGCGCCGGATCCAGAACGTCGGGGCGGTTGGTCGCGGCGACCAGGATAACGCCTTCATTCGATTCGAAGCCGTCCATTTCAACCAGCAACTGGTTCAGAGTCTGTTCGCGCTCGTCATGCCCACCGCCGAGGCCCGCGCCCCGATGACGGCCCACGGCGTCGATCTCGTCGATAAAGATAATGCAGGGCGCATTCTTCTTGCCCTGCTCGAACAGATCGCGCACACGGCTGGCGCCCACGCCGACAAACATCTCGACGAAGTCGGAGCCGGAGATAGAGAAGAACGGGACGTTAGCTTCGCCGGCGATAGCGCGCGCCAGCAGCGTCTTGCCGGTGCCGGGCGAGCCGATCAGCAGCACGCCTTTCGGAATGCGTCCACCGAGCTTCTGGAATTTCTGCGGTTCGCGCAGGAATTCGATGATCTCCTGTAGTTCTTCCTTGGCCTCTTCGACCCCCGCAACGTCCTTGAACGTCACTTTGCGCTGCTGCGTGGAGTGCAGGCGGGCACGGCTCTTGCCGAAGCTCAAAGCCTTATTCCCGCCGCTCTGCATCTGCCGCATCATGAAGATCCAGAAGCCGATCAGCAGCAGGAACGGAGAAGCGTTCACGAGGATGGAAACCCAGCTATTGCCGCTGTTATCGCTGAACTTCATGGCAACCTTTTTGTCGCTGAGGGTGTCGATGAGCTTGGGATAATTGGCGGGAGCCACGGTATGGAAGGCGTCGCGGCCATTCATGAAGTCGCCCTTTACGTCGCCGCCGTTGATCTCCACGTCTTTGATATTGCCGGCATCCACTTCCGCGAGGAACTCGCTGAAAGTCAGTGACCGGTCGTTCTTGGTATGACCCGATTTGACCACTGCCCAGAGCAGCACGGCCACGCAGATCAGAACCACCCAGAATATGATTGTTTTTACGTTTGAGTTCACAATACCTCCGCGCCCCGCTCGTCCGGCCCCTGACCACGGGCAACCGGCTCCTTCATCCGTGCGCGTTCTGCTTCTTTAGACGTCGAAAGCGTACTATTTGATTCCCTGCTCTCGCGAATCAAGAGAATCTGCCGGCTTTCGGCAGTGGCGGCAACCTCAGCCGCGACACCGAACCGGCGTGTCCAGAGGATCGAACCGCCCCCGGCATTTCCACCAACAACCACAGGCCAAGTGCGCCTTTCCCACAGCGGAATTCGATTTTCCTGGAACAACGTCTTAATCTTCTCAGGACTGGAATGGTCCTTCGGAGTGTAGCTGTCGCCCGGCCGCCAATTGCGCAGCACCGGCGAACCGCCGCACTTCTCCCAATCCAGCGCGTCCATCTGACTATTATATACGGGCACGTTACTAACCAGTTCCATCTCCATGGTTAGCCTTCGTTCAGGAACTTCGGTCAGGCCGGGAATGCGGAGTTCGATCTCAAAATCCCGCGGCAGGCGGGAATCGTAGCCGATGGGGGCGAAACGCAGCCAATCGAACGACCGGTAGATGTCGAGGCCCGGAAGCTGGATGCGGCCGCTGCCCTCGCGGGTTTCCATCAGCGCGCGGATAGCCTCCACGTGACGGAAATCGATGCCGCGCAGCCCTCCGTTCACCCGCTCGATCCCTCGGCGCAGCAGACGGCGCACGGCAGCGAGGGGGAGGGTCAGGAACGGGCCGGTGCGGATCAGGACGGCTTCCCGATCGAACTGGAGGTAACCCGGTTCCAAACGATTGAGTTCCGCGGTCCAGTATTCCTCCTCGGCGCGCGCCCATTCGGCAGTGGACGCCAGCACGGAAGGGAGCGCGGGATTCAAGCCCACCAGCTGCGGCATGGTCTCAAGCCGAATTCGGTTGCGCAGAAAATCGGTGTTGCTATTGGATTGGTCTTCTCTCCATGCGATGTTTTGGACCGCCAGCCGGTAGCGGATGTCTTCGCGGCGCAGATCGAGCAGGGGCCGAACGATACGGGATTCCGTGACGGGAAGAATGGCGCTCAGACCGGCGCTGCCCGCTCCGCGGAGGAATCGGGAGAGAACAGTTTCAGCCTGATCGTCCATGGTGTGGCCCGTGGCTACGGCGTCGCAAGAACCGTTGGCCATGCAATCGGCGAAAAACCGATAGCGAGCGCGCCGCGCTTCCTGCTCGATGTTCCCTTCGCCGACCGGCAGCGTGGCGGCGTAGAGCGGCAGCCCCAATTCTGCGGCCAGCGCTCCGACGAACCCTTCGTCCCCATCCGATTCGTCGCCCCGCAGCCGATGGTTGACGTGGAGAACGGCGGCGGCCAGATTCATTTCATGAAGCGCGTGCAGCAGGAAAACTGAATCCGATCCGCCCGAGACGGCGACACCGATCCGGCGGCCGAAGCGCAACATCGCGTGCCGGTCGATCGCCGATGTAATAATTTCCTGCCAGGCCATATGCCGACGCCGCTTTTATGGTACGTGAGCGAAGCGGAGTCAGTCAGCCGCAGCCAGGGAAAATTCATCAAACAGAAACCGCTAACGCCCTGACTGGCCGAGGTGCGAGTCGATCGTCTGCCTAAGGTCCTGAAGCGCCTTTTTTTCTCCGATTGCGGCGCTGGATGCTTCAAACGCCGGCGCCGCGGAGTCGGCGTAGCTCTTGGCCAAAACGTAATCTCCCTTTCGAGCCGCAATCTCTCCCTCTGCCAATGAAACACCCGCGCCGAACGACGGATCGCCGCTCAACTGCGAAACGGCGCTTATATCGACATTCTGGAGAAGCTCCGACGCTTCTTCCAGTTTGTTCGCACCAATCAGGCAAACCGCCAGCGCGTAGGAAGTTCCTCCTGTTAATCCGGCCCTCGCGCCAAACGCCTGTTTCGACCGCTCATACGCCATGCGCGCATTCGCTTCGCCCTCCCCATACCGGCTCGCGCGGCATTGCGACAACGCCGCATCCGAAAGCATCCCGATTGAATAAAATGAAACCGGACCCAGCTTCCGGACAGCCAGGTTGTAAACCATAAGATCGTCGCGGATCGCATCGTTCCAGATTCCCAGGGACCCTTCCGATGCGGCTCGCGCCCCGAGGACCGTCATGGTGACTTCATGATCTTCCCCTAACCTGCGGGCCAATACAGGGTAAAGCCGATTCGCCTCCTGAATTGCCTCGGCGTATTTATGTTGAGCGAGCAAAGCCTGTGACAGATTAACGCGGGCGGGTAAGCTTGATGGGCTATCTGGCCCGTCCGTCCTCGAGAAAGCGTCGATAACCTCCCGCAACAGCGGCTCCGCTTTAGCGCCGTCGCCCAGACGAATATAGGAAAACGCCAACATTCGCTTGATGCGCGTCCGCGCCGCCTCGTCAAAGGATGGGATCGCCTCTGCCCGGCGCAGGGCCGCCGAGTAGTTATCGAGTGCCGCGTGCGCATTGTTCCCGACAATCGCGATTGCGCCGCGAGCCGTCAGCGACCAAACCTGCAGGTCATCTCTCGGCCGGGTAATTGTGGCAATCGACTTTTCGGCGCCGCTGAGGAGCGATTTCGCGACCTCCAGTGAACCGCGCTCGTAACTTCTCGCCTCCATGGCCGCGCGCTGCAGGTTCACCACAATCGCATCCTGCGATAAGGGGCCCTCGCCCTGCCGGAAAAGGTTGTTGGATCGGGAGTACTCCCTGCGCGCCTGGGAAAATTCGGAGCGGTTCTCAAATGCGCTCGCAATCGTCTGATGCAGTCTCGCTGCAATCAGCGGCTGCGCTTTGAATTGCACGTCAATGTGCGAAGACGCCTGATCTACCACGTCCGCGAACGGCTCTTGTGCTTGTCCGCTCCTGAACGGATCGCTCCGTCCCAGAAGATCGTCCGAAAGGAACCGGTTCATCGCCGTCGTTGTGGCGGTCTCCCGCTCAGCCTGATCGCGCGCCTTCGCGAGGCGCACGGTGAAAAAAGTAATCAACCCGGCAATCAGCGTAAACGCGAGAGTCGACGCAGCGAGCGCGCGCCGATTCCTCCTCATGAATTTGCCCGTCCGATAGCGCAGAGTGTCGGGGCGAGCCTTCAGTGGCTCGCCCTTCAGGTAGCGATCAACGTCCTGCATCAACTCCACGACCGAGGAGTAACGCCTTCCGGCGTCCTTCTTCATTGCCTTCAGGCAGAGTACATCCAGATCGTTCCACCCCGCCTTGTCGGGCTGAGAGGCGCGCTTGCCGGTTTCTGAATCGGCCGCTACGCGACTGGCCACAGCCGACGGTTTTTCCGGTTCCCGCTCGCTGGCGATGATGAGCTCGGCTTCCGCGGGCGTGAATCCTTCAAAATCGAACGGAGGCTTGCCAGCGAGCAGTTCATAGAGGATGACGCCGAGCGCATAAACGTCCGTATAGGCTCCAACAGGCTCGCCGCGAATCTGCTCGGGCGCCGCGTAGGCCCGCGTAAAGCGTAATTCGGTGCGCGTCGGGTTTGTAACGCCATCGACATTTTCCAGCTGCTTGGCGATGCCAAAATCGAGCAGCTTCGGGGTGCCGTCGGCCTTGACCAGGATGTTCGACGGCTTCAGATCGCGATGAACCACCAGCCGGGTGTGCGCATGTTGCACAGCCTCACACACTGAGCGGAAGATGCGTAAACGGTCTTCGACGGAAATCGCCGGCTCACGGCAATACTCGTCCAGTGGCTGGCCCTCGACAAACTCCATCGCGAAGTATGGTGTTCCGTCCGGGTGAGTGCCAGGATCGTAGAGCCTTGCGATAAATGAGTGCTCCAGTTTCCCAAGGGTCCTGATTTCACGCGTAAAACGTTCCCGCAGATTCGGTTCCGCCCACCCCCGGCTCAGGAATTTAAGTGCGACCCTGCGCTGCGCCGACTCGTCGCTGGCAAGGAAGACCTCGCCCATTCCACCACGGCCAATCAACCTCTCGATCCGGTAGGGGCCGAAGTCTTCAAAAGCAATCGAGTCGGGAAGTTCTTCCAGAATTCGATTCGCCATTTCGAAGGCGTCGGTATCCAGTGGGCCGGTGTGTTGGCCATCCGTCGATTCCAGAGAAACCGGGTTTCGCCCGACGCCGGACTCGTTCATTCGGCATTACCACCTGTGGCTGCCTGAGCCTTGTTAGTCAGCCGGGCCTTAGCTTCTCGCCACTCGCGTTCGACCATGGTTTTCGAAAGCCCGAGCGCCGCCGCGGTTTCCTCGACCGTCATTCCCAGATAGAATCGGCAGTCGATAATCTGGCACTGGCGTGGATTTTCGTGTTTGAGGTCTTCCAGCAGATCCTGAAGAGTGAGAGCGTCCTCTACCGGCACAGGCGTGGCTGCAGGCGGGCTGAGAACGCCGCGCTTTTGGGCGTTCTTGCGGCGGGCGGCATCAATGAGGATGTGGCGCATCGCGTTGGCGAAGATCGCAATAACCTCTTCGTACGACCGCGACGAAAAATCCGTTGAGTCCTTACACAGCTTCAGATACGCCTCATTGGCGAGGGCGGTCGGATTCAGTGTCGGGTTGGCGCCGTTCCAGCGGACGCGCGCGGCTAAGTGCCGTATTTTGTTGTACAGCCCGGTGAAAAGCTCATCGAGGTCAGGCTTTGACAGATTAAGTTCGTCCTCCATGACGGCTTTTCACCCTCCTTTGCGTAATTGATAATATGTGCGCGGCATTTTAAACGAGCGCGGGCGCATATGTCTCGAAATGCTAGCAGTCCCGAAGGCGTTTTGCAACGCCAGGGGGTACTGTGTGGCCAGAGCGAGCGGCTGCGGCCGAATCTTTACGAGGTAAAGCAAAATTTTTTTCAATGAGGAGATTTTTACGATGACTACCTGCCGTGTTTTGAATCTGCTGCGCCAGAGCGCCCGGATCGGCGCTTGCCTCATCCTGCTGGCTGCGTGCGCATTGGTTGGCCAGGCACAAACGGCCCCTTACGCGCTGTTCCAGAGCGCTTCGCTCACTGGCTCGGGAAACACTATTACGGCGACGGGGATTCCCGTCGTCATAGCTCCCAATTTGACAGTGTACGTCAACCTTAACCTGCAGTTCAACGTTGACGTCAACGGGAACCTGACGATTTCACAGGGTTATCCGCAGATTATTCCAGCGCCAACAATTCTTTCGTCTGGTTTCAAAGCCGGTACGTACGCGGGTCCGGGGTCGATCCTCGGCGGAAAGGCGCTAATAACTGTAAGTGGCCCTGGTGTCACGGACGGCGGAGCGACGGAATGGTCCCTTAGCTCGGCAGCCGGTGCAGACCCCTGCACCTACCCTTATAGCGCCACGTGGTATGTCGGGCCAATCGCAAATAATCCATATGCCGCTTGGCTCAAGAGCGATGGAATTACGTCGACAGCCTATAGCTATGGCGTCGGCAGCGCCTCCAATAGCAATGGTTGCTCCAACAGCGTCTGGTACCTTGACGCCCTGATCGGGGTCAGCCAGGTCGGAAACACGATAACGATTGTAAGCTTTGGCGATCAGGGCGGTCAGTCCAACTCGCCCGAAGGCCAAATAACCTACACGCTCCAGCAATAGGAACTCGATTCCGTTTAAGGCAACCCTTATGACCCGAGCAACCTGGAGAGCACTCGTCTGCCTGTTTGGCCTTATCACCGCCGGCATGGCGCAAAACTACACTATCGGCACGGCTGCCGGTGGCGCTAATCCTTACTTCTTCGCGGGCACTGGCGATGGAGGTCCAGCCATTAACGCGGGCCTCGCCAACCTGTGTTACGACGTGGCCCTGGATGGCGCGGGAAATCTCTACATCGTGGCTGGAAGCCTGATTCGCAAGGTGACTGCCTCCGGGATCATCTCGACCGTCGCAGGCGGCGGTACCAGCGTTGGGGACTATGTCGCCGCCACGCAGGCCCAGATCGCTCCGGTGGCGCTTGCATCCGACGCGGCGGGCGACCTCTACATCGCCGACACCGCTATCGGCAATTCCCGCATTCGAAAGGTCGATACCAATGGCATCATCACCACCGTTGCCGGAGGCGCTCAGTGTTGCGCGCTGGGCGACGGAGGCAAGGCTACAAGCGCGTACATCGATATTCCCTACGGCGTGGCTGTAGACGCCGCGGGCAACATTTACATCGCCCAGGCTAACAGCCAGAACAATCTGATCAGGAAGGTAACGGCCGCCAACGGCAATATCTCCACAGTTGCCGGGGGTGGCACTGCAACAGCGGACGGCGGGCTTGCCACCGGCGCCAGTCTCCTGCGTCCCACCGGCGTTGCCGTCGATGCGGCGGGAAATCTCTATATCGCCGACGCCACCTCAAATCGTGTGAGGAAGGTGTCAAGCCTCGGTATCATCACCACCGTCGCGGGCAACGGCGCGGCGAGCAACACCGGCGATGGTGGTCTCGCAACACAGGCAGGCGTCGACAGCCCGTGGCACGTGGCCGTGGACGCCGGCGGGAACCTCTACATTACGCAGATCAACGACGCGATTGTCCGCATGGTCACGGCCGGAGGAACCATCACGACCATCGCAGGCATGGGAGTGCATGGCTTTTCGGGCGACGGCGGACCGGCGACCAGCGCCGTGCTGGACCGTCCTGCGGGGATCGCGCAAGCCCCCTGCGTCGGCGCAGTTTACATCGCCGACGCGACCTACGGCATCGCCCGCGTCAGGCGGTTGACCCCTCCGGTGTCGATAAACCTGGGCGGTGTCGTGCCAGTCTACAGTGCCTCGACTACCATCCAGGCCAGCTCGTGGGTATCGATCTACGGTACCAATCTCGCCGCCGGAACCACGGTGTGGAACGGCAATTTTCCGACGTCGCTCGGCAACACGAGCGTCACCATCAATTCGAAGCCGGCTTACCTGTGGTTTGTGAGCCCCACGCAAATCAACCTACAGCCGCCGGACGACAATACCACGGGAGTAGTGAATGTGGCCGTAACCACTAGCGCGGGAAGCGCCTCATGCACGGTAACGCTCGGCCCCTACGCGCCTTCGCTGAGCCTTTTCAACGCCAAGTATGCCGCTGCGATTGTCGTGACGCCCGGCAGTCCCGGTAACAGCGGAGCCGGGTATGACTACATTGGTCCAGCCGGTGCGCTGCCCTTTCCGACGCGGCCGGCTAAGGTCGGCGAGACCGTGATTCTTTTCGGAGTCGGATTTGGGCCAACTAACCCGCACGTCCCCGCGGGTCAGGTGTACTCGGGCGCGGCGCCGAGCGTGACGATGCCACAAATCAGCATCGGAGGTCTGCCGGCAACGGTAAGTTTCGCGGGTATCGTGGAAGCTGGCTTGTTTCAGTTCAATGTCGTCGTCCCCAAAGCGGGCAGCGGCGATCAGGAACTACAGACCAGCGTGAACGGGGTGGCGGCGCCAGCGGGCGTTTTCATCACGCTTCAATAGAGGCGAAAACGGCTCTGGCGCGGGACAGATCGCTGACATTTCCCAGGAAACATAGTTCTTTCTTTCCTAAAGATGCGCTTGTATACTGTAATGCATTCAGAAACCTTAATCGGGCTGGCAAGCGTTAACGCGGGCCAGGAAAATATGGCAACACGGCGGCAGCTTCGCGCTGTCGGAATGGAACGACATATGACACTAAAGACATTTTTCGCGCTTGCTGTTGAGATTGGCTTCGCGGGCATCCTCGCCATCGCTCAGACCGCGCCGCCATCAGGTCAACCTTCTAATGCCACTGGCGCAACTCCCGCGCCGAAGCCGGCCACAGCGGCAAAGCCCGTAGTCAGGAAACCACCATCTCAAGTGGATTCGGTGATCCAACTGGTCAAGGCGGGAATGTCGGAAGGGATTATCATCAAGACGATTCAAAAGAATGGCAAACCGGTCGACCTGAGCACGAACGACCTGGTGAAGCTGCAGGAAGCCGGCGTTTCGGAGAACATTATCCTCGTCATGCTCGATCCTACCGCCGCTCCGGCCCCCGTCTCCGCGCCGCCGGTCGAGGCGCCGCCACCGGTGCTAACGCCCCCGCCGCCCCCTGAGCCCGTTCCCGCGCCCGCCTCTGTCGCGGCTCCCGTTCCGGCCTCGATGCCCGCGCCTGCGAACCGGCCGCCGCGGACGAGCACGGGCGGCGACTGGAAATCCGCGCTCCAGGCGAGGCTGGAACAGGAGTTTCCGGTAACCCAGGCGAGCGGCGACAAAACCGACATTGTGACTCCTGGCGCCGTGATCATGCTTAAGAAGAACAGCCTGGCGATGTACACCAGCGCCTCGTTCAGCAATCAAAACACCTATAAGAAGGGCGACGCCACCATCAAGAGTGGCTTCTTCGGCGCCCTTTGCAAGACCAACCATGATGGCTCGTGCCGCGTTTTCGTCAAGGGTGAGAAGTTCTGGCTCACCGAGGTTGAAGTCAAAGACGACGGAGTAGTGCTGCAGTTCCTCAGCGATCCTCTCCCGGACTCGCGGTATCACGGGGCGCTGAAGTTTCCCTATGCTAAAGGTACGCAGCCCGATGCCGACGAAATCTCGGCTCTTGCCGCACAGTGTCTGGAGGTAGTGGGTGGGCAGCAGGCTGCGGCGGCCCCGCCGCCCGCAGGGGCGGCGGATCCGGCACTGGCTCCCATCGCGCCTCCTCCGCCGCCTCCCGCGTCGATCGCGCTGGGGCAAAGCAAGGAACAAGTGATCGCGGCTCTCGGGCCGCCCCGGAAAGTTGAAGGTGCCGGCGCCAAACAGCAGATCCTTTACTTCGAAAACCTCAAAGTAACTCTGGTTGGCGGCAAAGTCACAGCCATAGAGTAGCCGATTCGGAATGTGAACGAAAGAGAGGGAAGGCTTATGCGTAAAGTGTTTCTACCAACGATTCTCGTTCGAATGCTTCTGGCGGCGAGTCTTATGTGTATGACGGCCTCCGCCGGCTCGAAGCCGTCCGGGCCTCCCGCGAAAGCGAGCGCACCCGCTGCCAAGCCGGCAACTGCGGCGAAACCCGGCGTGCCGGCTGCCGCCGCGAAAGGATCTGCCACCGGTTCCGTCGGGCGCGGCCCGACCACTGGCGGCGCGACGACAAAGGGACCGACCACGAGCAATCCCACCGGCCGCGGCCCGACCACCGGCGGTCCGACGACAAAGGGCCCGACAACGACCAATACGGCCAGCCGCGGCCCGACCCCCGGCAGAAATCCTGGCGGGGTAAACAAGGAGCCTGGAAGACCCCCGTTGCCCGGAACTGGCGGCAAGACGACGAAGTTGCCGAACGGCCAGGACGTTCGAACGCGACCCAACAGCACGCGCAGCGACGTCCATGATGCCAGACGGGGCATGGACGTCCACAACAGCCTCAGCGGAAATCGGATATCGAGGGTCGACCGCGCCGACCATTCGCGTGTCGTCGCCGAGCGCGGTGGCCGCGGATACGTTCAGCGTCCGTATTCTTTCCGCGAACACGAATACGCACATCGCACATACTATGCCCACGGCCGGGCCTACGACCGCTTCTACCGGCCTTATGTGTACCGCGGTGTAGCCCTGGAGGTTTATGCCCCCGTGGCGTACTATCCCCTTGGGTTTTATGGCTGGGCATATAACCCGTGGTTGGTGCCGGCACCTTACGCTTGGGGCTTTGCGGGCAACCCGTGGTATGGATACTATGGCGTTTACTTCGCCCCCCAGCCGGTGTATCCGAATGCCTCGGTGTGGCTCACGGATTATATGATTTCGACCTCGCTCGCGGCGGCCTATCAGGCGCGCGTCGACGCGGCCCAGCCTATGCAGCCGCTGCCAGCCGGACCGACGCCCCTTACCCCCGAAGTGAGGGCTGAGATTTCGGCGGAAGTGCAGCGCCAGATCGCCTTAGAAAATCGCGAAGCGCAGCTCACGGCGCAAAACCAAGATGTGACCCCGCAGTCGAGCGGAATCGAGCGAATGCTGGGCGATGGGGCCAGCCATGTATTTGTTGTCGGCCACGATCTCGACCTGACTGACGCCGCTGGCAGGGAGTGCCTGGTGACTCCCGGCGATGTCCTGCAGCTCAACCCTCCGCAGCCGGCTGCCGGAAACAGCGCAAACTTGCGCGTTCTGGCAAGCAAGGGCGGTCAGGAGTGCGGCAAATCCTCCACCGTTACCGTCGCGCTCAACGATCTGCAGGACATGCAGAACCAAATGCGCGAAACGATCGATCAGGGACTCGGCGACTTACAGACGAAGCAGGGGAAGAGTGGCCTGCCCGCGGAGCCCGCAGGCGCCAAGGGAGCGGCGACTCCAGCTCCGTTCACTCAGGGCGCTCCGCCTCCGGAGCCGAACGTCGCCGCCGAAATCTCCCAGCAGGCGCAAGAGGCAGACAGAGCCGATGCCGAGGCCGGTCAAGCCGCGCAGTCGGCGGCGGGACCGTCCGGTGCGCCTGCGGCAACCGCTCCAAAGGAGATCTCCAAAGGTATGGGGGTAGACGAGGTGACGGCAATCCTCGGTCAACCAAAGTCCGTGGCGGATTTGGGCGCCAATACGCTTCTATACGTGTATAGCGATAGGAAAGTCACGGTCGTCGCTGGGAAGGTGGCGGATATCCGGTAGCCGCTGTTTTTCGCCGGGAGCGGCCTCTCGTGCTGAGAATGGCTCCCCATGCTACAAAGAACAGGTGGATGCGATCCTGACGCTCGATGTGGGCAGTTCCTCGGCGCGTACGCTGCTGTTCTCGTTCGACGGCAAAGAGATCGCCGGCTTTGGTTCACAGGTGAAGTACCGGCCGCGCACCACGGAGGACGGCGGCTGGGAAATCGATGCCAAAGAGCTGGCGGGAATCGCCGCGCGATCTCTGACCGATATTTGCGGACAGATGCGCGGGCTTAGCGTAAAACCGGCTGCCGTGGCCGTAGATACTTTCTGGCACAGCATTGTAGGGGTGGGCGCGGATGGGAACCCCACCACCGCGATTCTGCATCCCTTCGATGCGCGCAGCGCCGATGCCGCGCATACGCTCGAAAAACGCATCGACAATCTGCGCCAGCACGGCCGCACCGGCTGCATGCTGCATCCGAGCTATCCTCCGCCCAAGCTGTTATGGCTTGCGGAGACGCAGCCGGAGGCATTTCGCGCCGCTCAAAGATGGATGAGCGCCGGCGAATATCTTTTTCTCGAATTCTTCGGCACGCCGGCCGCATCCACGTCGATGATCTCGGCGAGCGGATTGTGGAATCAGAACGCCAACGATTACGACGCCGAAATGCTCTCGGTGCTTCCGGTGAAGCGCGAGCAGTTTCCCGATCCCGCGGCGATGGACGAGCCGTGCAAAGATCTGCGCGCGCCGTATCGCGAGCAATGGCCGGAGCTCGACGGCATTCCCTGGTATCCGGCGCTGGGCGATGGCGCCTGCGATAACGTCGGCAGCGGCTGCACCACGCGCGACCGCTGGGCATTCATGGTGGGAACGAGCGGCGCCATGCGGGCCACCGTCGAGAGCCCGCGCATCGAAATTCCGGACGGCCTGTTCTGTTACCGGATCGATCGGAAGCGTTTCGTCACGGGCGGCGCGCTTTCGAACGGCGGCCAGGTTTATGCGTGGATGAAACGCACCCTGCACCTCCCCGACGACGGCGAAATCGAGAAACAACTGGCCGCCATGCCGCCGGGATTGCACGGTCTGACGATTCTGCCTTTGTTCGCGGGCGAGCGCTCGACCGAATGGCGGACCGACGTGCGCGGGGCAATCACCGGGCTGGGTGTGGGAACAACTCCGATGGAGATTCTGCATGCGGCGCTCGAATCGGTGGCCCTGCGCTTCCGCAACGTGTACGAGATCATGGAAGATACTTTCGGCGTTCCGGGAGAAATAATCGGTTCGGGTGCGGCGCTGCTGAATTCGGCGGTGTGGACGCAGATGATGGCCGATACTCTGGGCCATACGGTGGTAATGTGCCGGGAGCGCGAAGCTACTTCGCGGGGCGCCGCCCTGCTGGCGCTCGAGCGGATGGGAGCGATCCGGAGTATCGGCGACGCTCCGGCGGATCTGGGCCGGAACGTCGAACCGGACAAGGCGAAGAACGAAGTGTACTCCGTGGCCCTGACCCGGCAGCGGCGGCTTTACAAGAAGATTTTTGAGGAGAGATGGTGAATGAATCAGGTCGAAGTACGCGCCCGCGCGGCGAAAATCAAGTTACTGCTGATGGACGTGGACGGCGTGATGACGGATGGCAAGCTCTATTTCATCCCCGGCGCCGCGCCCCACGAAATGGTCGAATTCAAGGCCTTCGATTCCCAGGATGGCATTGCTCTGCAGTGGTGCCAGTGGAAGGGGATTCGCACGGGCGTCATCAGCGGACGCGTGTCGCCGTCGACCGTGGAACGCGCCAAACAGGCGAAGATGAACTACGTTTATCAGGGCCACATCGAGAAGATTCCCATCGTCGAAGAAATCATGGCGGACGCCAAAGTTGCGCCGGAGGAAGTAGCCTATCTGGGCGACGATCTTACCGATGTGGTCGTATTTCATCGCGTGGGATTGGCCATTGCCGTGGCCAATGCGCGCCCTGAGGTTAAAGGTGAGGCGCATTGGGTGACTCATCACGTGGGCGGCAGCGGCGCAGTGCGGGACGCGGTCGAACTAATCTTCGAGGCGCGCGGTTTTTGGGGGGAGATTCTCAAAAAGTACGAAATTACCCAGGGCTGAGCGGGTTCTCGGGCCACGCGTGCCGGGGATATCTTCTCCCCAACTCGCGCCTTAGTTGCGGATACAAGCGTTGCCAGAAGCCCGTCAGATCTGTAGTCGTCTGGACCGCTCGTTGATTGGGGGCGAGTAAGTGGACTACCAGGGCGACCTTACCTCGTGCGATTCGCGGGCTTTCCGTCATACCGAAGAAATCCTGCAGTCGCGAAGCTACCCATGGCGGCTTGCCGCGCTCGTAATGAACTTTGGTATTGCGCCCACTGGGCAGTCTGAGCCGCTCCGGCGCAATCTGATCGAGCAGATTGCCGTCGAGTTTTTGCGTCAGCACGGGAATCAATCCGGCGGCGCTTTTTTCTACATCGGAAAAGCTGCGCAGCCCGTAACACAAGCCGGTTAATGCGTCCGTCATGTCGCGTTCGGCTAACTTCTTCAATCCCGAATGTTCGGCGGCGAATTCCACGCGAGAGAGAAACGCGTTCACTTCCTCGCGATTGACGAAGCGGTCAATGCCGGCATCCAACACCTTGGCGGCCAATAACTTCGCGCCGGCCTCATCGTCAACCGGGCCACCGCGGGTCTCTTCAATCGCTAATTCGTCGTACAGAAGAGCGCTGACAGACTCCACGCGCTCCGCTTGCCGGTTCCATTCCACCGTATTGCGCTCTTGAATGTGATCCGGGAACAGGTCAATCAGCCAGTCCGGCTCGATGGCCGAGGCGAGCCGTATGCGATCTTCAAGATCCACTCCAACAAGAAACTCGCCGGGCGGATTCGTCATCGTGGCGCAAGTTCCATTCGAGAGCAGCACGGTGTCGCCGGAGCCGCGTCTCCCCACTCGATCCGGAAAAGCCGCCAGCAGCGCTTTCTCGATGGCCACGTCGTCATGCGCTCGCCCCCGTTTAACGAAGCGCCGCAGCTGGTCCCAGACCGCGCGCGTTCGTTGGTCCGGCTCGTCGTCGAAGCTGCGGATGCGCTGCCCGCCGCTCAACAGCGCCGCGACGCGGCAACCATGTTCGCCCGCGCCATACTGTTCGGCGTCGAGCAGCAGGCGGGCCAATCGCGGATGAAGCGGCAAGCGCGCCATCTTCTCCGCGGCGTCGCGCGCATGCAGCCGGTCGAGCAATATCCCGGCCGCCTTCAGCGCCTCAGCCGGCGGTGCATCGAGCCATTCAAGCTGCATGGGATCGTCGACACCCGCGGCTTTCAACTGCAGACACATCTGCGACAATTCGCGGCGCGTAATCTCCGGGTCGTCATGGTCGGGACGCCGCTGAAAATCTTCCGCCGTGTAGAGACGAATCACGCGGCCCGGTCCCGTGCGCCCCGCTCGTCCCGCACGCTGGCGCGCCGAAGCCTTGCTGATGCGCCGGACTTCCAAGGCAGGCAGCCCGGTCCACGGAGAGTCGCTCGCGATCCGCGCCAGCCCTGAATCGATCACCGCTTGCACGCCTTCGATGGTGATGGAACTCTCGGCGATGTTGGTCGAGAGAATGATTTTGTGCTGCGCCGCCGGCTCGACGGCACGATCCTGCTCCGCCGGCGAGAGGTCTCCATAGAGCGGAGCGATCAGCAGATTGGCCCGCCGTGCCAAGGATTCGCAAGCTCGCGCGGCTCGCCGAATCTCCGCCGCGCCAGGCAGAAATGCCAGCACATCTCCGATCTTCTCTTCGGATATCAAACTCTCCGCCGCGGCCGCGACCTGCTCCTCCAGCGGAGCCGGCGAATAGGGCGTGTACCCGATCGCGATATCGAACCAGCGGCCTTCGGATCGAACGGCCGGGCAATTGCCGAGAAAACGCGTCACCGGACCGGCATCGAGCGTGGCCGACATCACGATAATGCGCAGATCGGGACGGTGCGTCTTCTGCAAACGCCGCAACAGAGCGAGCGCGAGGTCGGTTTCAAGATGGCGCTCGTGGAACTCGTCGAGCACCACCGCGCCCACGCCGCGCAGATCCGGATCGGAGATCATGCGGCGCGTGAGAACCCCCTCGGTCAGAAAGCGCAGCCGGGTGCGCGGGCCGGCCACTTCTTCGAAGCGCACCTGATATCCCACGGTCTCACCCACCCGCTGGCCCAGTTCATCGGCCACTCGCCGTGCTGCCATGCGAGCGGCGATCCGGCGCGGCTCGAGCACCAGCACGTCGTGCCGGAATTCGAGCAGGGCCGGTGGAACGCGCGTGGTTTTACCCGCGCCCGGGGCCGCTTCGATCACCAGATTGAGCTCGCGGCGCAGACTACCCATGATCTCCGGCAGAAGCGCGTCGATCGGCAGAGCTTGTGAACTCACCTCCACCAGCGTAGCGGGCATGATACCGTTTGCCTATGAATCGCCGCAGCTTTATGGGCGTATGCGCTTCCGCGGCCCTCGCCTCCGCGCAGAAGAAGAGCATTCCCGTCGGCCTCGAAATGTATTCCGTGCGCAAGGCTCTGATGCAGGACCCGATGGGCGCCATCCGCAAAGTCGGCGCGATCGGGTATCAGGTCGTCGAATTTTACGCACCTTATTATTCCTGGACCGCCGAGCAGGCGAAGGACGTGCGCAAATTACTCGACGACCTGGCTGTGAAATGTCTCTCGACACACAACGCGCTCTCGAACTACGATCCCGCGAATATTCAGAAGGCGATCGATCTGAACAAGATTCTCGGCGCGCGCTTCATCGTGATCGCCAGTTCGCCGCGCGCCGGGAGTCTCGACGATTGGAAGAAAATCTCCGACGCTCTCACCGCAGGCGCCGATAAGCTGCGCCCGGTAGGATTGCGCGGCGGCTATCACAACCATCAGGCGGAGTTCACGCTCGTCGACGGCAAGCGGCCCATCGAAGTCGTCGCCGCCAACACCCCGAGGGATTTCATGCTGCAGTTCGACGTCGGCACCTGCGTCGAGATGGGTTCCGATCCCGTGGCCTGGATCAATGCCAATCCGGGGCGGATCAATTCGCTGCACCTGAAGGATTGGAACAAGGAGATCGGCTACCGGTCGCTGTTTGGCGAAGGCGCCGCGCCCTGGAAACAGATCTTTGCGGCGGCGGAGAAAACCGGCGGGGTCGAATATTATCTGATCGAGCAAGAGGGCAGCCAATATTCGGAATTCGAGACCGCCGAGCGCTGTCTGGCCACCTTTAAAAAGATGCAGCAGGTGGGTTGACATATGGCGAACAAAAGGCGAATATGAAGAGGTGCTGTTCGGCGATTCTCCTTCGCCGGGCCTGGTCGGGATTGCGCGGCTGGCGGCCGAGAGCGACGTGCTGGAAACCAAGCGGGTGGTCCAGTATTTCGAGATCGGTTGCCGCAGCGTGCTCAACAGGACCAGGCCCGGCATGCCGTTTGCCTGGAGCCTGAACCCTTATCGAGGCTGTGAGTTCGGCTGCCGTTACTGCTACGCGCGCTATACGCATGAGTTCATGGAACTGCGCGAGAGCGCCGATTTCGAAGACAAGATCTATGCTAAGTCGAACATCCAGCCGATTCTGCGGCGCGAGTTGCAGCGGATTGACGGTAGCCAGGGTATCGCGATCGGCACCGCGACCGATCCTTATCAGCCCGCCGAGCGGCGCTTCGAACGCACCCGGGCGGCGCTCCAGGTCTTCGCGGAGCAAAAAGGCGTCGATCTCTCGATTACCACCAAATCCGATCTGGTGACGCGCGACATTCCGCTGCTCAAAGAGATCGCAAAACACAATTCCGTCAGCGTTAATATCACGATTACGACGCTCGATGCGGCGCTCGCCCGGGAACTGGAGCCGCGCGCGCCGCGTCCCGATCTGCGCCTGAGGGCCGTGCGCGCTCTGGCGGCCGCGGAGATCCCGGTGGGCGTGTTTCCCAACCCGATCATGCCGCTCATTACCGATCGGGAAAAGCGGCTCGACCGCCTGGCCAAGGCCGCGCGCGATCACGGGGCGACGTATTTCGGAGGCGGCGTTCTCTTCCTCATGCCATGTTCGCGTCGCGTGTTTTTTTCATTCGTCGAACGGCGCTTTCCGCATCTGCTGCGGCGCTACCAGGAGCGCTATGAGAACGCCGCCTACATCCGGGGGCCTTATCGGGACATGATTCGCGACCGCATCGCAGCCATCCGCGACCGCTATGGGTTGGCTTCGTCGCCGCCGCACCGGGAGTGGGCGCCCGAGCCCGAACTTCAGCAGTCGTTGTTTGAGTTCCCGGAACCGTTTGCTACGATGCCAGCTTGCGCTGGGTAACGCTCGGCTTCGTTGGTCTGCTCGCCGCATTGTGGGCCGCTGCCCGCTACTTCGGCGTCACAGCCAAGCTCGATCCTTTCACAATTACAAGCTGCGCGCTTCTGCTGTTCCCGTGCTGGGCGTTTGGATTTGGCATCGACGCGTGGTTGAAGCGAGCCATCACTAATCGCGTGACACGGGTGGTGACGCCGCTTTCGCTCGTCGCCCCTTATCTGCTCTTCGCAATTCCGCGCGGCGATTTCCGCTGGGATATGTGTCTCGGAATGGCTGCCATAGTTCTCGCCGTTTCGCTCGCCCTGACCTATGCAGATCCCGCGCAGCCCGACTGGCGCGACTGGATGGTGCTCGCCATCCTCGGCATCTCCGTCGATCTCCATTTCTTCGATCGTGCGTGGCCGCTCGCCGGGATCGGCGGCATGCCGAAATTGCTCTTCGTCGACGCGGGGCTCTACGGCTACCTGGTCATCCGCCCCATCGGCGGCATCGGATACGATTTCCGCGCACGCTGGTCCGATCTCCGCAGCGGCCTGAGCGAATTCGTCCTCTTCACCCCGATCGCCATCGCACTCGGCTTCGCGCTCGGCTTCCTGCACTTCCACCGGACGCTCGGAAACCCGCTATGGTTCGGCGCCGGTTGGATCTTCACTTTCTTCTTCATTGCGCTACCGGAGGAATTTTTCTTCCGCGGCCTGATGCTGAACATGCTCGAACGGCAGATCGGAACCCGCCGCGCGCTTGTCGTCACATCCTTGCTTTTCGGCCTCGCCCACTTTAATAAGAGGACGGCGTATTTCAACTGGCGCTATGTAATTCTGGCGGCCATCGCGGGAGTATTCTATGGGCGCGCGTGGCTCGCGCAGCGCCGGCTTTTCGCCTCGTCGGTTACCCACGCCACGGTGGACACCGTTTGGTCCATCTGGCTCAGATAATCCGCGTGTCGCCAAATGACTCACAGGTGACGCTGATTTGCCGCACAGTTATCGAAAGTTAATAATTCGGCCCAAATCCATAAAGCTAAACAATCAAACCGATAAAAACCTCGCATGGCGATTTGTGAAACTAAATGGCCCCTCAGATGCACTAATTAGTATATGGAACATCTTCAACAAACGGGGATGCCCGACCTGGAAGCGCTCAGAAACGAGGCGCTGTTTGCCGGCGCGCTCGATCCGATGAGCCTTCGGTTTCAAGTTGTCGAATACGACAAATCAAGCGGGGAGTTGCTCAGCGTGCCTTGCCAGAACCTGGGGTTTCGTGAAGCCATTGAAACCACCGCCGGCCTGATCCAGGAACGTCGGCAATCGCATTTCTGTCTTCAGCCTGTCGGCTTCATCCAGTAACGTAAGAGCCGCCGGCCAGGGAGCCGGATGATATCTCGCTGCGGTAGGTATGGTTTTCGACTGCCGCGGGAGCGGCGCGCCGTACGATTTCGAGCAAATCGGCGGCGATGGCCTGGGGATTTTTCTCGCCATCAATGACGTGGTAATCGAGCGCACGATAATACTCGATCAGCGGCGAGGACATGCGGTCGTATTCAGCCAGCCGGCGCAGAATCACTTCTTCGGCGTCATCGTCGCGTCCTGCCAGAGCGCCGCCATCCTTTTCGCACCGCGCCCCGCGCAAAGAAGGCCGGGAAACCAGGTTGTAAATGGCTCCGCAAACCGCGCACTGCCGCCGCGCCGTCAAGCGCCGCAGCAATTCGCGTCGGGAAACATACAGGTGCAGAACGGTGGGAGTGGGCAATCCGCAATCGGCGAGGAGAGCGTTGAGCCACGCCGCCTGCCTGACGGTGCGGGGAAAACCATCCAGAATGAGCCCGGACCCGAGCGCTGCGCAGGTCAGCCTGCTGCGCACCACCGAACAGACCGTTCGATCGCTCACCAGCGAACCGGAAGCCAGCAGCCGCCGGAGGCGCAACCCGGTCGGAGTATTTTCTTTCGCTTCCGCGCGGAGTATTTCACCCGTCGACACGCTGGGGAGTCCCAGTTCCAACGAAAGCCGCGAACTTTGCGTACCCTTGCCGCTGCCGGGCGCACCCAGAAACAATATGACGCGGCCACGTGAAGTAGACAACATCGCTTCTTCAGTAAACAGAAAATTCGGTTGCGTCTCAATCGACATGGGTAGGCCAGTTCGACTGGTCCGCGGTGGACCACCCTGGCCGAGGAGAATAATTTTTCATTTCCAGGTATCATCAAGGGTGATGCGCGGCTTAGTCTAACCGCGTCGCAGGTTGGCGTCTAATGAGCGTCACGCTGAAAACGCGCCATGTGGGAGATGTCACGATCATGGACGTCTCCGGACGCATTGTTCTCGGGGACGGGATGGGCAACTTGCGCCGCGAGATGCGCCGCCTTCTCGAAAAAGGCAGCACACGGATTCTGCTGAATCTGAGCGGTGTAACTTATGTCGACAGCGCGGGCGTTGGCGAGTTGATCGCTTCTTATGTGTCGGTCCGCAAAGCCGGCGGAACGATGAAACTGATCCGTCTGCCCGACCGGCTGGAAGAATTGCTGCTGGTTACCAGACTATACGTCATTTTCGACATCCGCGAGAGTGAAGACAATGCGATTCGCAGCTTCGTATAGCTGGTGACGATCGAAGCACCGCGCATCGGCATGCTCATGAGCTACTCACATAGTATGCCGCGCGCTCACCGCTAAACTGCTCACGCGCGGCCCCGGCAGAACGATTCCGGCCAGGTTCAACGGATCGGCATTGGCGATCGGCACGCCATCCTCGGGATGAGCAGCGGCGCGGCGCACCGCGCGTAATAGATCCAGCGCTTCGGGCGCGGCGAACTGCTCACCCGAAAATCCGCTCACGAATCGGCCGCCACGCAATTCGCCCTGCGCTTCTTTGCGGCGCAGCACGGGCAGCAAATCGCGCCAGAACGGGGCGTTGGTTTCCCGGGCGAGCAGATCGCGGATCAACACTCCCCAGCGCAGGATCAACTGATCGGCGAAGGCTTCCGTGCGCATTGCGGCAGGCAGCGCGGCCTGGTCTTCATGCACGGCGCCCTGTTGCAATAACGCCCAGCGGCCGCCAGCATGGCGTGGGCGTCCCGTGCGTCCGCGGCCTTCTCCGCGCCGGCGTTTGGGATCGATCAGGGATCGCAGATTTTCAAAGCCGTCCGCCGTGACCAATCCCGCCGCGACCAATTCCCACAGCGCGTCTTCCACCTCACTGGCGAGCCGGTGAGCGCCGCGCGCCAGATCGGCGAAAAACGATGCGCCGCGTTCCGTGAGCACAGCCAGCACCTCCTGCGCGACCGGAGACAGCGAGCCCTTCGGCACTTCCCGCTTCGCGTGACCCAGCCATTCCAGACTCTCGCGCAGAAAAAATGAAATGGGCGCAATACGCGTCGGCCGCACGCGCTTTCCCTCCGCATCCTCCTCCATGGCTGGATGCCGCGACAATCGGCCCCACACGACCTCGCCCGAAAGGCAAAGTTCGTCCAGATACGCCGGGTCGTAATGGGCCACGCGGCGCCCCAGAATCTCCGGCTCCCATGAGGACGCCGCAATCTCGTAACCCTGCAATTGGCGGATAATCTGCAGCGTGCCATCGGCCCCGTGCATCTGTGTGCTGGGCGCCATGTGCTGCCAACGGCACAGAAAACGGTGCAGATCGAGCGCCGTAACCGGCTCGATTTCGCGGCGCAAGCGCCCCAGTGTGGCGTGGTGGATACGCGCCAGAATCCGCCGGTTGCACCACTGGATCTCGCCTTCGCCCTCGGCCACGGAGAAGCGCCCGCGCAGCACCAGGCCCTGCGCTTCGAGCGCATGCAGGGCCTCGTCGATGTCATCGCGGCTCAGCGCCAATTTTTCGCAAAGCTCCGCCACGGTGACCGGTCCGAGCGATTCCATCCAGCCGCGAATCGTCGGGAGACAGTCGTCGGCGGCATTGAGGCGCTCCGTGGCAATCCAGAATGGGCGCCGACCGCGGATGTGCACCGAAGCTCTGCGGGTGGCGCGCAGTTCTTCGAAATAGGTCTGCCATGGGGGCGCCGGCGGCAGCGTGATCAGTGTCAGCAGGGCGTCGTGCAATTCGTCGGCATCGCGCGCTTCGGGCCAGGCTTCGGCGGAGATTTGCGCGATCGCGGCGGGGTCGAGGATGCCCGCGCCTCCCACGAAATCCGTGCGCAGCGACCCGCGCAACTGCACCGCGCGCGCCCGGCGTTCTTCGAGCGGGGCATCGTCGAGAAACGCGTAGGGATTGGCGTTAAGGATCTCATGCGAAAACGGCGAGGGCTCGGGGTTGTCGATGGCCACGGTGCGGATGTCGCCGTCGTCGATCGCTGCGAGCACGCGGGTCAGGCCATCCAGATCCATCGCTTCATGCAGGCAGTTATCGAGTGTCTCATTCACCAGCGGATGATCGGGAATGCGCACCTCGCCGGTGAGGTTTTCCGCGCACGCGGCCTGGTCGGGAAAAACCGAGGCGAGCAGATCGTCCGCACGCATTCTCTGAATGGGCGCGGGAACTTTCCTGCCCCCGCCGAAGCGCAGGATCGCCAGCGCGCGCGATACATTCCAGCGCCAGCGCGCCGTGAACATGGGCGTGGCGAGGAGCGCCTGCGTGAGCACATGTTCGAGCGACTGCGGTTTTAGGAATTCGAAAACCATCTCGAGCGGAAAGGCATGCTGATCGCTGAGCGAGATGAGAATGCCGTTGTCGGTGGCGGCGGCCTGCAGCTCGAAGTTGAAAGTTCGGCAGAAGCGTTTGCGGAGCGCAAGGCCCCACGCCCGATTGACGCGGCTTCCGAACGGCGCGTGCAGCACCAGTTGCATGCCGCCGCCTTCGTCGAAAAAGCGCTCGGCAACCACGGTTCGTTCGGTAGGCAGCGCGCCCAACGCCGCCGCTCCGGCCCGCACGTAGACCACGGCCTGTTTCGCGCCCGCTTCGTCCAGGCTGCATTCGGCGCGAAGAAATTCGCCGGGCTCGTCCGATTGCAAAATTTTCTCCCGCGTTTCGGAAACGGCGTGGGACAGTTCGGCCGATCGCCCCGGCGCCTCACCGCGCCAGAACGGAATGGTTGGGGCTGCCCCGTGCGCGTCTTCCACATAAATTCTGCCCGAGCCCACGCGCTTGATCTTCCACGAGTTTGTGCCCAGCAGGAAAACGTCTCCCGCGAGGCTCTCGACCGCGAAATCCTCATCCACCGTGCCGATGCTGCGCGCGTCGGGTTCGGCCGTTACGGCGTAGTTCGCGTTCTCCGGAATCGCCCCGCCGGACGTGATCGCTGCCAGACGTGCGCCGCGCCTCCCGCGCACACGACCATTCACGCGATCGCGATGCAGAAACGTACCACTGCGTCCGCGCGATGTGGCAATCCCTTCCGAGAGCATTTCGATCGCCTGCTCGAAATCCGAGCGCGGCAAATTACGATACGGCCAGGCTGTGCGGACCATATCGAAGAGCGCGTCTTCCGCCCAGGCCTCGCAGGCCGCTGCCGCGACAATCTGCTGCGCCAGAATATCGAGCGCGTTCTCCGGGATTTGAATGCGTTCCAGTTCGCCCCGCCGCAGCGCGCGAATCAACGCCGCGCATTCGATCAATTCATCTCGCGTAGTGGCGAAGATGCGCGCCTTCGGTTTCGCGCCGACCCAGTGGCCCGACCGTCCGAAGCGCTGCAGCGCGACAGCGATGGACCGGGGCGAACCAATTTGAATCACCAGATCCACCGAACCGATATCGATGCCCAATTCGAGCGAAGCCGTTGCCACCACCGCCCGCAGATCTCCCCTCTTCAGGCGCGTTTCCGCTTCATGGCGCAGCGCCTTCGCGAGGCTGCCATGATGCGGCAGAACCGCGCCCGCCCCCAGCCGCTCGGCGAGATTGTGGGCCACGCGTTCCGAGAGCCGCCGCGTGTTGACGAAAACCAGCGTGGTGCGATGCGCCAGAATCAGTTCCGTCACGCGATCGTTAATCTCCGCCCACATCTCGTGCGAGGCGATGGGCCCCAGTTCGTCGCGCGGCACGAGCACCCCCAGATCCATATCGCGCCGATGCCCGGAGTTGACGATGGCCACCGGCCTCCCCGCGCTCAGAAATTGGGCCACTTCTTCAATCGGTTTCACGGTGGCGGAAAGGCCGATGCGTTGCGCGCGTGCCGGCGTGAGCGCCCCCATCCTGGTCAGAGCATCGAGCCGCGCCAAAGTCAGCGCCAGATGCGAACCGCGCTTATCGTCCGCCACCGCGTGGATCTCATCGACAATCACAGTCCGCGTAGTGCTGAGCATGGCGCGCGAACGCTCGGCCGTCATCAGAATGTAGAGCGACTCCGGCGTGGTTACAAGAATGTGCGGCGGATGCTTGCCCATGCGCCGGCGCTCGGCCGCGGGTGTGTCGCCGGTGCGCACCGCGGTTCGAATCGGCGCCAGCGTAATGCCGCGCCGCGCCGCCAGTTCGCGAATCTGCGCCAGCGGAATTTCGAGATTCTTGTGAACGTCGTTACTGAGCGCCTTGAGCGGCGAGACATAGACCACCCGCGTTTCGTCGGGCAACGCATCGGTGCGCGCCTGGCGCACCAGTTCGTCGAGGCAGATGAGAAATGCCGCCAGCGTTTTGCCCGACCCGGTGGGCGCGGAGATCAGAACGTCGCCGCCCGTGCGAATCGCGGGCCAGCCTCGAATCTGTGGCTCTGTGGGAGATCCGAACTGTTGAGAGAACCACTCCCCGACCAATGGATCAAAGATCGGGGGATCGAAGAGAATCACACCCCGACCGGCGTGGACTTGAGATCCAGGTAGCGCTGCCGGCACTCCGTAATCGCTTTACGCGCCTCGCGCGGCCCGCCCCAGCCCTCCATCGTCGTGACCTTACCTTCAAGTTCCTTGTAGATCGTGAAGAAGTGTTCGATCTCGCGGCGCACGTGGGAAAAAATCTGATCCATGGTGTGGATCTGGTCGTAGCGCGGGTTGCGCGTCGGCACTGCCAGAATCTTCTGATCGCGTTCGTCGCTGTCGACCATGTTAAGCACGCCCACCGGCCGCACTTCGATCATCACGCCAGGGTAACTGGGCTGCTGCACCAGCACCAGGCAATCGAGCGGATCGTTATCGTCCGCCAGCGTGCCGGGAATGAAGCCGTAGTCGCCGGGATAATGGAGCGGCGAATAAAGTGCGCGGTCGAGCCGAAAAACGCCCAGCTTGCCATCGTATTCGTACTTGTTGGCGGAATGCTGTGGGATCTCCACGATCATCCGGATAATCTCGGGTGAGTCGGGACCGGGATCGATGTCGTAGAGGCAATTCACGGACTCAGGTTAGCATGCGGTGGACTGTGCGAAACTGGTCCGAACATGCCGCGCCGCATCGCTCTCGCATTCCTCGGGACCTTATTCTGCTGCCCCTTCATTCAGAGCGCGGCCGACGTGGATCTCGACCAGATCAAAGCCTTGGCCCGTAACTACTTCCGCGATTCGACCGAGATCCCCATGAGCGTCGCGGTGACCACTGTGGTCACCGATTCAGCCGGTAAGGTGAAGCACCAGGGACAAGCCACCGTGGGGATGGTTTTCAATGGATATAATCAAGGGTCCGGGAAGTTCTCGTTTCGCGCCAATGCCGGAATGCTGAACGCCGGCGCCATGCACGACAGCGTGAGCGGAGATCTGGCGGCCTTTTTCGCCGGAGGAACGATTCCGAAGAAAGATCCCTCCGTGATCGGGATCCGGCAAGCGCCCGAGCCAGGCCAACCCGTGCTCGTCATTGTCAAAGACAAGGAATGTCCGGTCCTCGAGATGATGCAGCGGGCGATGTTTCCGCAACATCCTTGTGGTTTGGCCCAATTCAGCGTGAACGCCGGATCCCACGGCGGTCTGATGTTTCAGCATTTCAGTTTCGATACGGCGGGCGCTCCCGGCGCGGGGAAGGTTAACTATTTGGGCGAAGTGCAGGTGCTGTCCTTTCACGCCGAAGTCGACTTTCAGGAGGCTATGCTGCCGGGCGAATCCAGCCCGTATCTTTGGCCGCTCGAAGCAACGGCTTCGGTCACAACGAATAAGGGCAAGGTGACGATCGTCAATCGATACAGTCCAAAGAAATAGCGCTGGCCGCCAGAAGAATCTGGTCCGTCCGAATCACGGAACAGTACTCTCGGTCGAGGTTCGCCAGGCTCATCGCGTGAACCTCATCCGCACTTCTCCACACGCCGTGCCAATCACTACGACCGAATGTAAACGTCGCGTCCTCTATCAGGAAGGTTTTGAAACCGAGGTTCCCCGCCATCCTGACCGTAGCTTCCACCGAATTGTTGGTGATGACGCCGGCCACAACCAGCAGGTCGTGGTTCGCGTTGCGCAGCCTCGCCTCAAGGTCCGTTCCGATGAAGGCGCTGTTGGTTCGCTTGGGGATGACGATCTCGCCGGCGATCGGCCGTGCCTCAGGTTTAAACTCGTTTCCGGGTTGACCAGGCCGATAGTGGGACGCAGGCTCCGGCGAATCGTGACGGATGTGGTACACGGGCCGGCCGGTTGCTCGCCAGAGTTCCAACAAAGATGCGACGTTCTTCTCCGCGTCGGGGTTATTGCGCGAGCCCCAACTGGGGTGGTCGATGGCATTCTGGAGGTCGATAAGGATCAACGTCGCGTCAGGTGGCAACGGGATTGTGGTGGTTGGTTTCGGATTCATGGATATTCTACGGAGACCATGGTCAGCCCTTTGGCGGGCGCGGTGGGGCCCGATTTTCCAGGCAGCGCTCCGCCGTCGATATTACCTCGGCCGATTTCGATCAGCGTGCCCACCAGATTGCGCACCATGTGCTTCAGAAATCCGCTGCCGCGTACGGTGTAGACGAGGCGTTCGCCGGTGCGTTCCCATTGTGAGTTGAAGATGGTGCGGATGGTGGTCCTGGCTTCTCCATCGTGATCGTCGGCGGCGGCGAAAGGGGAAAAATCGTGCTCGCCTTCGAAGATGTGCGCGGCTTCGATCATGCTCGTTTCATCGAGCGGATAGGGGTGGTGGTGCACGTAACGGTATTCGAAGGGCGGGCAGATTTCATCGCGGAAGAGTGTGTAGCGATAGGTCTTGGCCACGGCATCGAAGCGCGGGTGGAAATCGGCGTGGACTTCTTCGGCATGAAGAACGCGGATGGCGGGCGGCAATAGCCGATTGACGGCTCGCCTCAGATTATTTACGGGGATGGGATTTTCGATGGTGAACGCAGCTACCTGCGCCAGCGCATGCACCCCGGCATCGGTTCGTCCCGATCCCGCGACATGCACCGGATTGCCTTCCATGCCGCCGACGATCTCTTCGAGCACGCCCTGAATGGTGGGCAGGCCAGGCTGAATCTGCCAGCCATGGAATTCGGTGCCGTCGTAAGCCAGCGTAATGCGGATGCGCCGGGACACTTTACGCGGGACGCGATCCCGGTTTCACCACCGGCTCGCCCGCCCGGCACAGCGGACACTCTTCGGCCTGCCACGTAATCACTTTCAGCGTTTCCAGCGCCGCGCGCGGAATGCCCAGATCCACCGCGCCGCCGCTGCGATCGATAATCGATCCAGCCGCCACCGGAATCGCACCCGCCGCGCGCACGATGTCGATCACTTCCTTCGTGCTGCCTCCCGTCGTGATCACGTCCTCGACCACCACCACACGCTCGCCGGGCGTCAGCGTGAAGCCGCGCCGCAGCGACATCTTCCGCTCCGCATCGCGCTCCGTAAAGAGAAACCGCACGCCCAGCGCGCGAGCCACTTCATGGCCGATAATCAACCCGCCCAAAGCCGGCGAAATTACCAGATCAATATTTTTTTCGTCGGCAAGCGTCAAAATCCGGGCCGCCAGTTCCCTTCCCAGCGCCTCGGCATGTTGTGGATACGCAAGCACGATGGCGGATTGCAGATACTCCGGACTGTGCAGGCCGCTGGTTAAACGGAAGTGACCTGTGTGAAGTGCGCCGGTCTGTTGAAAGAGATCGAGAACGCGTACGGCTTGCGAGGTCACGAAGGCCTACTATAACATTGGTAAATACCGCTCAGGTCTCGCGTGCACTCTCTTTCCCGCCGGAGCGAAAACTTTTGAACCAAAGGCCGGGAACTCCCGTTAGGTATTAAGTAGATGAAAGTCGTATACCGAATTTTCTTCATATTCATGGCTTTCACGCTGGCGCTGAATCAGGCGTGGGGGCAGATCGCGCCGGCCGGCCCAGCGAGCGCGGTCAGAATCGATCCCGCTTCCGGTCTCGGCGGATGGTTGACGCGGCCTTACAGGGCGCGCCCCGTTCCACCCATCAACCTCGCCAACACCTCGCGCCTCGACTCACTGATTCGCGGAGGCAATCTTTATCTCTCGGCGCAGGACGTGGTTGCTCTGGCGCTCGAGAACAACATCGATATCGAAGTGCAGCGCTATGCTCCGTTGCTCGCGCGCGAGGTGCTGCGCCGCACTCAGGGAGGCGGTCTGCTGCGCAGCGTCGGTCAGGGCGTGGCGCCCGGTCCGGTGAGCGTCAGTCTCAGCGGCGTCAGCATCAACACCAACGGCGCGCCCTCGGGAACCACCAGCGGGGTCGCCTCCAACATCGTGACCGGTCTGGGCCCGGGCATTCCTTCTTTCGACCCCAGCATCACGGCAATCGCCAATTTTCAGCATGCTACTTCTCCGCAAAGCAACACCGTCATCGTGGGGACCACCGCGTTTGTCGACGATACGCGCACCTATCAGCTGGCCTATTCGCAGAACTTTCATTTCGGCATGAGCGCGCAGATGACTTACCTCAGCACGCGGCAAAACGTTAACAGTAATTCGTTCAACCTGAACCCCTACACCAACGGCGATCTCGATCTCACCGTCACCCAGAATCTGCTGAATGGTTTCGGCGCCGCCGTGAATACCCGTAACATCCGCGTCCAGCGCAACAATATGAAGGTCACCGATCTGCAATTCAAGGAGCAGGTGATCGCGACCGTCACTTCCGCGCTCAATCTCTACTGGGACCTCGTGAGCTTCAAGCAGGACGAGCGCGCGCGCGATCAGGAAGTGGCTACCGCCGAGCAATTACTCGAGAACAATCGCAAAGAAGTGCAAATCGGCACTCTGGCCGATATCGAAGTAACGCGCGCGCAAGCCCAGCTCTACGCCGCGAAACAGGATCAGCTCATCTCTCAGACCAACGTCCTGCAGCAGGAGACGATTCTGAAGAACGCGCTGAGCCGGCAGGGCGTGGCGACTGCGGATCTCGCGGAGGTGCACATTATTCCTTTGGACGAGATCGTGATCCCCGCTCAGGACGACCTCCGCCCGGTGGACGAACTCGCCGCGGAGGCGATTAGGAATCGGCCGGAGATCGAGACCGACCGCATTAACATCGCCAGCAGGAATATGAATCTGGTGGGAATCCGCAATGGTCTGAAGCCCACCCTGCAGGCGTTCGCCGAATTCACCAATAACGGCCTGACCGGTACCCTCACGCCCTACGGAATGTCGCAGGGCGGCGTTCCCTACCTCACCGGCGGCTACGATAATCTGCTGGCGCAAATATTTCGCCGCAATTTTCCCAACTATTCGGCGGGCTTTTCGCTGAACATTCCGCTGCGCAATCGAGCCGCGCAGGCGGACTACGCGACCGAAGAAATCGGCATTCGCCAGGATCAGCTCAACATGCAGAAGCAGATCAACCAGGTGCGCGTGGACGTGCAGAACGCCGTAATCGGATTGCAGCAGGCGCGCGCGCGCTACGAGGCCGCCGTGGAGGGCCGCAAACTTTCCCAGCAGACTTTCGACGGAGACAAGAGGAAGTACGATCTGGGCGCCGGGACGCCCTACCAGGTGGTCCAGGATCAACGCGATCTGGCCAGTGCGCAGAGTTCCGAGGCGCAGGCCATGGCCAATTACAGCCATGCGCGGATTCAGCTCGAGCAGGCGCTCGGCGCCACTTTGGAAGTGAATCATATCTCAATGGATGAAGCGATGGCGGGACATGTGCGCGCCGCCCCGAGCACCCCACGGGAGGCGCGATGAAAATCGTCGCCCTGACCCTCTGCTTTTTCCTGTCCTCGGCCTGGGCGCAAAACCCGCCGGACGCCATCAACCCCGAGCGCCCCTCCGGGCCCATGCTCTACCGCGACTACAAGCCCGTCATCGTGCCCCCCGTGCGGCTCGCCAATTCCAGCCGTTTCCGCGCGCTGATCCGCGGCGGCAAACTCTACCTCACCGCCCAGGACGCCATCGGCCTCGCGCTCGAGAACAATATCGATATCGAATCCCAACGCTACGATGCCAGCTCCTGGCAACTCGAGCGCGCCCAGGCCGGTGGAGCGCTGCCGGGCGTTCCCAGCGGGTCGGCGCAATCGGCTTCGGTAGCCAATGGACAAGGCGTGCTCGGCAGCCAGGCCGCTGCCGGCGTAAAGATCGGCACCGGCGGCAGCGGTCCCTCGAGCGGCGCCAACACCCAGGTCTCGCAGGTGGGAACCGTCGCCCAGACCTTCGATCCCACCATTCAGGAAGCCAGCACGTTCAGTCACCGCACCGTTCCCAGTTCCAATACGGTCAACAGCGCCGTTTCCGTGCTGATTCAGGGACAGCGCACCTACAGCGGATCCTACACGCAGGGCTTCGCCACCGGCGGGTCGGCCACCATCAGCTATAACGATCACTATGTGAACGAGAACGCGCCGCTCGATCTGACCAACCCCTCGGTCTTCCCTACCCTCGCGATTTCCGTTCAGCAAAACCTGTTGCAGGGGATTGGCTTCAAGGTCAACAACCGCAGCATCACGGTGGCGAAGCTGAACATCGGAATTTCGGACCTCGCCTTCAGGACCGCGGTGTCGCGCGTGGTGGGCGCGGTTCTGAACAGCTACTACGCGCTGGTTGGCGATTATGAAGATCTGCGGTCGAAGCAGGAAGCGCTCGATACCGCGCAGAAATTTCTCGCCGAGACGAAGCGGCGTCTCGAACTGGGTGCGGTCGCGCAGCTCGACGTAGCCACGGCGGAGAACCAGATCGCCCAGGCCCGGCAGGCGCAAGTCAACTCACAAGCCGCCATCGAGCAGCAGGACGTGCAATTGAAGACCCTGATCAGCCGCACCGGCGTCGGCGATCCTCTGATCGCCATAACGCCGATCGTTCCGCTCGACAGCCTTGCGATCCCTGCCACCGACGACATCCCGCCGCTCCAGGATCTGGTCCGCACCGCGCTCAGCCATCGCAGCGATCTGCTGTCCGATCGGGCCAACGTCAAAGTTTCCGAGGAATCCGCCATTGCGACCATCAATGCTCTCCTTCCTACGGCGGTAGCGTTCGGCTCGAAGACCAATGCCGGCGCGGCGGGAACGGGACGCACCGTGCAGATTCCGGGTTTTCCGCCAATCGCCGCCGACCCGTACTTCGTGGGTGGAATCGGAACCGCGCTGGGACAGATCTTCCGCAACAACTTCCCCAGCCAGGCCATCGGAGTTTTCGGGTCCATCCAGATTTACGACCGCCAGGCGGAGGCCGACTACGCGATCGACCAGCTCCAGCTACGGCAGCAGCAATTGGGAGTGGCGAAGAATTCCAACCAGGCCCAGGTGGATATGGTCAATGCGGTGGTCGCTTTGCACCAGGCGCGGGCGCGCTACGAGGCCGCGGCCGAAAACCGCATCCTTGAGGAGCGCCTGCTCGATGCCGAGCAGAAGAAGTTCGCGGTCGGCGAATCGACTACCTACAACGTCACCCAGCAACAGAGAGATCTCACCAATGCGCGATCCGTGGAATTAGCCGCGCTGGTCAGTTACCAAAGCGCCCGAATCTATATCGATCAAACGGCTGGCACTGTCCTCGAATCCAACCATATTTCCATGGATGAGGCGAAAACCGGCGTCGTAAAGCGGCCCTGAAACTTTGGCACGGAACTTGCTCAATGGAGGGCGTGCATTACAAAAACAGAGGCTCAGGACGCGACGGAAAAATCCCTCCAACGAAACCCCTCTTGCTGTATAACCTCTTTCAAACCTCAAAAATCCTCTGAATCCCACCGTCGCCCCCTGAGCCGGTATTACTTCTTAAGCGCTTCAATCAGCGCCGGAACAATCTGAAAGAGATCGCCCACAATGCCGTAATCGGCGATTTCGAAGATGGGTGCTTCGGGGTCTTTATTGATGGCCACAATGGTCTTCGATCCCTTCATTCCCACCAGATGCTGGATGGCGCCCGAGATTCCGATCGCGATGTACAACTTGGGAGCTACCGTCTGTCCGGAGCTGCCGACCTGACGCTCCATAGGCAGCCAGCCGTTGTCGCAGATCGGGCGCGATGCCGCCACTTCCGCCCCCAGCGCCGCCGCCAGTTCCGTGATCATTGCCAAATTTTCGGCTTCCCGGATACCGCGTCCCACCGCAACGATGGTTTCCGCCGCGCCCAGATCCACGGCACGCGCCGATTCGCGGAACAGTTCGAGCGGCCTCGTGCGAATCTGATCCACTGTCAGACTGGGCGCCGTTTTTTCGACACTTGCGCTGCCGGGTTGCAGGTGGTCCGCCCGAAAGGCTCCCGCCTGGATGGAGGCGAAATGCGGCGCCTCGCCCTCAAAACGAACATCCGCGTTGATCTTGCCCTGGAACAACTGCCGGACCAGCACCAGGACGCCGTTCTCCACCCGGTGCGCCACCACGTCGCTCACCAGGACCCGGCCCAGTTGCGTAGCAAGCTTCGGAGCGAAATCGCGAACCTGGTAGGTGTGCGGGAAAATTGCATAAGTGGGCCGATGGGCGCCGATCAATTCCTTCAGAGCCGCCGTGTAGCCGTCGGGTGTGTAATTTTTCAGCAGTTCGTGATCGACCGCGTGAATCTTATCGAGCTTGTATCCCGCCAGCGTCTGCGCCACCGCGTCCACTCCGCTGCCGAGCACCGCCGCAAAGACCGGTAAATTCAGTTCGGCGCCGAACTGCTGCGCGGCGGCGAGCGCTTCGAGCGCAATCTTGTGGAGCTTCCACTCGCGTTGCTCCAGCACCACCAGCACGGCGCTCATATCACCCTCGCTTCAAACCGCAGTTTTTCGATCAATTTGGCCGCAGCCTCTTGCGGGGGACCGTCGAAGATCTGCGAGTGCTTCGATTTCTCCGGCATATACATGCGCTCCAGCCGGATGGACACCCCGCCCGGCCCACTGAGCGCCGCGGCCGGCACGTGTTTCACTTCCTTGCTCTTCGCCCTCTTGATGCCCATCAGCGTTGCGTAGCGGAGTCTGGTGGCGCCGGATTGAATCGCCAGCAGCGCCGGAAGCGGCATCTCGACGTACTGAAACCATCCGTCTTCGAGCTCGCGCTTCACCTTGATGCGATTGCCCTCGGCTTCGATATTCATGATCAGCGTCGAGTGCGGCAAGCCCATCGCTTCGGCGAGGATCACGCCGGTCTGGCCGTAACCGAGGTCGTCCGATTGCAGCCCCGTCAGCACGAGGTCCGGCTTCTCGGGTTCAAGCGCGCGCGCTATCAAGTGTGCCAGCGCCAGCGGATCGGTGACGCCGGCGTCATCGCTCTCGATGTGGATGGCCCGGTCGGCCCCCTTCGCCAGCGCCTCGCGGATAGTCTGCCCGGCACGCTCCGGCCCCACCGAAAGTACCACCACCTCGCCCCCGGCCTTTTCTTTCAGTTGCAGCCCCGCTTCGAGCGCATAGGCGTCGGGCTCATTGATTTCCCACGTAAGATCGGAATCCTCAATCCACGTGGCGGACGAATTCACCTTCAGCAAGCCGTCCCGTGACGGCACCTGCTTGATGGCGACAACGATCTTCATTTGTGCTTACTCCGTGAATCTCTTGAATATGAGCGCCCCATTGGTGCCGCCGAAACCAAACGAATTGGAGAGCGCATACTCCATCTTCATCGGGCGCGCTTCGTTGGGGATGTAATCCAGATCGCAATCGGGATCGGGATTCTCATAGTTGGCGGTGGGCGGCGCCACCTGGTTCTTGAGCGCGCATACCACGATGCCGGCTTCGAGGCCACCGGCGCCGCCCAGCAGATGGCCGGTCATCGATTTCGTGGAGCTCACGGCCAGCTTCTTCGCGTGCTCCCCGAAGGCGCGCTTCATGGCGACGGTCTCGGCGCGATCGCCCAGCGGCGTCGAAGTTCCATGGGCGTTAATGTAATCGATCTGCTCGGGTGCGAGCTTCGCGTCCTTCAGGGCGTTGCGCATTACGCGGTACGCGCCCTCGCCGTCTTCGGGCGGCGCAGTCAGATGGAACGCATCGCCCGACATGCCGTAACCGACGATTTCCGCCATGATCGGAGCCCCCCTCCGCCTGGCGAATTCGAGTTCCTCGAGAATCAGAATTCCCGACCCCTCGCCCACCACGAATCCGTCGCGGTCGCGATCGAATGGGCGGGAAGCGCGGGCGGGCTCGTCATTGCGCTGGGACAACGCGCGCGCCGAGGCAAATCCGCCGACTCCCATCGGCGTAATGCAGGCTTCGGTGCCGCCGCAGATCATCGCGTCGGCGTCATCGCGCTGGATGATCTTGAACGAATCGCCGATCGAATGCGCGCTGGTCGTGCACGCCGTGGCCGTGGCGGAATTCGGACCCTTGGCGCCCGTCCGGATGGAAATGTGCCCGGAAGCCAGATTGATGATAGTAGCCGGAATGAAAAACGGCGAGATGCGGCGCGGCCCGTGCTCCAGAAAATTCCTGTGCTCGCGCTCGATCACCTCGAAACCGCCGATCCCGCTGCCGATATAGACACCCACCCGCTCAGCCGTCTCCTCGGTCACTTTGAGGCCGGAAGTCTGTAATGCGTCCTCCGAGGCGGCGATCGCCAGATGGATGAAGCGCCCCATCTTTTTGATCTCCTTCTTCTCGATGAAGCGCGCTGGATCGAATACCTTGATCTCGCCGGCAATCCGGCAATTGAACAACGACGCGTCGAAGGATTCGATTTGGGAGATGCCGCTGCGGCACTCCAGCAAGGCCTCCCAGGTTTTTGCGGTGGTGTCGCCGATCGGGGTCAGCAGACCGACGCCGGTGACTACGACTCTGCGGGTAATAACGTTCTCCTTTTACGTCTGGTGGAAACCGCGGACAAGCTTTTCTGCCTGGCAGCGCACAGCCCTGCGCACGTGTCGTCTTTTCGATGCCGAGGGCCAGCCGCCAGTTGCATGGTTCCGGGCGCGGCCCGGGAGGATTACGATTTCTTCTTGCTTTCGATGTAGGCGACCGCATCGCCCACGGTGGCGATCTTCTCGGCGTCTTCGTCCGGAATCTCGAGCTCGAAGGCCTCTTCAAAAGCCATTACCAATTCCACGATATCGAGCGAGTCGGCGCCCAGATCGTCGACGAATGAAGCCTTGTTGTCCACCTGGCTCTCGTCCACACCCAACTGTTCGACAATAATCTGCTTGACCTTCTGCTCTACGGGCGATGCCATACTTCCTCCACTATAGCTTGGGCGCACGCGTTCCGAACCGATTTTTCGGGATGCCTTGAATTATCGATCAATCGATGTGCGGATGGGGGCGCAAAGTTCTGATTCTACACTACAGTGCGGTCCCGCACCACTTCGAGGCCAGGGGCGTGCCAGGATCGTAGTATTCCGCCGCCACTCACCGTCGTGCTCGTCTCCACCAGAAACCCGCTCAACATCGGTGCGGCGGCGCGCGCCATGGCCAATTTCGGCGTTACCGAGCTCCGGCTCGTCGATCCTTACGATGCGGCCTTCCGGGAGGCCGTTTCGGCGGTGGGCGGCGTCCATGTGCTGCGCGCCGCTCGCGTCTTCGGGACCGTCGCCGAGGCGGTGGCCGATTGCTCGCTCGTGGCCGGCACAACGGCCGCCCAGCACCGGGTTCCGCAGCAGCCGGTCGAGAGGCTGGATACAGGAATGGCGCTCATCCGCGCTCACCCGGGTCGCGTCGCATTACTGTTCGGCTCCGAGAAGTTCGGGCTCTCCAACGACGACCTGAGTTTTTGCCATACCCTGCTCCACATCCCCACCGCGCCCGGAACGCCGTCGATGAATCTCGGCCAGGCGGTGGCCGTGTGCCTCTATGAATTCATCAGGGAGAATGCCGAACCCGCGCGCTCGGGATTCGACCCGGTGTCCGGCGCCGACGCCGAGCAGATCACAAAAAAGCTCATCGAGGTTCTTCGGGAATCGGGCTACACCAACCGCATCACCTCCGTCACCACGGAACAAAAGGTCCGCCGCTGGATGCGCCGCCTGCGCATCGGCCGCCGCGATGCTCCGCTCTTGCTGGGAATCCTGCGCCAGATCCTGTGGAAGTTCGGCAAAAGGCCGGACCGGCACGACATCTGATCCGGGCGGGCTTTTTGCCCTGCTATGCTTTTGTGTCGGCCACTCGACAACGTGAAGGCGAATCAACCACTGGTGGTCACCGAACAATGAACGAAATTCTGGCGCTTTCCGGTACGGAGCAAGCCCGGCTCATCCGTAAGGGGCAAATCTCTTCGGAGGAATTGATTGCCGCCCACCTGGCGCGCATCGAGGAAGTGAATCCAGCACTGAATGCCGTGGTTGAAGTCCTGCAGCCCCCGGCCTCTCACGATGTGGATGGTCCGTTGTCGGGCGTACCCTTCTCCGTCAAAGACTCGATCGAAGTGGAGGGCACCATCTGTTCCGCCGGCACGCTGGGTTATCGCAACCGGCCGCGCTCCATGCGCGATGCCACCCTCGTCGCCCGTCTGCGCGGCGCCGGCGCCATTCCCATTGCCCGCACCAATCTTCCCGACCTGCTCTTCGCTTTCGAGAGCGACAACCTCATCTTCGGACGCACCAACAATCCTTACGATCTTTCGCGCACGTCCGGCGGATCGAGCGGCGGCGAAGCTGCCCTGATCGCCGCCTGCGGATCGCCGTTCGGCCTCGGCAGCGATGCCGCCGGCAGCGTTCGCCTGCCCGCCCACTATTGCGGCATCGCCGGCATCAAGCCGACTTCGCGATGCCTGCCGCGAGAAGGCCACGTCCCGCCCGCCGGCGGCTGGATCGAAATGCTCTGGCAGATCGGACCCATGGCGCGCCGTGTGGAAGATCTCATCGTCATGATGCCCATCCTGATGGGTGACGGCAGACGCCGTTTCAACCCCATCGATTCTCCTCGCATCGGCTTCTTCACCGACAACGGGATCTTGCCCGCCGATCCCGATACGGTCCGCACCGTTCGCGCCGCAGCCAGTGCACTCGAATCCACAGGCCTCATTGTGGAAGAAGGCCGTCCGCCCTGCATCGAGCAAAGCTACGATCTCGAAATGAAATTCATCGGCCCCGACGGCGGCGACGGCCTGCGCCATTTCCTCCGCGAGATCGGCAGTCACCGGACGCATCCGCTGCTTGAAGGCTGGCTGCGCAAACTCGAACCCTACCGCACCGGCCTCGCGGGCTTCGCGGACTACTGGGCTCAGCTCGACCGCTTCCGCGCGGAGATGTGCACTTTCCTCGATCGCTACGACGCCATCCTCTCTCCGGTAGCCGCGCAACCCGCCGTGCCTCACGGCACGTCCATCGACGAAACCGTTTTCCCAGGCTTCAGCTACACCATGACGCACAACCTGACCGGCTGGCCCGCCGCCGTAGTGCGCTGCGGAACGTCGCACACCGGTTTGCCCATAGGAGTGCAGATCGCCGCCGCCCCATGGCGAGAAGACGTCGCACTCCAACTGGCCCAAACCCTCGAATCCCTGCTGGGGCAGATTTCCGATCTGCCCACATCTTTTCTTATTCCACCGCTCCCTTAGGCAACGCTGACGGCCCCACAGCCTTGCCATTCTCAAGAACGATCCAGGGAGCCTCCGCCAAATCCGCATTCAAAGACTGCGCCATAGCCAAAGGACTGTTCCCGGCATAGACGAGAACCATGTGGGCTGCGTCCAGCGGATTCTTCCCCGCGAATATCAAAGCATTGCGCTCCGACGCGTAAGGCTTCCCCGCAATTCTGAAAATGCCCGCCTGATACTCGAGGTTGATCTTCTGCGCCCACGCCGCCAACGCCGAATTCGTTTCCGGACGCCCGATGAAGACCACGTCGCGGTGGGCCAGCAGCGCATCCGTCGCCTCGAAATCCTTGTAAATCGGCACTTCACGCTGCGCATGCTCTCGCAACTTCGATTGTTCCCGCTCGGCGGCATAGCGGTTGGCGCCGGCCTCCCCGGTGGTCCCGTACACAATGACCGTTGCGGCTTGAGGTCGGCCGATATCCCCGGTAAGATAGGCAGGGCCGTCGCCGGCATCCGGCGCCTCGAACGGAACCCCGGCCAGGTCGAGGAACGATTGCGCCGTCACCGTCTTCGTCGTATTCGCGGTGAAATACACCGCCATCAATTTCAGAAATGAATCGTCGCCGACTTTCTCGTCGTGCCTCTTCACACGCAGCGCATCAAGGAACAAAACGCCGCGCGCTTCTTCCAGCTGAAACCGAGTCATCGCATTATCCGGAGCCAGCTTCAGCCCGCGGTAGCGAATGCGCTGCGCATCCATCGCCTTCGCGACATCCGGCGCCTGCAGCAGGTGATAGTAGGCGGCCGATCCCGCCACAAACCACGTATCGGCATCCGTGGCCGGAAGGATCCACCCTTTCCACAATTGATCCGTGCGGTCTTTATACGAAACCGGCGCGGGCTTCTTCGGCTCATCGCCTTTCTCGGGCGAGGCCATGCGTGCTTTTTCGTTCTCCACCACGGAAGCCTTGAGGGTTTCGGTCGGCTCCGCGCCGAACAGATAATATCCCGCCGGATAAAGACCCTGATTCGGCCCAGGATTGCTCGGCCCAGGATTGTTCGTGCTGGCGTTCCACACGCTCTGGTTGGGTCGCCCGAAGTTCGCCCACACCATCATCTGCCTGGCCAGCGCGGCGTCGGTCACCTTCGCATCCATCGTCGAGCGGCTCACCAGCGGCCCGCTGTCGAACGCCGTGAAAGCAAACTGTTCGTCGATCTTGCCTTTGTATTTGTTATAGAGATCCTGCCACGCAAGATCGCGCACGGTGAGGACGAACGGAACAAATTCCGGCGCGCCGTGCGGGTCCGGCAGAAGTTCCATCTTCACCGCCATATCCTTCGCGTTGTTATTTCCCCAGTAAAAACCCGTCGTGCCGCCGAACCATTCGTTCTTCAAACTGCGCCACAGTCGGCTATGGCCGGTGCCCAGTTCGTACATGGCGATCTCATCGTTCTTCGCATCGCCCATCAGCCACTCATTGGTATACAAGCCGTTGTTATGCTTGCCCAGTTGCGCCACCATCTCTTCGATGTTGCCGCCGTACTGGATCGCCATGCGCGCTCGAAATGATACCGGCGTGCCCTGCGCATTGAACGGCGTTTGCCGGATCGTGGTCTCGGTCAGCACCATCCCCGCATCGTTCTGATACCAATCCGTGCCGCTTTCGATGCCGCCGGGATAGCTCTGCATCAACACGCGGTGTCCATTCTCCGGTTTAATATCGAGCATCACGTTGGTCTGCTCCGCCAGCGTAAGCGGCCACCAGGTGACATGCCCGATCACCATTTTTCCATCGCGCGTGGCGGACCCGGTGGCGGCGAACGCGCTGCAATGATCGATCGGCGAATCGTGTTTCGGTTTACCCGGCGCCGGCGCGTACGGGGGAGGCGTAAATGAAGTGCCCTCCATACCCGTGGGCGTCATCGGCATGGCTTCCGCGAGTTCGCTCAACTCGACCTCGGTGTTCGCCAGCACAATATCCACCAGATCGAGTTTGCGTCCCTGCCACTTGGCCCCGCCCGCATTCGCGCCCTCCGCAATACCGCGCATCTCCTCCAGAATTTCGCGATCGAAGCCGCGCAGAAAAAGCGCATTGGCCGTAGTCCGGTACGCGTCCCAGGTGCGTGCATCGGATTTGCCCGCCAGGTCGAACTCGCAGCGCGCCAGATACTCCGGAATTTCCTTCGCCATCAAATAGCCGTGCTGAAAGCCCCGCTCGTAGGGCTTGCCTTCGATATGCAGATAGATCCACCCCGCCGCGGGGTATCGATAAGCCGGGCCAAACGTGCGCACCGCATCGCGCGCCGGCCAGTTTCCGGCGTCCGATACCTCATCCACGGTCACCCCTTCGAACCAGGCCTTGCCGTGAAAAGACCCGCCGCTTCCGGCCGTCAGCAAAATATTGTCCTCGGCGCGGCTGGCGACAAACCGCAGCGAAAGCCGGGTCCAGTCCCGCGTTCCGCCGA
>JBEKAQ010000027.1:0-97410 GCA_050015835.1 Bryobacteraceae bacterium | reverse complement strand
ACAGCGACTTCATCGCCCTCGTCAACAAGCTGAAGCAGTACGACAAGACCATTTTCGTCGTCGGCGGTAAAGCTTTCACCAGCACCATCCTGCAGAAAAATTGCCACGAATTCATCAGCTATGAATCGATGCTCGACGACGCACGCCCCTCGCGTCCCCCGCAGCATCAGCATCAGCCGCCGCGCATTACCGAGGCCGCGGCGTCGGCTGGCAGCGGGGCAGTTGTGGCTGGCGGAGTGGATCGCCCACCCCAGCAGCAGCGCGAATCCCGCCAGCAGAATCAGCGCCGCCCCGTGCTCGATCTGCATCAGGCCATGCCTCTCGTCGAACGCGCCCTCCAGGTTCTCGAACGCCGCGAAGTCCGTCCCCAGCTCGGCCTCCTCAAATCCACCATGCTCCAGCTCGATTCGAGCTTCAGCGAGCGCGCCTACGGAGCCGGCTCCTTTACCGACTTCATCGAAAAGCTGCGCAAATCGGATCTCATCCAGGTCACCGGCGGCGAAGGCCGCTACATGATCCAGCGCAAGCGCACCGGCGCGCCCGAAAAAACCGTCAAGCCCGAAGAGGCCCTGCCCTACCTGCGCGACGTGCTCGAAAACCACCGCCTCGAAATGGAGGAAGGCTCCACCGCCGACGAGCTGCAGGGCTGGGTCAAGGAAGAGTCCCCCGCCTTCGATTGGAAGAATTACGGCTTCCAGGAGTTCGGCGAATTCCTCAATTACGCCCAGGACAAGACCGTCGTGCGCATCGTGCCCGACGAAACCCAGGGCCTGCTCGTGTATCTGGGAGCGGAATTCCATCCCCCCGCCGAACCCGCGCCGCCGCCACCGCCCGTGATGGAAGAAGAGCTCGACGAAGAAGAAGTCGAAGAGCCGCAGCCCGTGGTGCCCGGCCAGCCCACCGCCAACGCGCCGCGCATCAAGAAGGGTGGACGCAAGGTGGCCGGCCCCGAAGTCGACGGCAACGTGGTAGCGCCGCCCAAACGCGCCAGAAAATCCGCCGCGCCCAGGAAGCGCAGGGCTCCGGCCGCCACCGCTCCAACCCCCGACTAGCTTACAGCGGCCGCTCCGTAACCGTCACTTTTGAAATCAATCGGAACCGGATCACGGTCTGGGGCGCGATGTTCACCGGCTTGCCCGCATCTTTGCCACTGCCGCCGAGCACGTCGAGGATCGTCCCCACGATCTCGCCCGCCCGCGATTCGCGCTTCACCCAGGGCTCGCTCTCGAGCGCTATACGCTGTCCGTCGGCCGTCTGAACATTGCTGAGACCCAGCTGAATCCCCCTTGGGGTTCCCTGGGCATCGATCACATGCACCGTGGCGTGAGCGCCTTTCTCGGCGATCACCAGGCCATCCACGATAATCGGCTCCGCCAACGACGCCGCGAAGGTATCGCCGGCCGCCGCGTGGTCGCTCGAAACCGCCTGGCTCAAGCGGACCGAAACCATCGTCCCCGGCAGCAGGACCACTTGCCGCCGAGGTTTCTCGGGCACGGTTACCGGCTCCGGAGCCGGGGGAGGCGGCGGCTCATAAGGCGCCGGCTTCAGCGGCGGTGGATTCACCTTCGCCACCGCCACCGGCGGGAAGGGCTTGCGGCGTCCACTCGCAGGCTCCTGCACGGCATGGGGCTGTGAAGGGGCATAGACCGGAGGAGGAGCGGCGGTAGTAGCTGGGACACCGGAAGCGCCACTCGGACGGCGCACTTGGGCCCCCTTGGGAATCGGTGCAGGCGGGGGAGTGGGTGCAGCGGCGGCCACGGGAGCCGAAGCGGGCACCGCAGCCGGCGCCGGCAGCGGAGGCGGCTGGGTCATCACCACGGCCAGACCCGCCGCCACTACGGCTCCCACCACGATCACCCCAACGTGCAGCGGTTTCATCGCCTTCGTCTCAATACTGTACATCTGGACGCTACACTGATACTGTGAGTTTCCCCAGCCAAATCCGCATTGGAAACGTCACCATCGCGCCCGCGACGGTACTCGCGCCCATGGCAGGCGTCACCGATACCGTGTTCCGGCGCTTCATCCGCAATCTGGGCGGATGCGGTCTCATTATGACCGAATTTACCAGTTCGCACGGGGTCAGCGCGCACCTCAGGCAGGAAGGCAAGGCGAAGAAGCCCAACCGCACTCTCGCCCGCTACCTCGCCTTCGAGCCCGAAGAGCACCCCATATCGGCGCAACTGTTCGGCGCCGACCCGCACGTCATGGCCGACGCCGCCCGCGTCTGCGAGGATCTGGGTTTCGACATTCTCGACATCAACTTCGGCTGTCCCGTCAACAAGGTGGTGAAATGCAACGGAGGCTCCGGGCTCCTCCGCGACCTCCCCCTGGTCGGGACCCTGCTCCGCACCGTCCGCCAGGCGATTTCGATTCCCTTCACCTGCAAGTTCCGCGCCGGCTGGAACGACCAGGAGCTGGTGATGATTGAAATGGCCCGTATGGCCGAGGATTGCGGCCTGCAGGCCATCGCGCTGCATCCGCGCACGCGCGAACAGGGCTACGCCGGCAAGGCGGATTGGTCGCGCATTGCCGCGGTCAAGGCCGCCGTGAAGATCCCTGTCGTCGGCAACGGCGATATCGTCACTCCGGAGGACGCGGTCCGCATGGTGGAAGCGACCGGTTGCGATGCCGTAATGATCGGGCGCACGGCGTCCGCAAATCCCTGGATCTTCCGCCAGATTCAGCAATACCTCGCGACCGGCCGCTACGAAGAGCCCACCGATCGAGATCGTTACGGCATGATGCGGACCTACTACGCGATGCTGCTCGACCGGCGCGAAGACGACGCCACTGGCAAAATGAAGCAGTTCGCCACATACTTCACCCACGGCATCCGCGGCGGCGCGCAGCTCCGGACTTCCATTTACCACGCCAAAGAAGCGCCTGCCATTCTGGATTTAGTCGACCGCTTCTTCACCGGCCCGGCGCACGATGAGGAAGCAGCGGACTGCGTCCTCGCCGCTGTCTAACTCAATCCAGCCGGAAAATGCCGCGCGAAATTGAGCCAGCGAAGTGGCGAATCGACCCGAAGTCTTGCCTGCCAGAGCGACCACGCCGCCCGGCCGCACGCCAGCCGCGATGTCCGGCAAAAGATCCGCCTGCCAATAGAGCCAGCAAACGATCAGGTCCCATGCGCCCGGCTCGATAACAAACTGGCGAAGTTCCAAATCGCCCCGTATGCAGCGCACGCCCTCCATCGGCTCGATAGCGATATCCTCCGCGGTCACATCCCACCCACGTGCCGCCAGCCACCGCGCATGACGCCCGGCACCGCAGGCCAGATCGAGCGCCGTGCCTGGAGGCTCGGATTCGAGGGCGCGGGTAAGTTCGGGGGCCGGCTCCCGGCTCACGACTCCAGTTGCATCTTGCGCAGCAGCGCATGGTAGCGCGCGTCATCCCGGATGGAATCGAAAATGGGGTTCGTCTTCAATCCCAGAATATTCGGATCGCGATCGAAAATCGCCCGGTCGAGGTTCTCAAAGGTGCGATCCTTATCGCCCAGCGCGGTGCAGATGTAAGCGATGCTGACCGGCGAAATGTAGTCGTGCGCGGCGCGGCGCGTAATCCTGTCGAGCATCGTAACCGCCTCCGCGCGCCGGCCCGCCAGAGCCAGCGTCATGGCCTCGAGCGAATCCACGAACTTGCTGTCCGCGTCGGCCACCCGCGCTTTGGCATAGCACTCCAGAGCCTCGTCGAAGTGCCGCATGTGGGCGTACACATTGCCCATCAGGGCGTGCGCCAGATAGTACTGGGGATTCATCTCCAGCACCTTGCGGAACTGCGCGATCGCGTGCTCGTACTGGTGCTGCAGGGAATACAGAAAGCCCAGATGGACGCGGAACAGAATCGACAGCGGATCGAGCGTCAGCGCGTTCTGCACTTCCGACACCGCTTCTTCGATCCGGCCCACCGGCCGCAGATAGTAGAACGCATACACATCGCGCGAAACCGGCGATGCGCCATTCAGTTCGATGGAACGCATCAGCTCCCGCTCGGCGCCCGGCCAATCCCAATCGTAAAGCGCCAGAATCACGCCCAGCGTAGCGTGCGCATCGGCCACGCTCTCATCCAGCTCAATGGCGCGGCGCACCGAGGCTTTGGCCTTCGGCATGGCCTCCTTGGGCGCGGTGAAGCCGAGGAATCCTTCCGAATACCAGCAATACGCCAGACCGTCGTGCGCCAGCGCGTAATTCGGATCCAGCCGGATCGCTTCTTCGAAATGCCGCTTGCTCGAATCGAGGCCCTCGCGGGTCATCTTGTAGAACTCATAGCGGCCCTTCAGATAGAGGTTGTAGGCCTCCAGGTTCTCCGTGTAGCGCTTGACCGGCGGCGCGGGCGGCTGCGCCAGACCGGTGCCGGAGCCGCTCTGGCTGGTCAGACGCACCTTCAGTTTGGCCACGATCGATTGCGAGATCTCGTCCTGAATTTCAAAGACGTCCGTCATCTCGCGATCGAAACGCTCCGACCAGAGATTGCTGCCATCCTGTACGCCGATCAGCTGTACGCTGATGCGCACCCGGTTGCCCGCCTTGCGCACGCTGCCTTCGAGCACGCTCGCCACGTTCAGGGTATCGCCGATCTGCCGCACGTCCTGCTGCGTGCCGCGGAACGCGAAAGCCGAGGTCCGCGCCGTCACCCGCAGATTCTCGATACGCGTCAACGCGTTGATGATCTCCTCCGCCAGCCCGTCGCTGAAGTACTCGTTCTCTTTGTCGGAGCTCAGATTCAGGAAGGGGAGAACCGCGATCGACGGAGTCGCCCTGGCTTGCGCGGGGCGTTTCCACACCCCCGAGGACAGCATCATGATGCCCGACCGCGTCGCGAAGTACACCTGCTCGAGAGCGTTCTTCACGTCGGCCATCGCCTGAAAGCGCTGATCCGGATCCTTGCGCAGGCAGCGCATCACGATCTCCTGCACCTCGGGAGGCGCGTCCGCGGCGCCGGCCTTGACCAGATCGCGCGGCGTATCCCGCAGCACGGCCGCCAGCGTCTCGAGGCCGGACCCGCCCCGAAACGCTCGCTCGCCAGTAAACATTTCGTAAAGCACCGATCCGAAAGAAAAAATGTCGGACCGCGGATCGATCTTCCGCCCCTCCGCCTGTTCCGGAGACATGTACGCTACCGTACCGATAATGGCGCCCTCGGCCGTCTTCGGGCGGCTGTTCAGATGGATCGACATGGTCGAATCGGATTCCTGGAAGTCGATCGCACCCATGTTGTCGGAGAGCTTGGCCAGCCCGAAATCGAGCACCTTCGCCAGGCCGTCGGGCGTCACCATCACGTTGGCCGGCTTCAGGTCGCGGTGGACGATGCCGATGCTGTGCGCGGCCGCCAGCGCGTCGGCAATCTGCATGGCCAGCTTGAGGCAATCGACGGTCGGGATCTTGCCCGCCGCGATCATGTCCCCCAGCGTCTGGCCGCGCACGAACTCCATCACGATGCTGTCGCCGTCGTCCCGGCTCACGATGTCGTGAATGGTGATGATATTGGGATGATTGAGCGAGGACGCCGCGCGCGCTTCTTGGATGAACCGGGCGCGCCGGTCGGAGGATTCGCCGGATGCGGGAATCAGCACCTTGATGGCCACGAAACGCCCCAATTGCGTGTCGCGCGCCTTATAAACCACACCCATCCCGCCCTCCCCGAGCTTGTCGAGGATTTCGTAATGCGAAATGGTGGTTCCAACCATCGAAATCAAGAGGGGTGACTACTGAGTGTTACATACAGGAGGCTAGCATGGCCAGAACGCCGGGACGAAGCCGCAATGGGTGCGCTCGATGCCGCGTCGTTTCAACGCCGCACGGAAAACTGTGCGAGCAATGACGATACCTGCTGCGCCGGAACCAGCAGGCCGCCCGCAATCCGCAGCGTCAGGGCGCCCGCGGAGTCGTCGCCGAACGTTACCGATCGCAGAGTAACAAACGGCTGGGCCTGCGCCGGAAGAACGCCCCCGAGGTCCGTTGACCTCTCGACCGCCTTCAGAATCGCATCGCGGATCTTTTCGCGCAGCGCCGCGCCCACCGAGCCCGAGCGCAGTAGTTCGCCCAAAGATCCATCGGCTTCAATATTCCCCACCTCGGCATCGAGACGCACAGTGGCTCCCTGGGCGCCCCCTTGCTCGACCGACGGCGTGAGAACCATGTGTACTGTCCCATCGCCGCCCACCAGTCTCTTCGCGTTTTCCTTGCCGAAAGCTTTCAGACAGACCCACTTTTCAAAATGCACCCGAACCGTCAGATGAGCGGCCGGCGCGGCCGGAACAATGTCCGCCTGTTCCACCGACATGCGTTCGCCGCAGCGATTGGATTGGTTCAATTCAGACTGGAGCAGGGGCGTCAGGTGGTCCTGAAAATCCCTCAGGTCCGCCCGCAGATTGAAGTTGAAGCTCTGGGCGATTTCCCCGCGGCCCGCCGCCGGCGCTTCTGAAACAGCGCCCGAGATCGTCAAAGCGATGGGCTGGCCGGAGACGTTCCACGACGTCCGCACCGGAGGAATGTCGAGCGTAAGCCCGGCCGCCTGGGCACAGACAGGCAGAACCGCGAGGACCAACCACATTGCGGCGCGCGATGGCACGTTCCTAGGGATGGTATCGCGCGGGCTTCGGTTTCACATAAGGCGGCTATTTCGAGGGAAGCGATTTGGCGTGCCGTTCTACCAGGCGATGATCGAAATCGTTGGCGAATGGAATGAACTGATCGGTGACCACCTGCGACACCGGCATCACGGTTTTCATGATCCCCACGTCCTTCATCAACTGGATGTACGCCTGCATCCCGGTCATGGAGAAAGCGCCGATCTGCCGGCTGTTGGGATCCGACGCCGGAAGATCGTCCTCCCAGAAGGTCAATTCCGCCGTCCTGCGCCGCACGTCCGCGTCGTCAAACGGCTCTTTGTTGGCAGTGAGCATAGCGCGCGCCGCCGCCGCCGGATTGTAGCGAATCAGCAGCGAAGCCTTGACGATGGCGCGGGAGAAATGCCCGATCGCGTCTCCCTTGGCGGCAATCACCGATGGCGCGGCCGCATAGCCCGCGTTCGGGTAGTCCCCCAGCGTGGGATGGCGAATGATGCGCAGCTTCGTGCCTGCAATCATGAACGGGATCAGCTCATAAACGGGCAATCCCACCGCCACCACATCGCCCGACTTCAGCCTGCCGATCGCCGCGTCGTCCATGCCGATGGTCACCAGCTCATAGTCCCCCGGCTTCAGGCCCGCCACCGACAGCGCCGATTCCGTCGTAAACACGGCCGATGTCCCGCTGGTCGAATGCACCCCGATTTTCTTTCCCCTGAAGTCCGCCAGCGTCTTGATCGGGCTCTCTTCGGGCACTCCGATCACGTAGCCGAATTTCGAGGCGCGCGTCAGAAACATCTTCAGATGAATGCCTTCGTCGTATCTCGTAACCACCGGTTCGATGCCGACGGGACAAATGTCGCCCTTGCCGCTCGAGCACACCCGCAGCGCCTCGAGCGAGCCGTTGCTCGCCACGGTCGTGACCTTCAGGTGCTCTTCCCTGTAAAAGCCCGCGCCCTCCGCGATCAGGTTCAGCGTGTTCATCAGCGGCGGCGTCCTTCCATCTTTGACGACGGAAAGCGCGGCTTCCGTATCCGCCGCGCGCGCCGGGTGGAAGGCCAGCAGCAGCATCGTACAGATCAGGCGAAAAGTCGTTTTAGACATCGGGCGCATAGTATCATATCCGGCCTGTCCGGCTAACGGGCCGCCGGGTAGCAACCCAGCACCCGAAGCATGTCGGCCAGTTCGGCGAGATGCCCCAGCGCATGCCGCGACGCCGGGTCTTCGACATGGCCCGCGAAGTCGAGATAGAAGAGGTACTCCCACGGTTTGCCGCGCAGGGGCCGCGATTCGATCTTCGTCATATTCAGATCGCGCAGCGCAAAGGCGCTCAGACATTTGAACAGAGCCCCCGGCACATTCCTTACCGTGAACACCAAAGAGGTCTTAAACCTCACGCCCTTTTGCGGCTGCTCCGGTTTTTTTCCTTTTTTATTGCGCTCCAGAAGAAAAAATCGGGTATAATTCTCCCGGTCGTCTTCAATCGATTTCTTCAGAATTCGGGCGCCGTAAATCTGTGCGGCGGTGGCCGATGCAATGGCGGCGGCATCCTTGAGCGACTGTTCCATCACCGTCTTTACGCTTCCCGCAGTATCGTAAAAAGGAATGCGCTCGATGGCCGGATGCGAGTCGAGGAAGTGGCGGCACTGATTCAGAGCCACGGGATGCGAATAAATCCGATGAACATCCGGCAGACGAACGCCCGGCGCCGCGATAAGATTGTGGACGATTCTTACAAATGTCTCGCCCCGAATCATAAGGTCGAATTTCAACAGGTGATCGTAATTCTCATGGATTGACCCGTGTAAGGTGTTCTCAATAGGGATCACTGCACAGTTTGATTTTCCGTTTGACACCGATTCAAATACCTGCTGAAACGTCGGCAATGGAACCGGGATGGCATCCTCGCCCGCCAGACGGCGGGCGGCTGCTTGGCTAAAGGCCCCAGCCTCGCCCTGGAACGCCACACGGCGCTTCATCGCCCGCCTTCTCCTTTGGTTTCATCCTCGTGAATGCTTCGCTCCGCCCCCGCGCCGCGCTCCGGGCCCGCCCACCGGCGTGTCGAATCGTCCGGAAGACCGAGCAGGTCGAGCACGCGGTCGACGCTCGAATCGACCAGATCCCCGATCGTCGACGGCCGATTATAGAATCCCGGAATGGGCGGAGCGATCACCGCGCCCATCTCCGCGAGCAAAGTCATGGTGCGCAGATGCCCCAGGTGAAAAGGGCTTTCCCGCACCATCAGGATCAGCCGCCGGCGCTCTTTGAGGACCACATCCGCCGCCCGAATCATCAGATTCGAGCTGATGCCGTGGGCGATCGCCGACATGGTGTGAATCGAGCAGGGCGCGATCACCATGCCCTCTGTTTGAAAAGATCCGCTCGCCAGCGGCGCGGAAATATCTTCCAGTGCCCATGAAAAATGGGCCAGCCCCTTTAGATCCAACGCCCTTTTGCCGGTCTCGAGGTACAAGGTTTTCTCCCCCGCGCGGCTCAGCACCAGGTGGATCTCGAGGTTTGGGCGCACCGAGAGCCGCTCCAGCAGACGCAGCGGGTAGACCGCTCCGCTGGCCCCTGTAACGCCCACAATAATGCGTACGCTCTCTCCCTGCACCGATCTCCCGCCCGGAATGATGTTCCGATTACGGAACAAACCTCTGCGAATGTTGTTGAACTGAGAACAGAATGAACGTTATAATCCCCTCATAGAAAGGGCCCAGTGCCGCAAGCGCCTACGATCCACAGCCAGAGACAGGATCATAGCATGGAGTACGCGGGGCAGCGGCTTCGTCGCGCGCGGGAAAGACTCGGTCTGCGCTTCCGCGACGTCGAGCAGGCCAGCCAGGCAGTCGCCGAGCGCCATGGCAACCAGGAGTTTGTGGTTCTGATCAGCCGCCTCTCGGACATCGAGAGCCATGGAACCCTCCCTTCCATCTACCGCCTGTATTCCCTGTGCTGCATTTACCGCCTGAACCTCAACGAAGTGCTCAGCTGGTTCGGCATTCCCGTCGAATCCATGGCGGCCGACGCGGGCATGGTGGAGATCGAGAAAACCCACGCCGTTAATTTCGACCCGGATGGGGCGGAGGTCTCCCTCCCCATCTCCCTCGATCCCGGCATCGATCTGCGCCGCACGTTCTTTGTCAGCGAGGTGGTTCAGCGCTGGGGCAAGCTGCCGCTCGCGCTGGTCGGCGGAATCGATGTCAAGCGCTACCGCTACGGCTTCGTCGGTACCGACGACTGGAGCATGAATCCCGCCGTGCCGGCCGGGTCGCTGCTGGTCATCGACGACACCAAACGAAAAATTCAGCTGTCGGGCTGGCGTAATCGGGCCGAACGTCCCATCTATTTCCTCGAACACCGGGATGGGTATTATTGCCGTTGGTGCAGTGTCAAAGACAACCTGATCAGCCTCATTCCGGATCCCTCGTCGGAAGCCCCCGTACTCACGTTCCCCGCCAACGAAATCGACGTGATCGGCCAGGTGATCGGTCTCGCTATGAGTCTGGATCCCGAGAAGCGACCCCGTACTCGGTCCTGATCAGCTCCAGCACTACCTCCAGATCCGTGTAAAACAGCTTTCGCTCCACGTCGCGGGACTCCGCCGGAACCCAGATGCCATAAGGCTCGAGCGACAGCCAGTTCGCCAATATTTCCCGCTTGTCCCCTTCCAGTTCCGAAAAATACTCGTCCAATTCCTGTTTTTGACGTTCCAGACCGAAGCACAACCATTCCTGGAAAACCTCCAGATGACTGCGGCGCAGTAAACGGTCGACGTCCGCCGGACCCACTCTCTGGGCCAGTCCAAAGTGCTCGTAAGTGCCTGTATTTGTGTTTCTTAGAGATGCAAGATAGGCCAGGCGGCCCAGCACCGTGGGAATCCCGGTCAGCGTCCGGTGCCAGGATTCGGCGAGAACGGCATCCCTGTTTGGACTCATAATCGCGCGGCTGCCCTCCCGAATTGTACAACTCCCTGGCCGGGACATGGTAGCCGTACGCCGTTTTGGGATGCCAAATACAAAAAAAATCCGTCCCTGCGTTCCGTATTCCAGACTTCTTTAGACATATGCCGCTACGTTACCGAACGATAACTACACTCTCGATAGTAGCCCGGTTTCAACAAATCGAAAAATCTAAAGGAGACTTTCACCATGCGTAAGTTTTTTATGATCCTGACCCTCGCGGTTTCGTTCCTCGCCGTCACGGGCGTCGCCAGCACCGACATGCCCGGCGGTCCTCCGCAGTGTTCCCCGAACTGCCCCTTTGGGAACTGATCAACCCCGGTTGTCGCCCCGGACCAGATAATTGATTTAGCCGCCATCGTGGAAAACGCCCGGCGGATCGCCGGAATAAGCGGGCCGTTTCCTTTCACGGGGATGATAAGATTTTTGAGCGGCAGGTCGCTCGATGGATACAGAATCTCTGGCGGAATTCTTGCAGGCAGCCGCGGCGAGCATTGTTGCTGCCCGGCTGCTTGTGCTTGGCCTTGCAAAACGCCAACCCGCCCTGCTGACGTTTCTCCTGTCGACGGCATTGATTTTTTTCTCTCTCGCCAGTCTCCCTCCCGCTTCCGCCGTCTATTTCTGGATATACATCGTTTCGCTGGCCGTCAGTTGGGCGGTAAGCCTGTATGTGGTTCGCGAAATGTTCGCACTGGCGCTGGACGGTTATCCAGGCATCCGCACGGCTGGCCGGTGGGCCATGTATGGAGCGACCGGAATCTCCGTAGCGGCGTCCCTTGCCGTCACGACGGCCTTCTGGAACGGGGGCGCGCGAGGCCGAAGCAGGCTCTTATTTTATCTGGAAGTTGTGGATCGGTCGGTCGTCTTTACATTGGCTGCGATCGTCGTCGCCATCCTTCTCTTTCTGTCCCGCTATCCTCTGCATCTTCACCGGAACACCTACGTATCCACGGCATTCTTCAGCGCCGTTTTTCTTTCGGAAGCCGTTGAAATGATGGTGGACAGTCTCAGCCCGCGCCTTTTCTCAGGGTGGGTGGACCGGACGCAGATTCTCTTCGCCGCCGCTTGCTTCGTCGGATGGGCGGCGATGCTGCGCCCCGAAGCTTCCGACGCACCCGCTCGCGTCAGCTTCGAAAACCCCGCCGATCGGGAGTTGCTGCAGCAACTGGAATCCTTTAATACCCTGCTCGCCCGCGTAGGACGAAAGTAATAGTCCTCTATTTTTGCGGATACCTTGCAAATTAGCGTCACATAGGATACTCTTTACTTAATTAGCAGGAGAGTGGCTTCGATGTTGCTGCCGTTTATCGCAACGCTGGTTCTGATCTCGACGGGCATGTTTGCCCTGGCTTTTTTCTCCCGGCTGCGCCGATTACGCGTAATCGCGCAGAGCAACGCGGCCATGGTAGTTGCCAATCGTTATCGCCCGATGGTACGGCTTTTGGCTGAGGAAGACACGGCATTTGTTTCCTCGAATAAAGCGATAGCCCGGAAGCTTCGCGCGCAGCGAAGGCGCATTTTCCGTGGTTATCTGGATTGCCTGACAAAAGACTACGCCCGGCTGCTCAACGGCGTGCGTCTGGCCATGGTTCGATCCGGGGTGGATCGGCCGGATTTGGCGCAGGCTCTGGCGAAAAATAAGTTTTTGTTTACTTTTGCGCTCTGCCGCATTGAATTCCGCCTGTTGTTGCATCGGGCAGGTATCGGCAAGGTGGACGTTTCTGGTCTCGTCGACGCTATGGACGCACTGCGCACCCAGGTCAGCTTCCTGACTCCGGCACCGCTCGTGATGGCTCGCTAGTTCTCGCGTGTTCGGAAGCCAGACTGGCTAACGTGCCCGCCTGGTAATCCGGATAACTAAGGTTAACTCCCAGTAATCGGCGAATTTCCCGGCCGTCTACCGCGCGTCCGGCAACCGGAAATGTGGCAGCGTCCGGGCGTGCAGGTAAGCGCAGCAACCGCGCGCACCACGAACTGATCTCCTCGCTGGGGCACGGTCGATCGTCGGCCACTGGCCAGGCGCCCGTGAGATCCGAGAGAACTCCCGCCTCCAGAACCGCCGCCAGGTCATCCACATGAATTCTGCTGACGAGACCGGATCCGCGAGGTAACCTGCCTTCCTTCAGCCGGACATGCACGCCCCGGTCTGGGCCATAAATCGCCGCCGGCCGCACGATCAGGGTCGACCAGGGTCCGGCCCTGAGCCAATTTTCCTCTTCCATCCGGCGGCGCCCTTTGTCGCTCGAAACGTCGATGCCCGTCGCCGCATTTACGTTCGTCTGGTCGCCGTAAACGGTGGTTGCCGAGACGTACACCACGCGTTGCGGCGTCATTTCCAGGATAAAGCGCCGGATTGCCGCTGTCTCCGCATCCGCAAGCGGGGGAACGGTGTGAACGAGAACGGCCGATTTTGGCAGTTCGGCGGCAGAAAAGCCGGAGATGCGCAATCCGGCTGCCGCCAGAGGTTCGAAGCGGTCCGGTTGCCGAACCACCGCGAAGACGGGGAGTCCGCGAAGCAGCAGCCGGCGCGTCAGGCGGCTGCTGGTATACCCAAGCCCCAGTAGAATCACCGGGCCAGGCTTGCCCGGTGACCGGCCCTCAGAGCTGTCAGACTTTGCGCAGCTTCGTGACTCGCCCAACTTCGACCCATTCGACCACGAAGATATTGCCCGCATGATCGAAGCACGCGCCATGCGGAGCCACGAACCTTCCCGGCGTGAACTTGTCGCGGCTCATCACGCGCGTCTTGCGCCAATCGGTCGCCGAATCGTCCCCCAGATGCTCGATCACCTTGTTATTCCGATCCAGCAGAGTGACGCGCGCTCCGAGATCCGGCACCACCGTATCGCCATTCATGAAGGTATTAAAATGGCACGGCAGGTTAGTGCCGCCGATGAAATCGAGGTGTTTCCCGTCCAGGGTAAAACGCTGAATGCGGTTATTTCCTCGATCCGCCACCGTAAGAATCGGATCTTTCCCACGCGTGTCTTTGTCTCGCGTATCGACGATAATTCCGTGCGGGCAATTCAATTGGCCAGCCTCTTTACCCAAGCCGCCGAAAGTGCGAATGTACTCGCCTTTACCGTTGTACTGGTTGATGTAGCTCGATCCATAGCCATCGCCGACATAGATATCTCCGTTGGGCGCAATAGCCATGTTGGTGGGGCTGTATTTGATTTTCTTTCCATCGGCGTCCGGTTTATAAGCTTCCGATTGGTCCGGATATCCGACGCTCCAGACCTCCTCGCCCTTGAGGGTAGTCTTCACCACCACCCCGCGCCGCGTGTCGCAAAGATAAAGAAACTCCTCGCGGCCTTCCCGGTGGATATGAAGTCCGTGCGCCCCACCCATGAAATCCGCGCCCCAACTCGAGACAAACCTTCCCTCGGCGTCGAAGATCACCATGGAATTGTGGCTCTGGCTGTCTTTATTCACCGTGTGGTGGACGTAAATGCGTCCCTGCGAATCTTCGCAAACGCCATGCGTATTACCGTATTTAATGTCCGCCGGCAGTTCCCCCCAATCGTGGAGCGCCTCGTAAGTGTGGTCGCCCGAGCCCAGCACGGGAGGGCGGCTGCCCGATTTGTCGGCGGCTCCCAGAATCAGGGGAGCGGCGAGGCCGGTCAGGAACGAACGCCGGGAGGATTGCATGGGATTGAATCTATCACGCCCAAAAGAGCGCGTTCCATCGAACGGATGATGCCGTCCGGTTCGGCGAGCCCGGCGTCCACAATCTCGTTGGCGCGCGCCTGCGTGCCCGCGACCGCGTAGATGCGGAATTCGTCGGCATTGCCGGATGGGCGGAAATGCGCCACCTCGCCGTTCGAGAAAATGATGCGCACGCCGTCCGTGTAGTCGATGCGGGCGATGTCGCTGAAACCGGCCGCGGGCGTGAAGAACTCCTCGAGCTGCCTCGTGACGTGCGCCAGGTTGCCATTGCCGGAAGCGGTCAGTAGTTCCACCATGCGGCGCCCGTTCTCCCGTGGGAAATTCCTCAGTAAACCGGCTCGGCTATAGCGATTCGGAAGTCGCGCGAACAGTTCCGGCAAAGTAATATTCTTGCCCCTCGCCGAAAACAGCACCGCCAGTATGGGCAGGAACGCGTCCCGCGTCGGCAAGGCCCTCAGCACCTTGCGGTTGCGCTCGACATCGGAGCCCAGCAGGAACCCGCCGTTAGCCTCCCACCCGCAGACGAGGTTACGGCCCTTCCGGCGCGCGGCCGCCATCCCCGCGATCACATAAGGCGATCCGATGCGGGTCTTCGGCTCGAGCGCGTTCCTGAGGTGCCCGTGATCGATGCCGTCGTTGCAACTGATCGGAACCACCACCGCGTCGGCGCCTAAATACTCCGCCGCCACCATACCCACCAGATCGCCGCCGAAAAATTTCACCTTGCGCGCTTCCACGCCGAGGATCAGCGGCCGATCGCTGTCCCCATCGGTCGAAACCACCGCCCACAGCGGACCGTAATCGAGCGCCACCTCATCCGCCATCGCCTGCATGGCGGCCAGCTGCGCATCGTCGATGGCTTCGGTATCGATAGCCACGAACTGGTCGCTGCGCCCGCGGGCGATCACTTCGGCCCCGAGGTGTTCCAGCAAATCCACCAGCAGATCGCGCCCCACGGCCGAATGCTGATAGACCAGAATACGCCGGCCGCGCAGCGTCGAGCCCGCGAAGAAACTCTCGTAGCGCTCGATGTAAGCCATGCGCGCGGCTTCGTTGACGGGGAGCAGTTCCTGGTGGCCCGCTTTGAACATGCCGCGTTCGTTGAACGGCGATTCGTCAAACGGCTGCGCGTAGATGCGTGCGCGCACGTTCCGCACCTTCTCCGCAATCGGCGCTTCATGCTCCTTCAGTAATTCACCGGCCGAGGTGTTCAGTTTGTAGCCATTGAGATCGAAAGGGATGTGGCTGCCCGTAACCATGATGCTGCCGAGATTCCGTGACAGCGCGTAGTGTGTCAGCGCGGGAGTCGGGATCGGCCCCAGATTGACGGGACGCATCCCCGCATCGACGATAGCCTCGACCACGGCCTGACCGATTTCCCCGCGGCCGCTTGCCGCCTCGACAAAGGCGATCGAGCTCGTGCGCAGATCGTGTGCAAGGCAGAATTCCTCGCCGCGAACGATCCCGCCTTCGCCCGCGGGCAGCGACTGCAGGTACTCGAGTTCCGCCAGCGCGTTGATGTAAATCTCCAGCTGGGTCAGATCCACTACCCGTCCGCGCCGTCCGCTGGTGCCGAAACGAAGCTCGATCGGTTCGTATGCGAGGGAGTACTGAAGGTTGGGCAATACTGACTCCAGTATAGCCGTCCGGCTACCATAGTTCGAGGGAAACCGTGGCTTTGATACAAACCGTGGCTTTGATACAAACCGTGGCTTTGAAACAAAGCGATAGCTGCGATGCGAATTGACGCTCATCAGCATTACTGGGACGTAACACGGTTCGACTACCCATGGATGCCGCCCGGTGAATCCGTTCTGCGCCGCAATTATCTGCCGCCCGATCTCGCCCCCGTGCTCGAACAACATCGTTTCGACGGAACGGTTCTGGTCCAGGCCAATGTAGTGATCGAGGAGACATGGTGGCTGCTCGACCTCGCGTCGCAAAGCGAAACCATTCTGGGCGTAGTCGGCTGGGTCGATCTTTCCGATCCCCATCTCGGGCACGTGCTCGACCGCTGCCAGAAGCATCCAAAATTCAAGGGCGCGCGCCACATCGTCCACGATGAGCCTGATCTGCGCTGGCTGCTGCGTGAAGACGTGCTCCGGGGTCTGCGCGAACTGGCCCGCCGCAATATCCCTTACGACTTGCTGTTGCGTCCCCCGCATCTGCCGCTGATTCCCGAGCTGGCGGACCGCGTGCCCGGACTGCGCATGGTGATCGATCACATCGCGAAACCGTTGATCGCGTCTCACCTTATGGAGCCCTGGGCCCGTGATATCGAGGTAGTCGCGAAAATCCCCGGAATGCATTCGAAACTATCCGGCATGATCACCGAAGCCGATCGCAAAAACTGGTCGGCGGACGATCTGCGCCCCTACGTGCAGCATGTCTTGAAGCTGTTCGGGCCGGATCGCCTGATGTTCGGCAGCGACTGGCCGGTGTGCCTGCTGGCCGGTTCCTGGAAGCAGGTGCTGGCCGCCTTCACGCAGGCCTGTGGAGCCGTGCCGAATGCGGAGCGCGAGAAGATCCTCGGCGAAACCGCACAGAAGTTCTACCGGCTGGCGTAACGGCCGGTTTGGGAACCGGATTCCTCCTCGCGGTGTCCAAATCAACCGTGTTCGAACAGGCGGAACTGCGCGAGCCCCGCAACGCAATCGGCGATTGGATCCTCCGCGCCGGCATCGGGCTGATTTTTGTCATGATCGGAATGGAGAAGTTCCCCTCGACGCCCGGCTCGCAATGGGTCGATTTTTTTCAGGATGTCGGCGTCGGACAGTGGTTTCGCTATTTCACTGGCGTAGTAGAAGTGCTGGGCGGAGTGCTGGTGCTCATCCCCTGGACCGTGACCGTCGGCCTCGCGCTTCTCTGCTGCACCATGCTGTCCGCCGCCCTCATCCTTACATTCGTTTTGGGCCGCCCCGCCGACAGCGTCTTCTCCCTCGCCTTTTTTATTGCGCTCGCGGCGTTCTGGCGCAGCCGCCGCCATTGACAAATTGCTGAGAAGAAATCCGGCGCACCGCACTTTGATTGCAGATGAGCGCCACCCGTATTCTGATCGTCGAGGACGAGGGGCTCATTGCCCTCGACCTGAAGAAAAAGCTGGAACAGGTCGGCTATACCGTTCCGGCCATCGCCGACAGCGCCGCCAGCGCATTGCTGAGCGTGGAGAGCCTCGAACCTTCCCTCGTCCTGATGGACATCCGTCTGCGTGGCCCGCGGGACGGTATCGACACCGCCGATCAGATCCGCCGGCGCTTTCATGTGCCCGTCGTGTTCGTAACCGCGCACGCCGATCGTGAGACGCTCGATCGCGCCCGCATCACGGAACCGTTCGGGTATATCGTCAAGCCGTTCCACAGCGTCGACTTTCGCGCCCAGATTGAAATAGCGCTTTGGAAGCACAAGATGGAACAGAAGCTGCGCGCCGGCGAGGCCTGGCTGGCGACCATTTTCCGCAATGTCGCCGATGCCCTGATCGCCACCGGCGAAGAAGGCAATATCACCTACATGAACGCGCCCGCCGCCGCGCTGACCGGCTGGGATTGCGAAGCGTCGAAAGGCCGGCCGCTGCCCGAAATATTTGAGGCGTTCGAGGAAGCGACCAATCTTCCCATGGTGAACACTCTCGAGGCCGTCGGGCGCGGCGAAGCGGGCGTCGGCCCGTGCGCTTTCAAACTCACCCGCCGGGGCGATCCGGAACCTGTCCTGGTGGAAGCGGAATTTTCCGCCAACCGCGACGAAGGTTTGCTGCTCGGCATCATCGTGGTTTTTCGCGATATAACAAGGCGGCGGCAGGCCGAAAAGCAGCGCCTCCAGTTGCAGAAGATGAACTCGCTGGCTCTGATGGCCATCGGGCTCGGCAGGGAGCTGGCCGAATCGCAGAGCCGCATGGACGATTCGTTGAAGGAGCTGATCGCAAGGTCGCAGGGCTCCACCCTGCGTCTGCTCGGCGACGTCTACGAGTGTTCCGCCCGCCAGCAATCCGTCGTGCAGAAACTCGTCACGCTGGGAAAAACCGAGCCGGGACAATCCGTCGTCGTGGACGTGAATGAAGTTCTGACCAAACTCGAACCGAAGTTCCGCAAAGCTCTGGGGGCGCGCCGCAGCCTGAACCTGAAACCTGGTCCCGGCCTTCCGCTCATCAGGGCCGATGTGCAGGATCTGCGCGAAAACCTGTTCCGCCTGGTCATTGAATCGCGGGACGCGACGCCGGATGGGGGAGCCGTGGAAGTTTCGACCACCGTCGTCAGATCTTCCGACGGCAAGGACGGCGCGCGCGTGGCCATTCGGGACAACGGAAAAGGCATTCGACCCGACTCGAGCGACCGCGTTTTCGACCCGTACTATCAATCCCGGCCCGGGCGCCGCAACCCGGGCTTTTCGCTCGCCCTCGTTTACCAGTTCGTGGCCCTGAGCGGCGGCTGCATTGAGGTCCAAAGCGCGCCCGGGGACGGAACCGCATATCTGCTCACCTTTCCGGCGGCGGATGCTTCCCAGACGCCGCCGAGTCCCGTGAAAGAACTCTGGGCGGCCGCCGCCGAGAGCAGCACCTCGTGACTGGCGATGGCGCGCTGTTCGACGCCATCGCGCGCCATACTTCGGATGTGATTCTGGTGGCCGGTCTGAACGGCGCCTGCACGTACGTATCGCCGGCGTGTACTCAATTAACCGGCTACTCTCCGGAGGAACTGCTGAGCATGCCGGCTCCGCAGCTGGTACACCCGGATGACCGCGCCCGGTTGCTCGATCTTTGGAAAACTCTCGCCATATCCACGGGTTGCACTCCCACCTACCGCATTCTCCGCAAGGACGGCCGCTGGGTATGGATCGAATCGGCGGTCAATACCGTGCACAACCCGGTCACGGGGCAAACTCTCGGGGTCGTTGCGATTTCGCGCGATATCACGCTGCGCAAGCGCGCCGGGGACAAAATCGGGGTGATGGAAGCGGCTTCCAACGCCATGGTCATGGTGGGGAGCGACGGACTCATTGCCTTCGTAAATACTCAGACCGAGAAACTCTTCGGTTACAAGGAAGCCGAACTGCTGGGCCGCCCCATCGAGACGCTGGTGTCGGAGCGCGGTCATTCCAATCACAGCGGTCGCCGAACCGCCTTCCTGACCGCGCCGGCCGTGCACGCCATGGGCGCCGGCCGCGATCTGTCTGGCTTGCGCAAGGACGGAACCGAAGTTCCCGTCGACGTGGGCCTGTACCCGATCGGAACTCCGGACGGGCAATTCGTGCTGGCCTCGATCGTCGGCATCGCCGAGCGCGAGAACGTGGAGGATCGCTGCCAGCTCTTCCAGGCTCTCGTCGAAGGAGTACGGGACTATGGGATCTTCATGCTCGATCCCGAAGGATACGTTCTGAGCTGGAACGAGGGTGCGGCGCGGATCAAGGGCTATGCCGAGAGTGAGATCGTGGGCCAGCACTTTTCCCGGTTCTATTCTCCCGAGGATGTCGAGGCGGATCATCCGGCCGAAGCTTTGCGCATCGCGCGGATACAGGGCCGATTCGCCGAGGAAGGATGGCGCATACGCCGCGATGGCTCCCGCTTCTGGGCCAGCGTGCTGATTACGATCTTCCGGGATAAAGGCGGCAACTTCCGTGGTTTTTCGAAGCTCACCCGCGACGTCACCGAGCGTAAGCTATACGAGGAGCGTCTGCGCGAAAGCGAGCGCGGTTTCCGGCTTCTGGCCGACGCCATGCCCCAGATTGTGTGGACGGCCCGTCCGGACGGCTATGTGAGCCACTACAACGATCGCTGGTACGAGTTCACCGGGCTGTCCAGGGGCATCGGAGGAGACCGGAGCTGGAAACCGTTTCTTCATGCCGATGACGTTCAACCGGTTACCGACGCCTGGTACTCCGCCATTGGTTCCGGCCAACCCTACGAAATTCATTGCCGTCTGCGGGAGCGGAAGGCCGGCGATTACCGCTGGCATCTGGCCCGCGCCGTGCCGCTTCGGGACGACTCCGGGGTCGTCGAGAAATGGGTCGGCACCGCTACCGATGTCGACGATTACAAACGGCTCAGTGAAGAACTGGAACACCGCGTGGACGAAAAGACCGCAGAACTGCGGCGCTCCCTCGTTGAAAAAACCATGCTTCTGAAAGAAGTTCACCACCGCGTGAAGAATAATCTGCAGGTGGTTTGCAGCCTCCTCTCGATGCAGATCGCCTCCGACGTTTCCTTCTTCCAGCCCTTGAACGACGCCCATTCGCGGGTTCTCGCCATGTCCCTCATCCACGAACAGATCTATCGATCCGACACGCTCACCGATCTCAATTTCGCCGAATACGTCGAAATCCTCGCCGACCGTTTGTTCAGCGCCTACTGCGTCGATCCCTCCCGCATCCGCCTGGAACTGAGCATTCAGCCGATTGTTCTTACCGTGGACGACGCCATTCCGTGCGGTCTGATTCTCAATGAATTGATCTCCAATTCCCTGAAGCACGCATTTCGCGACGGCCGCAAGGGTGCGATTCGCGTCTCTCTCGGGAAAGCGGAAGAAGATCGCGTGGAGCTTATGGTGGCCGATAACGGCATTGGAATGCCGCCGGATTTCCAATTGGAAAAAGCGCCCTCGCTCGGTCTGCAGGTGGTTGACACACTGATCCGTCAGCTGCGGGCGGAACTCGCCGTGGAAGCAGGCGTCGGCGCCACCGGAGCATCCTTCCGCTTTTCCTGGAAAGCTCCGCGAGACGCGGAACAAGCTGTCCCCGTTTGATCCCGGATATAGTTGTAAGGCGTGGGAATCCGGAACGGAGCGTCGGGCTATCGCAGGCCGTTATTACTCGCCGGCTTCTGCCTCGCGATTGCGGCCACCTTCTTCTTCGGTTTCCGCGCCGGCAGAACCGCGCGCCATGTCCGCTGGCAAAACGAACCCATCCAGCCCTGGATGAGCGTGCCCTTCGTCGCCCACGTCCACCACACCCGCTCCGAGATTCTCTTTAACGCCATTCACGTTCCACCCAATCCCCGCGACCGCCGGCCCATTCGCGAAATTGCCCGCGACCGGAAAGTGCCCGTCGGCGAATTGATCCGCCAGCTGCAGGACGCCATCGCTTCCCAATCCGGCAAGGCGCCCTGATGCGCGAACAGGTCCTGGCCGCCCTCGCCTGGTACGGTTCTCCCGCGCTGTTCGTTGTCGTTCTCGTAGCGGCCATCGGCGTTCCCCTGCCCGTGACGCTGCTGCTGATCGTCACCGGATCGCTGGTGGCGCAGGGCGCCATGAATCTCTGGTGGGCCATCGCCCTCGCCGCGGTGGGCCAGGTGGCGGGCGATCAGATCGGTTACGGCATCGGCCGCTGGGGCGGCAAAAAGCTGATCGCCCGCTTCGGCGGCATGATCGGCCACGCCGACCGCATCCGCCGGCTCGGCGAAGAAGAGAACCACTGGGGCGGCGCCGGCGTTTTCTTCAGCCGCTGGCTGGTCACCGCGCTCGGACCCTGGATCAATCTCGCCAGCGGTGCCGGAGGCTACTCCTGGCTCCGGTTCACCCTCTGGGATTTCCTCGGAGAATCGTTGGGAGCCGCCCTCTACATATCGCTGGGCCTCGTCTTCAGCGACCGCGTGCAGGAACTCGGCGCCATTCTCGGCGACCTCAGCTGGGCAATCATGGCCGTTCTCGCCGCCGCAGTTCTCGGTTGGAAGCTCTTCTACAAACGTTCACGCGCGATTCGTGCGGCTTAGTACATACGGTTGCCGGATTGTCGGTAATCCGTAGCGCCAATGTAACATTCGCCTGTTAGCATGCAGGGCTTGCGGTCCATCCTCACATCCTGCTAACGCTATGTCAAAACCAACCTCAAAGACCCTTTTCCGGGCACTCGCACTAGTCCTCTGCGGCGGAGCTTCCTTCACCGCTTTCGCCCAATCGTTCACCGGATTCACCCCCGGCAATATTGTGTTGAGCCGCTCGGTTTACACGGGAAACGCCACCACTCTCGCGGCAGGCCAGATCCTGCCGCCGGTCTGCCCATCCACCGGAGCCTGCGCCGCCAACGGCGGACCCGCCACCAACAACGGCGCCTATCCTTCGCTGAACAGCAGCAACAACGTGTGGAATAACGATGCGGTCGACGGCAGCTTCGGCATCACCTCGCCTCTCTTCCTCGACCAATACACGCCCACCGGAGCCTACGTCGGCACGCTGCCCATCCCGCCGAACATGGTCTCGACCAGTTTCAGTTCCAAGTCGGAAGTGGCCCTGAACCTGTCCGCCGATGGCACCGCCATTACCTTCATGGCCTACGTGACGCCGCCCAATACCGTCGACGTATCGAACGCCAACACCCCCTACGCCTACGACCCGACGAATCCCTCGGGCGGAAGCTACTATCGCGCGGTGGTGCAGGTTGGGGCCAACGGCGCCATTCAGGTAACGCCCACCAATTCCTACAGCGGCAACAATGGGCGCGCCGCCGTTCTGGCCAACGGCCTCTACTATATGGTGGGTAACTCCAACAACGGCTCCGGCACACCCACCAACATCATCCAGACCGCAGGCGTCCAGATGGCCGTACCTGGCCAAGCACTGGGAACGCCACCGGTCCAGTTGGCGGACTTCTCCATCAGCCAGGTGATCAACTCCTCTACCGGCCTGCCCTATGCGCCGGATAAGGCCGGCAAAGACGACAATTTCCGCGGACTCACCATCTTCGACAACACGCTCTACGTCAGCAAGGGCAGCGGCAGCAACGGCATCAACACCGTGTATCGCGTAGGAGATGTGGGCAGCCTCCCGACTCTGTCGAACGCCGCCAGCGCCGCTTTGACCGTGCTCCCCGGATTTCCCAACGTGCCGGCCAAGACTGCCAAAGTCCTGGCCTATCCGTTTGGCCTCTTCTTCGCCAATGCCACCACGCTCTATGTCGCCGATGAAGGCGACGGCACCGCCGCCGACGCCGCCGGCAGCACCACCGCGGGCCTGCAAAAATGGATTCTGTCCAACGGCGTCTGGACGCTCGCCTACACACTGCAGAACGGCCTGAACCTCGGCCAGCCCTACAGCGTCCCCAACTATCCCACGTCGCTGAACCCCGCTACCGACGGCCTGCGCAATATTGCTGGACAAATAAACGGCAATGGAACGGTCACCATTTACGCCATCACTTCGACCGTCAGCAGCAACGGCGATCAGGGCGCAGATCCCAACAAGCTGGTGGCCATCACCGATACCATTGCCGCCACCACGCTTCCCGCCGGTGAGCAATTCACCACGCTGCGCAGCGCCGCCGCCGGTGAAGTACTGCGTGGCGTCTGCCTCACACCCACCGCCGGCCCCACCGCCGCCGCCAACGTGCCCCTGATCCTCTCCGCCGCCAACCCCAGCGCCACGGCCATCGCCCCCGGCGCCGTCGCCACCGCCAATGGCGTTAACCTCGCCAACACCACCGCCTCGCTGCCCGGGCCCTTCCCGACCTCCTACAGCGGAACCATCGTTTCCATCCTGGACGCCGCGGGCAACACCACCCAGGCGCCGCTTCTTTCCGTATCGCCCAACCAGGTTACGTTCCTCGTGCCCAAAACCGTCGCCGTCGGCACCGCCCAGATTACGGTCTCCGGCAACAATTCGTTCGCCCCTGCGCAAACCGCCAATAACGTCGAAATCTCCGGAGTCGCCCCGGGTATCCTGACCATTAATGGCGAGAGTCTGGCCTATGCCTACATCATCCAGGTGGCAGCCAACGGAACTCAAACCGTGACGCCCGCCTGGACCACCAACGGCTCCGGCGCCAACGTCCCGCAACCGGTCGTGCTCGGCGGCGGCAACAAGACCTATCTGATACTCTTCGGCTCCGGCATCGCGGCCGCCGGAACTGCCCTTACCACCGTCACCATTAACGGCACCAGTGCCACCGTGGCCTATGCTGGATCGGCCGGCACGGGACTCGACCAGGTGAACGTCCTGATCCCTGCGTCGCTCGCCGGCGCCGGTAACGCCAATGTCCAGCTCACCGCCGCCGGAGTCGGCGCCAATCAAGTACAAATAACAATTCAATAATTGCGCTCCGTACCGCTGCGGATGAACGGGCAGGCGCTTTTCGCCTGCCCATTTCTTTTGCCTGCCTGTGCTAGCATGAACTGTACGCCACGGGCAGGCTCCCGCCTTGCATTTATAACCATTTAGATGAACCTCAGGTCTCTTTTCAGCCTTTTTTCGTCGGATCTCGCTATCGATCTCGGCACCGCCAACACACTCGTCTTTGCCAAGGGTAAAGGCATCGTAGTCAATGAGCCTTCCATCGTTGCGCTCAACAAAAATACCGGCGAAGTGGAGGCGGTCGGCAAAGAAGCGAAGGAAATGCTCGGCCGCACCCCGGGCAATATCGTCGCCATCAAGCCCATGAAAGACGGCGTCATCGCGGACTTCAAAGTCACCGAGAAGATGCTGAACTACTTCATCCAGAAGGCGCATAACCGAAAAATGCTGGTGCACCCGCGCATCGTCATCGGCGTCCCCAGCGAAATCACGCAGGTGGAAAAACGCGCCGTGATGGATTCGGCCTACCGCGCCAAAGCCAGCGAAGTGCATCTCGTGGAACAGGCCATGGTAGCGGCCATCGGCGCTGGCCTGCCCATCACCGAACCCTCCGGCAACATGGTGGTCGATATCGGCGGCGGCACTACCGATGTCGCGGTCATCTCGCTTTCCGGCATCGTTTATTCGCGCTCGGTCCGCGTCGCCGGCAACGAAATGGACGATGCCGTCATGCAGTTCCTCAAGCGCAAATACAATCTGCTGATCGGCGAACGCACGGCCGAAGCCATCAAGATCGAAATCGGCTCCGCATTCGAGCTCGACAAACCGCTCACCATGGAGATTAAGGGCCGCAACCTCATCGAGGGCGTGCCGAAGACCATCACCATCGGCGATGCGGAGATCCGCGAGGCCCTGTCCGAATGCATCGCGACCATCGTGAATGCCATCCGCGTGGCGCTCGAACGTACTCCCCCCGAACTCAGCGCCGACATCAGCGACCGCGGCATCGTGCTCACCGGCGGCGGCGCGCTCATCAAGAATCTGGATAAACGAATTCGCGAAGAAACCGGTCTGCCGGTCTCGATCGCCGACGATCCGCTGGCTTCCGTCGTCCTCGGTACCGGAAAAATGCTCAGCGACTTTAAACTTCTGCGCAAAATCTCGATAGATTAGAGACAGGAGTTATGGAATCGATCTTCTACCGGTACCGGAACATCACCGTGCTGGTGGTTGTCATCTTCGCCCAGATCGTTCTGCTGGCGTGGCAGGTCAAGAGCGATAACGACGTGCCGCTCGTGCGCGTGTGGGCCATCACCGCCGTAGCGCCTGTCGCGAGCGCCATCGAAGGCGTCCGCAACGGAACCACCGGCTTCGTCGGCAACTACTTCGAACTGCGCAATGCGCGCGCACAGAGCCGCAAACTGCGCTCGGAAGTGGACCGCCTGCGTCTCGAGAATCAATTCCTGAAGAACGAACTGGCCTCCGCCCAGCGTGCCGAAGCACTGGCCGGATTTCAGGCGCGCACTCCCTCGAAGATGATCGGCGCGCGCGTCATCGGCACCACCACCGGTGTGGGCGGGCAGTCGGTGCTCATCGATCGCGGTAAATCGTCGGGCGTCCTTAAAGGGATGGCCGTGGTGACTCCCGACGGAATCGTGGGCAAGGTGCTCGCCGTCTATCCCTTCGCCAGCCAGGTGCTGTCGGTGACGGATCCCGGCTTCGCCGCCGGCGTCGAATCGCAAAAAAATCGCGTGCACGGAGTACTGCGGGGAGTCGGCAACGGCGCCGCCAGGGTGGATTATGTTCCCACCGGCCAGAAGGTCGAAAAAGGCGAAATGTTTTACACTTCCGGCGAGGATCGCATTTTTCCCAAGGGCCTGCCGGCGGGGAAGGTGACGTCCGTGCAGGAGGGGTCGAACTTCCAGGACATTTCCGTGGACCCAACCGGTGTCGAGACCGCCCCGGAGGAGGTGCTGGTGATTGTCGACCCGGTCCACCAGGAGATTCCCGAAGAAGCGCCCGCCGATGCGCCCGTTTTCCTCGCGCCGGATGTGAAACCGGAAGCCGGCGCGGACGCCGCCGCCCCGGATCAGCCCCACGCCACGGCGGGAACGCAGGCCGATAGGCTGATGGATCAGTATCGGAAGATCGGCGAAGCCCAGAAGCATGTCTTCGGAGAAGGCGCGCCCGGCACCCTGCCGCCCAATTTCAATCTGAAGGTTCCGGGTGTCAATGCGCCCGCTCTTCCTCCCGGCAGCGCTCCCCCGGCATCGGCGTCCAAACCTGCGCCGGCGCCCAAAGCAACACCTGCATCCCCAGCGCCAACGCCGGTTCCACACCCGGTGGCGCCGGCCAAGCCCGCGGCGAATGTGGCCACGGAGCCCTGATGGCTTACTCGACTGAGCGCCTCCTTGTCGACGACGCCCGCCAGGTCCGGCGCTCGAAGTACCCGCTCTGGGTCTTTTTCGCCGTTCCTCTGCTGGCGCTGCTGATCCAGGTTTACCTGCCGCTGTTCGAAACGCTGAAATTCATTTCGAAGATTGAGTTGCCGCTGCTGGTGACCATCTATTTCGCCTTGATGCGCCGGTCCCAGATCCGCGGCCTCATGATCGGTATGGCTCTCGGCCTCGCGCAGGATTCGCTGCTCTCGCAGAAGATCGGCATGTACGGTATCTGCAAGACCCTGGTGGGCTACCTGTCGGCCTCGATCGGCATGCAGTTCGATGTGGAGCACGCGTTTGTGCGGCTCATTCTCTGCTTCGTGTTCTATGTCTTCCACCAGTTTCTGTATTGGGTCCTGCAGCGGGCGCTGCTCGATCAGCCTGTCCTGTTCGATATCCAGACCGAGCTGATTCTGGGAGCGATCAACGCCATCATCGGCGTCGCGCTCTTCCATTTCCTCGATAAGCTGCGCAAGTTTGAATAGCCGATTCGGCGAGACTCCTGAGAGACAATAAGGCTGTGGCTCAGGCGATAATCCGAGATCCCGGGACGATGCACGGCGTTCCCGTCTTCCGGGGAACCCGTGTACCAGTCCGGAATCTCTTCGATTACCTTGAGGGTGGCGACACACTGGAAGACTTTCTCAGGGGATTTCCCACCGTTTCCCGCGCGCTGGCGCTTGAGGCGCTTGAAGAAGCCCGGTTACTCCTCATGGCGAATCGCTGATGCGGCGTTAGCCCGATGCGGCTCTGAATCGAGGGTGCGGCGCTTATTCCGAGGCCACGACTGCCAGACTGCCCGCTTCGTTAAATCGGCTGAAGTACGAATAGCAGGTTTACACCAACGTTTTCGCGGTACACTCAAGCCGTGCCGTCGACTGCCAACGATCCGCGTTTCAACTTCGAAGCTAATCCCACACTGGAAGAGTTGATCGCACAACAGGGCAAAGGTCCGGTAAACGACCTGTCCGTTTTTCAGGGCGGCTGGCCAGAGGATGAACCTGTGGAGGATTTCGTCGCCGCCTTACGCGAATGGCGCGGACACGCCAGAAGCATCCAGGACGACCGCGCGGCATGAATGCTGTTGTAGTCTAGTCGATACCGACATCGTTTCGTATCTGTTCAAAGGCCATTCAGCCGCTTCGCTTTACACAGACGATCTGGCCGGACACGCGCTTGTTATTTCCTTCATGACTTTGGCTGAACTGGAACGGTGGCCGATTCAGTCGGGATGGGGCGAGGAAAAGCGCCGGCTGTTGAGGGAACATCTAAAGCTGTTCGCTGTAATGCCATGGGATCGGGCGCTTTGTACGGCATGGGCAGAAGTGATGGTCGGCGCACGGGCGCGCGGATTTCGGATCGATTGTGCGGACGCGTGGGTCGCGGCGACAGCGCTGCTGCATCATGTTTCCCTGGTCACTCATAATCGAGACGATTACCGTGGTGTTGAGGGCTTGGCCGTTGTCTGCCACTCATGATTTCGGCAACCTGACCAGCAACCCGACATCGATGCACGGCGTTCCCGCATTCCGAGGTGCGCGCGTGCCGGTCCAGAACCTCTTCGATTATCTTGAAGGAGGCGAAACGCTGGAGGATTTTCTCAGCGGATTTCCGACCGTTTCCCGCGGGCTGGCTCTCGAGGCGCTTGAAGAAGCCCGAGAGCTCCTGATGGCGAATTGCTGATGCCGCGGCGCCCGATTCTTTAGAAAGAGCATAGATATTGAGCAGACCATCTGTCGCTGTTTCCCTGACAGCGCTAGACTGGAGCCATGGCGTTAGCGGTAGAGATCGGTACGCTGATTGACCGGGAGCCCGGAATACGCGGCGGCCGGCCAAAGATAGCGGGCACCGGGTTGACCGTGCGCCGTATCGCCGGCTGGTACAAGGCGGGCATGACCCCGGAGGATATCGCCCTCGAATATCCGCACCTGACCCTCGCTCAGGTGCACGCCGCTCTGGCCTACTACCATGCCAACCGCGAAGAGATCGAATCCGACATTGCGCAGGAAGAGGAGTCGGCGGCGCATTGGGAACGGCAATTAAGCCAGCGGCCCTGAGCGGCGATGAGCCAATCTCGGCTGTATCTCGACGAGCACTCAATGCGCAAGTCCCTGGTCTTCGGTTTGAGGGCTCGGAACGTGGACGTCCTGACCGCTTCGGAAGCCGGAATGATCAACCGCGACGATCAGGACCATCTCTCAGCCGCCGCGGAGTCCGGACGCGCGCTGTACACATACAACATCGCCGATTATTGCATTCTTCATCAGGCGTGGATTTCTCGACAGCAGTCTCATGCGGGCATTGTGGTCGCACGGCAACAGCGCTGCTCCGTTGCCGAGGAACTTCGACGGCTCATGCGGTTGATCGACAACGTTACCGCTGAAGAAATGCGAAACAGGATCGAATTCCTGTCCGCATGGTCCTGAGGGTTACCGCCCCAGCAGCGATTCCGCCGCCTCCGGTTTCCCCGCTTTGATCAATGCCTCGGCGCGGGCGTTGCGCGCGGCCGCATCCGAGGGTCGTTGCTTCATCGCCTTCATATAAGCTACCGCCGCGTCCTCGAATTTACCCGCTTCGAATAACGCCCGCCCATACAGCATCGCCGCGGGATAAATTTCGGAAGGCACGCGCGTCAATTGCCGCTCGCGTTCACGCAGCGCCCGAGCCAGAGGATCGATCGCGTCGACAGAGTTCTTCGCGTACAGCAAGCCGACGCCTTTGGCGAATGCATCTTCGGAGTTAGCAAGACCTGCAATCGCTTTATCGATGCCCTGTGGTTGAGGTGCGGTTGAGTTCAGCAGGACCCCCGCCGCCATCGCCGCTATCACATGGTGATTCTCCAGCGCCTTCGGATCTCCCGCTTGAATTACTATGGCAGGGATCGGTTCGGGGCCATCGGGAGTTTTGGCGCGCCCATCGTAAGGCCAGATCAGCACCAGCGGCGGCGTTGATTTGGCCGAGGATCTCGTCGTCACGTGAAGCTGATACCATCCATCCGCATCGGGCTCCGCGGCATCGATCGTCACTCCCGAAGGATGCTTGCCGCGCGCATCGGTGATATCGAAGTGCAGCGGCGACGCGGCCAACAGCAGAAAAACCAGCAGCTTCATTCGTCTCTCAGGATCTCCAGCGGTTTCTGGCCCAGCGTCCGATAGCTGGCGGCCCATCCAGTGGTGATAGCCAGTAATGCAGTGCCGCCGATCGCCACCAGCATCGGCAGCGGATCGGGCTTCGCGTCCGCGTGCAACAGCCGGTTGAGAACCAGCCACGCGAATCCGCCCGCCAGCATTCCGCCCATCAATCCCGCCACCGTCCCGATCACCAGAAATTCTATCGAGAAAATCTGCGCGATGCGCCGCCGCGTAGCCCCCAGCGTTTTCAGAATCACCACCTCGCGAATGCGCCGGAAGCGCGTCCCCGCCACGCTCGAAGCCAGAATCACCGCGCCCGCCAGAATCGAGAAGAACGAAATAAATCGCACCACCAGCGAGATCTGATCCACGATCGATTGGATCGTGTCCATCACCTCCGCCATGTTGACCACCGTGACGGTAGGGAATTTATCGTAGAGCGCCTTCTGAATTGCGGGAACCGCCTGGGCCTGCGCGCGCAGCCCGCCATAATAAATCGCCGGCAGCCCATCGAGCGCACCGGGGGTAAAGAAAAACTCCACGCGCGCCGTCAAGCGCACCGATTCGCTCTTGTGGATCGCCACCACGCGAGAGGTAAACGTGCGCTGCGGCGTGGCCCACACAATCTCCGAACCCACATGAATATTGAGCACCTTCGCCACCGCTTCAGCCACCGAAAGCTCGGGGACCGCCGGATGCGCGCCAGGCTCCCACCACGCTCCCTGCAGCACCTGCGTGAACTGTGGTTTCGAGGCCGCCGGCGAAACTGTAACACTGCGTGCATACCGGCGCGCGAAGCCCTGCAATTTTTCCCGGACCAGCGTGACGCCATCGATTGATTGCATGGTGGCCGAAACCGCCCCCAGCATTTCCGGCTGTCCCAGCAACCCCGGCTGCTTTGCGATCAGATTGTAAACCGCATCGCGATTCGACGCCGTGATGTCCAGCAGATAAACGTTCGGCATCCCCGGAGGCGCGGTGCGCACAATATCCTGCAGCAATCCGCGTTGCACAATCCACACCGTAACCGTAAACATCACGCCGACCCCCAACGCCATCACAGCCGCGCCTGCGTGATTCCCGGGGCGATACAGATTGGCGATGCCCTGCCGGACGATCGGTCCCGCGCGCCGCGGCATATGGCGGCTGCATAAACGCAGCCCGCGCAGCAACAGCCAGGCCACGGCGGCCAGCGCCAGCATACCCACCGCAATCGCGAACGCAAAGTACCGGCCCGTCTGCGCGCTGTCGCTGAGCCAGGCCGCGATAGCGCCGACAAAGCCCAGAATCACCACCGCCGAAATCACCGTGCCCGCCGCCTGCTTCCACCATGCGCCGAGCGATTGCCTGGGAGCGGCCATCTCCCGCCGGAAGATCAGCGCCGGCCGGATGTAGCGAATCCCCAGCAGCGGCGGCACAGTGAACAGCAGCACCGTCAGCACCCCCACCAGCAGCCCCTGTAGCGCCGACACCGCATCGAACCGCGGAATCGCCGTGATCTGGAAATAACGTTCGAGGAAAATCGGAAACACCATCTGTACCAGGCTGCCCAGCGCAATTCCGGCCACGCTTCCCACCAGCCCCAGCCCGGTCGTCTGCAGGATATAAATCCGCAGCACCTGAGACGATTTCGCGCCCAGGCATTTCATCACCGCGATGGAATCCATCTTCTGCTGCAAGTGTGCCTGAATCGCCGTCGCTACCCCCAGAGCGCCGATCACCAGCGCCACCAGGCTGACCAGCGAAAGAAACGTGGTCGATTGTCGCAGCCCCTGCTCAATCAGCGGATGCGCTTCCGTGTAATCGGCGATCAGTCCTTCCCGGAAGGTATCCCTCAACTGGTTACGCACGTCGAGGATCTTCATCGTCGGCGGAACTTTGAAGAGAAAGCGCTCGGCCGCGCGGCTGCCCGGGATCAGCAGTCCGGTTCGATCGAACGCGGCGCGCGACATCATCACGCGCGGCCCCACGTTCAGGCTCCCGGTCATGCGATCGGGTTCATTCGTGATCTCCGAACTGATGCGATACGATTGTCCGCCGATCCGCACCATATCGCCGACCTTTTCGTTCAGGCGCAGCAGCACGCCGTCGGCGACGGCTACCGTATCGGGCTTGAGCGCTGTGCGCAGATCCTGCGGAGGATTGAACCGCACCGTGCCGTAAAACGGATAGACGCCGGGATCGACCGCCTTCACCGAAATCAGAATGGGAGTGGCGTTGCCGGAGGGCGATGCCATGGTCAGAGTCTCGGTGACCTGTGTGCGCTCGACGCCGCGCGCCGCCAGGCTGTCCATTACTTGCGTCTGTCTGGTTGTGGGCAGTTGGAAAGTGCGCACCGTAAGGTCGGCCGCCATAAAGCCGCGTGCATCGCGCTGCAGCAGCGTATGGAACGCGCGCGAGAAACCGCGCACGCCGGTAAGCGCCCCGACCCCGGCCGCAACGGCGAGAATCACGAACAGAAAGCGCCCCGACGACGCACGCGTTTCGCGCCATGCGATCTTGGCGGCCGTCCTGTAGGGCGATGGTTTAGCTTCTGTCGGCATGGCTGACCGATTCCACCCTCGCCAGTTCGTCGCTCACCACCAGACCATCCCGCAGTGTGATCGCGCGATCGGCGTGAGCCGCCAGCGCCGCATCGTGCGTCACCAACACCAGCGTGGCGCCTTCCCTGCGATTCAGTTCGAGCAGCAGCTCGAGCACCTGCTGTCCCGTCTTGCCATCCAGATTGCCGGTGGGCTCGTCGGCCAGCAGAATCGGGGGCTTGGTGATGAACGCGCGCGCCAGCGCCACACGCTGCTGCTCGCCGCCCGAAAGCTGCACCGGATAATGATCGAGGCGATCCGCCAGTCCCACGCGCGTGAGCAGTTCTTTGGCGCGCCGCGTAACGTTACTCCCGGCCCCGGCCAGTTCCGCGGGCAGCATCACGTTCTCTTCCGCGGTCAAAGTCGGGATGAGTTGGAACGATTGAAATACAAATCCGATCTTGCGCCCACGCACCTCCGCCATCCGGTCTTCGGAGAGCCCCGTGATATCCACGCCATCGAGCAGGACCTGGCCGCTCGAGGCATTGTCGAGCCCCGCGAGAAGCCCGAGCAGAGTGCTTTTTCCGCTGCCCGAAGGCCCCATGATGGCCGCGAACTGGCCGCGCGGAATCCTGAGATCGATGCCCCGCAGGATCTCCACTCGATGGGTCGGCGTCTCGATGGTTCGGGTCAAACCGATCACTTCTATGATGGGGTGCGGAATGCGGAACTCCTGACGTGCGTCTGTCATGATTATGGCAGTGTTACTTAAATGGATGCTCGCCGCCGCCCTCGCGGTTGCCGTCACGGCCTGCGAAAACAAGGGAAAAGAGGAGCGCCAGGCGCCAACTCCCGTGCAAACGACGGCGCCAACGGTGCCGGAACAGATTAATGATACGCGTCTTGTCATCGCCGCGTTCGGCGATAGTCTCTCCGCCGGACTCGGCCTCGATCCCGGCCAAACCTATCCCGACGACCTGCAGCGCTTGATCGACGCCGCCGGTTATCGCTATCGCGTCGTAAACATGGGTGTCAGTGGCGATACCACTACCGACGGCGTAGAGCGCCTCCCCTCGGTGCTCGCCGCGCATCCCGCCGTCGTGATCCTCGAATTCGGCGCCAACGACGGCCTGCGCGGCCAGCCCGTCGCGCTGTCGAAACAGAATCTCGCGAAGATGATCGAAGCGCTGCGGCAAAGCGGCGCCAGGGTGCTGCTGGCCGGGATGACCCTGCCGCGCAACTACGGGCCCGATTACATCCACGCCTTCGAGCAGATTTTCCCCGAACTGGCGAAGCAGTACAAGCTGGTGCGCATTCCGTTCTTACTCGACGGCGTGGGAGGAAACGCCAAACTCACGCAACCCGATGGCCTGCACCCCACCGCGGAAGGCGCTGCCATCGTCGCCCACACCGTGATGCAGTACCTGCAACCGATGCTGAAAAAGTAGCCTGCTTCTTACGAGCCGCGACCGTGAGGGAGCGGACTAATGCCCCCAGGCCCGCCCATCACCGGATTTTCCGCGTTCACGGAGCCGATTGCCTGTCGTCAACGATGCGCTTGCCCTTTTTCCCCGAATCTGCAAAAGTAGAGTACTGGCGAATAAAAGGCGAATATGCGCGCGGCCATTCTTCAGCTCCGATCCGAAATCCAGGCCCGCTTCGACATCCCGTTAGAGATCCGTAAACGTCTGGAAAAAAGGAAGTTTTCGACGGGCATCCCAGCCATCGACAAGCTCGCGGGTGGGGGGATTCCGCGCGGCACGCTGACGGAAATCTGCGGGACGGAATCAAGCGGCCGCACCGCCCTGATGTTTGCCCTTTTGGGAGCAGCCACGCGGCAAGGCGAGTGTTGCGCCTGGATCGATGCCGCGGGCGCCTTCGACCCCCAATCCGCCTGCGATGCCGGGGTCGATCTCGAGCGCGTCCTCTGGGTGAATTGCGGCGGCAATGCCGAGCATGCGCTCAAAGCGACGGACCTGCTGATCCAGGCGGGCGGATTCGGCCTCGTGGTGATGGATCTGGCCGATACGCCGGATCGGGAAGCGCGTCGTGTTCCGCTCGCCTCGTGGTTCCGGCTGCGCCATGCGGCGGAACGCATGGACGCGGCGCTGGTGGTGATCGAGCGGCAAATCAATGCGCGTTCCTGCTCGGCCCTGCGGATCGAACTGCGGCGTAAGCGCCCGCTATGGATGGGCAAACTGCTCCGCGGCTTGGCGGCCGAGTGTGGGACAGGCGCTTCCGCCTGTCCTGTAACCATTGAGATTTGAATGTTCTGCTGTCTGCACGCGCCCGGCAATTTATCGCTGCTCACGGAGTGCGCGCGCGGCTTTTCTCCTCACATCGAAGAGAATCCGCCGGACACCGTGGTCTTCGATGCGCGCGGCCTCGAATTCCTGTATGGCCCGCCTGCGGCGCTCGCGCGCGAGATCGAACGGCGCGCCGGGGTACCCGCCCGTATCGCCATCGCGGCTAATCCCGATGCCGCCATCCATGCCGCCCGCGGCTTTCCCGGCATCACGGTCATCCCGCCGGGAAACGAAGCCTCGGTGCTGGGGCCGCTGCCGCTGAATCTGCTGGGAGGCTCCTCCGGAACCGCCGAATTACTGCATCTTTGGGGCATCCGCACGTTTGGCGATCTGGCGAAGTTACCGCCCCTGGGAGTCGCGGCCAGGCTGGGCGATGAGGGAGTCGAATTGCAGCGCCTGGCCCGCGGCGAGGGATACCGGCAGCTCCGGCCCATCGAAGATCCGCTCGAATTCGAGGCCGATAGGGAGCTCGAATACCCGGTAGAGTCGCTCGAGCAGCTGGCCTTCATCCTGGCGCGGCTGCTCGGCGATGTTTGCGAACGGCTGGGCGCGCGTTCGCTCGCGACCAACGAAATCCGTTTGCGCTTAAAGCTGGAAAATGCGCCGGAGCACACAACATCCCTCAGATTGCCCGTCCCGATGCTCGATCAGAAGGCCTTCCTGCGCATGCTGCAGCTCGATCTGAACCGACGTCCGCCCGCCGCGCCGGTCGTCTGGGTGCATCTGGCGGCGCAACCCCTGAAACCCCGCCGTACCCAGCAGGGCTTGTTCGTGCCCTCGTCGCCCGAGCCGGAAAAACTGGAGTTGACGGTGGCGCGCGTACGGCATCTGGTGGGGCAGGACCGCGTAGGGACGCCGGAAATCCTCGACACGCACCGCCCCGATACCTTCGTCATGCGAGCGTTCGCACCAGGGCAGGGAAGGGCTGCTGTACAGGAACCCCCCGCACTGCCGCGATTATGTTTACGCCGCTTCCGCCCGCCCCGCTATGCCCAGGTGCTGGTGGTCAATCGCCAGCCGGTGCGGATCGTGTCGCCGATCCTGAGCGGACGCGTAGTGATGGCCAAAGGCCCCTGGCGAACCTCGGGCGAATGGTGGAACCGATCTACAATCAAGGAATCGGCCGCCTGGAACCGCGACGAATGGGATCTGGCGCTCGAATCGGGCGGCCTGTACCGGATGTTCCAGGAAATCGATTCCGGCCGCTGGTTTGTGGAAGGAACCTACGATTGAACCGCAAATAACGCGATTGCTACAATCGAATTGGCCACCAATCGAGCGGGAGTAACTCAATGGTAGAGTCACAGCCTTCCAAGCTGTTGGTTGCGAGTTCGATCCTCGTCTCCCGCTCCAGTTTTCAATAGTTTAACCACTTCCGCTTTCTGGTCACCCGCAACCCCCTGCGCCCGGGTCAGTAGACGTCGCCATCCACAAGCAACAAGGTAGCGTCGTCGGTAGATTGCGAACTCAGAGAAGTCGTTCCCCAGACCACGTTGCTGCCCCACACCACATTGCTGCCCCAAACCACGTTAGTGCCCCACACCACATTGGCGGCGTCGAGGAACAGATTGCTCGAACCCCAGACCACGTTAGTGCCCCACACCACGTTCGAACCCCAGACCACGTTAGTGCCCCACACCACGTTAGTGCCCCAAACCACGTTGGAACCCCACACCACGTTCGTAGTGTCGGCGAACACCAGCGTTCCCGCGGACGTGAATACCAGCGCGGGTGAAGCGGCGCTGGCCCCGCTGGGCGAAACTTCCGTGCCGGCCAGAGCGTTGGCGATATTCAGATACCCCGCCCCGATCGTGAATATGTCGTATTGCGCCTTATACGTGATGCCGGTGGTCGGGTCTTTGTAACTGCTGGTGGTGGGGAAGGTCGTCTTGTCCGCCGTCAGCATCAGCCGCGCCTTCACCTGATCCGGCGTGAGCGATGGGTTCTGCTGGATCAGCAGCGCCGCCGCCGCGCTGACATACGGAGTCGCCATGCTGGTCCCGCTCATTTGCATGTAGTCGTTGGAGGCCGCGTTGTCGCTCGTCTTGGCGAAGAGGTTCTGGGCGATCCAGGTCTGAGGATACGGGCCGAAAATATTGTTGGATTGCGATTGCACCGAATCGATCAGGTTGCCCGGCGCCACCAGATCCGGCTTGGCGACCAGGTCGTAGAGCGTCGGCCCCTTGGAACTGTAGGTGGCGATCTGGTCGTCGGTGACGATCGTCGTTCCCATGTCTTTCATGGCCCCCACGGTGATGACGCGCGGGTCGTTCCCCGGCGCCGTGATGGTGCCGTATCCGTAGGTTGTGGTGGGGCCCATGCGACCGTAGTTTCCCGCCGCCACCACCACCACAATACCGGCGTTCCATGCTTGTTCCACGGCCTGGCAGAGCGGATCTTTCGTGTAGCTTTCAAACACCGGACGGCCCAGCGAAAGGTTGATCACGCGGATGTTGTACTTGCCCGCCTTCTTGAACGCAACGGCTTGTTCAAGGGCCGCAATCACCGCGCTGTCGGTGCCGGCTCCGGTTGAGCTGAGCACCTGGAAATCGAGCAGATTGACTCCCTCGGCCACCCCGTGGAAGGTGCGGGTGAAGGTGGTGTATGGGTTGGTCGTCGAGAGTGCGCCGGAACCGGCGATGATACCCGCTACGTGCGTGCCGTGGCCAAAATTGTCCCCCTCGGGGGTGTTGGGAAGAAATACGTTTTCGTAGACCACCTTGCCGGCCAGATCCTCGGAATATCCCACACCGCTGTCCATCACCACCACCCCCACGCCCGCGCCGGTGAGGCCGTAGGTCTTGGCCGCGCTCGCGCCGATGGTGGCCTGAGCCTCGTCGAGGTGAGCGTGCAATGTCCGGTCCGGCGAAATATAAGCTACGTTGGGATCGTTTGCCAGATCGCGAACCGCGTTTGCCGGGACGTGATACAAGCCCGCCCGGATGCTGTTGAATGTGTTCCGGTGCACGCCGCCCCTGCTGATCGCTTTCTGGTGATCCGCGCTGGTGGGAGCTTGCTTGTACTGGACGATCACGTCGAGATCCGCGGGGATATCGGGTCCCTGCAGATCCATCGAGAGTTTTGCGCTTTGCCCCCAGCAAGCGCTGCCGAGGCAAACGCTCAATGTAACGGCAAGTAACGGTGCTCTGAACTGTGTGCGTCCCATGGTATTTTTCTCCGAACAGGTCAGGCGCGCTGAATGCGTTTTTCCGGTTGACCTGGCCTGTTACAGCCTGATCATACGGCGAGAGAATCTCCTGACTCAATGCGCTTCGTACCCGGCGGGGGAGTCTCCCTTCGTTAGCAGGGCGACGGCTGCCCTGGGGCCGAAAAGGGGGAAAAACGAAGACCTTATGGACCAGAGCGGGCCGAAACGTCGGCGCAAAGTTGACGCCGGGGAGTTAACGGCTATGAACTGTCCGGCGATCGGACAAGTTCGGGAGGTCTGTTACGCGGTAGCCAATGGTCAGCAGGCGGTTACCGCGCCGGCCGACATAGTACTCAACGCGTGAACGACCGGCGATCTTGTGCCGCCTTCAGAGGGGGCATAGAATGGGTCTGACCCAAAGCGATCGAGTTCGATATCCGACAATTGAACAAGAGGCGGCGGGCGGGAGGCAGGAATGGTTGTTCGAAAATCCAGTCGTCTTTTCGCGTGGGTCGCCCTCGGCGCCGCGCTTGCGTCCGCGCCGGCCTACGCCGGGTTGATCGGCTCCACGCTGCAGTGGCAAATCTATGGCGGCGGGGATGCCTATAACCCTGGCGGAACAGGTGTCTACACGAACGGGACCTTCGTCGACAGCGACGGAGTAGGGGGCGCGTTCATCGAGCCGGGCCAGATGGGAGGCGCACCCGTTACGGTCTTTAATATCGACGCCACCGATACGACCATTACATTCGACTATTCGGTGACTGGCGCCACCAGTCCATGGTCCGGTTCCCCTTCGATTTCACTCTCGCCGACTATATATACCGGAATCGCCATTAATCTTTTGTCCGCCGGCAGTTTCACCGCGGTCTCTATCGACCCCGCCACCAACATGGCCGGATTCGGAACGTCCGATCTCAGTTTCACCGGGAGTCAGATTCAGGTGAATTTTGCGGACCTGCCGTTCTCGACCGACACGGTAGTGACGCTCGACGTCACCACCAGCGGCGCCGCTTCCGGAGCGCCCGAACCAGGGACGGTTTTCCTGCTCCCGATCGCAGGCGTCTTTCTGTTCCGGCGAATCGCTTTCCTGCGGTCCCGGCCTCAAAGCGTTACTGGATGACGGCCGCGGACGTGCTCGAGACGGGCAATCCGGTTTGCGATTGCGTGGTGGGCGCATTAAAAGTCGCGCCGCCTTCGAAGTTGATCGTGTTGGCTACCACGACGGTGGTTGCCGAGTTGACGCCGTTGTCAAAGGTCAGGTTGGATTCGGGCATATACAAAGTCCCGTTGAACGTCATGCTGGCGCCGCCCCCGAAGTCGCTTGAGCTAACGGAACTGCTGCGATCCTGGTAAAAGAGAATCCCTTCGTAGGTTCCGGAAGACTGCGCAGTCATGTCTACGGTTGCCCCGTTCGCGATGCTTACGGTCGCGCCGCCGGTCAGGTAAACCATCACTCCGCTGGTGCCCGTCAGCGTAGATCCCCCCTGAATACTGAAGGTGCCCCCATTGATGATGTATATTCCAGGCCCCATCGTCGCGTTCATGCCGTTTCCCAGGCTGAATCCGCAGTATGTGCCCGCGGTCGGCGTGTAGGCCGTGGCCTGCCATGCCGTGAAATTGCCGGAGTTGCATGTCCCGGCGGGGGTTTGGGAGGGGAGGCTGGCAAACGGATCGGCCGCGGCTGCGACCCCGGTATGCGGCGTTGAACTGATGCTGCCGCCGTTGCTGGTCGCATAATTGCCGACCACGTTGACTGTATTGCTGGTGAGGGTAGCGCCACCCGAGACGTTCAGAGCCATCGAGCCCGTTGTACTGTTGGAATTAACCGCGACGCCGCAGGAAGACGTAGTCATATGCGCCCCATTACTCAGCGTGAGTGCGGGGGACGCGGTCGTCGACAGCACGTAAACACAATCGTTGCTTACCGCACCCGACGACTCGATGGCCGCCGTCGAAACGGCGCTGCTGGTAAAAGGACTGTCGTTACCCGGAGATCCAAAAAAAGGGACCACGCTTTCGCTGACTCGGACTGTCGCCCAGTAAGTAACCGCGGTGCCTGGCACGGTCGGGGCCGGACTCGTCGTATTCGCCTGAATACTCACCGTCCGGGATCCGCTGGTGGTAAATCCGTTGGCCGCCGCCAGCATACAGCCGTTATCGAAACTGGTGGACGCGCTCGTTACCGCCGTCGCGGGACAGTTGGTAGCCGTGCCCGTCGGTGAGCCGCACCAGACCTTGTTAGAACCGCATGCCTGCGAGTTGGGAGACGTCGACATCGCCGCCCGAACTACCGCCGCTGCCGCCGCATCGGCCGCCGTCTGGACCGCCTCGCGCCGGAAATAAGCCCAGCCCAGATCGACGCCTAAGCCCAGCATGCCCAGCATCAGAGAAAGGGAAACCGTTGCCATGAGCAGTGCCTGTCCCCGCCTGCTTCGATCTTTGGTCGCGTCAGTCGTCCGTGCTAACTGATTTCGATCCATACAGCCTCCATCGATCCATAGAGCCTCAATTGATCCATACAGCCTCAGTTAACGACAGCCTGGGTTGAGTTGGCGGCCAGGGTGACCGCGGCGAACTGCTTCGTTTCAACCTCCGGAGGCGACAGCGAGATGAAAGAAAGGAACGAGATCGGAGAACTGAATTGGTAGCTGGCCGTGATCGAGATGTCCGTGGTAACGGCGGTATTTCCCGCCAGCGACGGCCATGCGGCCGAATTCGAGTAGCACGAGGATAGTGGGTTACATGTGACCGTCGACGCGGAAGACGTCAACGTCACGTTCATCGCGGAGGCGGGGACGCCGATGGCTTTTCCAGCCAGCGTTTGGGCCGTTTGCGCTACCGTTGTGGCGCAGGCCTGTCCGGCGCAGCCCGCCCCGTGGACGGCGGCGGCTCGCGCTGTGCTGTTTACCGCTTCCGCCAGAGTATGGTATTGCCACATTCCCATGGACATCCAGCCCAGCGAGACGATCACGAAAAGAAGGGGAACGCCGGTAAGCGTGAATTCGAGCATCGCCGAGCCACGCCGCATAGAAGTGGTTGGGGACATCGTCACATCACCGGCATTTGCACCGATCGCGTGATCGCCAGGCTGCCGGGCATCAAGCCGGGTATGGAAAGCAGCGACACCGTGTAGGTTACGGAGACCGTAACGGTAGGCAACCCGTCCGCGCCCGAGCTCGTAGAGGTTGCGGTCACGCTGACCGGGCTCGGCGTCGTGCAAGTCGAGACCGAAGCCATGTTGGGCGCGTATTTGAGTTCCCCCAGCGCGTAGTTGCACGCCTTGCTCGTAAAGGTGGCGCCGGTTGTCGCGTTGGCGGCCGCGCCCCACATGGCACCGACCCGCGCCGCATTCTGGGTCGCAATCATCGCGTAAGCGGCGCAGCCAAAGTCCAGCACACCGATAAATGAGAACACCATCCACGGCAGTAACAGGCCCACTTCAACCGCGGCCTGTCCCCGCTCCCCCCGAGAGAAGATAGAGGCGCGATGAATGCTCATATACCTGTATTATCGGCTTTTGCAATCCGCTTGCCAGTCTGCCAATGGTTAGTCCGCATACTATAACTATCGGCCACGCGGATACAGGCCTGTCCCGACCGCTTGGCCGGATCGACGCACGACGCGTAGCGTCCGCCAATCTCAGGCCGCGTCCAGAACCTCGATAGCCAACCGCTTGCCCATGGCTGCGAAGGCGGCTTCAATCTGATCAAGCTTCGAATGATGCGTGATATCCAGCAGCCGATCCACCTGGCTCGGAGAGCACTTCATCCGCCGCGCCAGTTCGATCTTCCTGATCCCCGCGGCACGAAGTGCGGAGTAGAGCCGGAACTTCGCCTCGCTCAGAGCCGGGACCCGCACCATCCGCATGCCTCGCTTCAGCCTGCCGGGCTCCGGAAGATCGGCCCACTTCTCGGTGTAGAAGGTGAGGGCCACTTCGAGCGCCTCCGAAGCCATGGCCATCGCCTCTTCCATCGTGTCGCCTTGCGTGATAGCTTCCGGGACGTCCGGAAACGTGACCACAAACCCGCCGGCTTCCTTGTCCGGCGTAAACCTTGCGGGATATTCCATTGTTTTCCTCATTTCAGCCCGACTGATTATCGCGGCCCGGACTATAATCTCTCGTGCCACTTACCGAGTCCCAGGAACGCGCCATATGCGCCGCCCTCGCCGCTATTCCTTCGGCCTATACGCAGCATGATCTGGACACCAGCAGTACTCAGATTATCGCCGAGTTGACATCGGAAACGCCTGCCGAGGAGACCGCACGAATACTCAATGACCTGCGGGAACGCGGCCTTATCTCTCCCGTACTAACCCCGCGTGGCGGCGATGACCGCGTCGGCGATGCCCGCGTCTACTGGACCACACATGTTTAGCGCACTGCCAGGCATGGAACGATCCGGCCGTTTTGCGTTGGGATGAATTCTTAATGGTTCGCTCTTTCGTTTTCGGGGCGGTCGTGGCCGCTGTCGGAAGTTGGCTGCTAAAGAAGATCCTCGACTGGCTGGTCCCCTGACGCGCTGCCCGAAGCGCGGGACGGAAAGTTGGAAAAAGCCAGGCGCACACATTTAGCGGAGTACCCGCGGGCTTCCCTGCAATGTCCCATTTTTCGCCGGGCCGCTTGCCATCTCTCTTAGCGTGGAACCTGCTTGAAGCCCTCACCCACCTGATAGAACCAACCGTTCTTCCTGGACACCGCCTGGACGAAGCGCAGCCACTTAGACCGGTACCAAAAGGCCTCTTCAGTGGCATGATCGACATGCCGGCGGCAATTTGGGCACATACTGTAGCCTTCGATTATGATCGCGTTCAACGGCATTTGGCGCGCAGACGCTATCTGCCGCTTACACAGCCTGCATTCCTGGGCCTGCAACTGAGCGATACCCATTTCCGGCCTCAGCTGCATTTTTGTCCCTTCAACTCCACAATGCCTGTAAACATGGTGGCATCCTGATGCGGCCGCCGTTGGTCCAATCCTCAGTGGACCTCCAATCTTCACACCCCATGAGCCGGCCGAACACTCTCTTTTGCCTGCCGCAGCACCTTATCTTCGAACGAAAAATCGAGCGCCCTCTGATCCACGTGTTTCCCGTACCACTTATAGGTCTCCTTGAGTCCCACGGCAAAAGGAGTCATGGTGACATTCAGAACCCGCCGCACGCGCCCCACCGCTTCCGTAATCGGCGGCAAATCGTAATATTGTCCGAAATACAAAGGCTCGTTGAACGCGTTCCCGCCATTGCGAACAATTAATTCGCGCGGCACCCGCATGATGGCCGCCGGCTTGCCCGCCGCTTTGGCGAACTCGTTCACCGCCTCCACCTGCGTGAGCGGTTTGTCGTCCGCCACGTTGAACGCCCGCCCCGGCGCCGTATGCTTCTCGAGCGCATTGAAGCACGCTTCTACAAGGTCGGTCACATACACGAACTGCATCAGCCGATTGCCGTCGCCCGGGATAATAATGGTCCGGTTCAGCCGTATCCGATCCCAGAAAAACGCCTCGCGGTAAAACGGATTCTCCGGCCCATATACGAACGGCGGCCGCATCGTCACCACCGGGAATCGCGATTCGTGATACATGCGGAAAAGCGCTCGCTCGCTCCCCGCCTTGTTGCGCACGTAATCGTTCCCATGCATCTCCGAAGCCAGCGGATCGTCTTCGGCATGGTTCAATCCATCGCCGTAAGCGGCCACGCTCGACATGAAAATGTAGCGCGTCAGATCGCCCGGAATCGCTTTGGCGGTCGCCTCTACCTGCTGCGCCGTGGTGCCGCGTTCCCAGTCGTAGGCGATATCGTAAACCGCGTCGAACCGCATGCCGGAGAGCCCTTCGCGAATCGAAGCTGCATCGTTCCGGTCTCCCACCGCATTGCGCACGCGGCGCCCGAATGGATGCTCCGCCTTCCGGTGCAGGATGGTCACTTCGTGCTCGGCCGCAAGCAGCCGCTTCACCAGCGCTTTGCCGATAAACAGCGTCCCGCCGATTACGAGAACGCGCATCGTCTCTCCCCGATCAGCCTTTCAGTGGACGCCTCGCTCAGTCGTAGTATTCGAGACCGAGATGCGTAATCAGATTCTCGCCCTTCATCCAGCGCAACGTGTTCTTGAGCTTCATCAGCTGGATGAAAATATCGTGCTCGGGATAAAGCCCCGGAGCCGTCATGGGCGCTTTGAAATAGAACGAGAGCCATTCCTGAATCCCGCGCATGCCGGCCCGCTGCGCCAGATCCATGAACAGCACCAGATCGAGCACCAGCGGAGCCGCCAGAATGGAATCGCGGCACAGAAAGTCGATCTTGATCTGCATCGGATAGCCCAGCCATCCGAATATGTCGATGTTGTCCCAACCTTCCTTGGCATCCCCTCTCGGCGGATAGTAGTTGATCCGGACTTTATGATAAATGTCTTTGTACAGATCCGGGTAGAGTTCCGGCTGTAAAATTTGTTCGAGCGCCGAGAGCTTCGATTCTTCCTTCGACTTGAACGATCCTGGGTCGTCCAGCACCTCGCCGTCGCGGTTGCCCAGAATGTTGGTCGAGAACCAGCCGGCCACCCCCAGCATGCGCGATTTCAGGCCCGGCGCGATCAGCGTCTTCATGAAAGTCTGGCCGGTCTTGAAGTCCTTGCCCGCAATCGGAATATTGCGGTCGCGCGCCATCTGCATCAGAGCCGGCGCATCCACCGTCAGATGGGGCGCGCCGTTGGCGTAGGGAACGCCCATTTTCAGCGCCGCATAGGCATAGATCTGACTGGGGGAAATCTCCGGATCGTCCTTTTGCAGGCCGCATTCGAAATCCTTGAGTGTCGCGTGCACCGCCGCCGGCCTGTGGAACACCTCCGTCGACCCGCACCAGATCATGGCCAGCCGGTCGCAGCCGCGGCTCGCTTTGAACTCGCGGATGTCGTCCATCAGCATCTCGGCATGGTCCATCTTGGAGCCTTTGGGCTTCATATTGGGGCCGGTAATGCGCTTCACGTATTCATGATCGAAGACCGCCGTCATGGGCTTAATCTTCTGGAGCGGCTCCTTGAGCCGTTCGACCAACTGCCTGTCGAGCACGCCCGCCTGAATGGCTGCATCGTAGCAGTTTTCTTCGAAAATATCCCAGCCGCCGAACTCCAGGTCTTCGATGCCGGCGAGAGGCACGAAATCTTTTATTTTCGGCGTATTGTTATCGGTGCGCTTGCCCAGCCGGATGGTGCTCAACTGGGTAACCGATCCGATCGGCTTGGCGATGCCGCGCTTGACGGCTTCCACACCGGCGATGAAAGTGGTGGTTACGGCCCCCATGCCGGGTATCAGAATTCCAAGTTTTCCATCGGCGGGTTCGATCTGAGGTGTTGCTTTCGTGGTGACTTCCGGCTCGCTCTGCGATCCGGCGTCTGGCGTTGTGGACAAACGGGTTAGCTCCTTATAGGGCGCGACGTGGCGGGCGGCCGAGCCGCAATTGCATGAAAGGATTGGGATTAATCCATCAGTTATAATAGCAAGTTCATGCGGTCCCGCGCGACCACCCCCATCAGCGCGATCGTTGCCGACGACGAGCAGCTCGCTCGCGAGGAATTGCGCTTCCTCCTCGACGAGATCGGCGACGTCGAAGTCGTCGGCACCGCCGTCAATGGCCTCGAAGCCGTGGAACTCATCCGCAAGCTCGATCCCGCCCTCGCTTTTCTCGATATCCAGATGCCCGGCCTCGACGGTCTGGGCGTCGTGCGCCGCTTGAAAGAAGATCAGATCGAGTTGCCCCATATCGTCTTCTCCACCGCCTGGGACCAGTTCGCCGTGGAGGCGTTTCGCCTCGAAGCCCTGGACTACATCCTGAAGCCGGTGGATCGGGACCGCCTCGAAGAAACTGTGGAACGTGCCCGCCGCCTGGTATCGGATCGCATCGCCGCCGAGCCGCTGGTTGCCGCGTCGGCACGCCCCGCCGCCTTCACCAAACTCCTCGTCCGCAGCGGCGTCCGCAACATGATTGTCGATCCCCAGGAACTGATCTACGCCACCATCGACAGCGGAGTGATCACGCTCGTGACCTCGCAGGTGGAGGGGCAATCCAGTTTCCGGACCCTCGAGGAATTGCAGGCCGCGCTCGACCCGGACCTCTTCTGGCGCGCCCATCGGTCATTTGTCGTGAACGTGAACCGCATCCGCGAAGTAGTGCCGTGGTTCAAGTCGACCTACCAGTTAAAGATGGATGACAAGAAGGCCAGCGAAATTCCCGTCAGCCGGATGCAGAGCCGCCGGCTGAGGGAAATGCTGAATCTGTAGGACACGAGGGTTCCCCGCGTGTGTAACTACGCCGCGCCCGCCATGGCGCGTACGCCGGTCTCCTGCGCGAATACATAAAAGCGGAAAAACGGACGGTTCTCGCTCCGCCCCCAGCGACTCACGCGCCACACGGCCTTGAGGAATCGCACTTCCGAGCGTGGCAAAATCATCTGGTAAGTCCCGCAGTAAAACTTCCGGGCGAAGCTCACCACGGGCCTTTCCGGCCACGATCTCCCATCCCTGGATGCGTAGAACTCCACATCCAGGCTCTCCTGCTCCATGGCGTGGGTGATCCCCAGCGTCAGCAGCAGGTTCTGGCTTGCGTATTCACCAACGGGAATCGCAGCGCTTTCGCCGCCTTCGCGAATGGTGGTTTCTTCCACGAAAAAATTCGGTAACATCCGATCGCCTCCCGGAGCTTTGAAGCGACGCCGAAGTTCAGGCGCGGTGAACACCGGCCAGCGAGGCTAATTTTTGTCCCGCTGCCGTCAGAGTCTCATATTTCTTGCAGAAACAAAAGCGCATTTGCAGGTTATTTACTCCGGAATCGAAATAAAAGCTCGAACCCGGCACTGCCGCCACGCCGACCCGCTCTACCAGAAATCGCGCAAAGTCGACGTCGCTGACTGACTCGAAAGCACTTATGTCGGTCATCACGTAATAGGCACCGTGCGGAACATAACAACGGAATCCACCACTTTCCAGCATGGTAACGGCAGCCGCGCGCCGGCCCGCATAGGCGGCTGAAAGACCGTTGAAATATTCGTCGGGCAATCCGAGCGCCATCACACCCGCCTGCTGCAGCGGCGTTGCCGCGCCCACCGTCAGAAAATCGTGAACCTTGCGGATCGTATTGGTCAACTCCGGCGCCGCAATCACCCAGCCCACGCGCCACCCGGTCACCGAAAACGTCTTGCTCAGACTGTTGACCAGAATGGCCCGGTTGCGCATCCCCGGCAGCGTCATGATGGGAATATGTTTGTGCCCATCGTAGGTGATGTGCTCGTAGATTTCGTCGGTAATAGCCAGCGCGTCGAACTCCTCGCAAAGCGATGCGATCAGCATCAGTTCCTCGCCGCTGAATACCTTGCCTGTCGGATTGTTCGGCGTGTTGATGATGATGGCCTTCGTGCGCGGTGAAAAGGCGCGGCGCAGTTCGTCCGCATCGAATTTCCAATCGGGCGGATGGAGCTTCACCAGCCTCCGTTCCGCGCCGCACAGCAGCGTGTCCGGATGATAGTTCTCGTAGAATGGCTCGAACACAATCACTTCGTCGCCCGGATCGGTGACCGCCAGTAGGGAAGCGATCATGCCCTCGGTCGCCCCGCAGCACACGGTGATTTCGCGTTCCGGGTCGACTTCCATCCCATAAGTCCGCGCGTACTTCCTCGCAATGGCATCGCGGAAAGGCTTCGTGCCCCACGTAATCGGATACTGGTTATGGTCCGCGTTGATGGCGTCGATGGCGGCCTGCTTCAGATCCACCGGCGCCGGAAAATCGGGAAATCCCTGCGCCAGATTGACCGCGCCGTTGAGGATGGCGAGCCGCGTCATTTCGCGAATCACCGACTCCGTAGGCTGTAACCCTTATCCGGCCGATTGGCAAACAGGTCAAAGCCATCGCGGAAGGTTCTGTGAGTCTGTGGCAACAGGCGGATGCTCTCGTCGGCAAAGATGAGGCGTGCGACGGCCACCGCCTTGCTGAGAAACGCACCCTTCTCGGCAAAAAATGTCAGGAACTCAGTCAACACCTCTTCGGTCGTAACAATAGGCGGGCGTTTTGGCGACAGGTCGAAGGCCGTCGCTCTGTCGTGAGCGCCGTCGCCTGGGCTCGCCAGAGAGATCCAGTAAAATGTGTCGGCGAAAACAGCGGCGCTCAACGCCGCCTCTTTGGCCAGCCGTAGATGTAATGATCATGCTCGCTGGCGCCATCCTTCGGGAGCCGGGCAAGTTCCTCGGGGGGCGTGTCGGCCATCAGATCCGAAATGGCTTCGGAGATCCGGCGACGAACGGGAGCCGCGTCCGCATCGGCCCGCACGCCCAGATTCTCTTCCACCACCTGGCGCACGTATTGTTCTGTGGATACGCCTTGCTCCGTTGCTTTCGCACTCAAAGCTGCCGCCTGATGGTCCGGAAGCTCAATGGTGACGGTTGTCATCTCTATTCAGCCTAATGGAAAAGTCGTGTCCTGTCATGCCTCATGAACAGCCTCATGAAACCCTGGTTTGCACTCCGCCGGAAAATCCCGTAAGTTGGAACCATGACCATCGAACTCAAGCCCGAAGTGGAAGCGCTGATTCAAAGGCGGCTGGACAGCGGCGAGTTCCTGAGTCCCGAAGACGTGATTGAGCGTGCGCTGGAGTTTTTCTCGTCGGAAGAAGACTGGCTGGCGATGAACCGCGGGGAGGTAGCATCGCAGATTCAGGAAGGCTGGGACGAGGCAGAGCGCGGAGAACTGATCGATGGCGATGACGCGCGAACGGAGATGGCAGAAGAAAAAAAGGCCTGGAAGCAGCGGCACGACCGATCAAACCCTTTTCTTCACAGCACGCACTATTCCGGGAATCGCAAGGAAGCATACTAAGTAGACGAAGAGAAGCGGGAACAGGCAGACTATGGCGAAGTTGACGTAATCGTAGGAGTCGGCCCTCGCGAAGATCACGACCCAAAGCGCGACCCACCCACACGCGAGAACCCTCCAGGTTATCCGCATCGCGAATCCTTATGATTTACCACCAGCGGGCGGCCTCATGATGTCTTCTAGGCCGGGTCCTTCTTCTTCTCCGCCACCACCGGTTTCTTCGCCGCCACGCTCTTCTTCGGAGCCGCCGCCGCGGGCCGTTTCGCCACGGCCTTACCCTTGCTGACCGCCCTCACCGGAGCCTGATGCGCCACCGCCGTCTTCACCCCGCCCCCCGGAGTGCGCGCCGCCACCGGCAACGAAGCCAGATTCACCGGCGGAACATCCGACAAATCCTTCACATCCGCCGCGCCCGTGTGCCGCTCGCCGTAAACGACCCGGTACATGTCGGCATTGCGCAGCACCGCCTGCACATACTCCCGTGTCTCGGTGAACGGGATGCTCTCCACAAACTCCGCCGGCTCTCGATATGTCCCCCACGTGAGCCATTCGCGCACGCGTCCCGGCCCCGCGTTATACGCCGCCAGCGTCTGCACCCAATCGCCGCCCCAGTTATTCAACTGGCCGCGCAGATACTGTGTGCCGAGTTGAATGTTCACCGTCGGGTCGAGCAGCGTGCGCGAACTCGCTACACTGATCCCCTGCTGCCGCCCCATCAGCCGCCCCGTCGGCAGGATCAATTGCATCAGCCCATACGCATTGGCACGCGAGCGCGCCCCCGGATTAAATTCCGATTCCTGGCGGATCAGCGCCGCCACCGAATAGGGGTCCAGATCGCGCGACTTCGCATTGCGGATCACATCGTCTTTATAAGGGAGCGGGAACAGCATCTGCCAGAATTTCAGCGGCGCGCTTTCAAACGGCATCGAGAGGTAATCCGCCGTGAAGCTCTTCATGATGCGCAGCGCGTGGAACGGCGATGGCATGCTGCGCGCCAGTTCGAGCGCCAGCAGATGCGCCTGTTCGTTTTCCTGCTTGGCGCCGAAACGCATCTCGCTGTCGGCCACATCCGGCAGGCCGGCCGTCATCAGCAAGCGCGCCCGGTCGATGCGCAGCCGTGTCGCCGCATTGGGCTCCGTAGCCGAAAAATCGCGGTGCTCCTGCCATTCCATCTCGTCGAGCCATGAAGTTACAGTTTCATCCGGCTCCGCCGCCGCTACTTTCGTTTCCTTCAGGCGCTCCCGCCCCAGCACGGCATAAAAATAGTGAGGGAAGCGTGCGCTCAGCGCGTCATAGTAAGCCCGCGCTTCCGCGTCCTTGCCATCCTTCTCGGCGATGCGCCCCAGAAAATAAAGTGCGGTGCTGGCCCGCGTGTCGCCCGGATATCTTTCAATCTGTTCCCGCAGCAACTCGATCCCCTCCGGCTTGTCGCCCAGATAAGCGTCCCAAGCGATTTTCCAGTGACAATAAGCTGTCGAATTGTCCGTCGGGAACGTGTCGGAAGCGGCCTTGAACAATGGCGTGTACTTCTCCCGGTCGTTCGTCGGCACATACCGGTTACCCGCCGTGATGAGCGCCTTCAGCCGCCACTTCGAATCGGCGTAATGCTCGTTCAACTGCTTCACGGCCTCCATCATCCCCGCATCGTCGTCCGTCTTCCGCGCCGCCTCCGTCAGGTAATACAGACGCTCGGCGTCCGCATCCGAATGGGCCACCTTCAGATCCTTCAGGTACCGCATCGCCGCCGTGGCATCGCCGCCCAGAAAATCCGCCACCCCGATCCCCACCTTCGCCTGATCCCGATCGGGCTCCGGCAGCGTGCCCGCCAGCGCCGAGTATTCCTGCCGCGCCTTCAGAAACTCCCTCGCGTCCAGCCACTTCTGGCAGCGTTCCAGCTGCTGGCGCGCCGGCGCCGACGGAAAATCCTTGCCGAGCTGCGGACGCAAACGCTCCATTGCCGTCCACGCCTGCGCCGCCAGGTCCGTATTCGGATAACTGTAGTAGACCTTCACGTACGCCAGAGCCGCTTGTAGCTCCTCGCCCTGGGCCTCGTACGCCCGGGCCAGCGCGAAATCCCCGTCCGGCTGCGGCAGCAGCTTGTAATCGGTCTGCAGGATGTTGAGCGCCAGCGCATTCGCCGCCGGCTGCTTCTGGTCCAGCAGAGCATGGGCATACAACAGGCCAATCTTCCCCGCCAGCGGCGACGAAATCACGGGGTGCGCGCGGTATGTCGCCATATCGCGCACCGCAGCGTCGATATCTCCGGTTAATAGTTCCGCCGATGCCAGATGATACGCGATGTAATCCGCCAGTCGCGGAACCTGCGGCTCGAGCGCGCGCAGTTGCTGGATCGTCGTGCTGTAGTCGTGAACGTTATAAGCATTGATGCCCTGCCCCACCCGCGTGATCGGAGTGTCGGCAAACGCCGACGCCGCGATCAGCATCAGCCACAGCTTGAGGCACATCCGGCTACCAGCCGCGTTGCTCCGCATTCAGTTACACCCCATTGAATCAAACCATCGGCCCCGGATATTCCGGCCCCAGCAAGCGATCGTCATCATGTGCCAGACTCCGCAAAATCTCCAGATGCAGATAATCCACCATCGTCGGCGACTTCGAAAGGAACGTCTCCAAAAACTCTTTGCGCGCCCCATCGATCCCCGCACCGAGCGCGCCATATATATCCCCCTCGAACACGCCCTTGCGCAGTTCCTCCGCCTGATAGAGCCGCATTTCCGCCACCCGAACGCGCGCGATCCGTTGCGCCTGCAAATGTAGTTTCTGGTCCTCCGGCGTCAGTTCGTCCCATCCCCGGCGTTCCGATGTGGCTGCCACGGGACCGGAAGAGGCCGTAATCTGTACCAATTCGGGACTCGCCAGCGGCGTCAGAACACGCGCCGTGTCCGGAGCCAGCACCTCAATCTTCATCCCGGCGGCTTCGCATAATAATTCGAGCGGCGCGGGAACCACATCGCCCGCGGCTGCCAGCATGGCCACAACGTTTTGACGGGCAACCACCGGGAACAGGTACACTTTGCCGTCCCCCACGCCCTCTTCCCCTTCTGCCCTCAGAGCCGCGGCCAGCCTGGGCGAGATCTCCCGATCCGACAGGATCGCCACCACCGGGTCTTTACTCTCTATCGCCGACACGATGGCCGGCGCATCCTCGACCGGAAAGGTGAAATCGTTTTCTTCTCTTTCGTCTTTTTCATCTTTGGACCCGCGCTGGCCCATGGAACGCGCCTGGTTGTTTTCCATCATCAGCACCACCGCACGCCCGGCGTAAGGTGCGCTGCCATCCGCCAGCAACTGCAGGGCTGGCGCCTCGGCCGGGGCCTGCCGCAGCAGCCGCAGCGCCTGATTCAACGACTCCGCGGTAGCCCTCCGCGCCCGCTCAATCTGCGTAACCGCCTGCTCCTGTTCCTTTTGAACGGCGCGCGCGACCGCGTTTTGTATTTCGGAATCCAGGCGGACTGTCAGGTCATCGACCAAAGCAAACTGGTGTCTTTCGACCACCTCTCGCCAGGTCAGGACGGCGCCATCTTGCATTCTTGTTTTTATGGTACGGCACTCTCGCACAACTGTCGAGACAGGATCTGAACTCATGTCGTTAAAAATTAGCGAAAACGGCTCTCTTTCGAACAAATCGGCCATCGTCACCGGCGGCACTCGGGGCATCGGCCGCGCCATCGCGGAAAAATTGCTCGACGAAGGCGCGCGCGTCGCCATTTGCGGCGCCTCCCGCAAGAGCGTAGACGACGCCCTCGCGCGTCTCTCCTCCAGGGGCGAAACCTTCGGCATGGTGGCGGACATTTCGAAGCTCGATCAGGCCCAGGCCTTCGTCGCCGCCGTGGACCGGCAATTCCACGGCGTTGACATCCTCATCAACAACGCGGGCGTCGGAGTGTTCCGCGCCGTCGCCGATCTCGCCCCCGCCGACTGGGAGCGCATGATCGCGCTGAATCTTTCCGGCGTCTACTATTGCTGCCACGCTGTTCTGCCGATATTTAAACAGCGGAAAGGTGGAGACATTATCAACGTCGGCTCTCTCGCCGGTAGAAATCCTTTCGCGGGCGGCGCGGGCTATAACGCTTCGAAATTCGGCTTGAACGGCTTCTCCGAAGCCATGATGCTGGACCATCGAAACGATGGAGTCAGGGTTTCTCAGGTAATGCCGGGCAGCGTCGCCACCGAGTTCGGCGGCTCGGCCCACGATCGAAAGGCGGAAGCCGGCGCCGATTGGAAAATCGCTCCCCAGGATATTGCCGAAGTGGTTGTAACTCTGCTTCGGATGCCCCGGAGAACCACCGTGAGCCGCGTGGAAATCCGCCCCTCCAGACCGCCTGGAAAGGCATGAAGAGACCTTAATTAGTCAAATGGCACACCGCGTGCTCAAGGGGAGAATGTGAGATCGATGCTGGCGGCGGCAAATGGAGTTTTGGGGAGAACGAATATGGTTCGCTTGAATAAGAAACTGGATCCATCGCAGACGGGTCATGACGCGGAGAAGCTCAACGGCGATCTGCGCAAACGAATTGTCGGTCAGGAAGAGGCCATCGAGCAGGTGGTCAACATCTACCAGATGTTTCTCGCCGGCATGACCAGTCCGGGCCGGCCGATCGGCAACTTCCTGTTCCTTGGGCCCACCGGCACCGGCAAGACCCGCATGGTCGAAGCCACGGCGGAATCGCTCGTCGGCGATGCTCGCGCCGTCATCAAGATCGATTGCGCGGAGTTCCAGCACAGCCATGAGATCGCCAAACTCATCGGCTCGCCTCCCGGATACCTCGGCCATCGCGAGACCCATCCGCTGCTCAGCCAGGAAGTGCTGAACCAGTATCAAACCGATAAGATCAAGGTCAGCTTCGTCCTCTTCGACGAAATTGAGAAAGCCAGCGACGCGCTGTGGAACCTGCTCCTCGGCATTCTCGATAAAGGCACGCTAACGCTCGGCGACAACCGGCGGGTGGATTTTTCCCGCGCCATGATCTTCATGACCAGCAATCTGGGCGCGGCCGAAATGGGCTCCATCATGAAACCGCATCTGGGATTTGCCACGTGCGAAATCGAACGCCGGCGCGCCGAAGGCAACGTCGACGACGATCTCGACGGCAAGATTTCACGCGCGGGCGTGGAAGCGGCGCGGCGTAAGTTCACCCCCGAATTCATGAACCGGATCGACAAAGTCGTCGTCTTCCGGACGCTCGGCGCCGAACAGTTGCATCGCATCCTCAACCTCGAATTGAATATGCTGCAGCAGCGCATCTTCAACTCGGCGAATACCACCCCCTTCGTCTTCAGTCTCGCGGCCGAAGCCAAAAATTATCTGCTCGGCGAAGGGACCGACCTGAAGTATGGCGCACGCCATCTCAAGCGCGCTATCGACCGCGCTCTGGTGCATCCGCTCTCGAACCTCATCGCTTCCGATCAGATTCGCGGAGGCGACCTGATTCAGGTCGATTACGACGCCGAGCTGAATTGTCTGGCCTTTGTCAAGCAAGCCGAGGACATGCCCGCTTACGCCATGATTCAGATGGTGGACACCACAACGACCTCCCAGCCTGCGGTGGCTTCGGTGTCGGCTCCGGTCGAGTATCCGAAGGTGGCTAACGCCAAAACGCATCGCACCCGTTGAGGCTTGTCACGAAACAACGTATGTCGCGGCTCGGAACGGGACCACGCGCCTTGCCGAGCCGCGACCGTGAGGGAGCGGTACTCAGGAGCAAGGACGAAGAATGCTCCGTTATTGGAAATTTTATTTCGTGACAAGCGCTTTAGCGCCTGTCGCCGCCCTTCGCATATATAATGGTCTCCGATTTTAAACACGAGGAGAACCACACCATGAAGAGTCACGTCCAGGTTGCCGTGCTTGCCTTAGCCGCTTTAGCGCCGCTCGCCGCCGAAGCCCCCCAGGGCTGGAAGATGCGCGTCGATCAAAGCACCGAAGCCTCCGATCCGGACGCCGCCGGCGATATCAAATTCGTCACCATGGGAACCGGCTTCCACGCCACCAATCCCCAGGCCGCCGTCTACTGGAATCCCGCCAACAGGGCGTCGGGCACGTATACCCTCAAGGGCGCCTTCACCCTCATGAAGCCCAGCGGCCACACCAACTACTACGGCCTCGTCTTCGGCGGCAGCGGTCTCGAAGGGGCGCAGCAGAAATATCTCTATTTCGTGGTAGCGCAGAACGGCACCTGGCTCATCAAGAGCCGCAACGGCGACGCCACCGGCAACATAACCCCCAAAACCCCCAACGACGCCGTGAAGAAACCGGACGCCTCCGGAAAATCCACCAACGCTCTCGAAGTGCGCGTCGGCGCGGGTAAGGTCGATTTCGTGGTCAACGGCACTGTAGTTCACACCGAACCAAAGACCGGCGCCATGGCCAATACCGACGGCATCTGGGGCATCCGCATCAACCACCTGCTCGAAGTTCAGATCGACGGGCTGAGCGTCTCGAAGTAGTTAATCTCTCGAGCGGCGCGCAGCAGGCTACCATCTCCGCAGGCGGAAACAGCGCGTGCCATCGATAACGTTGTGCTCTGCCGCCTGATGCCGCTGGCCAATAACGCGCGGGCACTCGAGCGGGCCCGCGCCATCGCCACCGATCCGGCATGGCGCGCGCACCACCTGTCCGCCGTCGCGCAGATCAAACGTTTCGAGGACAATCCAAAGCAGGAGCCCCCATAGGGTCGCAGTTCGGAGAAGTTACCGAACCGCGACCGTAAGGGAGTGGCTCAACTATTAACTACCGCTCGACCTCCGTCGCCGGCCGCAGCACGTTCGAAGGCCGTCCGCCCGCATAAACCGTCTGCAGGAAGTAGCCCCGGTCCGTATGCCGGAAAGTGAGTGCGTTCTTCTCCCGATCGCCCTCATCTCCCACCGCTCCCAGCATCATCGCGCTGCCTCGAACGCCCCGAATCGTCAACACATGAGCATTGCCTTCGAGGACCGTATAATCCCCCGCCGGCAAATTGGTCTCACCCGCCGTAAACGCGAATGGAACCGTAACCCGAAGTGTTTCCGTATCCCCGCAGTAAGCGGGTACCGCCGTTGTGGCGACACCGAGGGCGCAGAACGCCATCAGAGTCATGAGTTTCTTATTCATAGTTTTTCCTTTCATGTGGATGTTGTTCGCGATCGCGCACACGCGGGCCCTGCGAATTGCGATGCGAGTCTTTCCAAACGTGGGAGTGCCTCCCCGAAATGAGGAGTTGTCTCAAACTAAAGGATTTGACAACACCGATTTGCTGTCAAAGAACGGCGGAGGTAATGATTCGACTCAATGCAACCGCCCTTCATGAGTCCATTTTACCGGCCTGCCGGACCCCGCGCCAATCGGAAATTTCGATTGTGAGTATTATAACGGTCCCGTTAATCTGCGGTTTTAGTCGCGTGTTCGAACAAAAAGTTCAGCGTTTTCTCGGTCTGAATGTGCGAAGCAATCCGGTCCATGGTCCCGTTCTCCGTCAGCTTCTTGCGCACCGCCGCGATCGCCTCGCGCTCCTGACGCGCAATGCGCTCCACTTCCTGATCCACTTCCTCGCGCGTCGCGTGGATCGCCTCCCGCTCCGCCACCTTGCTCAGGATCAGCGAAGCTCGCACCTCGCGCAAAGCCTGCTCCCGCTGCGCTTCCTTGATCTTCGCCCAATCCAGCTTGAACGAACTCGGATCGATCCCTTCCTGCGACAAAGCGCGTAAACGCTGCTGCACGCGATTCTCGATCTGCCGGTCGATAAACAATTCCGGCACCGCGAATTCGTTCGCCTCGACCAGCTTCTCCACCAGCTTGTCCTTTGCCGCCCGCTGCGCTTCCGTCTGCCTCTGACCCAGCAGCGATTTGCGCACCGCGGCTTTTAATTCCTCGACCGTCCGGAAATCCCCCAGATCCTGCGCGAATTCATCGTTCAATTCCGGCAATTCCTTGCGCCGCAGACCTTTCACCACCACATGAAACCGGATCGTCTTCCCGGCCAGTTGCTCGCGTCCGTAGTCGTCCGGATAAGTAACGTCGAATTCCTTTTCGTCCCCCGGACTCGCCCCCGTCAGATTCTCCGTGAACCCCGCCATCGTCTCCGGACCGCCGATCAAAACCTGCACCTCGTCCGATTTAATCGGCGCCTCGGCCCCATCGAGGCTCTCGAGCGACACCACCGCATAGTCGCCGTCAACCAGCGGACGCGGCTCCTCGTTCGCATACGTAGCCTTCGAATCGCGGATCTCTTCCACGCGCTTGTTCACGTCCTCATCGGTGACTTCGGGCTCGATGTAAGGAACCTCGACGCCCCGGTAGTCCGCGAGCTCAAACGCCGGAAACACCTCGAACTGCGCCTTGAACGTCAGCGGCTTGCCTTCATGGAAATGAACGTCGGAAATGTTCGGCGTACCCACCAGCTGCAGATGCTCTTCCTTGATCCTGGCGTCGAAGAACTTCGGCACCAGGTTCTCCATCACCTGCTGGCGAATGTCCCCGGCGAAGTTCTTGCGCACCAGCGACACGGGCGCTTTTCCGGCGCGAAAGCCTTTTAGCTGCGCCCGGTCCCGGAACTTCTCGGTAACGATTCCCGTCTCGCGCTCAACCGCCTCGGCGGGTATCGAGATTTCAAGCTCGTGCTTGCAGCCTTCCACTAATGCCAATTTGAATTTTCCTCTGGAATGGTACAGGTCGAAACCTCCAGAATATCATCCGGCGAGCACCCGGCCGCCAACCCGCCCAGACGTGAGACAATCGGCCAGATGAACTCCGCTTTCGCCGGACAGTTCCTCTCGACAACCGCGCTGATGTTCGTGGCTATGTCGATAGGCGACGTTTGGCATGCGCTTCGCAAACAGCCGCCGCCGCGCCCCAGGCCTGAATGGTCGAAGCGAATCCCCCAGCCCGTCGTTTGGGTGATCCTGTGCGCCGGTCCCGGCCCTGATCATTTATTGGGACTGGCCATCTCCTGAGGGCTGGGGATTCATAGCGGGAGCGTTCCTGTCCATGCCGGTGAAAAGTCTTATCGGATTTATTCGCAAGAGAGCTGCTGCGCGTTGATGATTGTTTACACTCGACCCGCGCCCGGCCGTGATACGCTACACGGTTCGGAGTTCATCAGTGAGTTCTGCCCCCACGGTCACCCCTCCCCCTACCATTAACGTCCCGGTGAAAACCCCCGGCTATTTGCCGATATTACTGCTGCTGTTCGCCGCCAGCGGATGCGCCGCGCTTATCTACGAAGTGGTCTGGTATCAGCTGCTGCAGCTCGCCATCGGCTCTACCTCGGTCTCGCTCGGCATCCTGCTCGCCACCTTCATGGGAGGCCTCTGCATCGGCAGCCTCTGGTTCCCGCGCCTGCCCCGCTCCGCCATGGCGAAGCAACATCCCCTGCGCGTCTACGCGGCCATCGAAGCCGGCATCGGAATCTGCGCGCTCTTCGTCGAGTTCAGTCTGCCGTACCTGAATCGCGCCTATTTCTTCGGCGCCGAACATGGCCTGCCCGGCATGCTGCTCCGCGGCATTCTCGCCGCTGTGTGCATGCTGCCGCCCACCATTCTGATGGGCGCGTCGCTGCCTTCCATCGTGCGTCGCATCGAGTATTCGGCGAACGGAGTCGCCTGGTGGGGCTTCCTCTACGGAGGCAATACGGCGGGCGCCGTCATCGGTTGTCTCCTCGCCGGCTTCTACCTGCTGCGCGTCTACGATATGGCCACCGCCACGTACGTAGCCGTAGCCATCAATGCCCTCGTGGCCCTCGGCAGCTATCTCTTATCGCGCGAAATTCCTCCCGTATCCGATACCCCTCCTGAGGAATCGCTCCCCGCCGAATCCCCGGCCCGAACACTCTGGCCGGTCTACCTCACCATCGCTCTTTCCGGAGCCACCGCCCTCGGCGCCGAAGTTGTCTGGACGCGCCTGCTCGGCATGCTCCTGCTCGCGACCGTCTACGTCTTCTCCATCATCCTCGCCGTCTTCCTCTTCGGCCTCGCCATCGGCAGCGCCGCCGGTTCCGCGCTCCTGCGCCGCATCCGTCCCCAGGCCGCACTGGGCTGGTGCCAGATCCTCCTCGCCTTCGGCATGGCCTGGACCGCCGGCTCCATCATCCACGGGCTCCCTTATTGGAATGACGATGTGCTCCTGACCGCCGACCCCTGGCACATGTATGAACTCGACCTCCGGCGCTGCCTCTGGGCCATCCTCCCCGCCACGCTCTTCTGGGGCGCCAGTTTCCCGCTCGCCTGCGCCGCGGTGGCCAAACCCGGTGAGGAATCCGGACGCGTCGCGGGAGGCGTCTACGCCGCCAACACGCTGGGCGGAATCGTCGGCGCGCTCATGGTCAGCCTCGTGCTGATTCCCTGGATCGGCTCCCAACAAACCGAGCGCCTTCTCCTGATCGTCGCCGTACTCAGCGGCCTCGTAGCCCTGCTGCCCGTCATGAGAAAATCGGCGCTCGTGGCCTTCGGCCTGCTCCTTTGCGTCGCGCTTGCCGGTGTTCTGACATGGGGCATCGACCCCATCCCCGGCGACCTCATCGCCTATGGACGCCGCATGGCCGAGAACGCCAACTCCTCCAAAATTCTCTACACCAAAGAAGGCCGCAACTCCTCCGTCGCCATCTCCCAGTGGAACGACGGAACCATCTACGTCAACGTCAACGGCCACGTCGAAGCGACTACCGAGATCTACGACATGAAGCTGCAGCGCATGGTCGGCCATCTCCCGGCGCTGCTTCATCCCGACCCCAGGTCTGTCCTCGGCATCGGTTTCGGAGCGGGCGTCTCGGCTGGCACGTTCACCCGCTACCCCGGCATTCAGAAGATCACCATCTGCGAAATCGAGCCCGTCATCCCCCCCGCCTCCACGCAGTTCTTCGGCGAGCAGGACTACCGTGTAGCGCTCAATCCGAAGACCCACATCGTATTCGACGACGCCCGCCACTACCTGCTCACCACCACCGACAAGTTCGACATCATCGCCTCCGACCCCCTCGACGTCTTCGTGAAAGGCACCGCCGCCCTCTATTCGAAAGAGTATTTCGAATCCGTCAGGCAGCATCTCAATCCCGGCGGCATGTTCACTCTCTACGTCCCGCTCTACGAAACCGACGAGCCCACTATCAAGAGCGAGCTCAAGACCTTCTTCCTCGCCTTCCCCTACGGCACCGTCTGGGCCAATCTGCGCGATGGCCAGGGCTACGACATGGTCTTCATGGGTCAGAACGGCCCGCTCCGGATCGATCTCGACCAGATCCAGCGCCGCTACGATCTGCCCGAGCACGCCGGCGTCCGCCAATCCCTCCGCGATATCGAAGTAAACAATCTTTTCGATCTCTTCGCCACCTACACCGGCAGCGCCTCCGATCTCGCCCCTTATGTTAAGGATGCGGCTATCAACACGGACGGCGACCTGAAGCTGAGCTATCTCGCCGGCTGGGGCATCAATTCCAATCTGGAAGACTATCTCTACCGGCAGATGCTCAAATACCGCAGCACGCCGACTCAGGTCTTCACCGGATCGCCCGCTGCCGTACAGACGCTTCTGGCCGCCACCGCCAGCCACCAGGACTAAATTTTCCGCGCCCTTCTGCCGATAAACAGGCAGCGCGGATGATCTCCCTGAAGAAGCACATCGACGATTGGAATCCGGCGGAGGCGCCTTCCGTTCTTTCCGCCTACAGCTCTTTGCTCCTGACCATAGGCGCCGGAAGCATCCGCGCAGTGCCCGATCTCGGCGACGATCTCGAGCGTAAGCTAACCACGCTCAACGGCGTTCTCGAAGCCGATCCCACTCAGGAGTCGCTCTCCCAAACCCACGAAAACGCGCGCGGCGAAATCTCCCAATGGGCCGATAAGGCTCACCAGCGCGCCGCCGACAGCGAACGCGAACTCAGAGACGTCGTCCTCATGATGGCCAAAGCCATCGCCACTGTCGGCGAGCGCGACACCCGGTATGCCCGCGAAGTAACCGAACTGACCGAACGCCTGCGTTCCGTCGCCACCCTGACCGATCTCACCGCCATAAGGCACTTCGTTATAGAAAGCGCCACCGCGCTCACCGACTGCGTGCAGCGCATCGCCGCCGATAGCCAAGCCTCGCTCCACCGCTTGTCGGCCGAGGTCGAAGAATATCGCACGCGCCTCGAGAAATCGGAAACACTGTCGTCGCTCGACCCCCTGACAGGCCTCTCGAACCGGCGCCGCCTCGAGGATCTGCTCGCTCTGAAAATGAAGGCCCGCGATACCTTCTCGTTGATTCTGATCGACCTGAACGGCTTTAAAACGGTAAACGATCGCTTCGGTCACCTCACCGGCGACGATTTGCTGAAACAATTTGCCGGCGAATTACGCAGCCGGTTTCGTACCGCCGACCTGGTAGCGCGCTGGGGAGGGGATGAATTCGTCGTCATCCTCGCCTGTAATCACGCGGACGCCGTGGCTCGCCTGCAGCATCTGCGACGCAACGTCCTCGGCGACTACAAGGTCGACAACGGCACCCGAACCGTCACCATCACGCTCGGCGCATCCATCGGTGTCGTCGAGTGGGACCGCAAAGAAAGCGGCCGCAATCTGCTGGCCCGCGCCGATTACTGCATGTACAGCGGAAAGGAATCGAAAGCCGCTGTGGACTAGCCCAAGCGGAGTAGGCGTTTTCGCCTGCCTCTTTTACTGGCGTTCCACCGCCGCCAATCCGGCCAACGAACCTTCGGAAATTTCCTGCCGGTCGGCGCGTTCCTGGCATTCAATGCAGTAGGCGGCCCACGGCACAGCCCGCAGGCGCTTGACCGGTATATCCTCCTCGCAGTGCAGGCATACCCCGTACGAACCGTGTCCGATCCGAGCCAGCGCCCGCCGAATCAGCCGCAGCATCCCCGAATCCCGATCCAGATTGCGCACCGCAATCTCCCGCTCGCCCATCTGCTGCACTTCGTCGAGAGCGTCCGGCGCCCTCTCGATCGCGATTTCGTCCCGGTTGTGCAGCGAACCCGCTATTTCAGTCTGTTTCGCCTCCAGAGCCTTCCTGCATCCCGCGGTTTCCGCCAAAGTCATTTTGGTCGCCATCCGTATAGTCGTCGAGCCGCGCCAAAATTCTCAGGAAAATAAACTATCCGAAAAACCGCACCGTCGGGATCCAGCCCAGCGAAACGCCGGTCATCACCACCCCGATCGCCACGATCGCAGCGGCCGAGATCACCGGCATATAACGGAAAAAAGCGCTGCGCTCCTGTTTGCGCTCCGGGAACAGGCTCTTGGCATAAAGCACCGCCATTCCGGTCGCCATCAGGACAATCGCCAGCCCCAGGCTGAACGCCACCAGGAGAACCATCCCCAGCCCCGGCCGGCCGATAGAAATCGCGCCCAACAGCAAAACCAGCGCCGAAGGACAGGGCACCAATCCGCCGCTCGCGCCCAGCGCAATCAGGCTTCCCATCGAGATCTCCCCCTCGGGAACATGCGCATGCGTATGCGGGTGCGTATGCCCATCGTGAGTATGCGTATGCGGATGGTGGTGATCGTGCGCCCGAGAATGCGTATGCCCATGATCGTGATCGTGAACATGGCGATGATCGTGCGTATGCGCGTGTCCCGGATCTGCGCCCGCACGCCGCCACAACAGCATCGTCCCGATCCCGATAATCGTCAGCCCGGAAACAATCCCCAAAACCTTCGAAATCCGGTCCGGCATGAAGTAGCGCGACAGAAACATCGTCCCCAGCCCCAGCGTGAACACGCTGATCGTATGCGTAAACGTCACCATCGCGCCCAGCAGCACGGCGTGTTTCGGCGTGCCCCGCGAACCCACCAGATACGCCGCCACCATCGTCTTGCCATGCCCCGGCTCGAGCGCATGCAGCGCCCCGAACCAAAACGCCAGGGCGAGCAGAGCCGCCATCAAAGGCCAGGGAATTTCCTTCATCCGAAGAATTCGCGAAATCGCATCGCCGCGCTGTACGGCGCCAATCGGTGCGGGCTCGGGAGGACCTGCGGCGGGAGCCGCGCTTGCTCGGGGCGTAGCCGCAGCCGGCAGAGGCTCAATAACCGGCTTACGAGTCACCGGTCCGCTCGCCACCCTCCATTCCAGCCACGCGCGCGTATCCCGAGGCGCCCTTGTCAAATCCTCTGGAAACTTAGTCAGCCCCTGGCTCAACTCCGCATCCCCATTCGACGCCTTCGCAACATCCGCACCCGCACCCGGCCGGATCACGATCTCGCGCCATCCCGCCCGCTTCGCATAATTGCGATCCTCGAACTCGAACCGCCCACCAGCCCCGTCGACATGGAGCTTCATGGTGACGCGAAACACCGGCAAATTCCCCGCGCCATCCTGAACCTCGAGCTCCGTGCTCTCGATCTCAGGCGTCAAAAGCTTGCCATTTTCCGTAAACACAAGATCCGAAACCCAAACCCGCGCCTGCTCCGCCGCCTTAGCCTGCAGAACATCCTTAGGCGCGTCCTTCGCCACCCCCCACGATTCAATCGACTCAAAGCTCGGAATCTCCGCCAGATCGAGCACATACGTCACCTCGACGCCCTTCGCTTCCGGCTCCAGCCGCGCATAGTGATTCACGCTCAGATTGCCCAGCGGGTGCGCGAACGCCGCCGCTGCCGCCAGCAAAATACTCGGAAGGCGTATGCTACGGTAGTGATTTCCACTCGCCCTTGCGCTCAGTGCCCCCATGAATTTTGACCGTAACATTGCGCGCCTCATCGACCACACCATTCTAAGACCGGACGCCATCCGCGCCGACGTCAGGCAGGTCTGCGCCGAAGCCCTGCGCTTCGAATTCGCCGCCGTCTGCGTCAACTCCTTCTGGGTGCCTCTCGTCGCCGCCAGGTTGCATGGATCGCCCGTCAAGGACTTCACCGTCGCGGGAGTGCCCCTCGGCGCGTCGAGCACCGCGGCGAAGGTTGCCGAAACCCTCGGCGCGCTGGCGCACGGTGCGCGCGAGATCGACATGGTCATGAATATCGGCGCCCTGCGCGGCGCCGAAAACGGCGTCGTCGAGAAGGATATCCGCGCCGTAGTCGCCGCCGCCCACGATCGCGGAGCCATCGTGAAAGTCATCATCGAGACCGCCCTCCTGACCGACGACCAAAAAATCCTCGCCTGCAAAATTTCCCAAAGCGCCGGCGCGGATTTCGTAAAAACTTCCACCGGATTCGCCAAGGCGGGCGCCACCGTGGAAGACATTACGCTCATGCGCCGCACCGTGGGGCCGGACATGGGCGTCAAAGCCTCGGGCGGAATTCGCACCCTCGACCATCTGAAAGCCATGGTCGCCGCCGGAGCCACCCGCATCGGCGTCAGCGCCAGCGTGAAGATCATTGAGGCCACCGCAGCCTGACATGCGCCCGCGCGTTAAACCGCCCGTTCGGTTCCGCGAACGCAGCGATCTGCTCGATTTCCTGCTCGAAGTCTCCGCCGTTACCTCTGAGACCCTCGACCTCGACGAGCTCCTCTCGAGCGTTGGCCAGATCGTCCGCCGCGTCGTCCCCTGGGATCTGTTTGCCATCCTGCTCTTCAACGACAAGCGCAAAGACCTGCGCATCCGCTATGGCGTCGGCCACCGCGAAGACGTCGTGCGCAATCTCTCCATTCCGCTCGGTGAAGGTATCGTAGGCGCGGCCGCGGCCCGTCGCGAGCCCATCCTCGTGCCCGATGTTCTCGCCGACCCCCGCTACCTCGCCACCTCCGACGTCGTGCGCAGCGAACTCAGCGTTCCCATGATCGCCCGCGGCCGGCTTATCGGCGTGATCGACGTGCAATCCGCCCTCCCCGGCGCTTTCGCCGATTACGAACGCGCCATGCTGCGCCTCATCGGAGCCCGCATCGCCGCCGCCATCGATAACGCCCAGCTCTACCGCCGCGCCGAGCGTCAGTACCGCACCATCCGCACCCTCTCGCGCATCTCCCACGAATTCTCCTCCATCCTCGATCTCGACGAGTTGCTCGGCAAAATCGCCTCCAGCGTGCGCGCCCTCATCAACTACGACGCCTTCAACATCCTGATCGTCGACGCCGAGCACAAATCGCTCCGCCACCGCTTCAGCATCCGCTACGACCAGCGCGTCAACATCGATAACATCCCGCTCGGCAAAGGCATTACCGGCGCCGCCGCCACCTCGGGCGAAATTGTCCGCGTCCACGACACCCTGAGCGATCCGCGCTACATCGCCTCGCACCCCGATATCCTCTCCGAAATCGCCGTCCCACTCACCCTCCAGCACCGCGTCATCGGCGTCATGGATCTCGAAAGCGAGCGCATCGGTTACTTCACCGACGACCACGCCCGCACCCTGAGCCTGCTCTCGCCCTCCGTCGCCATCGCCGTCGAAAACGCCCGCCTCTACCACGAAATCGGCGAGCGCGAACGCCTCATGGAGGAGGATCTCAGGGCTGCCTTCGAACTCCAGACCGTCCTCCTCCCGCCCGAAGCGCCCGAAATCGAGGGCCTCGAAATCGCCATCGGCCTCCGTCCCGCGCGCCAGATCAGCGGCGATCTCTACGACTTCTTCGAACATCCCGACTCGCACGTCCAGATCGCCTTCGGAGATTCAAGCGGCAAGGGCGCCGCCGCCGCCCTCTACGGAGCCATGGTCAACGGTCTGATGCGCACTCTCGCCCCGCGCCGCCGCAACCCCGCCGAGTTGATGAAAGCCCTCAACGACGCGCTCATGAAACGCCGCGTCGAAGGCCGTTATGTCACTCTCCTGCTCGTGCTCTGGCATCCGCACTCCATGTCGTTCACCATGGCCGGCGCCGGCGCGGATCCTCCCATGGTCTGCCGCGACCGCGACATCGTCAAGTTCCACATGGAGGGCGTTCCTCTCGGCCTCCTGCCCGATCGCCAATATGAAGAAAAGGTTTTCGACGCCCATTCCGGCGACCTGGTCGTGCTCTATTCCGATGGCGTCACCGATCACCTGAGCTCGGCCGGCGAGGAATATGGACGAAGCCGCCTGGCCCAGGTGGTCCGCCTCCATAGCGATGCCGCGCCGCGCCAGGTCGTCGAGGAAATCTTCGCCGATCTCGATCGCTTCAACGAGAAGCGCTTCGACGACCAGACCCTGATCGTCATGAGGGTAAAGTAATGTTCCGCTATAACGGCGAAAAACTATTCTGCGAACAAGTCGATCTCGAAGCCATAGCGCGCGCCGCCGGAACGCCCTGCTACGTCTACTCTGCCCAATCCATCCTCGATGCGTACCACGCCTACGACGCAGCCTTCCTGGGCGTCCCCCACATGATCTGCTACGCCGTCAAGGCCAACTCCACACTGGCCGTGCTTTCTCTCCTCGCCCACGCCGGCTGCGGCTTCGATATCGTCTCCGGCGGTGAGCTTTTTCGCGTCCTTAAAGCCGGCGGCGAACCCTCGCGCGTGCTCTTCTCCGGAGTCGGCAAGACGCCCGGCGAAATCGAACTGGCCCTGCGCAGCGGTATTAACAACTTCAACTGCGAATCCGAAGCCGAGCTCGCCGGGATCGACGCCATTGCCGAAAAGCTGGGCGTCGTCGCGCGCTTCTCCCTCCGCGTCAATCCCGATGTCGACGCCGCCACGCATCCCTACATCAGCACCGGCCTGCGCGATCACAAATTCGGCATTGACATCGCCCAGGCCCTCGCCGTCTATGAGCGCGCCCGATCGTTACCCAACCTCCGCGCCGCCGGTGTAAGCTGTCACATCGGCTCGCAGATTCTCGACTATTCGCCCATCCTCGAAGCCGCCGCCAAAGTGCTCGCCCTCATCGAGCAACTGCAATCCGAAGGCATGGAAATCGACCATGTGGATTTCGGTGGAGGCCTCGGCATCGCCTACCAGGCCGCCGACGCCGCGCCGCGCATCCATGAATTCATTGCGGCGTTGCGCGACCGGATCGGTCGGCGCGGATTGACCGTCATGATCGAGCCCGGCCGCTCCATCGTCGGGCCCGCGGGCGTCCTGCTCACGCGCGTTCTCTATCGCAAACAGAGCCCCGCCAAAGAGTTCGTCATCGTCGATGCCGCCATGAACGATCTGATTCGCCCGTCTCTGTACAAAGCCCACCACGAGATCCAGCCCCTGCGTCGCATCGAGGGCCGCGCGATCGTAGCCGACGTGGTCGGACCCATCTGCGAAACCGGCGATTTCCTTGCCCGCGACCGCGCTATGGCCGACGTGCAGCCCGGCGATTATCTCGCCATCCATTCCGCCGGGGCCTACGGCTTCGTGCAGGCATCCAATTACAACTCCCGCCCGCGCGCCGCCGAAGTGCTGGTCGAAGGCAGCGCGTGGCGCGTGGTGCGGGAGCGCGAGACGTACGAAGATCTGATTAAAGGAGAGAAGGTATGAGCCATGATTTGCAAGTGAGCGAAGCCCTGCGCTACCCGATCGGCCAATTTCAATTTCCCCAATCTGTTTCTTCGGAAGAACGTTTGCAACACATCCAAACCATCGCCGGAGCGCCGAAACGCTTGCGCAACGCCGTAAGCGGCCATATCGCGCACATCCGGGCCCTGCGCCGCCGCGACGGCTGGTGAGCGCTTGACAAAAATCCGATTCGGTATAAACTGACCGCACCGGCGAAAGGCCCATCGATTATGAGTAAATGTATCGCTTATTGCGCGGATGGCACCTGGGATAAATCCACCAACAGTACCAATGTATACAAAATTTTCAAATCCCTTACCGTGAACGCCGATCAAACTGTCTTCTACGACGATGGTGTCGGCGCCGACGGCAACCCGATCTCGAAACTCCTCGGCGGCGCTTTCGGCGCGGGACTCTTTCAGAAAATCAAGGAAGGTTACGCCCAGATTGCGCAGGTCTACGAGGCCGGCGATCCCCTGTTCCTCTTCGGATTCAGCCGCGGCGCCTACACGGCGCGCAGCCTCGCCGGGATGATCGCCATCTGCGGCCTTCCCACAAAGAGCTTTACGAACGATCTTGTGGAGGCGGCGTTCAGCGCCTATCGTGCCACCGGCGCGGCGCGCGATGCCTTGCTCGCCCAACTGAACGGTTGCGATATGTATGATGCGAAAATCGCCATGGTCGGCGTGTGGGATACAGTCGGCTCGCTCGGTATTCCCGCCACCGTCGGTCTGGTCGATCCCATTCTCTACAGTTTCCTCGACACCAGCCTGCACCCCGACGTCCACAACGCGTATCACGCACTGGCGATCGACGAACGGCGTGAGGAGTTTCCCGCCACCCTGTGGACTTCGCAGCCCGCGCCCGGCCAGACTCTCGAACAGGTCTGGTTCACCGGCGTGCATTCCGACGTCGGCGGCGGCGAGCCGGTCGATAATCCCGGCGTGACCGCTCTGTCCGACATCACGCTGAGCTGGATGATGAATAAAGCCGGCGCGCTGGGACTGTCGGTCGCTCCCGCCGCGCAGGCCCTCCATCCCTTCCCGACGGACCCGAAGAGTGCCCTCGACACCCTCCATAGCTCATGGAACGTACTGTGGGGCATCCCCAAAAGACGCCCCGTCGCGACCGCTTCCACCATCGCGAACAGCGTAGCCGTTCGCTTACTGAACGATAGTTCCTACCGGCCGGAGAATCTCGACGCCCCGGACGGTGTCCTCGCGCCCCACTATGCAATCGAGACATCCGTAACCGAACTGACCCGTGGGGCAGGTTGTTAACCAGGTTGTTAACCTGCCTTCTTACTTGAGCCCCAGCACGTTCAGCAGAATATACAGGCTGAACGAGAACAACCCAGCCCCCAGCAGAACGCAAACCGGCAGCGTCAGTACCCACGCCATAAGCAGGTTCCGCAGAGTATCCATCTGCAGACCCGAACGATTGGCCGCCATAGTTCCCGCAATGCCCGACGACAGCACGTGCGTCGTACTGACCGGCAACCCGTAAATGTCCGCCGCCTCGATCGTGCACATGGCCACGATCTCCGCCGCCGCGCCCTGCGCATACGTCAGGTGCTCTTTGCCGATCTTTTCTCCCACTGTGACCACAATGCGCTTCCACCCCACCATGGTGCCGATGCCCAGCGCGATCGCCACCGCGAACTTCACCCACGTCGGGATAAATTTCGTGACCTTATCCATGTTCGAGTGCAGAGTCGAAGCCGCCTTCTGGTCGTCCGGATCTTCCAGCTTGTGCGTCTTAACCAGCTTTCCCAGCGATTCCGATACCAGGTAAAGATCGCTGCGCAGCAGGATGCGTTCGTCGTGGCTCAGCGTCTCGAGGCTCGTCCGATTGTTGAGCTCGTCGGAAATTTCTCGGCACTTCGATCCGATCGCCGCAAACGTGCGGTCCGTCAGCACGCCGGTCGTTTTCAGGTATTGCGAGAGTTCGTCCGAAGCGTTCTGCTTGCCCGCCATAGCTACGCCCGGCGCCAGCCGATCCATCCGGTAGGAAATGGTCTGGCTCGCAGTTGTCATGTCGTGAATCGCCGATTGGCTGATCCCCAGATTTACCGCAAACGCGCCCGGAACTATGCCGATCAGGATCAGCATGATCAGCCCCATCCCCTTCTGGCCGTCGTTCGAGCCGTGCGCGAAGCTCACGCCCGTGCACGTCAGAACCAGCAGGCCGCGAATCCACAGCGGCGGCGCTTTGCCCGGCTCCGGAGCTTCGTAGAGTTGCTTGTTCTTGATCACGGCCTTGCAGACGAGCAGCAGCAGCGCCGCGCACACAAATCCCACCACCGGCGAAACCAGCAGGCTCATGCCCACCTCGCGGACCTTTACCCAGTTGACGCCTTCCCCGAATACGTGTCCCGGCGACATCAGCGAGTTCGCCAGACCCACGCCCATAATGGAGCCGATCAGTGTGTGCGAACTGGAAGCCGGTAAGCCCAGCCACCATGTCCCCAGATTCCAAATGATCGCCGAAATCAGCAGCGCGAAGACCATGGCGAATCCCGCCGACGACCCCACATTCAGCACCAATTCCACGGGCAGCAGCGACAGGACCCCGAACGCCACCATCCCCGTGGACGTGAGTACTCCGATCAGATTCCAGCAGCCCGACCAGACCACTGCATAGTTAGGCTTCAGGCTGTGCGTATAAATAACGGTTGCGACGGCATTGGCTGTGTCGTGAAAACCGTTGACGAATTCAAAGCTCAGCGCCAGTCCCAAAGCAAGCAGCAAAAAGATGAAACTGACGAACGTTATGGGCTCTCCGAATATGGTCAAAAGGGCTCTCCTCCCTGTGTGTCAACCATCGAGAGTACCGTTTGAATGTTACGTTTTGACGACAAAGAATTGTTTTTTTTCGCACCCCGGCCTTGCCGGCGTGTCACCATGGAGATCATACGCCTCAAATCGTTCTTCGTGTTCGGTGAGGGCCGCAGCCTCGTCGAACCGATCCTCCACAGTCCCGCCTGGAAGCGCCTCTATTGGTATGTGATCGCTTTCGGAGTCCTGTTCTGGGCCGCCGTCTTCTGGTTCAGCTTCTATTTCCCCGGCACCTACTGGTGAGGCGTTCGCCTCTTATATAATCGCCGCATCATGCTGAAATGTGCGGTCCTTCCCTTCGCCGTTCTTTCTCTCCTGCCGGCCCAGCCGTTGCCGGGCCAGCCCCATTGGGTAGCCACCTGGAGCACTTACCAGCCGCTGACCCACACGCCGCCTCCGGCAACGGCCATTTCCGGCTTCGCCCGCCCCGGCATGGCCCTTCAGCAAACCCTCAATGGCCGCGGCTTCCACGATCAAACCGCCCGCATGATCGTGCGCACCAGCATCGGCGGTTCCCGCGTGCGCATCCGGCTGGCTAATTCCTTCGGCAACGCCCCGGTCATGGTGGGCGCGGCTCACATCGCCCTGCGCGCCAAAGACTCCGAAATTGTGCCGGATTCGGATCGCACTCTGACCTTCAACGGCAAACCCGGCTGCACCCTCGGCCCCGGCGTAGTGCTCCTCAGCGATCCGGTCGATCTCAAAATCCCCGTTTACGGCGACGTCGCGATCAGCCTCTATTTCCCCGGCGACACCGGCCCCGTGACCTCGCATAACGGACTGCACACCACCTATTTATCGAAAGCCGGCGATCTCACGGGCCAGCCCGCCATTCCCGACCCCCTAACCACCGGCGCTTACTACTGGCTCACCGGTCTCGAAGTGGTGGGCCCTCCCAGTGCCGCGGCCATCGTCGCCCTCGGCGATTCCATCACGGAAAGTTTCCGCTCCACCCCCGATACCAACCGCAGTTGGCCCGCGGTGCTCTCGGAAAGGCTGCTCGCCAATAAGGCAACCGCCAACGTGGCCGTCGCCAATCTGGGAATCGGTGGCAACCGCCTGCTGCGTGAAGGCACCGGAGCCAGTGCGCTGGCCCGTTTCGATCATGACGTGTTGGCCCAGCCCGGCGCCAAATGGGTGATCGTCCTCGAAGGCATCAACGACATCGGCCGAGGCGACACCGTGCCGGGCGAAGCGGTCACCGCCGAAGAACTGATTGCGGCCCAGGAGCAGATTCTGGAGCGCGCCCATGAGTTCGGCCTCAAGGCCATCGGCTGCACCCTGCCCCCCTTCGAAGGCGCCAACTATTACCGGGAGAACGGGGAATCCATTCGCCAGGCGCTCAACGCGTGGATTCGCACCAGCCGAGCCTGGGACGCCATCGTCGACTTCGACAAGGCCACCCAGGACCCCGCCAGCCCCAAAAAGCTGCGCCCGGAATTCGATTCCGGAGATCACCTCCACTTGAGCGATGCCGGCTATAAAGCCATGGCCGACGCCATCGACCTCAAAATCTTCACCACCCGCAAGTAACAGAAATCTTCCATCTTTCGTCCTAATACCCTCAACCACTTACGCCCTCGACAGCGCCGAACCCACTCCCCCGCATGTTACCTCTGAAGCCGAGGAGAACCCCCATGGCATTCAGCAAAGAGCTCCGCGAACAACGCCGCTTACAGAAAGATCGAAAAAATCTGGAGAAGGTCACGAAACTACTCTCCGACCGCCAACAACGCGCCAACGAAATCAACGCTCTCAAATCCACCGGTCCCAGGACGGAGGAAGGCAAACAACGTGTCCGCCTCAACGGCCTGCGTCACGGACTCACCGGCCAGGTCTCTATCATGACCGACGACAACCGCCGCGAGCACGATGCCTTCTGCGACCCCATCATCGCCCGCCTCAACCCCGACGGCCCCGTCGAACTCCAATTAGCCCATCTGATCGCCCAGGATCACTTCCGCCTCAACCGCATCCATTCGATTGAAGACGGAATCTTCGCCCTCGGCCACGGCTACTCCGCCAACCAAATCGACTCCGGCGCGCCGCAGGCCGACGTAGCCCTGAGCGAGGCGGTCACTTTCATGCGCAGCGCGAAAGAGATCCTGCTCCTCACCACCTACGAGTCGCGCATCAATCGCAACATCAAAAGGAACATGGAACAGCTGAACCAGCTCCAAACCGTTCGCCAGGCCCAGCTCGAAAAGGATCGGGAGGAAGCCCAGCTCCTCCACCAACTCGCTGAAAGCAAAAGCGAAGCCTTCGATCCCGCGCAAAATGGCTTTGCTTTTTCAGCCCTCGAACTCAACTTCCTGGTAGAACGCAATCGCCAGCTAAAAGAGGCAGGGGAGCTCAATCAACAGGCCAGAATACTCCAAAAAGCCGCCTGAAACCAACGTTTGGATGTGGGACAGGCGCTTTCGCCTGTCCGGTCCCGTTCGGCCTGACGGCGCCACACCAGAACTGCACCCGCCGAACACGTAGGATTGAAGATGTGCCACCTGAAGTGCTGGCCCGCTCCATAATCGACCGCCTCCACGCCGCCGGCCACTCCGCGTACCTCGTCGGTGGCTGCGTGCGCGATCTCCTCCTCGGCCGAACTCCGAACGATTTCGATGTCGCCACGTCAGCCCGGCCCGATGAACTTCTGCGCCTCTTCCCCCGCGCCGATCGCGTAGGCGCGCACTTCGGAGTCGTTCTCGTTCACGACGAAGACGCCCACGTCGAAGTCGCCACTTTCCGCAGCGATCTCCAGTATCTCGACGGTCGTCATCCCGAGGCCGTGCGCTTCGAGACTGACCCCCGCGAAGATGCCCTGCGCCGCGACTTCACGATCAACGCGCTCCTGCTCGACCCGCTCTCGGGCGAAGTCCTCGATTTCACCAATGGCCGCGCCGATCTTGACGCCCGGATCGTCCGCGCCATCGGAGATCCCGAAACCCGCTTCCGTGAGGACCACTTGCGTCTTATGCGCGCAGTGCGCTTCGCCGCCCGCCTCGGCTTCGACATCGAGCCCGAAACCTTCTCGGCCATCCAGCGTCTCGCCCCGCTGATTCAAACCGTTTCGGCGGAACGCGTTCGCGACGAACTGGCGCGCATCCTCACCGAAGGCAGCCCGCGCCGAGGCCTGGAACTCATGGACGCCACTGGCCTGCTGCATGAGGTCCTTCCCGAGGTCGGGGCCATGAAAGGAGTCCGGCAGCCGCCCGAATTCCATCCCGAGGGAGATGTCTGGACCCACACCCTGATCATGCTCGACGGCCTGTGCGATCCCTCGCTCGAACTCGCGCTGGGAGTCTTACTGCACGATGTCGGCAAGCCGCCCACCTTCCGCCTCGCCGAGCGCATCCGCTTCGACGGCCACGTCGAGGAAGGCGTCAAACTGGCCCATACGCTACTCCATCGCCTGCGATTCGCCAACCACGTAATCGAATCGGTGGAAGCCCTGATCGCCAACCACATGAAGTTCCGCGAAACGCCTCATATGCGCGAGAGCACCCTGAAGCGCTTCATCCGTATGCCCGATTTCGAACAGCACATGGAACTGCATCGCCTCGATTGCCTCTCGAGCCACGGGCATCTCGATAACTACGAATTCCTAAGGCGCAAGCAAAGTGAAGTGCCGCCCGAACAACTGAAGCCGAAGCCCCTGATCACCGGAGACGATCTCATCGCGCACGGTCTCACGCCGGGCCCGATGTTCGGCAAACTGCTGCGCGAGATTGAGGACGCCCAACTCGAAGGCCGCATCAACACGCGCGAAGAAGCCCTGCACATGGCGCTCGGATTTACGCGTTAAGCTTGTGCTATGCGACGCTTACTGCTGACTGCTCTCGCCTGCGCCTGCGCCCTCCCCGCCAGAACATTCACGCTCGATCAGGTGCTCTCAGCGCCTTTCCCGTCCGAAATGATCGCGGCGCCCGATGGCGGCGCAGTCGCCTGGCTGCTCAACGAGCGCGGAGCGCGCAACGTATGGTACGCCGCAGCGCCCCATTTCAAAGGCGTTCGACTCACCTCCTGGACCGAGGACGATGGCCAGGACATCGGTCAGCTCCATTTCACCCCCGATGGCAAAGCACTGGTCTTCGTCCGCGGCGGCGATCTCGAATTCCTCGGCCGTCCCGACCCCAATCCCGCATCCGATCCCGCCGGCGTCGAGCAGGATATCTGGATCGTGTCCCCCGGTCGGCAGCCGCGCAAGATCGCGCAAGGCTATTCGCCCGCCGTGTCTCCCAAATCAGCCTCGCCGGACTCCACGCGCATCGCGTTTCTCCGCAGTGGGCAACTATGGACCGCGTCTCTCGATGGCTCGGCGCAGCCTGCCCAGTTGATTCATGGCCCGTCTGTCGCCACCGTGGACCAGCCGGTCTGGTCGCCCGATGGCACGCGCCTCGCCTTCGTCAGCGATCGCGGCAATCACACCTTCATCGCCGTTTACGATTTCGCCGCGAAGTCCATTTCCTACATGGACCCCAGTGTCGATCGCGACTCGAATCCCGTATGGTCCCGCGACGGAAAGTACATCGCCTTCATCCGTGTCCCGCAGACCGTCGGAGCCGGACGGGGCGCAGGACGCAGTTCGAGTGAGCCGTGGTCGATTCGGATCGCCACCGTTGCGGACGGAACCGCTCGCCAGATCTGGCGCGCCGACCCAGGGCCGGGCAGCGCATTTCACCCCCTCGAAGCGGAAAACCAGTTGTTCTGGGGCGCCCAGGACCGCATCGTCTTCCCCTGGGAGAAGGACGGTTGGCAACATCTCTATTCCATTTCTTCCGAAGGGGGCCCGCCTGCCGCACTGACACCCGGGGCCTTCGAAGTCGAGCACCTCTCGTTCACCGGCGACGGGAAGGAGGCCGTCTTTTCTTCGAACCAGAACGACATCGACCGCCGTCATATCTGGCGCGTCTCCGTGAATAACGGACCCCCGCGCGAGGTCTCGAGCGGCGAAGGCATTGAGTGGAGCCCCGCCGCGGTCACGGGCGGCGTCGCATATCTGCATTCCGACGCCAAACGCCCCGCCCGTGCCGCCATCGGACGGCAGGCCGCAGAACAAGATCTGGCGCCCGGCACCGTCCCGCCCGATTTCCCGGTGGACTCGCTCGTTACGCCAGGCCAGGTGATCTACTCGTCGCCCGACGGCCTCGAAATTCATGGCCAGTTGTTCCTTCCGCCCGATCTCAAAGCGGGGGAAAAGCGGCCCGCCCTGGTCTTCATGCATGGCGGATCGCGCCGCCAGATGCTGCTCGGCTGGCACTACCGGGATTACTACAACAACGCCTACGGGATGAACCAGTATCTGGCTAATCAGGGCTATGTGGTGCTCTCCATCAACTACCGCAGCGGCATCGGCTACGGCCTGAACTTCCGCGAAGCGCTTAACTTCGGACAGTCGGGAGCCAGTGACTTCAACGATGTGGAGGGCGCCGGGCTTTATCTGCGCAGCCGCGGCGACGTCGATCCGGCGCGCATCGGGCTCTGGGGCGGAAGCTATGGAGGATACCTGACCGCGTTAGGGCTCGCGCGCGCCTCCGATCTCTTCAAAGCGGGCGTGGACTTCCACGGCGTTCACGACTGGAATGCGCAGCGCGGCGCCGTCTATTTACCGGCCGGCACAGTGGCCGCCGAGGCCGCGCGCGAGGATGCGGCGCATCTCGCATTTGAATCTTCGCCCATGGCCTCCATCAAAACCTGGCGCTCGCCGGTGCTGCTGATTCATGGAGATGACGACCGCAACGTGGCCTTCTCCGAAACCGTAACTCTGGTTGCGACCTTACGCGCGCAGGGCGTCTACTTCGAACAGCTGATCATTCCGGACGAGATTCACGACTTCCTGCGCCATGCGTCGTGGCTCAGGGCCTACAAGGCCGCGGTCGACTTTCTCCATCGCAAGCTTTAATGCGCGGCGACCGTTTCCCCTTCATCTGCAATAGCGAAAACGCCGCTCCGTAAATTACCGTCGGCATCGAACGGCAGCTCGTGCGCTTCTTCCACGATCTCGAGCAGCGGATGCTTCTCAATCTCCGCCCTCATGTTCTCGCTGAGCCCGATCGGCGTCAGCTCGAGCGTATTCTCAATCCATCCGATCCGCACATCGGCCGGATCGTGTTTGCCCACCGTCAGCGCGATCCGCTCCACGCACTCGCGATCCGTCGCAAAATGAATCGGCAGTTTCGCCGCCGAGGGCGTCGACGCGGTCAGCGCATTGATCCACGTCGGTTTGTTATCAAGCTTGGCGACCAGCCGGTCGTGCACGATATCGGCCAGCCCCAGACCCACGCCGTTGCCATAGCTCACCGAGCTCAGATCGCGGAGGAAGATGCGCTGAATGCGCGGCGTGTTCGGCCACGGATTGTACTCGCCCTGCGTGCCCCGGTTCACTACCTTTGTATCCATACCCGCCCCGCTGATCTGCTTGCCGATCTCGTTGATGATCAGCACATCCAGATCGAACGGCAAAGCCGGCGCCCAGGCTTTAACCAGAGCCTGCAGCTCTTCCTCCATTTCGAGCATCCGGTCCACCGGAACGGCCGTCAGTTTCGCCGTATTGTGGTATGCGTCCTCCAGAATCGCCAAGCCCCCCAGAATCTTTCCCGTCCCGAGCACCTGCGTACCCACGCTGCGGATCACGGCTTCCATCCCCAGCTTGAAGGCGTGCGTGTGATAGTTCTTGGCGCCCGCCCACTTGCCGAGGCCGATCCCCATCATCTTGAACAGCCCGCTCTCGATCTTCCCAGCGAAATCGGTATGCTGCTTGACGCGCGCCACTACCATGATCCCGTCCGCTTGCGACGCGTTCCTGTCGAGAAAGGCCTCAATCCCTTCCGGAGTTCTGCCCAGCGAAATCACGTCGAGCGAACTGCGCACCGGGCAGCCCATGGTTTCCTCGATAATTCCGTAATGCGCCAGAACATCCGCCTGACCCTCCGCCGTGGCGGCGCCGTGGCTGCCCATGGCGGGAAAAATGAAGGGCTTCATCCCCAACGACTGCCAGAAACCGACTGCCGATTTCACGATCGTGGCGATATTGCCGATGCCGCGGCTTCCCACCCCAATGGCCACACTGGCGCCCGGTTGCAAGCCTTGGCCAAAGCCGGCCTCGCCGAGTTCCCTGAACACCGTTCCGGGAATGTCGGAGATTCGCCGATCGGGAAACTTCTGCTTTACCAGCAGCATCCGGGGAAGATTCATGACCGGAATTATATCGTGGGCTGCAGGGCCCCCTCCTCGGAGCGGCAAAGCTCGAACATCCGATTGAATGTCTGGCCCCCGCTCTCGATGTGTTTCCAGAGCAGTTGCACGTAGGCGGGCCGGTCGAAGTCGGCGATATGCTCATGGATGTGGTTGAGCAGATCGCGAGCGCCCAGCGCCGCTCCCGGTTGTCCCTCGCCGATCGCCAGGCGTGCCGCGCGAATCCTGCCGAGCAGCAGTTGGTGGGCGCGCTCGTGTGCGTCTGTGCCTGCATAACCGCTATCGCGGAAGGCAAGCTCCTCTTTATCGAAGTGGCTGGTGCAAAAGTCCACTACAACGTCTATGATCCCGGTAAGAACCGGCGGGATTGCACCCGCGCTTATGGCATTGTCAAGGGACTGTAACGCGTCTTCGATGGCCTGGTGTTCCGTCTTAAGCGCCGCCGTCACGGCACCGGAGTCGGTGAGCTCCTGAATAGCTATGGCTTGATCCACGGTGTTCCCCTTCTTCACTTATCGGCACGGTTCCCGATTGTTTGAGGAGCGCTCGGGTCAAACTTTGGCGTCGCGCTCCCACTGATCCGACAAGAGCTTGGCGTACTCTTCGGACGCAAAAATCTCGAAGTCATACCGCTTCGGGTCCAGCGTCAGAAACGGGTGTAAGTGCTGGAAACAAATGTACGCGTGGTCGGCGAACCGGTGGTAGTTCTTCACCAGGATCGGCGAAAGCGATTCGAAGGGCGGGGGACTCGTGAACAGGCTGTTGACCCCGATGGCCCGGGAAAAGACCGCGCGCCGGTCCGTGACACCCCAGCGTTCCAGCTTCTCGCCGACGGCGCGCGGCGGTTCCTCCACCAGCAGAGCCGCAAAGCTCCGCTCGTTGATGCGCGGATCGGGATCGTCCGACCGCTGGATGAAATCGACGCATTGCTGCAGCCACCGGAACAGATCCTTGCCGAGGAAGAGCAGCATCCGGATCTCCTGATACCGGCCTGCCAGAACCCGGCGCTGGAGTTCCTCTTCGTCGTCGTCCGAACTCGACAATCCCTGCAAAGCGAGCGAGGCCGACGACCCCTCCACGAGTTCGGTAGTGCTGCCACCGCCGCTGAAAGGATGCAGGATCAGCGGCGGCAAATGCCAGTTTCGAGACATGTCCCTGTTATTAAAGATCGTCCAAAGTCCGGAAAACCTTTAGACTTACTTACGCTCGGTCAGTTTTACTTTGGCCGTGATCTTCTCGTTGTTGCGCAGTACTTCGACCATCACTTCATCGCCCACCTTATGGGCCCGCAGCGCATATGTGAAATCGTAAAGATTGCCAATATCCTTATCCCCGAAAGTGATCAGAATATCACCCGCCTTCAGGCCGGCCAATGCCGCCGGAGAGCCGTCCCGCACATCGGCGAAGCGCACGCCCTTGGGCGGCTCCGAGAAGTCCGGAATGCTGCCGAAATACGGCCCATATCCGCCGGCCGAGCTGCTGATCGGTCCACCCGCCACGCCCGAATGGGGATCATTTTTCTCGACTACCCGCACAAATTGGGGGCGTTCCGCGTCGGCGTCGATGCGCGTCGCGACATCCGCCACCAGTTCGAGCACCTGAACCGCGGCGGGCGCGTCGATCTTATCCCAGGTATCGCTCGGCTTGTGATAATCGCTGTGCAATCCGGAGAAGAAGAACAGCACCGGCACCTGCTTGGCCGTGAACGAAGTGTGATCGCTCGATCCGTAGCCGCTCTCCGAGTAATCGATTTTCAGTTGGTATTGCGGCGTGATCTGGTCGAGATCGGCGCGCAGGGTGGTGCCCGTGGCCACCCCTCCGATATACAACTTGCTGTCGCGAACCCGCCCGATCATATCCATATTGATCATGGTGACGGCCTTCGCGAGCGGCAACTCGGGATGATTGGCGTAGTATCCGGAGCCCAGCAGCCCCAGTTCCTCGCCCGCGAAGGTCATGAAGAGAATGCCCCGTTTGGGCTTCGGCTGGGACGCGAAATAACGCGCCAGCTCCAGCACGCCGGCGGTGCCGGAGGCATTGTCGTCGGCGCCCGGATGCACCGTCCCCGCGAGCGAGGGCGCCATGGAGTATTGCTCGCCCAGTCCCAGATGATCGTAATGCGCGCCGATGATCAGGTATTCGTCGGTCTGGCCCGGCAGCCAGGCGATGACGTTATTGACCGTCTTAACGGCCCGTTCCACGTCCACGGTCTCGCGCACCTGCACCTTCGGCAGAACGAACGATCTCGGCTTCAGGTCGCCGTCGATGGCCGTTTCGAGCGCCTCGATATCCTTGCCGGCCGCCTGGAACCAGGGCTTGACCACTTCTTCCTTCACCTGCACGAAGAGAATGCCGGCGTCGGCCGGACCGTCAGTGCGCCCGAAGCGCTCGAGGACTTCCGGATCCTTCGGGTGATTGACGCGGTCGGCCACCAGAATCACGCCGCGGGCGCCGTGGGCTTTCGCGTTCGATGCCTTGCTGTAATATTGCGCGTGGTCGGTGTAGACCTTGCCCTCGAAGACGCTCTTCTCGTCGTATTCCTGGGGCTCGTGCGCCAATACAACCACCAGCTTGCCGTGGACGTCGAGCCCGGCGTAGTCGTCGTAATTGTATTCGGGCGCAGTAATGCCGTACCCCACGAAAACCACGCCTCCCGAAGCTTTTCCCGATGCCGAGAAATTGAAAGGCACAAACTCCTTATTCACTTCGAGGCTCTGCTGATCGCCGCCGGAGGAAAAATCGAAGCGGTTGGATCGCCCCAGTCTGGCGCTGGTCGTGACCTGAAACGGCTGCAGATAGCCGCTCGCGCCAGGGGGCGCTTCGAGGCCGTCGGCGCGGAACTGCCCGACGATATACTGCGCGGCTTTTTCCAGTTCCGGCGATCCCGTGGCCCGGCCTTTCATCTCCGGCGAGGCGAGGAACCTGATGTGATCGAGATAACGGCCGGCATCGAAGGCGCCGCTGGCCGCCCCCCAGACCAATGACGCCACCGCAACGAAAATGTAAAGTCGGCGCAGCATTTTATTTATGAGGTGTCCCGCTGCGGTTATCGCCCGCGAAGCTCGGCAGGCTTACGTTGCAGCCGCAATCCTCGCCCGCGTTCTTCGCGATCTTCTGGTAGCCGATTTCGTAATCGATGACGAACTTCAGGTCGGCCCACGGGGTGGCTCCGGCCATACGGCGTCCGTTGATGAAAATCGTCGGCGTCTCGTTGACTCCCAGAGAGTGGCCCAGCGCCCTGGTTTTTTCCACCTCGGCCTCGGTCGCATTGGAGTCGATGCAGGCCGTCAACTGAGTCTCGTCGACATCCTTATTCTTCGTCTTCGAAAACTCCAGCACTTTGGCCTTCAGGTTGTCGCCCGTAATATCGCCCTGACTGGCAAACATAAAGTCGTGATAATCCCAGAAGGCCGACGCGCTCTGGCGGAAAATGCAGCGTCCCGCGATGGCCGCCGATTTCGCCCACGGATGCAGTTGCTCCAGCGGAAAATCGAAGAAATACGCGCGCACTTCGGTCGGGTAGGTCTTCACCAGGTTATCGCGCAGCGTCTTTGCCATTTCCCTGCAATAAGGGCACTCGAAATCGCTGAATTCCACAATTACCACCGGTGCGCCAGGAGTGCCGAAGCTGGGCTGCAAATCGGTCTTGATCTTGTCCAGTTCCTCCTTGAACGGGTTTTGATTAATGTCGTACACCACGCCGCGGATGATCTTCTGGCCGTCCTCGGAGACATAGAAGGTCTCCGCCTGCGACTGAGTCCCGCTCACTCCCTGAACGTTCACTTCGTAGTAACCGGCCATCGGTCCCGGCTTCGGATCGTCGATATGAAGCTCAATCGGCGCCGGCCACACGAAAAGATGACGAAGATAGACCTCGAGCGCGGGCTTATCGAGCGCCGACGCTTTCTTTGCAGTCGCGGCTTTGGGCGGGGACTGCGCGAGCAACGCGGCGGTGGCCAGGACGACGAGCGGATAGCGGGACATAGCTGAAGTGGACAGACGCATCACATGACCGGTCCGATACGCCACGGCACAAATTCGTGGTGCCCGAGGATTTCGGCCTTCGTCTTTTCGCCGGAAGCAACGCGCAGGATCATATCGAAGATCTCGCGCCCCACTTGCTGGATGGTTCGTTCGCCGTCGGCGATCACGCCCGCATTGATATCCATGTTGTCGGGCATGCGCCGGTACGTCAGACTGTTGCTCGATATCTTAACAACCGGTACGGTGGGGAAGCCGATGGCGCTGCCGCGGCCGGTCGTGAAGGCGATGATGTTGCAGCCGCCAGCGGCCAGACCGGCGAGCGACGGCGGATCGTAGCCCGGCGTATTCATGAAATTGAAGCCCGGCGTGACGACGCGCTCGGCATAATCGACGGCGTCGGTCATGGTAGAACTGCCCGCCTTCGCCACCGCCCCGAGCGACTTCTCGAGAATGTTGGTGAGCCCGCCTTCCTTATTGCCGGGCGAAGGATTGTCGTTGAAGCTAGAGCCTTCGAATTGGCTGATGTACTTCTTGTAACTGCGGACGAATCCCAGCAGGCGTTCGCCCACCGCGCGGTTGCGGGCGCGCCGGACGAGAAGATGCTCGGCGCCGAAAATCTCAGTGGTTTCGGCCAGCACGGGTGAGGCGCCGAACGCCGCGAGCATGTCGCAGGCCACGCCCAGCGCGGGATTGGCGGTGATGCCGGAGAAGGAATCGGAGCCGCCGCAGTTGAGCCCCAGAACGATCTTCGAGGCCGGAGCTTCGGTGCGTTTCTCGGCCGCGCATTGCTCGATCAACTGGCGGATCTGTTGCCGAGCGGCAGCCGTGGCGCCGGTGGTGCCGCCGCTTCCCTGCAAAGTCATGCCGACGAGGCGCGTGGTCTTCGGAGCGTTGGCGCCCAGGTAGTGATCGATCTGGTTGACTTCGCAACCGAGGCCCAGCACGATGGCGGCGGCCACATTCGGATGCGAGAGAACGCCTGCAAGCGTACGTTGCAACTGCCGGCTATCGGCGCCGATCGACATGCCGCAACCCTCGCCGTGCGGAAAGGCCGCGATGCCGTCGATATTGGCGGGCAGCTTCTCTTCGAGAAAACTCTGGGCGATCAGCTCCGAGGTGTGCGCGGCGCAATTGCTGGCGGCCACCACGGCGATGTAGTTGCGCGTCCCGACGCGGCCGTCTTCGCGAACATAGCCCATGAAAGTGGGAATGTCCTTCGGCAGGGCGGGGAAGGGGACTTCTTTCTCCGGGAATTCGTAGGCGAATTCAAGCTCCTCATAGGAGACGTTCTGCGTATGGACGTGTTCGCCGGGCTCGATGGCGCGGCTGGCGCGGCCGATGCGCTGTCCGTAGCGGTAGATGTTTTCACCCGGCTCGATGCGCATCAGCGCGATCTTGTGTCCCGCGGGAACGTTGCTCCTGGCCTGAAATTCGTTGCCCTCGACGCGCAGGGTCTGGCCGGGCGCGATGGGTACGCGCGCCACCGCGACGTTATCGCTCGGGTGCAGATGAATCGCCGAATTTTCCGCGGTCGGCAGCTTTTGTATTTCGAGTAACTCCATGTTGTGTTCAAGCCTGTTGTGTTCAGCCTATCGCATAAGGACCGTTTCGTTGATCTGCTCGCCGGTATGTACGTGCAGGCGGGCGCCCACGGGATGGAACCAGAGGCCGGCGCCGTCGGCAATCACCGGAAGTTCGGCGGGCCCATCGACGTATCCGCCATCAGCGGATTCATTGCCGTCGAGCAGCTTGCCGATATGCACATGTTCATGGCATTGGCGGCGGGCCATATCGCCGTTGAGGGCCACCGCCCAGCCATCGCCCCACAGTTCGCGTCCTTTGGCGATCGCGGCGGTCCACATGGCCAGGCGGTCGGCGGCGCTCATTTTGGCCAGTGGATTCGGGCCGTCGTAGTGCCTTCGCGGAAGAGCCAGCCAGCGATTCGGTTTGGTGGGATCGTTGTCTTTCAGGAGGAAGGCCGGCTCGCTTGCGGGATGTTTTTCGGCTTCGAGGCAGAGGCTGCAGGTCCTGGTTACGGCGACGGCGGGATTCGAAAGATCGCATACGCAATCGCGCACGTCCGCGCGCACGGCGAACGCCGCAACGAGGAGCAGAGCTATACGGGATCGCACCTGTTTTTATTGTATCGAAACACGGGGCGGTATCGAAGCACGGAGGCGCGCCGAGAAGGGCCGGGAGATCGGGTTCGCGGTCATTTTCGGTTTCGTTTCCCTCTGTTGGCCGGCTTGGCGTAACGGTTTGAGAAGGTTCGGGTTGCTCAGGATCGGAGTCCTCGTTGGGCGGCTCGGAAAGTGGGTTTGGATCGTCGTTTGGAGGGTCTAAGATACCCGCTTCGGGGAGGGGAAATCCGCTGGTGAAATCGGGCTCGGGATCCACGTGACCTGGCGGTGCGTGAGGGTTTTTGTTGGCGGCCTGGTACTTTTTGAGGCGGCGGAGTTTTTCGAGGGTTGCGGCGAACTCCCGATTGTTGCGGGTGACGATCCGGTGCATATTCTGCGCGTGGTGGGTATCGGCGGAGAGGGTACGCAGGGCGAAATGGGCGCGGGTAGGGGCGTCATAGGCGGCGTCGGAGGGCGATTGCCGGTCGATTTCGAAATTGATGGCGGCGGAGTCCACGGAGATGAGCCGCATTTGACGCCAGCGGGCGGCGACGAGGATATCGACCAGGCTGTTTTCGACGGCGTTGCGAGGCTGGTAACAGTGGTAGAAGGTGGCGAGCAGGGCGCGGAAGCGTTCGGCCGATTCGCCGCGTATGAGGAGACTTTTGGCGAGCATGCCGTGGCGCGTATTGTTGAGCGAGGAGACGAGTTTGCCCTGCGGGGTCCTGGGGCCGGTGGATTTGAGCGCGTTGAGGCGATTGGCGGCGATCTGCTTTTCGGTTGCCATCTTAATTTTGTCCTGCATAACGAGAAAACGCGCCCGTGGGAGCCGCGTTTGCCGGGAATCTCCCGACTGATTCTCAGCTAATTCATAGCAGGCCGGTCGGGGGTGGGTCGGGGGTGGGTGGTGTATGGGGTTGGTTTTGTTGGGAAGAAAGTCGAAAGATTTTGGGAACGGGCTGTGGGGATCACCCAAAACCGGCCATACGTGATCATCTGAAAGCCGGCCACCGGCAAATCGAGGTCGGAGCGGTTTGCCTTACGGCGGACGCCCGCCTCCCGAAACCAAATCAGCCCTTCGGCTTGTCGAGTTTCCCGAACTCACGGCGAGCCTGCTTTAGCTTCCCTTTCACAGTCTTGATATCTACCGCTGCGGCAAACACGGTAGCCCTCGTTCTGGAAAACTGATAGTGTGTGACGCCAGCCGCAAACGCTACCGTACTGAGAGATCGTTCCCGCTCCGATACTTCTTCACGCGTCCGGGCACGTTCGACATTTGCCGCGTCCTGTATATAGTGGCGAAAGGCTTCCGCCATCGTGACGAAATATGCCTGCGCCTCGGCGACTTCCGGCTTTCGGATTTAACCTAATGCAGATTTCCGAAGTTTCGAAAAGAGCCGGTTACGCGGCCAAAACACGCACAATTTTACGTAAGATATCTTATGCGACTATCTGATCGAAGGTTCAGCAGCCTTCCGACTGAAGAAGGTCCCTCATCCTTTGCGCCACTGCTTTAGGACGGAGCATGTATGCAGTATGGCCACCGGGAAACTCCACTGGGACCCGGTTCAGAACTCTGGCGAGCGCGACAGTGCACCGATAAGGAAGAACAGACGGAGACGTGGCGCTGCCGATGGCCGGTACGATCCTGGATCTCACTGCGTTGACAGCGGCCACGTCCGGCTGATAACGGGTGACGGCCGGAACATCATATGTCAGGAAGTGTCGAAGGTTGGCAAAATGCTCCTGCATAGCCTGGGGATCAGAGTTCGAAACCGATGACGCAGGAATCTCCGCTTCGGGGTCGTTCATGTCAGTTCCGCTGCGCGCAAGCATAAGTTTCATCGCAGCTGGCATCCCTTCACGCTGAAATGTCTCGATTGCCTCCATGTGACCCCGCAGCGCTTCGTCCCGTTCTCCGCCTTCGAGCAGCGCGTACAGCCCGGGCTCATGGGCGATCAGCAGACGGACAACGCCGGGGTGACGGGCTGCAACTTCGACGCCGATCAGCGCCCCAAGACTGCTGCCCCAAATGAATGCAGGTTCACGGGAGAGCGTGTTGATCAGCCGCGCCACATCATCGGCATGCGTCGCGATCTCGTATCTCTCCGCCCGGATTGGCGTGCTGCGCGACAGGCCGCGTCGATCATACGTCACGACCGTGAAATCGGAGGCAAGTTCATTCGCCAGCGCTTCCGAGCCGTCGGCGTTACCAGCGCCGCCCTGAAGGATCATCAACATTGGCCCGGAGCCTCGGACCGTGTAATAGAGGGTTACCTCCGGTGTTTCCAGTTGCGATTTTCTTATATCAGGCATCCTGATATAAGGATGCCTGATATTATTGAGCTGTGTCAAGGGAAGCGATGAAGTTCGGGGTCAGGCCCGTGACAGTCCTCTTGCGCCGGATTCAGCAGGCGACCAGGCGCGCGACGGAAGAGGAACTCCGGAACAGCGGCCTGACCGTGGCGCAGGCGAACGTCCTTACGGAGCTCGGGCATGGGAAGCCGCATTCGAACGCGGATCTGGCCCGCCTTCATTCGGTAACTCCGCAGAGCATGGCTGAGATCCTGGCATCCCTCGAAGGTCGTGGACTAATTTCACGATCGCCAAAACCAGACTTCGGCAGGGCGATGCCGGCTGAATTAACCGACGAGGGGCATTCTCAACTGTTATCCGTCCATCTGGCAATGCGCAATGTGGAACAGCGCCTACTGAACTCGCTTTCCGCCGCGGACATTCCGCGGTTGCGGAAGTTGCTGGAAGCGTGCCTCGTCGGTATCGAGAAGGAACATCCCGGAGGCCCCTCAGACAGATAACTGAGGGCGACAGAGGGCTTCAGGTTCGCACCAAACCAAACTGCCGCTTGTGGCATGTTCAGTTTTATTCGACAGTTTGTCCATCAGCCCAGGGGTGACATCGCCATGGTTTTTGGCTGGCAAAAAACATGTGGAAAACTTTTTGTGGAAAAACATTTCCGCGGTAACCTGTTTGAGCTCCATCATACCTCCGCAACGTGCTTTCAGGCAGTTCCCGCCGCCGTCCCGGCAGACCGGCCTCCTGCCCCTGTTTTGTCAGGTAGCTTATTGCCCTAAGGAGCTTCAGTGTGGGGCGGGTTTGGCGGTGAGCGGGGTGCAGGAGCGGGCGTCGGTTTCGCAACGAGCCTTTCGCGTTTCTTCGAGCAGGCGCTTCGCAATTTTGTCGGCTACGTCAGCCATGGCGCCGCGAAATTTTCCGCCATTGCTTTCCTGGGTGGTCGACCAGATCACGTCTCCATCCGCGTCCACCAGACGAACCGATGCGGCCGCTTCATGACGGCGCTCCTTCGAATGGCTGCTCTCGCTTTCCGTCACCCCGGCTCCGGTAGTACGGTGTGACGCACTGCCCGTGCCGAAGGTGGTATTGCTGCTCGATCCCGATCCATCCGACGCGTGAAATCCGATCGAGTCCGAGGTTTGATGTTCCTCGGCAAAAACCTGGTCGTCGGAAGAGCCCTTGAGCGAAGCATCGGCATGCTCGGGATTCTCCGTGATGACGAAGAGCCCCGAGTTTTGCAGGGCGGCGATGAGCATATCGCGCATCTGGTCGGAAGTTTTGCCTCCCCCGAGCTGATCGACGAAGATCCGGCGTACGTGGGCCAGGGGCATCCCCGGCGGCTGAATCTCAATGGCCAGCGCCGATGCCCCGAAACAGCATGCCAGCGCCGCTATCCGGCGGAACATCACCCTTTGCCCGCCTTGCGCGCTTCCTCGTCCTGGTATTCGACCCGCCGGCCGGTGCGCGCCTCGAGGGAGACCAACAAAGTCCGAATCTCGTCCTTACCCACCTGTAGCACCATGGCCTGCTGCTGCCCATGCTCATCCGCGTAGCCGATGGTGAGGTAGTGGGTTCGTTTTTTGGCAATCAGAAACACGGGCGAGATCAGGATGGCCTCGAGATAACGCCGGCTGACGCGCATTCCGTACTCGATGGTGTTGATGTCGGCGAACGGAACCCGCACGGCCTTGTCTTTGCTCGTGAGCGTGAACGCGTCATCTTCACGAAACTCGATGCGCGCGCCGGATTTCATGGACATGCCGGCGACGGTCCCCCCCACATAAAGGACCCGGCTGCCGTCGCTCCCAGCCTCAAGCAGAGACGAGAAGGCGAGTAAGACCAGAATTGCTGGTTTCATGTTCCCGGAATACTTATCGGCCCCGCACGGCGAACGTTGAACCGAAAGTTTCCGGTCTCCCCGGAGGCTGGCGCTAAGATAAATCTGGGGATGCGATGGCACTGAATGTTCTGAAGGACATCCGGAAGATTTACGCGGGGCTGAACGCGGACGAGATCCGCGGCGCCGCGCATCAGGACCTGAACGTTGGGCTGATGGCCTCGAACGAGGAGGCCCTGCGCCGCATGGAGCGCTTTCTCGCCCCCGCCGCCATGGAGAGCAACGACCAGACGCTGGCCCTGCGCGCCGTGCATCCGGTTGACGGCGCAGTTAAGCGCGAGTCGATCGACCGCTTCGATTTCGTGCTCTGTGAGACGGGGATGGCGGTACCGCGCAACGGGTATCTGTTTGAATCGGACGATGAGGGTTCGTTGGTCCACCTGATTCTCGCGGAGAATCACAAGCTGGAATTGACGCTGGCTCGAACGTTCCCGCTTTTCCGGCCGGCCGTGTCAAAGAACATCATTCAGCGCGTGGCCCGGGAGAACGCCTTTTTCGCGCTGGCCACGGCGCTTCCCAACATTGTTCCCTCGCTGATCGAGCTGCCCTGGACGGTAGGCGAATTCGCGACCGATACGGCGTTCATTTCCATGAATCAGGTCCGCATGGCGCTGAACCTGGCGGCGGCGCACGGGCGTCCGGTGGGATATGCGGAGCAGAAAGGCGAGATCGCAGCCATTGCCGCGGGCGCGTTCGGATGGCGGGCGCTGGCGCGTGAGCTGGTGGGCAAGATTCCCCTGGGCGGCGGGCTCATTCCCAAAGCCGCTATCGCTTTCGCCGGTACCTGGGTAGTGGGGATCGGCCTCGAGAAAGTGAACCGGATCGGGACGGGATTGACGAAACAGGAGCGCCGCGATGCCTATGCGGACGCGTTCGCGAGAGGTAAGGACGTGGTGCAGGCGATGCTCCCCGAAGCGGTCAATGTCAACGGCGGGCGAGCTGAATAGCCTTGCGCAGATCCGCCTCGGAGGCCTTGCCGAGGATGGCTTTGACGACTACGCCGTCGCGGTCGAGGATAAATGTCGCGGGCAGGGCGTTGGCGCCGTAGAGCTTCGACACCGCGTGGCCGTCGTCCAGTAAGGACCAGACGTCAAGCTTCTTCTTCGCCAGAAAATCGCGCGCTTTGGCGGGATCGTCGTTGGCAACCGGCGCCACCACCGCGTTTTCCGAGATCAGTTCCTTTTGCAGCCTGGCGAACATCGGCATTTCGGCGCGGCATGGCGGGCACCAGGTAGCCCAGAAGGCGAGCACTACGATCTTTCCGCGCTGGTCGGCGAGGTTGAAGGTTCGCCCATCGGCGCCGGGCAGAGTGAAATCGGGAGCGGGGTTGCCGACGAGGCCGCGGGACTTCGACTGCGCCGCGGCGATGGAGGCGGGCTTTTTTTGAGCGCGAGCTGGCATGGCCAGCAAGACAACGGCAAGTCCGATTGCAAACGATCTACCATCCATGCGTCCGCCTCCGGTCTTCATGATCCTGTTTGCGCAAGACGCTGGCAGATGGCCGTTTGTTCCATTTATTATCAGCGAGCGCGCCAAGTCTTTACACTGGAGCGTATATGATGCGTGTTCTCGTTGGCACGACGCTGCTGTTCTGCGTGGCCGCCTTTCCGCAAACGGCGTTCGAGGTTGCGTCGATCAGACCAGCCGATCCCGATCACAGCATGTCGATCAGCCGTTCGGGGAATCGGCTTTACCTTTTCGAACTATTCGCTCGAGATGCTGATCTTATGGGCTTATGACATCAGAGGCGAGCGCCTTCTGGGAAAACCGAAGGGACTGGACTCGGTTCGCTACGACATCGTGGCGGTCGGTCCCGAGGAGACTCTGGTTCCCGGACAGCTGAATCGTATGACGCGATCGCTCTTGGCCGAGCGCTTCAAGCTGGCCGTCCACAGTGAAACGAGGGATCTGCCTTATTACGCGATGGGGGTGGACAAGGGCGGCCCGAAGGTCCATGCGGAGGCGCTGACTGGACCCGTCGGCCAGAATCCGTTTCAGATGACGGCCGGCGGGCATTTGACGGGCGCGAAGGTTTCGGCCGACATGCTGGCGAAGGTGCTCAGCGACCAAATCGGACGGCCCGTCGAGGACCAGACGGAACTCGAGGGTGTCTTCGATTTCACGGTGGACTGGGCTCCGGATACAACCTCATCGGCGGAGGCACCGAGCGGGCCATCGATCTTCACGGCGGTGAAGGAACAACTCGGATTCAGGCTGGACGCGCGGAAGGGGCCGGTTGAGGCGATCGTGATCGACCGGGTGGAAAACACTCCTTCCGGGAACTGACAACCGCTGCGACATAGCTGTGGGGCCGCGTGAGACGAGCTGCGCCGCGGCAGGTTCGTTAAAGCGCGGCTATCGCCGCATGTCACGGGTAAATATCGCACTAATTGGTGTGGGCGGGTTCGGGCGCGCTCTTGTGCACCAGTTCGGCGGCGTGACTTGGCTTCGACCCGGCGCCCGGCGTTTGAAAGGCCCGCCACGACAACTGCACTCCGATGTAAATGAGCCAGACGCAGAGCGCGAGGCGCATCTTGCGGGGGGAAAGAACCGTGGTGAGCTGCGTGCCGATCAAGACGGCGGGAATGCCTCCCGCCAGCAGCTTGAGCAGAATGTGCCAGGGTACGCCGCTCATGGTGGCGTGAATGCCGCCGGCGAAGATGGAGAGCAGCAGCCCGAAGGCGAGGTCCGTCCCCACCACTTCGGAGGGCAGCAGGCGGGTGAAGCGCAGCAGCGCAACGGTGCCCAGCGCGCCCGCTCCAGCCGAGGAAAATCCCACTTCGAATCCGATGGGAGCGACAATCCACGGCAGCCATTTTTCGGCTACTGGCTTGTGCGCGACCCCACCCGGCGTCAGGCTGCGCCACAGCGTGGCGGCTGCTGAAACAACCACCGTCAGACCGACGATGATCAGGATCGGGCGGGTCATGGCGTTCTTATCGAAGGCGCCGAGGAGCAGGCTTCCTATCACGACGGCGGGCAGTCCGCCCAGCGCCGTGTACTTCAGGACGCGGAAGTTGACGTGGCCGCGCGCGAGGTAGATCGGGGTGGCGATCAGCTTGACGACGGTACCGAATACCAGCGCGGTGGTCACGGCGTCCGAAGCGGATTGGTGGAAGAAGAGAATCAGGATCGGAGCGGTGATGCTGCCCGCGCCGACGCCGGTCACGCCGATCGCGAGGGCAATCAGAAATCCTGCAAGAAACTCCACAAAGGCCAGTATACCCTTTTGTCGATGGAGAAGGGGAACTTTCCGCTGGCGGGCGTTTGGCCCTGCGCGTGCCCTACAGGTTCATATGACAAAAGTATTAGCCCAGAACTGGTGGGCGCTCGCTTTGCGGGGCGCCGTCGCGGTGATTTTCGGACTGATCGCGTTCTTCATCCCGCAGGTGACGCTTTACGCTTTGACCATTCTGTTCGGCGCCTACGCGCTGATCGATGGGATCGTCAGCCTCGGCGCCGCAATCCACGTGGGGCGCAGCGGCGAGCGTTGGTGGGGACTGGTTTTCGAGGGAATTGTGGGTCTGCTGGCCGCCGCTTTCACCTTGATCTGGCCGGCGATCACGCTATTGATTCTCATCTACATCATTGCCGGGTGGGCCGTCGTCACCGGAGTTTTCGAGATCGTGGCCGCCATCCAGCTGCGACGTCATATTGCCGGCGAATGGCTGCTCATTTTAGCCGGCGCCGCGTCGATTCTGTTCGGCGTGCTTCTGTTCGCCGCGCCGGGTCCGGGCGCCATTGTGCTGGCGTGGTGGATCGGCGCCTATATCTTCATCTTCGGTCTGCTGATGATCGGCCTGGCGTTTCGTTTGCGGCGCGCGCCCGGGTTATTGAATCCACAAGAGGCGTGACGCTCCGGCCTTAGTCGTGGTACGCCTAAGGTCATGTGGACTACCCGGCTTGTTTTCCAGCGCGGCCTGGGGCTGGTTTACCTGATCGCGTTCGTTTGCGCGCTGAATCAGTTCCGTCCTCTGCTGGGCGAGCGCGGCTTGTTGCCCGTGCCCCAGTTCGTGGGACAGGTTTCATTCCGCGAATCGCCCAGTCTGTTCTTCCTGGCACCGAAGGATTGGGCGTTTGCCTGCGCGGCCTGGCTTGGGATCGCGCTCTCCTGCCTTGTTGTGGCGGGCGTGGCGGATCGGTACTCATCATGGTTCAACGGGCTGATATGGGCCGGCATCTGGGTGCTTTACCTTTCTTTCGTCAACGTCGGCCAGACGTTTTACGCGTTTGGGTGGGAATCCATTCTGCTCGAAGCCGGTTTCCTGGCTATGTTTCTGGGTGCGCGCGGCGTCGAAACCCCTTTCGTCACGATCTGGCTTCTGCGTTGGCTGGAATTTCGCGTGATGTTCGGCGCGGGCCTGATCAAGATGCGCGGCGATCCGTGCTGGCGCAATCTGACCTGCCTCGATTACCACTATGAAACGCAGCCCATGCCGAATCCGCTGAGCTGGTATTTCCATGGCGCTCCGGAGTGGACGCATAGCGGCGGGGTGGCATTCAATCACTTCTCGGAATTGATGGCGCCGTTTCTTTATTTCCTGCCACAGCCCTTCGCCACCATCGGCGCGGGGATCACCATCGTTTTCCAGGGCCTGATATTCGCCAGCGGCAATCTCTCCTGGCTGAATTTCCTGACCATGATCCTCGCGATTCCGGCGATCGACGGACGCTATCTCGCGGCTCTGATTCCCGCTCGCGAGCCGGCCCTCGCGGCGCCGGGATTGATCTTCCGGTCGCTCGTGGTTGCGGTCGCCATGCTCATGGCGGTCCTGAGCCTGCAGCCGGTGCGCAACATGCTTTCGCCCAGCCAGGTGATGAACACGAGCTACAATCCGTTTCATCTGGCCGGAACTTACGGGGCGTTCGGGAGCGTAACGCGGCAGCGCTTTGAAGTGGTGGTCGAGGGCGCGGCCGACGCAGCGCTCAGCCCGGCGACGCAGTGGAAAGAGTACGAGTTCAGGGGCAAGCCCAACGATGTGATGCGCATGCCTCCGCAGATTGCGCCCTATCATCTGCGGCTCGATTGGCTGATGTGGTTCGCCGCCATGTCGAGTTACGACCAGCATCCGTGGTTCGTAAACTTCATGGCTAAATTGCTTGAGAACGATCAGCCGGTGCTGAGCCTGCTGAAGTCGAATCCGTTTCCCGATCATGCGCCGAAATATGTGCGCGCCGAATTGTACGAGTACCATTTTGCCAGTCCGGAGACGCACAGGCGAACCGGAGCCTGGTGGGTACGGACGCCGGCAGGGAGCTATTTTCCGACAGTTTCGCTCGACAATCCGTCATTCCGGCGGGTGCTTCGGCAACAGGGCTGGCTGTGAGATCGAGAGAGGCCTTTGTGGTCGGATCCGGCCCCAATGGACTTACCGCGGCGATTACTCTGGCGCGCGCGGGATGGGCGGTCACGGTTCTCGAAGCTCAGCCCGCGGTGGGCGGCGGTGCGCGGTCGGCAGAGCTCACTCTGCCCGGTTTCATGCACGATATTTGCTCCGCGGTTCATCCGATGGCTGTGTCGTCGCCGGTATTCGCGTCGATGCCGCTCGGGGATCACGGACTCGCGTGGATTCAGCCGCGGGTTCCGGTCGCCCATCCGCTCGATGGCGGCCGATCGGTGATTGCCGAACGTTCCATTGACGACACGGCCCTTCGCCTTGGCCGGGACGCTGCCGCATATCGCCGCACGATGACGCCGCTTTCGACCAGGTGGGACCAACTGATCGGGGACATTCTGGCTCCGCCGCACTTTCCGGCGCATCCGCTGGCGCTGGCTCGATTCGGGATGCTCGCCCTGTGGCCCGCCGCCCGCGTGGCGCGCGCTCTTTTCCGCGAAGAAGACGCGCGGGCTTTGTTTGCGGGCATGGCAGCACACTCCTGCCTGCCGCTCGAATCAGCGGGATCGGCCGCGTTCGGATGGGTGCTGGGGGTGGCGGCGCATGCGGTGGGTTGGCCTGTTGCGCGCGGTGGGTCGCAACGCATCTCTAACGCCCTGGTCTCGTATTTCGAGTCGCTCGGCGGAGTGGTACTGGGCAATCACGAAGTGCGCTCTCTGGGCGAGTTTCCGGCCAGATCGCCGGTGTTGTGCGATGTGACGCCGCGGCAGCTTCTGCGCATGGCGGGCAGCCGCCTGCCCGATTCCTATTGCCGGAAACTGGAGCGCTATCGATACGGGCCGGGCGTATTCAAAGTGGATTGGGCGTTGAATGCGCCGATTCCCTGGCAGAGCCCGGAATGCGCCCTTGCCGCGACCGTGCATGTGGGCGGCACGCTGGAGGAAATCGCCGCTTCGGAGCGTGCCGCGTGGAATGGGGAGTCGTGCGAGCGGCCGTTTGTCCTGCTGGCCCAGCCGAGTATTTTCGACCCTACGCGGGCACCCGCGGGAAAACACACGGCCTGGGCCTATTGCCACGTGCCCAATGGGTCGACAGACGATATGACGGCGCGGATCGAAGCGCAGATTGAACGGTTCGCCGCGGGCTTTGGCCGTACTATTCTGGCCCGGCATACGATGGCGCCGGCGGCGATGGAGGCGCACAACGCCAACCTTGTGGGCGGCGACATCGGCGGCGGCGCGGCCGATCTCAAGCAGCTGTTTCTGCGTCCCACGGCGAGCCTTTACCGTACGCCCGATCCCGACGTCTTCCTGTGCTCGGCGGCGACGCCCCCGGGAGGCGCGGTACATGGGATGTGCGGCTATTATGCGGCGCGCGCGGCTTTGGCCTCTGGCGTGCCAGGATAACAACAGCCCTCATGAAGGTTGCCATTCTCCATTCGCCGGGTTCTATTGCTTCCCGCCCTCTTCGTATCGAGGACGCGGCGCGGCCCGAGCCCGGAGTGGGACTGCTTCTTTTGCGAGTGCGCGCCTGCGGGGTGTGCCGGACCGATCTGCATATTGTCGAAGGCGAGCTGCCGCCTGTGCGCCACCCGCTGATTCCCGGCCATCAGATAGTCGGCGATATTGTGGGCGGCGGTACGGCGGTGCTGCCTGCCGGTTCGCGCGTGGGTGTTTCCTGGATGGGCGGCGTGGACGGCGATTGCCCCTACTGCCGGCGCGGCCTCGAGAATCTTTGCGATGCGCCCACTTTCACCGGTTATACGGTGGATGGCGGTTATGCGGAATATGCGACAGTACGGGCCGATTTCGTCTTTCCGCTGCCCGGCGCGCTGGACGATCTGCACGCGGCGCCTCTGCTGTGCGCGGGGATCATCGGCTTCCGCAGCCTGCGTGTGGCGGGTGTCGAAGCGGGGGAAAGCGTTGGATTATTCGGCTTCGGATCCTCGGCGTCGCTGGCTATTTCGGTGCTGCAATCGTGGAAATGCAAAGTCTATGTATCGACGCGCGGGACTTCGCATCGGCAACTGGCGGAGTCGCTGGGCGCGGACTGGGTGGGCGGCGAAGACGATCGGCCGCCGGTGAAGCTCGATCGGGCGGTGACTTTCGCGCCCAGCGGAGATGTGGTGGTGGCCGCGCTCGCGAGCTTGCGCAAAGGCGGCGTGGTGGCGATTAATGCGATCCACCTCGACCGTATTCCGCAATTCGATTACGACAGCCTGCTGTGGGGCGAGCGCCAGATCCGCAGCGTCGCCAACATGACGCGGGCCGACGCGCGCGATTTTCTCGAGGTGGCCGCGCGCATCGGCCTGAAGCCGAAAGTGACCGTGTTCAGGCTCGATCAGGCGAACGAAGCGCTGGCCGCGATCAAGAGCGACTCCGTGGATGGCGCGGCGGTAATCGTTCCCGCACAATGAGAGAAGGAAACTATGGATCTGAAACATTTCGAGCGGAAGCTACTGGAAAAGCAAGGTGAGTTGAAGGCCACACTGGCGGCTCTCGAGGGTGAGGCGTCCGAGTCGGGGAACGGCGACGTCAGGGATCCGATCGACGACGCCACGGTGGCGCAGGGTGTGTCGGAGGCCTTCGAAGAGAGCGGCATCGCATCGGAGACGCTCGAGAAAGTGGAGGCTGCGTTGGCGCGGATCAGGGCCGGCAGCTACGGAAAGTGCATCGCCTGCGGCCGCCCCATCGGGACGGCTCGGCTCGAAGCCGTCCCGTGGGCGGAGTATTGCCTTGAAGATCAGGAAAAGCAGGATCAGGGGGCGCCGGTGCCCGAGGGCGCTACGCTCTGAACGGCTTATGGGTTGAGAGGTTCCTCGCCGATTTGCACCAACAACGCGTTTACCGCTTCCCAAGGGAGCCGATACTCGCGATCCCGCAGCGACGTGAAACCGGCTCGCAGAGCGCTTGGCTTAATTAATCCCAGTTCGTGGAATCGCTGGAGGACCCACACGGTACCGTGAACCTCCAAGCCGTAGCGTGGTGCCAATTCGCGGCCCCAGGGATCGTCTACGATCACGCTGGCACCGAGCTGTGAAGCCTGGACGACTGCCTCCACTTCGCCACGGTCCTTCATGCCTTGCCCGGCGCGCTCTGCAAGGAGGAAATCGACGGTGCCCTTGTCGTAGCCATCGCAACGCTGAAAGAATGCGTAATTATCGAAGAGGCGTCGAAGGCGATCTTTTGTCGTTCGGCGTTTGAAAAGATCCTCTCGGACGGCCTTTGGCACGAGCACGATTGAGAAGAGGAAACTCAGCTCGGGAACAAGGTCGAGATGATCGAGAGCGATTACGCACGAGCTGTCGATGGTGCAGCGACGCGCCCGCACTTCGAATCAACTTCGATCCGCGGGGGCAAGAATCAGCAGGCCCAGGGCGAGCGTACCCAAAGCCAGCAGGGTTTTTTTGGCATTCTGCTGTGCATCGATAGTCTTAAGATGTCGAACAATGCCACTTTCCGCCGCCCCCGGATCGAAGGGGTCGATTACAACCAGGTTCGACCCAAAGTATGGTTCGAGTTGTGGTGCGGACTCTGGGTACGTCATGACGATCATGCTCTTGTGAAGGGCCATGCCCGTGTTGAGTTCCTGACGGCATGCTTCGGTGAGCCGCGAGCCGACGACGCCCAGGACCACCTCTGCCTCACTCAGCTTCTGGCTTGCTTCCGGGTCAATGAGGGTTGTGATGCCCTGGCGTGTCCAGGCTGGAGGCACATACACGGTGAGACCGTTTACAGCCCCCAGGGCCTGCAGGCGAAGAGCCGTGATTTGATCCCCGGCGTCGCCGTATGAAATGAATACCTTCACATTGTCCCGCTCTCTCGATTCTACCCGCGTCAGGCCAGCACGGGCATGGGCTGGAAGACCAGTTCGTCTTTCGCCGGGTCGTAATCGACGACCACTTCTTCGCCGTCGTGGACTTTGCCGCCGATCATTAACCGGCCGAGGCGCGTCTCCACCTGCTTCTGAATGGCTCGTTTCAACGGGCGCGCTCCGTAGACCGGATCGTAGCCGCTCTTCACAAGGTGGGTGCGGGCGGTGTCGGTCAGCACCAGCTGGATGTGCCGGTCGGCAAGCCGCGCGCGCAGGCTGGCCAGCTGGATTTCCACAATCTGCTTCAGATGCTCTTCGTCGAGCGCGTGGAAGACGATGATCTCGTCGATGCGGTTGAGAAATTCGGGACGGAAACCGCCGCGCAGTTCGTTCATCACCACATTCTTCATGTTCTCGTAAGCGCGCCCGGCGAACGTTCCCTTGTATTCCAGAATGCGATGGCTGCCGACGTTCGACGTCATGATGAGCAGCGTGTTCTTGAAATTCACGGTGCGGCCCTGGCCATCGGTCAGGCGCCCGTCGTCCAGGATCTGCAGCATCACGTTGAAGATGTCGGGGTGCGCCTTTTCGATTTCGTCGAACAGGATCACCGAGTAGGGCTTGCGGCGAATCGCCTCCGTCAGCTGGCCGCCTTCTTCAAAGCCCACATATCCGGGAGGCGCGCCGAGCAAACGCGCGACGGTGTGCTTCTCCTGATACTCGGACATGTCGATGCGCATCATGTTGTGTTCGTCGTCGAACAAATATTCCGCGAGAGCGCGGGCCAGTTCGGTCTTGCCGACGCCGGTGGGCCCGAGGAAGATGAAACTCCCGATCGGGCGGTTGGGATCTTTCAGGCCGGCGCGAGCGCGGATTACGGCCTCCGAGACCGCGGTTACGGCTTCGTCCTGGCCGATCACGCGCCGGTGCAGCTCTTCTTCAAGATGCAAGAGCTTCTGCATTTCGCCTTCGAGCAGCCGCGACACGGGAACGCCGGTCCA
>JBEKAQ010000026.1:0-50264 GCA_050015835.1 Bryobacteraceae bacterium | reverse complement strand
GCATGGTGGTGTTTCGCAACCCAGAGAGCGACGAGCAGCGCAGCCTGCTTGAGCGCCTGCGCGACAAGTTGCTGCCATCTCTTCAGCGCCAGGCCGACTGCTATCGCGACGCCGTCGTTCCCGGCCTGGCCAAAAACGGCGTGGCCCTGCGGCGCTGGGACGATCTGACTCCCGAACAGCAGCGCGAAGCCAGCGACTACTTCGACGTCAACTTATCGCCCGCGCTGACGCCGCTGGTGATCGACGTCGTGCATCCGTTTCCCTTCATCTCGAATCTTTCGACCTCGCTGATTTTCCTGCTGCGCGATCCCGTGCGCAATGAGCAAATGTACGCCCGGGTCAGGATTCCGGGCGGGCTCAAACAGTGGGTTCCGCTCACCTCTGGACTTGATGCCGGGAAGAAGCTTTTCGTGCCGCTTTATGAAATCGTACGCGGCAACGCCCACAAGCTCTACGGCGGGATGACGCTGACCGGCGCCACCCTGGTCCGCCTGACGCGCGACGCCGAAGTCGAGCTCGACGAAGATGCGGATGCCGAACTGCGCGAAGCGGTCGAAGCCCAGGTGCGGCAGCGCCGTTACGAACCCGTGGTGCGGCTCGAATTCGGACCCGGCGCCCATCCGGCCATCCGCGAAATGATGCGCGAGCGCTTTCAACTTTCGCCCGCGGACGTTTACGATCTGCCTGGAGAAGTCGATTACACCACGCTCTTCGAGTTCATGGGCCTGCCCATGCCCGAACTGCACGACGCCCCATGGACCCCTCTGCCCATCCCCGCTTTCGAAGAAGGCGCGACGGCTATCTTTTCCGTGATCCAGGCGGGCGACGTGCTCGTGCATCATCCCTACGAGAGTTTCGACGCCAGCGTGGAGCACTTCATCAGCGCCGCCGCCGACGACCCGCAAACCATTTCCATCAAGATGACGGCTTACCGGATCGGCGACGACACGCCTTTCGTCAAATCGCTGATCCGCGCGGCTGAGCGCGGCAAACAGGTTGCCTGCGTGATGGAGATCAAGGCGCGTTTCGACGAAGAGCGCAATCTCCACTGGGCCGCCGAACTCGAAAGCGTGGGCGCGCACGTCACCTTCGGGGTGAGAGGGCTCAAGACTCATGCGAAGACCGCGCTCGTGGTGCGCAAGGAATCGACCGGCCTGCGCTGCTACGTGCACATCGGAACCGGCAACTACCACGTCAAGACCGCGCGTCTCTACGCCGATTTCGGCCTTCTGACCTGCAACCCGCTGCTCACGCGCGATGTGGTCAATCTGTTTCACTATTTGACGGGCCATGCCCAGGCCCCCGCCTGCACTACGCTTCTGGTGGCGCCCGCGACCATGCGGCCACGGATTCTGGAACTGATCGAGCGCGAGGTGGAACACAGGCGCGCAGGCCGTCCGGCGCGCATCGTGGCCAAGATGAATCAGCTGGAAGATCCGGATATCATCGAGGCCCTGTGCCGCGCGTCGAACGCGGGCGTATCGATCGACTTGATCGTTCGCGGCTTCTGCTGCCTGCGTCCGGGTGTGCCGGGCCAGACGGAGAATATCCGCGTCCGCTCGATTATCGGGCGCTTCCTCGAGCACTCGCGCGTCTTCCATTTCGCCAACGGCAAAGAGAATCCGATCGAAGGAAACTTCTTCATCGGCTCGGCCGACTGGATGGTGCGCAATCTCTCGAAGCGCGTCGAGGTGGTGACTCCCATCTTTACCGGCGCGCACAAAGAGAAGCTTTGGGAGTTCCTCCAAATCTGTCTGAACGATCAAAGGCAGGCGTGGGTACTGGACACCGACGGGACTTATACGCAGCTCCGCTCCGATGAGCGTCCGGCCGGCACTCATCAGATTGTGATGGACCTGATGCGGGCGCGCGCCGGAGCCTAAGAGTACCAGGTTGCAGAAGTCAGCGTACACCGCTCCCTCACGGTCGCGGCTCGGAAGTCCTTACTGAGCCGCGCGCGTAAGCAAGCGTGACGATAGGCCAATTACGAGTTCAGCAGTTGACGGAGGACATACGGCAATATGCCTCCGTTACGGAAGTATTCGGCTTCCTGCGGTGTGTCCACGCGCGGAATCGCGTGGAAGTGCGTCTCCGTTCCATCCGCCGCCACGGCCGTCACGTTCACTCGCGATCCGGTTTCCACCGCCTTCTGAACTCCGGCGATGTGGAACAATTCCTTCCCGCTCAGCTTCAGCGACGCTGCATTCTCGCCCGGCAGGAATTGTAGCGGCAGTACGCCCATGCCCACCAGATTGGTGCGGTGAATGCGCTCGAAGCTTTCCGCGATCACAGCCTTCACGCCCAGCAACGCCACGCCCTTCGCCGCCCAGTCGCGCGACGATCCCGATCCATATTCCTTCCCGGCGATAATCAGCAGCGGCGTACCCTCAGCCTGATAGCGCATGGATGCGTCATAGATAAACATCTGCTCGCCATCCGGCAGGTGGACCGTCCACGGGCCTTCCGTTCCGGGCGCCAGTTGGTTGCGCAGCCTGACGTTGGCAAGAGTGCCGCGTACCATCACTTCATGGTTGCCGCGGCGCGCGCCGTAGGAGTTGAAGTCCCTGGGCGCAACGCCTTGCTCGATCAGGTACTTGCCTGCTGGACTGTTGACGGCGATGGAACCCGCGGGCGAGATGTGATCGGTAGTGATGGAATCGCCCAACAGCGCCAGCGTGCGCAGCCCTTCCAGGTTCGCTATGGGGGCATTGGGGTCGACTAAGTTGTCGAAGTAAGGCGGCTTCTTGATGTAAGTCGACTGATCGTCCCACGCATAAATCTCTCCGGTGGGAATCGGCAGATGCTGCCAGTTGTCGTCGCCCAGAAACGCCGTCTCATATTGAGAGCGGAACATCTCGGCATCCACGATGGAACGTACTGCCGCGTCGACTTCCTGCGGGGTCGGCCAGATGTCCCTGAGATACACGGGCGCGCCGTCGGAGCCTGTTCCCAGCGGATCGGAACTCATATCGAAGTCGACGCGCCCGGCGATGGCGTAGGCGACTACCAGCGGCGGCGATGCCAGGTAATTCGCCTTGACCTGGGGATTAATACGACCTTCAAAATTGCGGTTACCGCTCAACACGGCGGCGACCACCAGATCGTCCCTCCTGACAGCGTTCGAAACGGCCTCCGGCAGGGGGCCGCTGTTACCGATACAAGTGGTGCAGCCGTAACCTACCAGGTTGAAGTTAAGCGCCTCAAGGCTGGGCATAAGCCCGGCCTTGGTCAGGTATTCGAAAACAACCTTGGAGCCTGGCGCAAGACTGGTCTTGACCCAGGGCTTACTGCGCAGCCCTTTCTCGACGGCCTTCTTCGCCAGCAAGCCGGCGCCCATCATGACGGACGGATTGGAAGTGTTGGTGCAACTTGTAATAGCCGCGATCACCACCGCGCCGCTGCCGATCTCCGCCGCCTCGCCGTGCATCTCGAGTTCAGCCTTCTTTGTCGTGGCGTCCTTGAATGAATCGTGGAAATTTTTCCCGACCTCTGGCAGCGTGAGGCGATCCTGCGGACGCTTCGGACCGGCCATCGATGGAACGACTCTCGCCAGATCGAGTTCCAGCGTATCGGAGAAAAGCGGGTCCGGCGAGTCGTCAGTGCGAAACAGCGTCTGCTCCTTTGTATAAGCTTCCACCAGCTCGATCAGATGTGCATCGCGATTTGAAGTCCGCAGATAATCGAGCGTACCGGCATCCACCGGGAAGTAGCCGATGGTGGCCCCATACTCGGGCGCCATGTTCGCGATGGTGGCGCGGTCGGCGACGCTCAGAGCCGAAAGTCCGGCGCCGTAAAATTCCACGAACTTACCGACGACTCCCTTCTTGCGGAGGATCTGCGTGACGGTGAGGACCAGGTCCGTCGCGGTGCAACCTTCGGGGAGTTTGCCATGCAGCTTGAAACCCACCACCGGCGGCAACAGCATGGAAACCGGCTGGCCCAGCATGCAGGCCTCCGCCTCAATGCCGCCCACGCCCCATCCGACCACGCCGAGTCCATTGATCATGGTGGTATGGGAATCGGTGCCGACCAGAGTATCGGGATACGCGGTCCATCGCCCATCGGCGGCTTGCGCGCGGAAGACCACCGTGGCGAGATATTCCAGATTCACCTGGTGGACGATGCCCGTATCGGGAGGGACGACGCGGAAGTTGCGGAACGCGGTCTGCGCCCAGCGCAGCAGCATGTAGCGCTCGCGATTGCGCTGGAATTCCAGCAGCGCGTTGATGTTGAACGAATCTTTGGTGCCGTATTCATCCACCTGAACCGAGTGGTCGATGACGAGGTCGGCGGGCATGAGCGGATTGGCTTTTGCGGGATCTCCACCGAGGGCGGCAAGGGCATCGCGCATGGCGGCGAGGTCGACCACGCAGGGTACGCCGGTAAAATCCTGCAGCAGCACGCGCGCCGGCATGAAGGAGATCTCGCCGGCGTCGGGACCGCTGATGCCACGCGCCACCGCATCGATATCCGCGGCTTTCACCTTACGACCATCCTCGTACCGGAGCAGGTTCTCGATCAGGATGCGGTGCGAGATCGGCATGCGCGAAACGTTGGCCACGCCCTTCTCTTCGAGTGCGGAGAGACGGAAGTATCGATAGTCGACGCCGCCCACACGAAGGGTGGACTCAGCGCTAAAGCTGTTGTGGCTCATGGGGTTAATTTCAATATATCGAACAGGCCGGCACGGGCGGTCTGGATGGCTGTTCGGGCGCTCGTAAACATGACGCGACTGTCGGCGCGACGCCCTAACCAGCTTGTATCGGACCGAGTATCGATCTGAATCGCAGAGAGAAGTACATTCGCATAGAATCCACATCCTTTCCGCTCCTGATTTGAATAAAGACGGATTGGAGGCCGGGGCCCGGGATGCTATAAACATTTCTGATCTTCGTTGTCTCCGAAGCTCCGATTCTCGGTCGAACAGCGCGGCCGCTTCCCCGCAACCCATCGGCGAAACCCGTCAGTTCCAGTAATTCCTGTCGAGGCTCCGGTATTGAATCGCCTCGGCGATATGCTTGGCGGCGACCACCTCGGATTCGTCCAGATCCGCCACCGTCCGCGCCACCTTGAGAATGCGGTCGTGCGCACGCGCCGAAAGGCTCATCCGGCGCATGGCCATTTCGAGAGTCCGCTCTCCCGTTTCGTCCAGCGCGCACTGCTTGCGGATCAACCGCGTGGGCATCCTCGAATTCACGTGGCCGCGCGCATTCTGAATCTCGCGCGCCCGCTCCACGCGCCCCAGCATGTCTTCCGACGATTCGGCGACTTCGCCCGCGCGCAGTTCCCTGTAGGGCACGGCGGGAACTTCAATCTGAATGTCTATCCGGTCGAGCAGTGGCCCGCTGATCTTCCCCAGATAACGCTGGATCAGCGCCGGCGTACAACGGCATTCCCGCGTCGGATCGCCATAGAAACCGCAGGCGCAAGGGTTCATCGCCGCCACCAGCATGAAGCTCGCCGGGAAGCGCAGCGTCATGCCCGATCGCGCGATGGTGACGTACGCGTCCTCGATCGGCTGCCGCAGTATCTCCAGCACATTGCGCGGAAACTCGGGCAGTTCGTCGAGAAACAGCACACCGTTGTGAGCGAAGCTGACCTCTCCAGGCCGCGCCGCGCCGGAGCCGCCTCCGATCAGACCGGCATCTGAAATGGTGTGGTGGGGCGCGCGGAAGGGCCGCGTCAGCAAGAGCCCGGCGCCCGGCTGCAGAATTCCCCCGATGCTGTGGATCTTTGTCGTTTCGATCGCTTCGTCGAACGAGAGCGGAGGCAGAATGCCGGCCAGCCGTTTCGCCAGCATAGTCTTGCCCGAGCCGGGCGGCCCGATCATGATCACGTTGTGGTTGCCCGCCGCCGCCACCTGCAGCGCGCGCTTGGCCGTGGTCTGCCCGCGCACCTCGCGGAAGTCGGGCGCGTTCATGGCGGCGATGCGGCCCGGCCCCGGCGCCTGCATTCGCATGGGGGCAAAATCCTCCGGCTTCGCCAACATCGCGACCACCTCCGAAAGGTGCCGCACCCCGTACACGTTCACCCCTTCCACCACGGCGGCCTCAGCGGCGTTCTCCCACGGGAGGATCAGGTTTTCGATCTTATGCTCGCGCGCGCAAACGGCAATCGAGAGCGCGCCACGCACGGGCCGGATCGCCCCGTCGAGCGACAATTCGCCCACCGCCAAATGCTGGTCGAGCCCCTTGAAAGTCCCCATGGCGCCGAGAATCGCCAGCGCCATCGGCAGATCGAAGCCGGAGCCCTCCTTGCGCACGTGAGCCGGCGCCAGGTTCACGGTCACCGCCTGATTCGGATATCCATAGCCCGAGTTCATCAGCGCCGATTTGATGCGCTCCCGGCTCTCGCGCACGGCGGTGTCCGGCATCCCCACCAGCATGAAATCGCGCGCCATGCCACTGCGGTAAAGGTCCACTTCCACGTCCACCGGATGCGCGTCGATCCCGTAAACCGCGGCGCTTCGCGTCTTGAACAGCGGCATGACACACTTCTCCCGGAGCGAGGAGTCGCTCAGGTAAGGTGGTGCCGATCGAAGGAATAATTCTCAGGAAATCGGGCTACCCCAGGATTCCCAGATTGTTGGTCGGGAAGTTGACGATGTTCGGGAAAATCGCCGGCAGACTGGCCGCCCCTACGCCGAACCACTGCGCCAGCGTCGCCCCGTACTGATCCACCGAACTCGTGGGAATCAGCGCGCCGGTGCCGGTGGCGTCGTAATCGCTGCCCAGCGCCAGCGTCGGGAACTGGCCGTAGAACTGCCCGCCCTGCACGCCCGTGCCGATCACGAAGTGGTGGCTGCCCCAGGCATGGTCGGTCCCGGTGCTGTTCGGCACCAGAGAACGTCCGAACTCGGATGTCGTGAAGGTGGTGACGTTCGAATCGACGCCCAGTTCCTGCGTCGCTTGATAGAACGCCAGCACCGCCTGGCTCAGTTGCTGCAGCAGCGAGCTCTGGATCGCCAGTTGCCCGCTGTGCGTATCGAACCCATCCAGCTCGCAGAAAAAGATCTGCCGCGAAAGCCCCAGCGCGCTGCGCACTTTAATGATGCGCGCCACCGTCTGCAACTGCGTCGCCAGAGGATTTCCCGACGGGAACTGCGTCGCGAGCGTAGCCCCCGCCAGCGCGCCGCTCAACGCATTGGCATAGCTCACGCCGCGCCCCAGCGTAGCGTTCGCCGCCTGCACCAGTTGCAACCCGTTATCGAACGTCAGCAACTGCTGCTGCCCCGCCTGACGCGCCGCATTCCCGTAATTCAGCAGCGTCGCCGATCCCGCCGGCACGTTCGCCGCAAACGTCTGCTGCCCCGTGAGAAACAGACTCGATCCATTGGTCGAAGTTGCCGCCGGGAAGGTCGCGCCCGTATTCGAGGACTGTAGCAGATCGGCGATCCGTCCGCCCCAGCCCGTGTTGCCCAGGCCCGTCGGAATCGAGGTCTGCCACTGGCCCGCCTGATCCGAATGCGAGAACAAAGCGTTGGGAATAATGGAACTGTTGCTGGTGTCGTAGGCCACTTTGTCGATGGGCTCCACCAGCATGCCTACGTTGGCCAGTACCGCCGCGTTCCCCGCGTTATACAGGCCCTGCATCTCCGACAGTTGCGGATGCAGCCCATACACGTCGTTACCGTTATTGATCGGCAGCAGCGACGCTTGCGGTAATCCCAGCGCACCCCGCGCGCTCGCGTAAAGGCTGTAACCCTGCTGCGCGGTGTTAATCGGAATCACGGTATTGTGTCCGTCGTTACCGCCCGAAAGGAAAATGCACACCAGCGCCTGATAATTGTTCCCCGCCGCCAGCGCATTCATCTCGCCGAACTTCGACAACGCGCCCAGCGCCCCCATGGCGGAAACCGACCGAATCGCGTCCCGCAGAAATTCACGTCTGGAACGAATTAGCATGTTGAGTAATCTCCTCTTTCCGGTTCCGGGATCAATGCCACACGTTGTAATAGTTTGAGGTGAGAATCAGCCAGGCGCCGGTTTCCACGCGCGACAGATTGCCGTTGGTGTCGTTCGTCACCGCCGTCACGATGGCCTGCTTCATGGCCGCGGGCATGGTGCCGTGCGTGAGCGTCAGGTCGAGAGCCGCCACCAGAGTCGCGGGATTCGCCGCCAGCGCTACGTACGGCGTGATATCGAGATTCGTGCCCGGCCCGTAGTTCAGCACCGGATTGCTCCAGGAAAAGAAAAGTCCCCCCACCATGTTGGCGCGATAGACCGCCGCATCGGGCGTGTAGATCTGGAACTCCGGCCCCAGCAGCGTGCTCCCCGGAGGGACGAACGACGGCGTGTAATAGTTGAATACGCTCGGCGGGTTGTAAATATCCTGGCTCATATTCACCAGGTCCCATCCGAAGTAATTCTGGTTGGACATGACGCCGCCAAACGCCCGAACCATGCCGGCGATGAACAAGGCAGGCTCCTGCAGATGGCCGTCGGTCGGCTGGTCGTTGCCGCCGTTATCGTTGGCGCGCGCCTCCGGATCGAGCAGGATCGCCGTAATTACGGCCTGCATATCGCCCCGCACGCCGTTCCCGTTATTGGCGAATGCCGCCGCCACGCGCGCCACATAGGCCGGGCTCGGATTGCTCTTCACCAGATGCTGGATCAGTATCTTGCCCACGAACGGCCCCACGTTCGGATGATTGAAAATGTTGTCGAGCGCGTTACTCACATCCTGCTGCGGGCTCAGGCCGGAGGGCTCCGGGTAACCGTTCAACAACTGCTTCGATCCCATGTCGTGTTCCGATGGATACGGCACCATGGGCCCGGCGGGATTGATGTAATCGTTCCACTCGACGGGTCCCGAAGCCGGCAGATAGGTAAAGCCGGTAAACACGCGCGATGTGTCGGCTATCGCAGGCTGCAGATAAGTCGGCACGGGCAAACCATTGCCATCCAGTTGCGGCGTTCCGTCCTGATTCAGCATGGTGGTGCCGATGGTGAACAGCTGCATTACCTCGCGGGCGTAGTTCTGATTAGCGATGGTGCCGGTGGCCGGGTTTCCCATGGCATTGTTGGCCATATCGAGATATTGGCCCATGGTCGCGCTGAGCGTGACGTCGCCCATAATCTGGCGGTAATTCGTGAAAGCGTCCGCCATCAGCATCTGCTCGTACGGAATCATCGAACCGTCCCAGATGATGGTGGAGAACGATGTAACGAAGATCTGGCTCAGCGCGAACGCCACCTTCTGCCGCAGTTGGTCGGGATTGCTCACCGCATTGGCGAGAAACTGCGTCGGCAATCCTCCCTGGCTGCTGCCCAGTTGGGCGTTGTAATTCGAGATCTGCCGCATGGCGAATTGTTGACTCAGCCAGCCCTGAAATCCCAGCGTCTGCACATTCGCCGCATCCGCCGGCGAGGGTCCGAAAGCAGCCTGCTCCAGGAAACGCCGTGCCGCCGCGGCCGATACCAGCGCGTTGGGATTACCCACCTGCACCGCCAGCGGCGCCGAAGCCGTCGCCCCATTGGACACAACCAGATTGACCATGCCGGTGGTGGAAGCGAATCCCGAAACCGCGAGCGAAGTCGCGGTCTGAGCCGTAACGATAAGCGGCGTCCCTCCCAGCGACGCGGTGGATTGGGCCACGAAACCAGTGCCCGCGATCGTCGCCGTGAATGAACCGAGCGGCAGCGTCGCCGGGGTGAGCGACAGGATCGCGGGCGCCGGATAGGTCAGCGTCACGGTTGCGGCGCCGTTTCCATTGGCGCTTGTCGCCGTCACGGTGTCTTTCCCCGAAGCGGGCATCAGAGCGGGCGCGGTGTAGAGGCCGGCCGAAGTAATCGTTCCCGACGCCGCGCTCCACCCGGTCGCGTTGGCGGCTGAGAACTGCTGCGTTCCGCCGAGCACCACGGTCGCAGTCGCAGGGGAAACCACTAACGGCGTCGCCAGCGTTATCTTCGCGGTGCCGCTGCCACCCGGACCCGTCGCCGTAACAGTGTCCGTCCCTGTCGCGGTGGTCGTGGCTGGCGCCGTGTAGAGTCCCGATACGGTAATCGATCCGGCGCCCGCGCTCCAGGAAGTTACGTTGGACGCCGAAAATTGCTGCTTCCCGCTGAGCGCAACGGTCGCAGTCGCGGGAGAAACTACCGGCGCGGGGGTCGAGGGAGCGCTGCCCTTAACCGGCGCCGCCAGCGAATTGCTCTGCCATGTGCCGGGATTATTCACGTGGCAGGCGACTGTTGTCTGACTTGCGCCCACGTAAGTCACTGCGGAGATTGCAGTCGCCGAGATGAATTTCGTCGTGAGCGACGCGTCCGCGCACGTCATCGTCGCGCCTCTGACGAAGGGCGCACTGGCGCTGGCGGTGATGGTAATGGTATCGTTGCCGACCGGAAGGGGGTTCGGCGACATCGCGGTTATAGTGGGCCCGGGCGGTTCGGGATTGACGTAAACCACCGCCGAGATTTTCGGGTTGGCAGTGGACGTGGCGCTGATCAGAACCGAATTCTCAGGCAGCGTCTCGGGCGCGGTGTAAAGACCGGCCGGAGTAATCGTTCCTCCGCCGGCCGTAACGCCCCAGGTCACCGTGGTGGGCGTCAGGCCGGTTACGGCTGCCTTAAATTGTTGAGTCCCGCCGAGAGGAAGATTCACATATCCCGGCGAAATAGTAACGGTCTGGGCCCACAAGCCACCGCCCGCCAGAATCAAGACGTTTGAAAGCGTCGCGATCCGGTTCGTGATTCTGCGCATTGAAACTTCCTCCGTTGGATTTGCGGTCTCCAGCCGAGTGACCGTGGCTGGTGCGCCCCTTCGCGATCCGCGACTTGTGCAATCAGGCAGTGCTCCATCATACGGTCCGCTTTTCATGAAAACAATTACCCGATCGGGATATAACTGATTAACATGCAGCTCTTCGCTTGTCTTATGATTCTCACCCTGGCACCCATGCTGTTTGGCGCGGATTCGGTTCAGTGTCCGCCCCGTATTGAAGTAAACCAACAACTGGTAATCCAGCCCCCCGGATGGTCCGTTATTTCGGACGAAATGCCGCACCAACTGGCCGGCCTGACATTCTTCGACGGCAATCCGCGGGACAAAGCTTCTCTCGCGCCCGACAAGCAAACACCTGTCAATGGAAAGACCGTCGCCCTGTGGACGTTTGGAGTAAGCCGCGGCCCTATCTGGATCGCCTGCCGTTACGCATCGACAGACAGGGTATTGGCCCGGCAATTACCCGGGACAATTCGAACGTGCTCGATCACTTACGCGACCCGCGAAACCATCGACGGCCTACCCGTGATCGAAAAAATCGACTGTAAGTAGGATTGGTGGCGGAAGAGGGGGTCGTTCTTTTTAAGGGTATGTAGAATCTGTAAGTTACAGACTTTTCATTGCCATCAATCCCATAATTGACACCGTTGCCGCCGACCATTGCACGCTATTGCACGCTGGCTAACGTGCCCATCGGCCAAATGCGGGCGTGGGCCTCATCGGCTCAATCTTGCCGTGTAGGAGCGCTTCATTCATTAGCCGTTAACGCCCGCCAAACTGCCTTCAACAACAACCTGCCACACGGCGATCAAAAATTCGGGCCGATACGTAAAGTAATGTAATTAACTTCCGGAAGCCCGACCATCCGGGACTTATTTGGCTCAGGCGGCTTTTAGCGCCCGAAGAGCAATGAGGCGCGAATCGCTGGCATCTGTATCCGGAAGCTGTTATTCTGAGCCTCCATGAGATCATCACGCTTCCTCTGCGTTCTGTTTGCGGCGCTGCTTTTCGCTGACGTCAAATCCCCCGACGACCGGCCGATCACCAACCCAAGATCGTTGAGTTCCCGCGCCAACCTGAACGCCGCTCCCATCGCCATCGATGAACTCTTCTACACCAGAAGTGTGGCGGGACCGTCCTGGTCGCCCGACGCGCGTGAGATCGTTTTTACAACCAATCTCACCGGCCGCCTGAATCTGTGGAAGGTGGCAGCCGATGGGGGCTGGCCTGTACAATTGTCGCAATCCGACGACCGCGAAACAGGCGCCGCCTGGTCTCCCGACGGGAAATGGATCGCATATCAGCAGGACTTCGGCGGCGGCGAATACTACGATCTTTTTGCGATTCCCGCAAGCGGAGGCGAGGCTATTAACCTCACGAACACGAAGGAAATTTCCGAGACCCAGGCGCTCTGGTCGCCCGACAGCAAGTCGGTGGCGTTTGCGCGCAAACTGAAGACTTCGGCTGGCTCGAATATTGCGTTGATGGACTGGGCAACCCGGATCGTTCGGGAACTGACTCACGAAGCCACACCAAACCACACATGGGAAGCCGTAGCCTGGAGCCGCGACGGCCGCAACCTCCTCGCCATCAGAAGCGAGGTTGGCCACACCGATTCCAGCGTGTATCGCATCGAAACGGCTACCGGCAAGGCCGAGGAACTGACGCCGCACACCGGTCAGATGCTCTACACCGCAACGTCTTTTTCGCCCGATGGAACGCAGGCATTGATCGGATCCAATGAAAGGCACGGCGTCGACAACGTAGCCCTCCTCGATATTGGCTCGCGCAAACTAACCTGGGTTACCGACCTTCAGTGGGACGCCGGGCCGGGCCAGTTTTCTCCGCAAGGCGACCGCTTCACTTACCTGGTAAACGAGGACGGCAGAACACAACTCTATCTGGTGGACCGCGCCACCCTCCATTCCACCGCGGTCGATTTTCCTCCAGGCGTTTCCGTTTTCGCGGGGCGCCCTTCATTCTCTCCCTCCGGAGACCGCCTGATTGTTTCCCACCAGGATTCCCAACGGCCTTCGGATCTTTGGATTTACGACATCCGCAACAGTTCGACGAAACAACTGACGTACTCCGCGCTGGCCGGCCTCGATCCGCAGCGGATTCCGCCTTCGCAACTCGTCCATTACCGTAGTTTCGATAGGAAAATCATCAGTGCCCTCGTCTGGCTGCCCGACAATATGAAGCGGGATGGTTCGAACCCCGGCGTCGTCCTTCCGCATGGAGGCCCCACCGGGCAGACTACCGATTCCTTCGACCGAACCGTCGCCGCGCTGGCGTCACGCGGCTACGTCTGCATCGCGCCCAACGTCCGCGGCTCCACCGGCTACGGCATGGAATTTCAGCAGGCTAATCACAAGGATCTCGGCGGAGGCGATCTGCAGGACGAAGTCTATGCAGGCCGGTTCCTTAGCGAAACCGGTTTTGTCGATCCCAGGCGCATCGGAATCACCGGCGGCTCATACGGCGGCTATATGACTCTAATGGCCATAGGCAAGGTGCCGGATCTGTGGGCCGCCGCCGTCGAGGAATACGGGATCATCAACTGGTTCACCATGCTTCAGCACGAGGACGCATCCCTTCAGCAATATCAGCGCTCGCTGATCGGCGACCCTGTTGCCGACCGTGGGGTCTATGAAGACGATTCGCCGATCACGTTCATTCGGAAAGCCAAGGCGCCTTTGCTCGTTCTGCAGGGCGAAAACGATATCCGCGTCCCGAAAGAGGAAGCAGTGCAAATCGTTGACATACTCGAGAAGACTGGTACCGTCGTTTCCGCCCACTATTATCCAAACGAAGGCCACGGTTTTGCCAAACGCGAGAATCAGGTCGATGCCATTCAGCGCACTATCGCATGGTTTGATCGCTATTTGAAGGGAAAGCAATAATTTGGTGCATGGCCTCTTGCGCGCGAAAATAGAGGCGGCCTGCCTGGTAGCATCGAATAAGCGCCGCCGTCAGTCTTGCCCTGTTCAGGGATTCGACTCATCGCAACCTCACGTTCCCGCCGCGCCGGTCCCCGTCGCCGGCGCGGCGCAGCAGTTTCTCCGAAGCCGGGGTCGATTCATCCTCGCAGCACCAGGGCATGCAGGCTGAAACATCCAGTACGAAGACGGCCACAGGTCGCTGGTTAGTACCGGTGTTTGACATTCTCTCTCCTTAAAGAACATTCCACCGAAATTCCGGGCCGGGAGAGAATTGCGCCTGAGCGACCGACCGGCTGCTCGGAAGTTATCCCCTCGGCGCTCCCCAGCGCTTGCGCAAAATTGGCGACGGCCCGATTGATTATCAATGTTCCTGCCGGGGAGCGAAACCAGACTACGGTTTCGCTAAGCGAAAAACATCGTTGCACGCTGGTCGGAGTCGATGTAGTTTAAGTTATCGATTTTATTGAGCCGTCTGAATGTGGTCGTGAAGGCCCTAAATCACCGAACCCTCACGTAGAGTGAACTACGCCGAATTTTGAGTCTGTGAGTGGGTGTCGCATCGCGTCGCAAGGCGCTGTAAACATTGAGAAACCGCAGCCCTTTCGTCGCACGGAGTCGCCCCAAATCGCCACCTGACGGTTACCGTTACGGTGACAGTGCTCGTATCGTCGGCCGATCTATATACGATCGCGAAGTATCGCTTCGCTTGCATTCCCGAATTCAGGCCCGATTCTAGAATCTGGAGGCCCCGAATCCCCGACTCGGTAGACGCAAGTTGACCGGAAGCGGCATGATGGGTGTATGCCGAACTATCGACCGGGGGGCGCGGAAACTATGCGCAAACTTGGACGCTCCGGTGGCTTGAAGAGCGGCGAGACGCGGCGTGGGAATCGGGCTGCGAGGATCATCGAGGAATACGCCTGCCAGAAGTACTACGCGACCCGCGCCGGATCGCCACTCGACCCTCGTGCAATACGCGTGGGGCGCCACCGGCAGGCGATTCACTCCGGGACAAATTGCCGAAGCCATGCGCCCGGTGGGCAGGCGCGGCGGCTCGCACGATACAGACTGGCGCTGTCATGACTGCGGCCACTTCAGCAGCATCAAACACCGGGAGTGCGCGAAATGTCACAGTCCTGGTCCGTTCAACTGACGGCTGACGCGGGCGGCGTTGTGGTAGCGGGCCAAGGAGCACAGAAGCGCGGCGATTCTCAGGAAGTACGAAAGGCAGATTAGCGGCTGAAGATCGGGCGACCCGTGCGGCTTTTTTCCCAGCCCCTGAATCGACCCAGCGGCACCAGGCAGGCCGATTCCCCGCAACGGCAACCTAAGCCGCCCGTAAGGCCCCCGAGTACGCGCCCCGGAAGCATCCGAAGGAGAAGGCCCCACCGGCGAAGCCATCTTCGGAGGCTCTCACTGCGGCCCGAGGAAAAAGCCGTCCTGATGGCGCAGGAGATCTGGATGAAGAGGGCAAGATCGCCTGCGTCGAAGTGGGCAATACGGCGATCGACCCTACCGCAACGGACGAAGCATGCAGCCGGCTCGCGCACCGCGCGGCCGCGCAGCAGAAGAAGAAGTAGACTCTCGTATGTAAGGCAGGCGTTTTCACCTGCCCTCTCCAAACGAAAGTTGGCCCATGAAACGTCCTCTCTTTGTTGTTCTCCTGGTTCTTGCGATCGGCATGGCCGCCGCCCAGAATCGCATGAATTATTCGATCGTCTCCCCTGACAGCGGCCACGTCGCGCTCGGTCTGGCAATCCGCAAGCTCGGCGTTTCCGGTACCTTCATGCAGGCTCCGGCCCACCCCGACGATGAAACCAACGCCTTGTTCGCTCTCTATGGCTATGGCATGGGTCTGCGCGTCATCGACCTGCAGAACAACCGCGGCGACGGTGGACAAAATGAAATCGGTCCCGAACTCTTTCGCGATATCGCCGTCCTGCGCACTGCCGAGCTCCTCTCGGCCCACCGCATCGACGGAGCCGAGCAGTACTTCACCCGCGCCATCGACTACGGCTATTCGTTCGACCCCGAGGAAGTGATTCAGAAATGGGGCAGGGAAGAGATTGTCGGCGATTACGTCCGGCTGCTCCGCACCCTGCGTCCCGATGTCGTGGTGACCATGAATATTCAGGGCCGCGGCGGCGATCGCGCTCATGAGGCGACCACCATTCTGTTCCGGGAAGCCTACTACGCGGCGGGCGACCCGTCGAAGTATCCCGCGCAATTGCAGGAAGGCCTCAGACCCTGGCAGCCGAAGAAACTCTACTTCGCAGCGCCGCCTGCGCCGGAAGGGGGCCGCGGAGGCCGTGGACGAGCTAATGCACCCGCGGCTCCTGCCCCGGTCAATACAGTCAGGCTGGCGCCGGCCAATACGAACAAGTACGATCCGCTGCTGGGCCGCACCTACGCGGAAATCGGCGCCGACGCACGCAGCAATCATAAATGCCAGGGCACCAGCGGCCTCCCCGCGCTGCCCGGAGCCAACAATGGACGCGGCGGGGGTGGTGGTGGCCGCGGCGGATACCAACTCATCGACAGCACCATATCCGGGCAGAAGGACAGAGCCGAGACCTCGCTGTTCGATGGCGTGGATACCAGAATCGAGGCGTTGGTACTCTACGCCGGCCCCAATCCGCCGATTCCGCTGATCGCCGGGATTGCCACCATTTCCGCCGACGCCAAGCGCGCCCGCGATGCCTTCGATGCGGGTAACGATGCCGCAACTGCCCCGCCCATTGAAGCAGGCCTCGCCGCCATCCGCACGCTGCTCGCGCAACTGGCCGGCATGGGGCTCAATGACCAGGCTCGCTACGAAATCGATTTCCGGCTGCGCCTGAAGGAACGCGACTATGAGGACGCCGTGCTGGCCGCGCATGGCCTCTCATTCGACGCCGTAGCCGATGACGGCCTGGTCGTCGCCGGTCAGCCCGTAAAGCTTTCTATCCTCGCCGTGAACCGGGGAGCGTCCGATGTCAGCGTCGCCGACGTTTCGATCTCCGGTTTCGATCAGCCCGTAGCCTGCAAACCAGCCGCCGTCAAGAAGGACGCGGTCTACACCTGCGCTTCGGACGCGCACATCCCGAAAGACGCCAAACCCACCACGCCCTACTTCAACGACAATTACTGGAAGCATCCCGAAAACCAGGCCATCCAGATCTTCGATCCCAACGTCGAGTTCGGCGTTCCCTTCGCACCCACGCCCTTTCGCGTAACCTTCCACGTCAAGGCGGGCGATGTCGATGTCACGCGCGAGTTGCCCGTCGAATTCCGCTACGTGAAGGATATTTACCTTGGCGACAAGCGCATGGAGCTCAACGTCGTGCCGGCCTTCTCGGTCAGCGTCACACCGGCCCTCGCCGTCATCCCCGCCGCTTTGCCGACCCGGCGCGAGATCCACGTCTCGGTAATCAATGGAACCAAGGCAGCGGCTCAGGCTGCGGTGTCGCTCGATCTGCCCGCCGGCTGGAAGTCCACTCCGGCCAACGTGCCCCTCAGCTTCGCCCATGAGGATGAAGCGCTGTCGGCCCGATTTGAAGTCACGGCGCCGCCCCAGGCCAAAGTCGGCCAATACACGCTGCGCGCCATCGTAACCTCACCGGTCATGCCCAACGAAAAATTCTCAAATGGCTACGAGGTCATCGAATACCCGCACATTCAGCGCCGTCAGGTGATCAAGCCCGCCGAAGCCGCGCTCAAAGTTGTGGATGTGAAAGTCACGGCCAACATCAACGTCGGTTACATCGTCGGCGTGGGCGACCAGGTGCCCCCGGCCCTCGAGCAACTGGGCGCGAAAGTGACTTACATCGATGAGGACGAACTCGCCTGGGGCGACCTCTCGAAGCACGACGTAATCATCACCGGCGTCCGCGCTTACGAGCGCCGTGCCGATCTGCGCGCCTACAACCGCCGCCTCCTCGACTACGTGTCCCGCGGCGGCACGGTCATCGTGCAGTACAACAAAATGGAGTTCAATCAGGCGGATTACGGTCCGTATCCCGCCAAGGTCAGTAACAACCGCGTGAGCGACGAAAACGTTCCCGTGAAGCTGCTCGCCCCGGCGGATCCCGTATTCAATTTCCCCAACAAAATCGGCCCGGCCGCGTGGGCCAATTGGGTGCAGGAGCGCGGCCTTTACTTCCTCGGCGAGAAGGATCCAAAATATATCGATCTGGTATCGATGACCGATTCCTTCAAGGACAATCCCGGTGAGAAACCTGGGGCCATGGTGGAGGCGAAGTACGGCCGCGGCAGGTGGATCTATCTCGGTCTCGGCCTATGGCGTCAACTGCCTGCTGGAACCGACGGAGCCTATCAGCTCCTCGCCAACCTGATCGCCCTGCCGAAAGCCAGGCCCTGACGTGTCGCGCGCACTCGCGCTGATTTCGATTTGCGTGGCTTTCGCGCAGCAGCCCGACATCCGCGTAAACGTGGATCTCGTCACCGTGGCCTGCGCGGTCGATACCCCCACAGGTACGCCGGCCGCCAATCTCAAGGCGGAAGATTTCCGGTTGCTGGATAACGGTCAACCGCGCGACATAAAAAACTTATGGCAGGAATCGGATCTGCCGCTCACCGTCGCCCTCGTCGCCGACATCAGTGGCAGCCAGGCGGCATACATCAAGAACCATCGCGAAGCCATTGCGCAATTCCTCGAACAGGTGATCGGCCCCAGAGACCGCGCCATGATCGTGCAGGTGGCCCAGCAATCCTGGCTCATTTCGAGTGGGCGCGGCGATCCGAAAACGGCCGTGGAGAAGGTCGGTACGCCGGAAGGCAGGCAATCGCCCATCCTCGGTCCTGCGTGCCGCAACCAAAGCTTTCCTCATACCTGCGGTGGAACCGCCCTCTGGCACGGGCTCTACTACACGGCCCAGGAGTTGAAGCCCATCGCTGGCCGTAAAGCCATCATCGTGCTTTCAGACGGTCTCGATACCGGCAGCGACATCAGCCTGAACGCCCTCGTCGAGATGGCCCAATCTGCCGGCGCGGTCGTCTACTCGATCAAATACGCGGACCCGATGCGCTTCGTATCGATCAGCGGAGCCATCGCTCAGGCAGCCAGCCGCGGACTCGGACGCCTCTCCCGCGAGACCGGCGGCCTGGTTTTTCCCGACCCCGGCCGCCATACCTCCGATGTCTTCTCGAAAATCGAATCCGATCTGCGCAACATGTACGTCCTCGGTTTCACGCCCCCACCCGAAGAGCGCGATGCGGAGTTCCACAAGCTTGTTGTGACAACTGTTCGGCCCGGTCTGGTCGTACGGGCGCGCGCCGGCAGATTGGGCGCAGTCGAGGACGTGATCTTGTTAAACTACTCCTAAAGGGGAAGTAAATTTGCGTATTTTCTTACGTTCGGTTTTGGTGTTGGCGGTTCTTTCCTGGGGCGCGTTCGCCGCCGATGATTTAGCCAGCGCGGTCGCCGGAACCGTGAAGACCGTCGATAAAGCGACTAAGACCGTTGTCGTCAAAGTGGGCGACGGCACCGAGCATACCTTTCATTTCGTCGGGCGCACCACGGTGCACGGCGGCGAAGCCCTCGCCGGCGGAACCAAAGACGCGTTTCTGGGCATGAAGGAAGGCGACGAAGTCGTCGTGCATTACACCGAGAAGGGCGCTGTGAGGACCGCCCAGGAAGTGGATCACGTCGGCAAGGATGGCTTGAAAATGAGCGAGGGCGCGGTGAAGAGCGTCGACCGCGGCGCGAAAACCGTCACGGTCAAAACGACCGACGGCGCCGAGGAGACTTATCATCTGACCGCCTCAGCGACGCGGGAAACCGGCAAGGGCCTGGACAAAACCGGCAAGGTGACCGTTTACTACACCGAAGAAGGCGGCAAAAAGATCGCCCACTTCTTCAAGCCCAGCTGACGCGCGTTCGCCTGCCCTGATCTGCCGCGAAAATAATCTGGACACCCCCTCCTGTTTCGCCGTACAGTTAGTGAACCTGTGGAACCATGAGGGGATTTCTGTCTGCCGCGACACGTGCATAGAAATAGTTAAAAAAAGGAGCTCATCCGGGTTTGTAGTGGGTGAATTCCGGGCTCGGGGCGACCGAGCGGAATCTGTCAAGGCCGCGCGCAGCGCGCCCGGAGGGCTTGGCCTTTGACGGATGAGCATCGGTCATACGCTGGAAATGGTTGGTTGCATGGACTATAAAGGCCATGCAACCCTGCCACGCGGCGAGCGGGAGGAGGGCTTGGGAGGGGGAACGCCCTCCCAAAGGGGACCCACCGTGCCCCACGAAGTCGCCGAAACGCTCAGGCTCGCGGTTGTTACGCACTAAAATCTCGGAATTGCCCAAAAAAAAGGATACAGATCAGCCGTGACCATTCGTCTGCCGCCGCAACCTTCTGTGCGGCCACTACCCTGTCCGCGCAGGATTACAAATACTCCGCGCCACCGCCGAACTGCGGCGCCTCCGCAAGGATCGCCTCGCCGAAATTCAACCGCGCATCCCCCAACAAATCGGACCCAATCCCGGCCCGACCTGACGAAGCTGACTGTTGAGGAAATCGACGCCATCTTCGCCACCATCCAACCCGGCTCCCCCTGCCCGTGCAATTCCGGCCAAACCTACGGGTGTTGCTGCGCAAGCGACGCCGCCGCCGATTTCGCCGCCGTGACTGAAAGGGTGCCTCTGCCGGATCTGATGAAAGCAGCCTGATCGATCCTTAGTGGCTGAGGCTGCGGGCGCGCAGTTCCTTCACCGCCTCGAACCAATCCTCATCCGGCGAACCTTCGGGGCGCCCTCGGGCTTCCCAGAGTTCACGCGCAAGCGCAGCGATGTCTTCATGACCAAAGGCGGCGATGCCGTGTCCAACGGTCGCCTCCCGACTCTCGTAAGCCGGCTCCGCGGCATGCTCGGCAGGTTGAATGGAGTGTCCCGGCCGGGCCGCGGCCACACGATGTTCATGCTCGGCCAGTTTCTCTAATTCGGCGGCGCGCTGATGGTTCTCGTAATGCGATCCGTTGTTATAACGCGTAGACATACGAGTTGCCAGGCACGACGCGGCCCAAACCTGAAATGAGACAATTTTTATCGGAGATGTGACAATTATAGATGTCCCAGTTGAATCACCCCGTAACATACGTCCTGGCGCTCATGGCTTGCGCCCTCTTTCTCTCCGCGCAGACGCTGCCTCGGCTCAACTATCCGCCCGCTCCGAAATCGGACCAGGTGGACGACTATCACGGAGTAATGATCGCCGATCCCTACAGGAGCCTGGAAAATGCCGATGCGCCCTCGACGCAGAAGTGGATCGAGCGGGAGAACGAGCTGACTTTCTCCTGGCTGGCGAAGGTCCCGAACCGCGAAGCCATCCGGACGCAGCTCACCAGTCTCTGGAACTACGAAAAGTTCGGTGGCTTGTATAAGGCCGGAAATCATTACTTCTACTTTCATAACTCCGGTCTGCAGAACCAGGCCGTGCTCTATGTGATGGACTCGCTCAACGGAACTCCACGCGAGCTGCTCGATCCGAATACGTACCGTAAAGACGGCACGGCGGCAATCAATGGCGAATCGGTGAGCTGGAACGGCAAGCTGTACGGGTATGCGGTGGCGCAGGCCGGCTCCGACTGGGACGAATGGCGCGTGCGCGATGTGGCCACGGGTAAAGACCTGACCGATGTGGTCCGCTGGTCCAAAGGGACATCCATCTCCTGGGCTGCCGATGACAGCGGCTTCTACTACAGCCGGTTTCCCGAACCGCCGCCCGACAAGCTGCTTACGGTGGCGGCCCTCAACCAGAAGGTCTATTTCCATAAACTCGGCGATCCGCAAACGGCCGACAAACTAGTCTATGCGCGACCCGAACATCCCGACTGGGGCGTGTCGGCCAGCGTGATGGAAGGCGGTCGTTATCTGATTCTGTATATAGATACGGGGGTGCCGGGCAAGAACATGCTCTCCTTCCAGGACTTGAGCGCCGCGACCCCGCGCACCGTGGATCTGATCGCCACGCCGGCGTTCGCTTATGATCCGATCGAGGTATCCGGCACCCTGCTTTATCTGCGAACCACCGATGGGGCGCCGAAGGGACGCGTCGTGGCGATCGACCTGACGCATCCGGAGCGCGCCCGCTGGAAAGAGATTGCAGCGGAGAAGGAAGAGACTCTCGACAGCGTCCAGATGGCCGGCGGCAGACTCCTTCTGTCCTGCATGAAGGACGCGCATTCTACGGCCACGCTGACGACGCTTGAAGGAAAGCCGGTCGCCGAGATCGCCCTGCCCGGTCTTGGAACGGCGGAATGGTCGCCCGCCCGCCTGCTCGACAGCGAGATGTTCTACAGGTTCAACGGTTACACCATTCCGCCCGGTACCTGGCGTCTGGACCTCAACACGGGTAAGAGCACCCTGGTCCGCCAAAACAAGGTGGATTTCGATGCGCCCGCCTATGAAACGAGGCAGGTTTTTTACAGCGGCAAGGACGGCACGCGCGTGCCGATGTTTCTCAGCCATCGAAAAGGGCTGAAGCTCGACGGCGGGAACCCCACGCTGCTCTATGCCTACGGTGGCTTCAATATCGCGCTCACCCCTTCCTTCAGTCCTCCGATCGCCGAATGGATGCGCCTCGGAGGAATTTACGCGGTGGCGAATCTGCGCGGTGGCTCCGAGTATGGCGAGGCCTGGCATCAGGCCGGCATGCGCGCGAAGAAGCAGACCGTGTTCGACGACTTCATCGCCGCCGCCGAGTGGCTGATTGAAAATAAATACACTTCCACGCCTAAGCTGGCTATCTTCGGAGGCAGTAATGGCGGCCTGCTGGTGGGCGCGGTGCTGAACCAGCGGCCCGATCTGTTCGGCGCGGCCATGCCCGATGTGGGCGTGATGGACATGCTGCGCTTCCAGAAGTTCGGTTTCGGCACGCAATGGGTCGGCGAATACGGCAATCCCGATAATGCGGAGGATTTCAAATTTATTCGCCCCTATTCGCCTTTGCAGAACATCCGGCGCGGCGTGAAGTATCCGCCGGTGCTGATTACGACCTCCGATCACGACGATCGCGTCGTGCCGGGACACAGCCTCAAATACGCCGCCACGCTGCAACAGGCTCAGGCGGGCACGGCGCCGATTCTGATTCGGGTCGAGACCCGCGCCGGACATGGCGCCGGGAAGCCGACATCGAAACTGATCGACGAATGGGCGGATCGGCTGGCCTTCCTTGAAAACGCTCTGAAGATGTAAAATCGCATAAACGGAGAGGGTGAATGGGCAACGAGCCGGATCGACCCATCAGATTTTACGTCGTGAAAACGAGCGGTACGGTTGCCGTATGGCCCGCCCGCGAAGACCAGATCGCCGACTTACTGGCTAAGCGCGGCGGAGAGGTTGTGATCAGTTACGGGACCAGGCGCGACGCCGACGATGCGCTGCGCCAGTTGCTCCGTTCCGACTGAAACCTCTCCGCTTCGCGCCGGCTTACTTGGTAAAGGCGGTATCGCCCGGACGCCCCGTGGTTTGCGCAGGCGTTTGCGTACGCGGGGCACTGGCAGGTTCAGCCGCCTGGCTGCGCGTCATTCCCGAACCTTTTCCCTGCTGTATGGCGCGCGCCGCGCCGGTAACATTCTGCATGTCGGCCTTGCTGGGCATAAACACCCTGGCGGGCTGGCCGCCGGCGAATACGATTAATGGACTCGTCAGCGCGAATACCGCGCAGAGAGCCAGTCTTACAGATCCCGATTTCATGGAAACTCCTTTTAGGAAGCGGGTTTGTTCTCGTTAACCCATCCCAAACACAGCATCACAGGGAATCCGTAAGTAAGTCGTACGAGAAAAAATAAAAAAGTTATGGGATTCGCGCTAAACCGGGTACACGCGGCCGCGGTGCAGTCCCAGGAGAATCTGCACCAGCCGATGTCCAATTAACTCGTGCAGCGTCAGCAGTTCTTTATTCGCCTCGAAAATTTCGCGAGGATCGTTACTTTCGCAGCCGGCTCCGGCCCGCAGAGCGGCGGAAGCCTCGCCGATCACGCTGTCCTCCATCACCTCGCCCGCCATCTCCCATAACGTAATGAAGCGGTCTACCGCGGTCGGGAAACTCACCTTGAACACGCCGAAATTGCTCGTCGTGCGCGGCGGTTTGTAGTCCAGATTGAACGGACCGTTATAGCCGTGGCTGCGCAGCAGCACCAGCACGTTCAGCCAGTCGAGCGGATTCACCAGACCTACCGCGATATCCACGTCATGCTTCAGGCGGTAGCCGTCGTTGATATCGAAATGCCACAGCTTGCCGGCGGTCAACGCCCGCGCCAGAGCGGCCCGCGGCGCGCCGCCCCACATCAGCTCGTGCAGATATTCGGGATTCAGCCCCACCATCTCCGGATGCGTCAGCAGACCCGAGGCAATGAACCCCAGCATGGCGTCGCTGGTCGGCAGCAGTATTTCCGCCTGCGGTTCGAAAGGCTTGGCTTCGAGGCAGTGCTTCAGCGTCGGCCGTCCTTTCGCCTTCGCCACCTGAATGTCGTGCTCGCACGCCGCGTTGAGCGACTCCGCATACCACCGGAGCGTCTGCGTTTCTTCCACCGCTCCCTGGATCTGATACCCCAGCGATCCCGGCCAATACACGGCGAATTGCGCGCCCAGTTCATGCCCGATGTCCACCGTGTTGCACACCCGCCAAGCCGCATACCGGCGAATCTCGGGAGACTCCGAAGCCGGGCTCGACGCGAATACCGCATGGTGGAACGTTTCCGTCGTCACCATGGAACACGCCACGCCGTCTGCGGCCAGCGCCTTCTTGATTCGTTCCACAATTTCGTGCTGCCCGTCCTTGCCCAGCGCATCGGCCGGAATCACGTCCGTATCGTGGGTGGTCCAGTGCGCGACGCCGATTTTGCCGTACTCGCGGATCACTTCCTCGAACGTCACCGGCCGGCGCGTCGGCGCGTGGAACAGCGCGTGACCTTCATAGGCAGCGGCCCACTGCGGGCCTGAAATGAAATACTTGCGGCGCGTCTCGGGGGAATACGCTCCGCCGCACGCGTCCGTCAGACGCGCCACCAGCGACTGTTGCTGCTCAGGGGAAATTGGTTTCATGCTCGGGATCAGGATACCGCAGCGGATGTTAAACTGGCGGTTTGTCTGGAGCCTTTTCGCTGTCGCGAGCCGGACGCTGGTTTCTGCACTCGGGAATTCAGGAAGCGTCCGGTGGAGTGGCCCGCTTCTATTTCGCCGAGTTCCATAAGAACAAGCCGGTATCGACCGAGATTACGGGATATGCCGCGAGTGCGCTCGTTTTCCTCTACTCGACTACCGGCGAGGAATGCTATCTTGATGGCGCACGCCGCATGGTCAATTTCCTGTGCGAGCACGCCTGGGACGCCGGGTTGCAAACCTTCCCCTTCGAGCATCCCTGTTCTTCCACCGCCTACTTCTTCGACAGCGGAATCATCGTGCGGGCCTTGCTGGCGGTATGGAGAGTGACCCGGGACTACCGCCTGCTCGAAACCGCGATTGCGGCGTCGCGCGGTATGATCGACGATTTTCATTCGGGCAGCGACTACCATCCCATTCTGCAGTTGCCCGCCAAGAAGCCCGCGGCGCGGACGGCCACCTGGTCGCAGGCCCCCGGCTGTTATCAGGTCAAGGCCGCACTCGCGTGGTGGGAACTGGCCGAAATAACCGGCGAACAGCCATTCCGCGAGGCTTGGGAGGAGATCCTTGAGGTTGGCCTGCACACGCACCGCGACTTTCTTCCCGGCACCGCGGACCACCTGCGCGTGATGGATCGGCTTCACGCCTACACCTATTTTCTCGAGGCGATGTGGCAGGTGCTCGATCGGCCCGCATGCGTCGAAGCGTATCGTTATGGGCTCGAAACCGTCTCCTGCTATCTGAGGGAGATCGCGCCGCAGTTTGCCAGGTCCGACGTCTACGCCCAACTTCTGCGCGCCCGCATTTACGGAGCGAAGGTGATTCCCGTCGATCGGGCTGCCGCCGCCGAGGAGGCGGAGGCTCTTGAGGAATTCCAGGTTGTCAGCGAAGACAGACGCATCGACGGAGCCTGGCTTTTTGGACGCCGCGACGGTAAGACTGTCCTCCACGCCAACCCGGTCTCGACGGCATTTGCCATCCAGGCCCTCGAAGTCTGGAGGGCTTTCGAGGCCGGAGAAACCGATCCGTGCCGTCAGCCCCCGATCTGATCAAGCTGGTATTTCTGTCCGGCAAAGCGCCTTTGAACCAGGCGGTGCTGAACCACTTCGCGCAGGTGTCGCCGGATGCTCCGCTCTACATAGTATCCGAATTCAAACCGGACCGCGCCCATTGGATTCCGTGGCACGTCAAGCGCGGATTCCGGCAGAACAAAGCGGCAATCGAAGCGGCACTGCATGGCCGGCGTATCCAAATCGCCGCCGTCGTGCTCGCCAGCGGCACAGAGCTCGCCACCATGCGCGCGGTCGCCCTGACGCTGTTCCCCGCCAGGCTGATTGCCTACGACGAGAACCTTAACGTTCTGTACTGGAAGGATCTCCCTGCCTGGCTGTTGCGGAGAGCCAGACCCGGACCGGGCACACAACGCTGGCTGCGGAGGATCGTTCACCCCGCCGAAGCCGAAATCCCGTTGAGAGCAAGACTGGCCCAATTAAAAGGCACTCTCCCAAGGTGGGGCAGATTGGCAGGGGTACCCTCCGGGTCCGGCCGATTGGCAATCGGCCCGAATCGCCACCTCACCCAGGGGATAACCGTAATCATCCCTACCAGGGATGGCCGCCAGCTTCTTGAGTTGATGCTCCCAACGCTGCTGACTCAACTGTCGGGCGGAGAGGTCATCGTAGTAGACAATGGCTCCAGCGACCAAACTGAATCCTGGCTAAGAAGCGAGTACCCAGGAATCCGCGTCATTGTCAAGCCCACCCCGCTCTCCTTCGCTAAAGCCATCAACGCTGGCCTGCGCGAAGCGCACTACCATCGAACGCTCCTTCTGAATAACGATATGCTGATCGAGCTCGGCTTCATCGCCGCTCTCGAAACCGCCTTCGATAAAACTCCGAATCTCTTCTGCGCCACCGCCGAGATCTTCTTTCCGCCAGGCGTGCGCCGCGAAGAGACCGGCAAGGCCGTCTGGCGCCGCGAGAACTCTCTCGACTTTCCCGTGCGCTGCGACGACCCCATCCCAGGCGAAGACCTCACCTGGGTGCTCTATGGAAGCGGCGGCTGCTCGCTCTTCGACACCGCCAAACTACTCGAGCTCGGCGGAGTCTCCGAAGTCTACGATCCGGCTTACGTGGAAGACATGGACCTCGGGTACCGCGCATGGAAGCGAGGCTGGCCCTCCGTCTTCTGCGCCGGAGCCCGCGTCGAGCATCGCCATCGCGCCACCACGTCCCGCTTCTTCAGCGCGCGCCAGCTCGACTTCTTCGTCGAACGAAACTACCTGCGCTTCCTGATCCACGCCATCGGATCGCCCGCGCTGTTCCGTCAACTGTGGAAGGAAGCCATCCGCCGCCTGCAATTGCTTTCACAACTCGACGTCCTGCGGGATATCCCGCCCATCGGCCCGCGTCCGCCGGAAGCTACAGGCAGCCTTACCGAGCCGGAAATCCTCGCGCTGGGCAACGGCGATAGCGCGGTCTTTCCGGGGCGGCAAACTCCGCGGGGCTCACAGCCGATTGTCATCGCCAGCCCCTACCTGCCTTACCCGCTGTCTCACGGAGGCGCGGTACGCATCTTCAACCTGATGAAGCGGGCGGGGTGCGATCTGGTGCTCATCGCCTTCTGCGAAGAACTGGCTACGCCGCCCCAGGAGCTTCTCGATCTTTGCCGCGAGGTCATCCTGGTCCGCCGCCACGGCACCCACTATCGCCTCAAAACAGATCGCCCGGATATGGTGGAAGAGTTCGATTCCGCAACCTTCCCGGCCTGCCTGAAACAAACCATCGAGCGCTGGAAGCCCGCCCTGGTGCAGCTCGAATTCACCTGGATGGCCCAGTATGCCGGCTACGCCAAAACGATTCTGGTAGAGCATGACATCACCTTCGACCTCCAGCGTCAGTTACTCGCGCGCGACCCCGCCAATTGGGAATTGAAGCAACAACTGGAAAAATGGAAGCGCTTCGAAACCGAAGCCTGGAGCAAGGTCGATGGCGTGGTAACCATGTCGGCGAAGGATGCTGCCGCCGTTTCCGGAGCGAAATCGGTTGTCGTGATTCCCAACGGAGTGGACTGCGATCGCTTCCAGCCGATCCCAGGCGAGCCCGAACCGAGGCGGCTCCTCTTCATCGGGTCCTTCGCGCATCTGCCCAACCGCTTGGCGCTCGAGTTTTTCCTCAAGGAGGTCTGGCCCGCGCTCGGCCCCGCATACACGCTGCACGTGATCGCAGGACCGCGGCCCGGCGATTACATGGAAATTCCCGATCAGCCCGGCGTTGAAATCGAAGGCTTCGTCGAGGACGTTCGTCCCGCTTACGCGAGGGCGGAAATCGTGCTCGCGCCGCTCACCGCTTCGGCCGGAACCAACATCAAAGTTCTCGAAGCCATGGCCATGGGCCGCGTGGTCGTGAGCACTCCAGCCGGCATCAACGGCCTCGATCTCGAACCTGGCAGGGATCTCATCGTCACCACCAGCGCGTCAGAAATGGCGCAGGAGATTCGCGCGCTCGCCGCCGATCCCGCACGCCGCCAGCGCATCGAAATCCAGGCCCGGCAAACAGCGCTGCAGTTCGATTGGAGCGCGATCGGCAAACGCCAAGCCGAGTTGTACGCCGAATATGCGCGGTGATGCGACCTATTCAAAAAGCGCGTTCTGCGCGGCCATCCACTTCACCGCTTCGGCCATTTGACCTTTCGTGCCGCGCACGACGATGGTTGCCGGGGCCGTCGTGTAGAAGACTTGCCTGATCTTCAATTCGGAGCGCAGACCGGTGACCGCCGTGGCGAGCCATTCCGGGTTAGCGTTGAGCACATGGAAGATCCTGGTCACGTCGTCGTCGGCCGGAGCCGTGAAGACCGCGCCGCGCAAAGACTGCCCCGCCGGCAGATCCAGGTTCTGAATCATCCATTCCGCTCGTTCGAGGTCGGTGTCACCGGCCCTGAATATCAGCGCATGGCTGGAGGTGTAGTTGAAGACCTTCTGTAAGTCACCCACCGTGCGAAGGACCGTGAGAACCTGCTGCGTTTCCCGCTGCCCCGTCACGTTGGCCAGAAAATTCAGGCGCGCTCCATGACCCAGGCCCCTGTAATCCGGCCCGCCGACCGTGAACTCGCGCGGCGTGGGATCCGGCTTCGGCTCCCTGGGTTGATCGATCTGGTCGATGATCCATTCGGAGAACGCAGCTTGCCAGTCCCGCCCACTCAGGACCATGGCATGATTCGATGAAAAGGTGAAAATTTTCTGAACATCGGCGACAACGCGAAGAATTGTCAGCAATTCCTGCATTTCCTGCCCTGTCTGAACGTTGGGAACGAATTTGATACGACCAATGTCACCCGACGGCAGTCCGTACTGGTAGACGGCGTCGTCGCCGGCGGCCCTATCGATTCGGGGAAGCAGCCATGCGGCGAAGGCGACGGACTCGGCGGACCCGCTGAAAGTCAAGGTGGCGGTTGAGGCGTCGACAGACGCTTGTGGAGCCGAGGCGACGGTTCGGACGATGGTGGCGGCTTCTTGTAAGCCCTTGGCCGTTTGTGGTGTGGTGAAGTGATAGGTGCCCGTCACAACCGTGGAAGAGGGCTGCGCCTGCGAAACACCCGAAAAGGCCAATATGGCCATAACGATTCGCGTCGTCATTTTTCCACTACCTCGATAGGGAGACGGCTGCCCCGGCAATAGCGTGCAGAACTTTCCTGCTCGTCGCTCAGGCCCAGTCTTGCTCCAGCATGCTGAAGACCCGCAGATCGACCCAGTGGTCGTGCAGCCATTCGGCTTCGCGCAGGATCCCTTCCTCGACGAAGCCGAGTTTGCGCGGCAGGGCGCCGCTCCGCTGATTCCCCGTGGCGCAGCGGATTTCAATGCGGTGCAGCCCGTAGTTGCGGAATCCTTCGGTCACAATGGCCCGGCAGGCGCGCAGCACGATGCCCCGGCCCTCGTATTCGCCGTCGATCCAGTAGCCGATACTGGTGCTGCGGTGCCGGAAGTCGATCTTGTGCAGACCGATCGAGCCGCACAACACTCCGTCCTTCCAGATCGTGGTGGTTAACGCCGTCCCCAGCTGATTTTCGCGTTCGCGTTCCGCGATAAAAAGATATACATCCTCGCGGGAATAACTGGTTCCGACCCACGGCAGCCACTGGCGCAGGCGCTCCCGGTTCCGATCGATGGCGGCGAAAAGATCGGCGGCATCTTCGAGGCGCACCGGCCGCAATTCGAGATCCGCATCCACGCGGATTACTGGACGGGGAGCGACCGGCTCCATTCACCCTCTCCCAGGCGCAACCGCACCGGCGTGCCCGTCGCGACCGGTTGCTTCAACAAAGTATTGGATTGCCAAACGCCATCACCCAGTGAACTGATTGTATGGGATGGGACCCGTGTGCCCGCAACCTCGATCGAGACGTCGGGCGCGCCGATCATTTCCATCGGCGAGCGAAAGTAGCAGATCAGCGTGCCGCCGGGATTGACCGCGCTGCGCAGATCGCCCGAAGCCTGAAATTCGGCGCTGCACAACTCGGGCGCCTCGGCCGGAAAATGACGCGGCGGGCCCAACGCTTCTTCGCCAAATTCGGCTTCGAGGCCAGACTCCCCGAGCATACTGAAATCCGCCGTGTTGCTGCGCCCGCTGTCAGCCGTTCTGATGGAAGCCTGGTGACGCCCCGGATCGAGCCCCGGCGGACGCAGGCAATTGGCCTGATACGCGCCCGGCCCGTTCGGCCCGACCGTCAGGCAGGGAACTCCGTAGCCATCCACTTCGATGAAAACGTTTTCGGGAGTCAGGTTCGGCGCGTCCGACTTGAAATAGCAGCAGAGATACTCGTCCTTATTCGGGTGAAAGCGCGCCTGCCAGGTCCGATTGTTCACGGCGGAATTGAGATGCGGCGCGGGGGATTTTCCCTGCGGCTCCGGCCATCGCCTGCGGCACAGCACTGAAGCCCGGTGATTGGTGATGTCTTTCAGTTCCACTTGCGCCAACCCGGCCGACCGGCACAGGGCCAGCAGGCATTCGGGCGTCGGCCCGCACCAGTTGTCGATCTGGCCGCCCAGTTCGGTGCGCTCATAAAATTCCATGACGGCGGGGATGGAGCGGTCCTTTTCCGAGTCGATGACGAAGGACTCCACCAGCACCAGATCGGTCGAGAGTTCGACGGCTTTTTCGAGGCCGAGCAGCGGATGGCGCAGATGGTAAAGAACGCCGAAAAACAGCACGATATCGAAGCGCCCAAGGCGGCGGGACGAGAGCTCGTTCACGTCGAGCGTGAGGTATTCCACCTTCGAATCGAGAAGCCGCCGGGCTTCGAGGAAAGTATCGAGTTCGACGCAATCGACGGCCGTGACCGCGGCTCCCCGGCGCTCGCATTCGAAGCTGAACCATCCGTCCCACGCGCCGATATCGAGTACGCGTTTGCCGCCGAGATCCTCCGGCAGGCCGAAGACATCCAGACGACGGCGCAACTCTTTGATCGACTGCAGGCCCGGGAGAACGCTGCCGTCGGGGAGTTGGATCGAGTGATAGCGATGGCGCGCCTGTACCGAATCCGCCATCTGCCGGATGCGTTCCTCGAAGCCGGTATCGCCGGCGGCGACACGCAACGGTTTTTCTTTCATTCAGGCCCCAGTTTAGGATATGGAACAAACGGGCGAGGATTTTCGTACCGTCGAATATGCAAATCGCACGCGAAGCCGCCGACTGGGCAGCGCAGATTATCATTCTTATTTTTGCGACCTCGAATGTCGCCATGCCGTATGTGATCCCCTCGGCCTCCATGGAAGGCACGCTGATGACGGGCGATCATGTGCTGGTCGACAAGTTGACCTATGCGCCGCACGATTCGGGGGCGGCGAAACTGCTTCCCTACAGCGACGTCCAGCGCGGGGACATTGTGGTCTTCCGCTATCCGCTCGACATCGCGAAAGATTTCGTCAAGCGCGTGATCGGCATTCCCGGCGACCGCATCCGGCTCCGGGATGGGGCAGTGATTCGCAACGGCGTGAAAATCGGCGAACCGTACGTTCGGCACATCGACGGGGCGCTGCCGGATACGTATAGGGACAATTTTCCATCGGGGAGCGCACCACTCCCGGAGCGGGCGCGGGCCATGCTGCGCGACGATGTGCAGGGCGGGGAACTGGTCGTGCCACCCGGAAGCTATTTCGTCATGGGTGACAATCGCGACGACTCGGCGGATAGCCGATACTGGGGTCTGGTGCCGCGCGAAAACATAAGGGGAAAGCCCATCGTCGTCATCTGGTCGTACGATGCTCCCACCGAGGATCTGCTCGACTTCAACACACACCACCTGGTGGATCTGGCGGAGCACTTCTTCACGAAGACAAGGTGGGATCGGACGTTCCGGTTGGTGCGGCCGAGTTAGGCGAGGGCGTTACGGTTCGCCACACGGTTTCCATATCAACCCTCTCATACTGATGACGCAGCCAGTTTCCAGTGCCGCGAATCTTGTGCCACGGCTGATCAGGGCAAAGCGCGGACAATTGCTCGCCGAGCTGAACGGCGGCCTCACTGATGACCAGAAGCTTTCGCTCCACGGCAGCCATCGTCTTGGGGTCCTGGCGAAAGCTCTCAAAATCCATACCCGCGGTGAAATCCCGATCATGCCGATTGCGTCCGAGATAAATCGCGAAGCGAGAGGCGCGGTTCCCTAAAAGGCACTCAGGGCTTCCCGCGCTGCCTGAACCTTCACCGGGTCCTTGAGCATGCTGCGGTCGGACAGATCGACGCGAGTGCCGACAATCTCGCCCAACCGTATCTCCAGCCCCGCCATATCGAACAAGGTCTCAGCTCGGCTTCATGCTCGCGTAGTCGTGCAATGACCTGTTCGCGTTCCATATTCGCATGCTGCTACAACGAGTAACTGGAGAGCAAGCCCCCATCAACTTCCTGCAGACAATGACCTCAGGATTGGGCAGAGGCACAGTCCCCCGGCGCGCTGGTTGCGCCGTCAAACAGATCCCGGCGATCCCTGCTTTTGCCCGCTGTCGGCGCGGGTCGGCGAAGCCTCCGGATTATCCGGTCCGGGAAATGTTTTACTTGTGATTTCCACTCTCACGCTCGGGTCGAAGGTCCGCCGCTGGATATCCTCCGGTAGCCACTCTCGAATTCTCGCGATAATCTTCGGCGCAGATCGTACCAACTCCTCAGCTTTGGCTGCATCGACGGGCACCTTTCCGATCGATGCCAAACCTTCATGAACGAACCGATTTCGTGCTTGCTTGAGATTTTGAAACGACGCCCAGAGCTCGGATTCCTCTTTCAGGGAATGTCCAGTCAGAAACTTCAGAAGCACATCGTACTGTTCCGACACCGTCGGCTCTTGGCGATAGTCCTCACGGTTGTTGACCTACGACCAGAGCATCTCTGGAACGCCCCTGGCTGTGGCAAGCGGCTGGAGTATTCTTCCAATAAACACTTCCAAGGCCGTCGCGCCCAGCACGATAGCCGTGCCAACATCAGGCAGTTCCCCAGTGGCGTCGAGGATCGGCACTTCCCAGGGCAATGGCTCATAGTTAACCGGGAGTTCGTGCATCCTGGACCAAATCTCCGGTGTCAAACACACGAACGAGACCGACAGAAGAGGCGAAGATCCATGCGCCACGGCGAAGCCCGTCGTGGGCTCTAACGGCGTACCGTCATCGTTTGTATATTCAAGCCGCCACTCACGCATCGAAAGCTCCGGGCCGCGGACTTGATGGGCATTGACAACATGCCTCAACCTTAGCAGAAAGGAATTCACTGCTGCTGTGAGCACCGACTGTGGTGGATCGCAGCCTACCCCGCGCTGCCGGTCGAAACTGTCCTTCCAGAAATCAATCCGCAAAATATTTGGCAAAACGGCGGACTCACCATTGATCGTAATAGTGGCGGGGTCGGAGTCCCGGTTTCGATCATCGAGATAGCTGGGCGGAAGCTCCTGGACGCTATACCCGCTGGATTCATAGTTATACGTTCGAAACAATGCTGTCTTCGGGATGGCAATGTCGAATGAGAGGGGGACGAAAAGTCTTGCGAGCATGGTGCTCCTCAAAGTCTATGCCTGCTGGTCCGGTTCCGGGCCGTAGTCTTCGCGCCAGATAGCTGAGTGGGCTCAAGCCGTTGGCTTGGCGGCGGCTGAAGCCGGAGCCAGTTGGTCCTGGGGGCGGCATGCGTCTCCCAGCAACACCCCCGACCCAGTCAATGGATGCGTTCATCGGTAGTCGCGAAGCAGCTGATAGACGCGCGCCACCGGCAGGCCCACCACGTTGGCGTAAGAGCCTTCGATGCGATCGATGAAGCGGGACGCAAGCCCCTGGATTCCGTACGCACCGGCTTTATCCATCGGCTCGCCCGAGGCCACGTACCGCTGAATCTCTTCCTCGCTCAGCGGCGCGAACCAGACGGCGGTAGAGGATAAATCGCTGATCGTGCGGCCGGTATTCCGCAGGCAGATGGCCGTGATCACTTCGTGCCTGCGGCCGGAGAGCGCGCTCAACATGCGGGAGGCGTCGGCGGAATCTTTCGGCTTGCCCATGATCTCTCCCGCCAAAACCACGACGGTATCTGCCGCGAGCGCGATTTCGTCGTCGCCCAAAGCCACGGCGGACGCCTTTGTATCCGCCATGCGCAGCGCATACTGCCGCGGAGCTTCTCCGGCAAGTGGAGTTTCATCGACATCCGCCGCCCGTACGCAAAATTCGATTCCCGCGGCGGCGAGCAACTCAGCCCGGCGCGGCGAGCGGGACGCCAGCACCAGCATCAGTGATTGCCGTATTTCTTTTCGCCCGCCTCGATCGCGACCGGCAGCCAATTCTGTCTGGGAGGCAGCGGGCACGTGGCGAAGGCGGTGAAGGCGCAGGGCGGGTTTTCGGCTTTATTGAAATCGAGTTCCACGGTTCCGTCCTTCGGCATGGCGGCATAAAGGAATCGGCCCGCTCCGTAGGTGGTCTTTCCTGCCGTCAGATCTTTCAGCATGAAGAAGAGATGATCTTCTTCCGTGACGGGCTCAAGGCGCAGCGTATTGCCGCGCAAGGTGAACTCGGCATATCCGGGCGAAGGCTCCTGATCGGTCATCGCGAGGATATTGGTGATGGCGATCTTCTTCGGTGCGGGATACGCCACCCACTTCGCCTTCACGCGCCACGCCTCGCCGATCGGGAACCATCGGCAGCCGGTGAAGTGCAGCCGCGCGGGTGCGTTGGGATCGCGCAGACGGACGCCCGTCTTGTCGCCGCGCTTGATGATGGTCATGGCGACGGCGCCGATGCGCACCATATCGGGTGGGCCCGGATCGTCGGGCTTAAGGACTTGAGCGGGGCCGGACACTGGTTTGAAAGTGACCGCGCCCGCGTGGAGTTGCAGGGTACCGGCGCGCCGCGGCGTCCCGGCCGGCAGCACAACGTCGGATTGCGCATCCGATCCCACGGCATTCTCGCCCTCGTGCAGCCAGAATAACCCTGCAACAGTAAGCCATCCGTCCGGAGTCCGCAGCGCGGCTTCATAATCGGCGCGCCACTTTTCCGTTTCGCTCCTCCAGGAGGCTGCCAGGAGTGCCCCCGCCATAAGGATCGGCCAGCAGCGCGGCATGCTATTTAATCGCAGAGTAATCGGTCGGATCCATGAAAACTCTGTCCACGTGGTCGACGATTTTTCCATTCGCGTCGGACGCTTTCGAGACCTGTTGCCATTCGGGATCGGCCTGGAACGCGGCCCAGTTCTTCAAGGCCTCTTCCTTGCTCTGATGCTCGAGGATATAAACGAGCACGTTGTCCTTGTTGTCCTGCGGGATCCAATACCCGACGCTCTTCATGTGATGGCGATCGAAGATCGCGACGGTGTGATTACGGAAGCGGGCGCTCAGATCGTCGAGCTTACCGGGATTCGCGTGATACGTGCGAAGTTCGAATACGTGGTTCGGGGATTGCGCGTTGGATGGGCTGGCCATATCGATTCCCAGCATAACCAGAACGCCGAGCGCAAAGGTGACGAAGTGCGAAGCTTTCATGCTGTTTACGATATCGCAGCCGCTACAGATTCCGCCGGCTCATCTGATCGGCCAGATATTCCGACGCCCGCATCGACAGCGACACGATCGTCATCGTCGGATTCTGCCATCCGCAGGTCACGAATGCCGAGCCGTCCACCACAAACAGGTTCTTGATATCGTGGCTCTGGTTCCACTTATTCAGAACGCTCGTCTTCGGGTTATCGCCCATCCGGCACGTGCCGACCTCATGGATGCTGTATCCGGGCGGATAAAATCGGTCCGTCTTCGAGAGGATCTCCCATCCCGCCGATTTGAACAAATCCTCCATCGTGTCGGCGGCGTCCTTCGCCATATTGAGTTCATTGTCGCTGTCCCTGACATCGACATGCAGCACCGGAATGCCCCACGCATCGGTAACGCTCTTATCGATCCGCACGTGATTTTCGAATCGCGCTACGCGCTCGCCGTAAATGCTGCCGGAGATACAGGAGCCCGCGTAACTATCCAGCTTCTTCTGTAACTCTTCGCCATAAGCCGCGAATAAGTTGGGATTGGCGCCGCCGCCGCTGTTAATCAGCATGCAGTAGCCCTTAATGAAATCGCGCTTGTCTTCCTTAGTAAGATTCCGGAAGCGGGGGATGAAAACGCTGCCGCCCATTAATCCCTGCGGCGCTTTGCCGTCGCGCGCCTCGGGCACGGACGCCACTACCGACACCCCATAGATCTGGTCGTGCAGGTAGTGGCCCATGACTCCGCTCGAATTCGCCAGTCCCGAGTTCAGCAGCAGCCGCGTGCTTTCGAGAGTGCCGGCCGCCAGCACAACCACTCGCGCCTTCGCGTACATCTCGCGCTTCGAATGACGGTCGACGAAGTGCGCTCCGTTAACCAGCCCCGTCTTCTTATCCACGCCGATCTCGCGCACGATGGCGTTCGAAACGATATCCAGTTTTCCGGTCGCGACCGCATCCGGCAGCAGCAGGTTGATGGAACTGGCCAGTCCGTTCACGCCCTGCGACGACCGCATGCGCGAGACACCGATATTGCGCTGGTTGCAGAGTTCCGTCAGCTTCCCGATGGTCTGGCTTTCGGGAGCGTTGAAGTTCGATTCCACGAAGTTGCCGTCGGGAAACTGGGGCCAGCCTTCCTTCCGTCCGGTTACCCGGAAGATACCTTCGACCTGGGAATAATAAGGCGCCAGATCGGCATGGCTGATGGGCCAGTTATCGCCGCGGCCGTCGATATCCGCCGCCTTGAACTCGAAATCGCTGAGACGAAACGACTGCCTCGACCAGAACAGAGAGCGCCCTCCGAGCAGCCGTACGCGCACCCAGTTGTAAGGCTTACCCGGATCGTACGTATAGGGATTTTCTTTCTCGTCCACCCACTGGTTGGCGTTATACTCGTTGGCCTGGTAAACATGCGGCAAACGGCCCGGCTTATTGAACCCGCGATAAGGCAATTCATGGGCGGCCTTGGTGGTGCGGTCGCGCGAGAAATCGGCTTCGGGGCCGGCGTTCAGCATCAGGCATGAGACTCCCCTCTTCGTCAGGACATTGGCGGCCATGCCGCCGGAATGCCCGGACCCGATAATCAGGACGTCGTATTCTTTCCTGGCCACAATATTTTCCCTTGAAACGATTAAACGGGATCGACGGGATTCCAGTACAAACCGGCCCCGGCGAAACCGCGCCGCCCGGAAATCGCCGCCGCGCTCGAGGCTTCGATCGAGTTTCTGGTGGCCGTGCGAATATCCTGGTGCGCCTGAAAGACGAAGTGCTTGACCGGATCCCTCGGCGGATCGTAAGCCCATGCCACCGTCACCATAAGAGGCTTGAGAATCGCATCGGCCTGGGTGGCATCGAGATCGGCGAATGGTTTACCGAACTTGCTTCGCGCCTGCATATTCAGGGCGTCAAGGCCGTTGCGATACAGTTGCTGGCGCTCGGCGGGCGAAGCGGAAATCAGGAAGTCGATGAACTCGGGCGCATCGCAGTCGAGCGCGCCGATGTTACCGGCGACGGGCGGGACCAAAATCCCACCGAGCCTGCGGAGGGCCGCGAACTGCGGGGCGGTGAAAAAACGCGCGACAGGGTCCGCGATTGCGCCGGCCTCGGTCAGTGGGAGTTGGGCGATTTCCTGCGCCCCGCGTCCGCCTGCTGTCGCGCCTCCCCGTCCGGTTGGGACTGGTGGGGACTGTGCCACCAGCGCAGGTACGGCGGGTACGGCCGCAAGAGCTTTGATGAAGCGCCGGCGTTTCATAGCGTATACGCTATCAATTGTGAGTTGATCCGGTCAATCGCCGCTGCATCCTTCGGAAGTCGCGAACCAAATGAACACCAGAGCCAGCGCGATCGCCGCTATGATAATCGATATGACGGGAGCAGTTCCGGCACCAAATCCATCGTTTTAACCGACCCCCCTATGCTCAATTTCCACGCAGTCAGGCTTGCCATCCCCGAAAACGCCAACATAGTCCTCGGCCAGAGCCACTTCATCAAGACCGTCGAAGATCTTTATGAAGCTATGGTGAATGCGGTGCCGGGCGTTAAGTTTGGTATCGCATTCAATGAAGCGTCCGGGCCCTGTCTGATCCGCAGCGACGGTACCGATAATGCGTTGCGTCTGGCGGCTGTGGAGATCGCCGCCGCAGTGGGGGCGGGGCATTTTTTCGCCGTGGTAATGCGGGATGCGTTCCCGATCAACGTGCTGCGCAGTATTCAACTCACGCCGGAGGTCTGCAACATCTACTGCGCCACTGCCAACCCGGTGGAGGTGATCGTCGCCGAAACCGAACGGGGTCGCGGCGTTCTGGGAGTGATCGACGGATCGCCGCCGAAATCCACCGAGACGCCGGAAGATGTCACGCACCGGCACGAGTTCCTGCGGATGATCGGCTATAAGCGTTAGTCGTAAACGAAGTGAAGCGCTTTCTTCAGATCTTCCCAAGCCTCGCGTTTGGCGTTTTGATTATAAGGGCGCAGGAGATAAGAAGGGTGAAAAGTGACGATCAGCGGTATGTCGCGCCACTTATGCCACTTGCCGCGCAGCCGGGTCACCCCGTCTTTACCACCCAACAGCGCCTTGGCAGCCGTTGATCCAAGGGCGCAAATTGCTTTGGGCTGAATGACGGATAACTGACGGAACAGAAACTGGCCGCAGATTTCCATCTCGTCCGGCTCCGGCGTGCGGTTCTCGGGAGGGCGGCACTTCACCACGTTGCAGATGTAAACGTCTTCGCGCTTGAGACGAATACCCTCTTTCGCCGCGGTATTTTCGATCATTTGGGTGAGTAATTGGCCGGCGCGCCCGACGAACGGAATCCCCTGCGCGTCTTCGTCGGCGCCAGGCCCTTCCCCTACGAAAACGAGCCTGGCCTGCGGGTTGCCCACGCCGAATACCAGCTTGTTGCGGCCAGTGTGCAGGCGGCAGCGTCTGCAATCGCCAATGTCCTCAAGGATGCGGGGCAGGGAATCGCCGGTGGGCGCCAGACCCGGAAGCTCAGTGCCGGAGCTCTCGGCGCCATGGATCTCAACGTCGGCCGGTGGCGCCGGCTCCCGCCGGTAGAGGTCTTTGATGCCCAGATCCCGGTAGTACTCAAGCTTGCGGCGAAGGTCGTCAGGACTCATCGGCGTAGTTCGGCAATCTCTTTGAGAATCCGGTCGGCGATCTCTCGCTTGGAGGCCCTGGGGAGTTCGATAAACTCGCCCGAGCGCGTCACGAGCAGGACCTCATTGGTATCGGAATCGAGCGCCGATTCCGCCTGGTTGGCTACGATCATGTCGCAGTTCTTCGCCTCCAGCTTGCGCCGTGCGTACTCGCGCAGGTTTTCGGTCTCCGCCGCGAAGCCGACCACCAAACGATCTCCGCGCCTCGCTCCCAGTTCCGCCAGAATATCCGGCGTCGGCTCCAGCTCGAGCGACACTGGCCCGCCCGTCTTCTTGATCTTCTGCCGTGACTCGAACGAAGGGCGGAAGTCGGCCACGGCGGCGCACAGGATCGCCACGGTCGCCGGTTCCAGGCGGGAAAACACGGCATCCCGCATCTCCTGCGCCGTCCGCACGTAAACCACGTCGGCCCCGGTGGGCGGTTCAATATTCACGGGGCCGCTCACCAGGATCACCTTCGCACCGCGGTCGAGCGCCGCCTGGGCCAGCGCGTAACCCATCTTGCCGCTGGATCGATTGGAGAGGTAGCGGACCGGATCGAGCGGCTCCTGGGTGGGCCCGGCGGTAATCAGAATCGTCTCGCCGGCAAGATCCTGAATGCGCGGGCGCAGGGCCCGCTCCACGGCGTCGACGATTTTCTCGTTCTCCGCCAGCCGTCCCGCGCCGATCGTTCCGCAGGCGAGGAAGCCCTGGTCGGGATCCACGATCGCCTGCCCGCGCGCCCGCAGCGCCGCCACGTTGGCGCGCGTCGCTTCGTGTTCCCACATATTGGTGTTCATGGCCGGCGCGAGCACCACCGGGCCGCGGAACGCCAGATACATCGTGGAAAGAAAATCGTCGGCCAGACCGTGGGCGAATTTAGCCAGCACGTTGGCCGTAGCCGGAGCTACCAGCAGCACATCGTGCTCCTGCGCCACGCCGATATGTTCAACGGAACTCGAAAGAGTTGCCTCCGGGCTGGCTGAAGAGAAAATGTCCGTAATGACTTTGCGGCCCGTCAGCGAAGCGAATGTGAGCGGGCGAATAAATTCTTCGGCGGAGTGCGTGAGCACCACCTGCACATCATGCCCGTTGCGGATGAGAGCGCGCGCGATCTCAGCCGCTTTATAGGCCGCGATGCCGCCGCTCACCCCCAGCACGATGCGCATTATACCGAACCGCGACCGTGAGGGAGCGAACGGACTCCTCTGGCGGAAGCGCCTGCCATATCGCTACAGCTGCGGCTCGACCGGCATCTCTTCGGGAATCGGCACTTCGCCCAGGTTCTCGTATTTCACGAGGCCGCGGCGCGCTTCTTCCATGGCGATTACCGTAGGCTTTTTCGAAGACGTGGGAAGTACCGGGCGATGCCCGCTCTGCAACTGCCGGGCGCGCTTGGCGGCGACAATGATGAATCGATAAGTGCTCTGATCGGGATCGTCCGGGATCGAGCAGTGTGCGTTGTTACGAACCGTTTCGGACATAGTATTAAACTCCAGGCGCCTGGCCGAAGGAGGCCAGAATCGGCCGGATCTTCTCTTCGACGCGAATACGCCTTACGCGCTCGGCCCGCACGATCGCCTTGAGCGTTTCCGCCGCCAGGTTGAGATCGTTGTTGACCAGCACGTAATCGTACAGATTATAATTTCGAATCTCCCGAGCCGCATTGGCCAACCGCGTCCGGATCACTTCGTCGCTGTCCTGGCTGCGGGCGCGAAGGCGCTGTTCCAGAATTTCACGCGAAGGGGCGAGGACGAAGACCGTTACGGCGCCGGGAATCCGCTTCTTTAATTGTGCCGCACCCTGCACGTCAATGTCGAGCACCAGATCTTTGTCCTGTTTTTGGGCCATTTCAAGCGCGCTGGCGTGCGTCCCGTAATAGTTGCCGAAAACGTCGGCGAATTCCAGAAACTCGCCGCGCGCAATGCGCTCCTCGAATTCCGCCCGCTCGATGAAGTGATATGCGCCGCCCGCCATCTCGCTGCTGCGCGGCTTTCGTGTTGTATACGAGACCGAAAACGTAAGATCGTTCACCTCGCTCAACAGGCGTGACACGAGGGTGGATTTGCCCGAACCGGACGGCGCCGAAATGATGAAGACCGTGGTCATTCGAGGGGCGTCATTCAATGTTAAGGGATTGCTCCCGGATGCGGTCGATTTCGGCCTTGGCGGCCAGGCCGAGGTTCGTCAAAGTAAGTCCCTGCTCACCCAGTCCACCGGTCTTCGAGAGGATGGTGTTGGTTTCGCGATTCATCTCCTGCAGCAGGAAATCGAGTTTCTTGCCGGCTTCGCCCTCGGCGGAAAGCAACGCATCGGCCTCATCGGCATGCGTCTTCAGGCGCACCAGTTCCTCGCTGATATCGCTGCGTTCGGCGAGCAGGGCCGCTTCCTGCGCGAGCCGGGCGGGGTCGATCTGTGCGCCGGCGAGTAACTCTCCGAGGCGGTCGCGCAGCCTCTGCTGAAAGTGCGGCAGAGCGCGCCCGCGGATCTCTTCCATCCTGACGACCAGCTCGCGGATCGAGGCCGCCCGCGTACGCAGTTCGGTTTCAATGGCCGTGCCTTCGCGCAGGCGGAAGCGGTCGAGCTCCTCAATGGCCTCGGCGGCGGCGGCAAGGGCCTCCGATTCGACCGTGGAGTCGGCGGCGGCTGGGGCGTTGGCGCGCGATTCCATCATTCCGGGCAGACGCAAAGCCTGGTTCAGATCCGGCTTCGAATCGATGCCGAAGCGCTCCGTCAGATCGCGAAACGAATCGAGCCAGGCGCGCAGCAGCGCTTCATTAATCGCCGCCGTGCCGTTGGCATCCACCGTGCGCTTGAAGAACATCTGCACCTGCACGTGGCCGCGGGAAACGCGTTTCCGGATGGCCGAACGTATCGCCGGCTCGACGGCGTCGAACTCCATGGGCATATGGAAGTGCAGGTCGAGGCCGCGGTGGTTGACGGTTTTGATGGAGAGCGTGAGTTCGCCGGCGGGTGTGGAGCGCGAGACGCGGGCGAAGCCGGTCATGCTGCGGATGGGCATGAATCGAACTAACGATTATGACATCAGCCACCACCCAGCCGAATTGGCTCCGACCCGCTACTCGGGCAGTGAATAACGCCCGGCTGCGATCAGAAGCCTCCGTTCGGCCACTCGCTTGTCGAGGTTCAGCCGGAGGATCCTTGCCGTCACTTCCCCTTCGGCTGTCAGGGGCTCGATAATGGCGCCATCCAGCCGAAAATGCGCGGACCAGTTGTCTTTCCGTGGATTAGAACGCAACCAGGCGCCCCACGCGCGACGACATCGACCCGACATCGGTGCCCTTCCACAGGTTGCAACGCAGGCAGCAGTAAGCAAGGTTGTCCGCGGACGATGCGCCGCCGTGCTTCCGGCTCACGATGTGATCTACCTGGTGCGGTGCATAGGAATCGTCCTCGTGGAGCAGGCAGTATTCGCAGCGAAACTGCGCGCGCCCGCGCACGAGTTCCCGCAGAGCAAAGCTAATTTCCGCCGGCAAGCTGCATCCGGCGCCGGGCCTGAGCTTTCGCCATGATCAGTAGGTGCTCGATCTGAACGAAATCGTCCAACTCGGAAGTCTCCTCCGCGGAAAGAGTGCCATTATCCTGGCCTTCGATCAGTTCAGCCAGACGGTGCTGGGCGACTTCCGAGGGCCGGAATTGCAGCATCGCTTCGGGAGTGGTGCGGGAAACGATGAAATCGATCAATTCCAGATATACGGGGTTTGCGGCTTTCATCGAACCCTCCAATTCAAGCATATCGCGACGTCGCGAGCAATTCGTGCGAGGGCCGGCATTCTGCGGACAGGTATCTCGAAATTAATCCCCCACCAGCGGCTGCAGGTACCGATAGCTTCGCGCCGCCGCCTCCTCGGGCGTGGCAAACACGCTGAACGCTCCGAACGCCGTGATGTATCCGGCATAGCCCACATCATGAAGCGCCTTGAAAACCTGCGGGTAATCGACGCCGCCTGGCTCCCACGATCCAATTAAATCCAGCGCCACCGTGCCCCGCGTCCACGTCTGCATTTTCGTCTTCCCCGCCGGCGAAAGGCGGTAATTCTGGACGTAGACGTTCATCAGCCAGGGCTTAATCCGCGCGATCGTCTTCGGCCCATAATCCTGCCCGCAGGCCATCCAGTTTCCGGCTTCGTAGACAATCCCGAAATTGGGCCGGTTCACGCGCTTCAGCGTATCCACCGCGCCGTCGACAGTTTCGAATAACGTCATCTGATGCGACTGATGGGCGAGGCGGATCTTCCGCTCCCGCGCCTCGTCGCACGCGCGTTGCGCCCACCGGACGTCGTCTTCTTTCTTCATGCCGATGCGGATCAGATCGGACCCCAGGCTCGCCGCCAGATCCAGATACGGCGTAATGTGGTGCAGTCCCTGCGGTGCGTTGTCGTTGTTCGAAGGAACGTCGAAGTCTCCGGTCACCATGGAAACTTCGATCCCCGCCGCGTCCAGCACGCCGCGCATCTGGCGCAACCGCTCCGGCGGCGTCTGGATCCCGGCCTGCGACGCCCGCATATCGAGAGCGCCATAGCCGACTCTCTTCGCCAGTTGCACCAGATCTTCAAAGCCGAGAATCGTCTTCTGATTCGACCCCGGCGCTTCGGCGATCCGGGCCGTAATGGACAGCCTGTTTGCAGAGGCGGCTCGCAACGTGGCAAGGCCAGCCGCCGTCGTCGTCAGAAAGGCGCGTCGCGTCGTCCGCGGAACGTGACCGGTTAGAATATTCAGAAGCACTCAATTATGACATCACAACCGGCGAGCAGGCCGGGCGCAAAGGTAGTTGTTGCGACCACGGTTGCGCTGGCGTTCATTTCCTTCTGGCGTGCGGCGTCCATCGTACTGAGCGACCTTGCGTCATCCGCGTTTTATGCGGGGGGCATCGCGGAGCACGCGGTGGGCCGCAGCGCGTGCTGGCTGGTGCTGATCGTGATGCTGTTCAGCTTTGCCGTGCGCTCGGTCTACATGGAGAGCTCGTCCATGTTCGTGCGCGGCGGCGTTTACGTGGTGGTGCGCGACGCCATGGGGCCTTTCATCGCGCGCCTGTCCGTGTCCTCGCTGTTATTCGATTACATCCTGACCGGTCCCATCAGCGTAGTCAGCGCGGGCCAGTATCTGGCGGGGCTGACCAACGAGATCAGCACCATGACGCACTCGAAATTTCAGCTCTCGCCGAACTGGTTCTCGGCGGGATTCGCGGTGCTGGTGACCATCTACTTCTGGTGGGAAAACACCAAGGGCATGCACGAATCGAGCGGCAAGGCGCTACGCATTATGCAAATCACCACCGTGATGGTGGTTATCTTTGTCATCTGGTGCCCGCTGACGCTGATCCTGCGCGGGCCCGCGCAGATTCCGCCCATGCCGCTGCCGCGTAACCTTCACTTCAACGGGGATGCGCTGGGCTGGTTCAAGGGCACGCTCTGGCCCTCGATTCCGTTTATCGCCATCATGATCGCGTTCGGGCATTCGCTGCTTTCCATGTCCGGTTTCGAAACGCTGGCGCAGGTGTATCGGGAGATCGCCTATCCGAAACTGAAGAACCTGCGCATCACCGGCAATATCGTCTGCATTTATGCGGCCATCGGAACCGGCGTCATCACGGTATTCGCGTCCATGATCATTCCGGACAAGGTTCGGCCCAGCTTCGTCGACAACCTGTTAGGTGGACTGGCGATGTACCTGGCGGGGCCCGAGATCCTGCGCCTCGGCTTCCACGTTTTTGTCGTCGTGGTGGGCGTCTTGATTCTGGCGGGCGCGGTGAATACTTCGATCATCGGAGCCAACGGCGTAATGAATCGCGTGGCCGAAGACGGCGTGCTGGTCGATTGGTTCCGCAAGCCGCACCGGCGCTTTGGCACCACGTTCCGGATCATCAACCTGATCGCCCTGTTGCAGATTGTCACCATCGTGCTCAGCGGCGGCGACGTTTATCTGCTCGGCGAAGCTTATGCGTTCGGCGTGGTGTGGAGCTTTTTCCTGAAGGCGCTGGGCGTGCTGGTGCTGCGCTACCACCGGCACGATCAGGAGTATAAATTCCCCTGGAACTTCCGGCTCGCGGGCATCGAGATCCCCGTCGGCCTGGGAATGACGACGCTGCTGCTTGGCATCACCGCCATCGTCAATCTCTTTTCGAAGAAGTTCGCGACCATTTACGGCGTCGCCTTCACCATCATCCTCTTCATCGTTTTTACGGTCTCCGAACACATCAACCGGAAGAAGCACCACGGCGCGAAGCACGGCCTCGAGGAGTTCAATCTCGATCTGCAGCCGGAAGTCGAGACGACGAGCCTGAAGGCAAGGCCGGGATCGATTCTGGTTGCCGTGCGCGACTTCAACAATCTGAGCCATCTGCGGTCTGTGGTGCACAAGACCAACATGCGCCGTCACGATATCGTCGTCATGACGGTGCGGCAGATTTCCTCGGGCGCGGGCGAGTATCACCTCGCGCAGAGCCAGCTCTTCACCGACTACGAGCGTGAGCTGTTCTCGAAGGTTGTCGAGATGGCCGAGAAGGAAGGCAAGACGGTGGAACTGCTGGTGGTGCCGAGCGTGGATCCCTTCGATGCCATCGTACAGACGGCGGCAAAATTACAGGCCTCGCGGGTGGTGACGGGCGAATCGCTGCGCATGGATACGGCGGAACTGGCGCGCCGCATCGGTCTGGCGTGGGAGAGGCTTCCGGAGCCCCGGCATGCGTTTTCGCTCGAGGTGCTGGGGCAGGACAAGCCGCCGTTTTTCGTTAACCTGGGACCGCATCCGCCGCGGCTCTGGCCGGAGGACCTGGAGCGGCTGCATCATTTGTGGCTGCGCCTGAGCCAGGGGCAGTTCGGATCGAAGCTGCACCATCGCGACGTAATCGGGGTGGCGCTGCGGCGTCTGGAGCGGGACCTCGAGGATGAAGAGCGGAACGAACAGGCGCTGGCGGATCTGGATTTCGAAGTTCGCCACCATTAGGTCGGGAGGAGTCGAGGGCACTCTGCCAGTCACGCACACCCGCGTTCCTGTCGGACAAGCGAGACCCTTCGGAGAACATCTGTCCCGGAAGGCTTCATGTCGTGCACCTCGAACTCAAGCATCAGGCCAACTTCCCTCGGCGCACAGGCAAGTGAGTAGCGAACCTCATCCCCGAGCGATACAAAATCGTCTAAGGGCGTCTCCGGAAAAAATCGGATGCCTTCCGACAAGAGCCGGTTTTCGATATCCTGCCTTTTCATACCCAGTGTGAATTCACGTGCGTACTTCCATTCCGCATACCGCAAACACAACTCGCGGTATGCCCACCAGCTGAACATCAATAACGCCAGCCCAAGCGTTGAAACGCTTAAGAAGGTGCGCAGTCGTTTCACATCCTCGATATGTGTGGGAGACTGGACGACATGCGTAAATGGAATGCTTGCCTCGTCCTGCTGGCGGTCCACTCGGTCGGCGCGCTCTCCGGCCAGACTGCGCCGGTCACTCTCGCCGGAATCCCCGGCATCGTCGCCCCCGGCACACCCGTGATCCTCGTGAAGGGCGGCTTCAACAGTTCGGAAGGCCCCATGGCAGCGCCCGACGGCACTCTGTATTTCAGCGAGCCCTCGGACAACAAGATTTACCACGTGGACGCCGACGACAACATCACCGTGTTGTTCGACGCGAAAAGAGTGGACGACGAAAAAGGCGAGCGCTGGCGCCTGCCTGCTCTCGCCATGGACAAACAAGGGCGCATCTTCGCGTGCCGCAGGGCAGGCCCCGGCAAGATCGGCATCGCCATCGTCTACCCGGAGAGCGAAGCCCGCTTCATCGCGCTGTCTTATCGGGGCAAGCCTTTTGTGGCGCCCAACGATCTGGCCATGGGGCAGAACGGCGCCATCTACTTTACCGATCCCGGTACCGGCGCGGACCGCCCGCATGCCGTCTATCTCGTAAGGCCCTCGGGCGAGGTTCTCCTCGCCACGGACAATCTGGAGCGGCCCAACGGAATCCTGCTCAGCCGCGACGAAAAAACGCTGTATGTGGTCGATACCCCGTCACAGTATGTCTACGCGTTCGACGTGAAGCCGGACGGCACGCTGGGCCCGCGCACAAACTTCTCGAGGCTGAAAGGGATTAAGAAAAACGAAAAGGGCGCCATCGATTCCGGCATCGACGGCATCGCGCTCGACAACGATGGCAATCTCTACGTCATCACCTGGGCCGGCCTGGAGGTATTCAACGTGAAGGGCGAGCGGCTCGGAATCATGGACATCGGCGCCAAGGCGCAAAACCTGGCCTTCGCCGGTAAGGATGGGAAGACCCTGTATGTCACCGCGCACGGCAGCCTGTTGAAGATTCGCATGCTGGCGCAGGGGTTCCGCGAGCGAGCCAAGTAGCGCTCTGGCGTATAATCCTCGGAGGAAAAACTAATGGCGCAAATCGGATTCATAGGTCTGGGAATCATGGGGCGGCCCATGAGCCGGAATTTATTAAAGGCGGGATATTCGCTGGCTGTGTACGATGTCGCATCGGCCTCGGTGGAGGAACTGGCGCAGGCGGGCGCGGCGCGCGGAACGGGCGGCAAGGACGTCGCGGCGCAGTCGGACTTCGTCATCACGATGCTGCCCGATGGGCCGGACGTCGAGGCCGCGGTGCTCGGTCCGGGCGGAATACTCGAGGGCGCGAGGCCGGGTTCGGTGGTGGTGGATATGAGTTCCATCAGCCCCATCGTGGCGCAGAAAGTGGGCGCGGCCTGCGAAGCCAAAGACGTTGACTTTGTGGATGCGCCGGTCAGCGGCGGCGAACCGAAGGCGATCGATGGCACCCTGGCCATCATGGTGGGTGGCAAGCCCGCGGTTTTCGAGCGCGTCAAGCCGATCCTCGAAAGGCTCGGTTCGAGCGTTACTCTTACCGGGCCCATCGGCGCGGGCAATGTGACTAAGCTGGCGAATCAGATCATGGTGGCGTGCAATATCGCGGCCATGGGCGAGGCGCTGGTGTTGGCCACGCGGGCCGGTCTCGACCCGGAAGTAGTATTCAACGCGGTGAAGGGCGGCTTGGCCGGCAGTACCGTGCTGAATGCCAAAGCGCCCATGGTGATCGCGCGCAACTTCAAACCCGGCTTCCGCATCCGGCTCCATCAGAAGGATCTGCGCAACGCGCTGCTGGCCGGCGAATCGCTGAAGGTGCCGCTGCCTTTGACCAGCGTTGTGCAGCAGATGCTGATGACACTGATGAACGAAGGCAAGGGCGACCTGGACCACTCGGCCATCGTGAATTTCGTCGAGGATATGGCCGGCGTCGAAACGAAGAAAGCCGCCGGTTAGAGATCCAGCGCGATTACTTCGTTAAGTTCAATCGGCGGCACTTCGATTTCGACCGTTCCGTTGAGTTCGCGGAAACGCGGCCGCGTCTCGCTGGTAAGCAGGCGCACGGCCTTAACGCGGCGGCCCTGCGGGACCCGGATTCGGACGTGCTGCGGAGGCGAAGGGATCAGTTCCCGTACCGGTCCTTTCATCATCATGGGATTAGTCAGGTTGACGAGGTGCGCGGTGATGGAATCTTTTTGCGCCCAGAGCGAAACGTCGATCATCCCTTTGCCTGTGACCGTCAACGGCTGCTCGTCGTGGTGCGCCCAGTGGACGGCGTTCTTCAGTACAGTGCCGTGGTCGGTGGCAAGGACGTCCCAGAAAGTCCGGTCGATATCGAACGGAAAGTAGACCACGCGCCCCTTACCGGATTGGCGCAGGAAGACGCCCGGCGTGTCGGTGTGCGGCGTGCGGGCGAACACTTCTTCCATCGGCAGGTCCGGATAGGAAGGCACCAGCGTGAGCGGCGAATACTGCTGAGGAACGGTGGGACGAACGTGAACCCAATTAACGCCATTGACGATTCGGGTGGCATTTTCCAGACCGTGCACGAGCGGATGGTAAGTACTGTCTTGCGGATTTTTCTCGACGTTCAGGTAAGAGTTGTGAACCTGGGTATCGATAGCGCCTTCGAACGAGACGCCGAAGAGCCCGGCAAGGCCGAAGTCCTTCCGGCGCGCTCCCCATTCGTCATAGAGTGAAGTCTCGTTGGTCGCAACGATGCTGCCGCCGCGATCCACATAGTCCGCGAGTTGTCTCGACTGACGGTCTGACAGCGCGGCGATGTTAGGAAGAATCAGCACGCGGTAACGGCTGACATGTTCCTCGTCAAGCAGCAGATCGTGCACCATGTCGAACGGAACGCGCGCTTCCACGAGCGCCTGATAGAAACCGAGCGAATGGTTCTCTACCTTTGCGGCTGCCTCGGCGCCGCCGTAAAATGCCGCTGTCTGCTGCGAGTAGACAATCGCGACTTCGGCGAGCGACCGCTCATTACGAAGGTATTTCTCGTTTTTGTAATGCCAGCCGTAGAACTCCTCGACGACCGGAAGCCAGCGGCGGTCGATGGGTTTCGCATTGAACTTCGTAATCCAGGGGCGCAGGTTATGCGCCACGCCGTCCGCCATCCAGAGGCGAATCTCGTCGCCGGTCTGCACGGAATCCTTCCAGCGATACGGCTCTTCGAGGCCCACGCTGACGATGCCCGCAATGGGCTTGTCGCCCATCGTCGCGGCGTACTCTTTACCGTTCTTTCCGTTGGCCCATGCCGGCATCAGGCCGTGGCGCGCCTGGCGATCGGCGAACAGAGTGGGGGCCAGAGTGCCGATGGCAGCCATGTCAAGATCGCTGAGCGCGCCCCCGCCGGCGTTAGCCAAAAAAGCCGCACGCGGATTGATCTTCTTAATCTCCGTGTCCCAAAGACGCCAGAGATCGAAAAGCCGCTGCTCGCGCCAGAGGATGTACTGGCGGCGAACGGGGTCCTGCGGATTGGTGGTGCGCGGCAAATCGCGCCCTGAGTAGTCATGGAATAAGTACTGGCAACTCCCGC
>JBEKAQ010000025.1:0-51076 GCA_050015835.1 Bryobacteraceae bacterium | reverse complement strand
ATTCTTCAACAGGATGCGGTTCGCCGCGATCGACGGAATCCTGCCGCTTGCGAAGCCGATCACAAGCAGCCGGCCCGCGGGAGCGATGCATTTCAGGGAGAGATCGAAGATTTCGCCGCCCACCGGATCGTAAATCACATCCGCGCCGCGTCCGCCGGTCAGACGCTTCACCTCGTCGACCCACGCGGCGTCGCCGTAGTCGAGTACATGGTCCGCTCCCTGGCGCCGCGCGAATTTCAGTTTCTCTCTTGAGCCGGCCGTGGCAATCACGCGCGCTCCGAATGCCTTGCCCAACTGGATGGCGGACATGCCTGTGCCGCTCGCGCCCGCGTGCACCAGAAGCCACTCGCCGGCGCGTAACTGTCCGCGATCGCGCAGAGCGAAATACGAGGTCTGATAGACGAGGGGAAGCGCGGCGGCCTCGGCCCAATTCATCCCTTTCGGAATGCGGAAAACCTTCCGGGCATCAAGCACGGTCTGCTCGGCGAATCCCGCGAGTTCGGGAATTCCGAGCACCTGATCGCCGGGCTGCCATGCAGTAACGCCTTCGCCGACGGCATCGATCACCCCCGCGATCTCAGCCCCCGGAGTGAACGGGAACGCAGGCTTCACCTGATACTTCCCCTGGATCTGCAGGATGTCGAAAAAGTTCAAAGCCGCCGCGCGATTGCGCACGCGCACCTGATCGGGCCCGGGCTCGGGCACGTCGATCTCGGCCCATGCGAGTCCCTCCGGTTCGCACCACTCACGTACCTGCCAAGCGTGCATCCTCATTGTGGGACTGTTTCAATTCCGACTCGAGCAGCTGTCTTTCGAAGGGCATTGTCCGCCGTGAACAGAGTCGCGCCGGTACGTTGGGCCAGCGCCAGGTAGAAGAGGTCGTACACGGAAGATTCGGTCCGGGCCGAGAGGGCGAGCACTTCCGGTACGAGTTCGCGCATGGGCTGCATGGTGTCGACGAGCGCGAGTGCCTGCCCGATCGACCTTTCAGCCGTCTTCCGGGAAAGCGCGCCCGCCCGCACATACTTTCTGAAAGCGCTGCACACTTCGGCGGCAATAAGTTCCGGCGCGATCACCAGATCGGCTATGGACAGCGCTTCGCGAAACGGCGTCCCGGGGTCCATTACGGTTCGCACCGCGGCGCTGGCGTCCAGAACTGCAATCACCGATTCCTGTCCGCGCGAATCAGATCCTCCGGCGGTGGGATGCGGGTGAAATCGAATCGTCTCCGGCTGCGGCTCAACTCAGCGAGCACGTTGCGCCGGCGCTCCTGCGGTTGTGGCGAAACTGCCAGCGCCTCGGTCAGCAGAACCGTGGCCTGCTGCGCGATACTGCGGTGCTCCCGCTTGGCGCGGTCCACCAGCTGCCGGTGGAGGGATGCCGGAAGGTTACGAATCTGCAGGGCAGGCATATGGCTCTATTATATGCGATCCGCATGCAGCATGCATGCAGTGATTTACCACTACGCCCGCGCCGCCCGAATCAGCTCCGCCGCGTTACTTAACGCCTCCGGAGTCAGCGTATGCCCGCTCAGCATCCGCCCCACTTCCTCCGTGCTACGCCCCGCGTCCAACTCCTCAATTTCCGCCACCGTCCGCCCATCCCGCTCAAACTTCCCCACCCGGTAATGACGATCCGCGAAGCACGCGATCTGCGCCAGATGCGTCACGCACAGCACCTGATTCTCCGCCGCCAAAGTCTTCAATCTCCGCGCCACACCCTCCGCCGCGCGCCCGCCGATTCCCGCGTCGATCTCATCGAACACCAGCGTCCGCGGCACTGCCGATTCCCCCGGCCGCGTCCCGAGCAAACAACTCTTCAACGCCAGCGCGATTCTCGACAACTCACCGCCCGACGCGATCTTCTCCATCGGCTTAGGCTCCTCGCCCGCATTCGCCGAAACCAGGAAATGCACGCGATCCACGCCCGTCTCCGACCAGTTCGCCGGCTCCACTTCGATCCGGAACACGGTCCGCTCCATCGCCAGCGGTTTCAATTCCCGCTCCACTCGCACCGCCAATTCCAAGGCGGCCGATCTGCGCCGCGCCGTCAATTCGCCCGCCGCTCCTTCGTATCCCGAAGTGAGTTTCATCTGCTCGCACCGCAACGCTTCCAACCGATCGCCCGCCGTCTCCACCTCCGCGATCTGTCTCGTCGCTTCCTCGAGAAAGGATAGAATCTCCTCCACCGAGCCGCCATACTTGCGCTTCAATCTGTCGATGGCCGCCAGCCGCGTTTCGATCTCTTCGAGCCGCGCCGGATTCGCTTCCACGCGTCCCAGATAATCGCGCAGCGAGTACGCTACCTCTTCGATCGCGATCAGCGCCGGTTCCATCGCCTGTCGCACCGGCGTCATGGCGCCGTCGATGCGCGCCAGTTCGTCCAGCTTCTTCGCCACCGCGCGGGCCAACGACCATGCCGATTCCGGAGCTTCGTACAGCGCCTCATACGCAGTCCCGGCGGTCTCGAGCAACCGGCCCGCGTTCTGCTGCACGCGCCGCTCGGCATCGAGCGCGACGTCTTCACCCACCCCCAGTCCCGCCGCTTCAATCTCGGTGCGCTGAAACTGCCACAAATCGAGCAACCGCAATTTCTCCTGATCGGCGCCCTCCAGCTTCGCGATCTCGTCCGCCGTCCGCTTCCATGCCGTGAACAACTCCCGCACCTTGCCGCGCAACTCACGCGCACAGGCAAAAGAATCCAGCATGGCGAGTTGCGCCGCGGGTTCGAAGAGAAGCTGCTGATCGTGCTGACCGTGTATGTCGCCAAGGTGAGCCGCCAATTCTTTCAGCAGCGCCACAGTGGCGGGACGATTATTCACATAAACCCGGCTCTTGCCATTCGGCAGAATCTCGCGCTCAAGCACCAATTCGCCGTCGACGATCTCGAACCCGGCGCGCTCCAGGACTTTCAACGCCCGTTCCGGCGCTTCGAAAACTCCCGACACGCGCGCCCGGTCCGCGCCCGATCGAATGGTTTCCGCCGAGGCCCGCCCGCCCAGCAGAAGACCCAGCGCATCCACCACAATCGACTTTCCGCTTCCCGTCTCTCCAGTCAGCAAATTCAGACCTGGATGAAATCGCACACGGAGGCGATCCACCACCGCGTAATTCTCAACTATCAGCTCATGCAGCACTGAAAACGATTATCTCCAACTTTTTCACGCGCTTCGGCGTCTAAAAAGAGTGCCACTCCCTTACGGTCGCGGTTCGGAAGGGCCCAGTCCAGCGTGCTAGATTCAGGAGGGAGGAGACACGTTGCCGAGTCCGCTTGCGGCTCTCTTGTTACAGCAATCGCCCATTAATAACGAACTGAGCGGCATTTGGGACCTGGTTACCAAGGGATCGTGGCTGGCGGACGTCGTCCTCGTCATCCTGGTTCTTTTTTCCATCGCCTCGTGGACCATCATTTTTTCGAAGTGGTCGACGCTGGGCGCGGCAAAGAAGAGCGATGCGAGGTTTCTGCGCGCGTTCCGCAAAGCCAATGGAATCGAGGCCGTGATGGTGGCGAGCGAACAGTTCCGCCCGTGTCCGCTCGTGGCCGTCTTCGATCACGGCTATGAAGAGGTCGCGCGGCAGGTGAAAGCGCGCGGGGCGCTGACCAATCGCGAGTCCATCAACCGGTGTCTGCAGATCGGAATCAACCAGCAATTGTCGCGTCTCGAACAGAATCTGGGATGGCTTGCAACCACGGCGTCGGTTTCGCCGTTTATAGGATTGTTCGGTACTGTGGTGGGCATCATCCGCGCCTTTCAAACCCTGCAGGGGGCGGGATCGGGTGGCGCCAGCCTCAGTTCCGTCGGGCCTGGCATTGCCGAGGCCCTTACGGCAACGGCGGCCGGTCTCTTCGCGGCCATTCCGGCGGCCATGTTCTACAACCATTTCGGACACATGCTCAAGGAGATCGGTTCGGAGATGGACGATTTTTCGCTCGAGTTCCTCAACCTGATCGAGCGCAGCTTCGGAGACTAAGCGCGCATGGCGATCACGATGGGAGGAAATACCGGCCGAAGATCCCGCGGCGCTCCGCCGCTGGCCGATATCAACGTTACTCCCTTTGTCGACGTGGTGCTGGTGTTGTTGATCATTTTCATGATCACGGCCCACGCCATGGAGTCCGGTATTGAAGTGGAAGTTCCGAAGACGAGGACCGTCGCCACCACGACGAAGGAGTTGCCCGTCGTTACCATCTCCAAGGCCAGCGAGATTTATCTGGGCAAGTATCCCGTCCGGCTGGACGATCTGCCCGCACAGATCCACAGCCGCTATCCCGGTCAGACGGCGGTCTATATTAAGGCGGATCGCGAGACCAGTTGGGATGTCGGCGTGCAGGTGATGAACGTGCTCGGCACCGCGAAGTTCGGCGTGAACGTGGTTTCACAGCTCGACGAGAAAAGACGCTGAAGATATGCAACCCGATATGTACAGCGATCATGAACCTCTCGGTAAGGCCTTCACCGGATCGTTGCTGACGCACGGGTTATTCTTCGGCATCGTGCTGGCTTCCGGGCTCTTCAATCTGAAAGACAACTGGGGCTCGCCCCACGCCAGCAGCGGATCGGTGGGCGTCAATCTGGTGAAGACGATTCCCATTCCCAGGCATGAAGGACCCACCAATCCTCTGGCGAACGATACCAAATCCATCGCGCCCCAGGAACCCGCGCCCGCGAAACCGAAGCCGCAGGTTAAGCTGCCGGAGCCGAACGCCATTCCGATTCCCAACAAGTTCGAGAAGCCCAAGAAGGTATCTCCGAAGCCGCCATCCACCACTCTGTTCCGGCCCCAGCAGTATCAGGCCAACCAGGTTTACTCGCAGGTTCCGCAGGCGGCTAATTCGCCCATGTACGGAATGAAGGGCGCGGGCGGCGTCGACATTGGACCGGCGACGGAGCTGGGCGATCGCTTCGGGTGGTACCAGACTCTGATGAGCGACCGGATTTCACAGCATTGGGATCGGGCGGACGTGCGGGCCAGCCCGTCGCAGCGCTGCGTCATCTCGTTTACCATCTCTCGCGACGGCACGGTGAGTAACGTGCAGATCACGCAGCCCAGCGGAAGCTACCTGCTGGATACTTCGGCCAAGCGCGCCATCCTCGATTCCAATCCGCTGCCGGCGCTGCCGCGCGAGTTCGACAAGAACAAGGTGTCGGTCGAGGTTTGGTTTCAGTTGAGGCAATGATGAAACGCCCAACGCGGCTGATAGCCGCATGTCCATTGTTGGTTACCATCATGGCTTACGGCCAGCAGATCACCACCACCATTACCGGCACGCAAGGTAAACCGGCGCTGGCTGTGCCGCAGTTCAAGGGCGCGGGTTCCCAACAGTTCATGGGGCCGTTCAATACCACTTTGTTCGCCGACCTCGAAAGCTCGGGCCTTTTCGACATGAGGGCGCGCAGCCTGTATCCGGCGGCCAATCCCCAGCAGCCGGCCGATCTGCGCGTCGAGGACAATCGGCAGGGCTTCGCACTTTACGATTGGTCCGGCTCGCCCGTCGGGGCATCGCATCTGGTTTTCGGATACACGGCCGCGCAGAACGGCGTGCTCGTGCTCTACGGCTACGTTTACGACGCGCGCCAGCAGAATCCACAAGCGGCGCAGGTGCTGGCGCAGCGCTACGTCGGGTCGCTCGACGAAGCCGGCGCGCTGAAGGTGGCCCATGAATTTGCCAATGACATTATCGAGCGATTCGGCGGCACCGGATCGCTGCTCGGAAGCCGTATCTACTATTCTTCCAATCGCTCCGGACACGACGAGATCTGGGCCATGGATTGGGACGGCGCGAACCAGAAGCAACTGACTCATCTGGGTGGAATGTCGCTCTATCCGGCGGTTTCACCCGATGGATCGCGCGTCGCTTTCACGACCTTATCGAGCGCCGGGGCGCGTCTGGTGATGGCCGATACGTCGACGGGACGCGCGATCCCGTTTGCCAGCCCGCGCGCTTCCGTGAACGCCAACGCCAGTTTTACTCCGGACGGTAAGACCGTGTACTTCGCCTCCACTGCGGGTGGCAGCGCGGAACAGATTTTCTCGGCGTCGGCGGCCGGTGGGCAGGGCTTGCGCCGCATTCTCTATCGCAAGGCGGTGGTGGCAGAGCCCAAGGTGAACCCGAAGAATCCGTCGCTGATGCTCTTCGTTTCGGGGCCCGGCCCGCAGCAGATTTACCGTATGTCGTCGGATGGCGCGGGGATCGACCGCGTCACCAATGGCCAAGGCGAAGCATCCAACCCTTCGTGGAGTCCCGATGGCGAGCACATGGCGTTTGCGTGGACCCAGGGCTACGCCAAAGGCGCCTTCAACATCTTTGTGATGGACGTGGGGACGCGCAGTTACGTGCAGCTGACGCATAACGAAGGCAAGAATGAGAATCCCGTCTGGGCACCCGATGGAAGGCGCCTTGTTTTCATGTCGAACCGTGGCGGACGCGAGCAAATCTACACCATGTTGGCGGACGGATCGCAGGTGAAACTATTGACTATGCAGGGAACGAATCGGTACCCGGTGTGGGGAGTGAAGTGATGACGAAGACTTACCGGCTGCTCATTCTATCGGCGTCGATCGCGACGGTCGCGGGCGTTCTTCTGGCACAGGACATCACCGCGTGGATCAATGGCGTGGGCGGCAAACCGGCGCTGGCGGTAAGCGATTTTCGCGGCACGGGCGCGGCCCAGCCGCTGATGTCCACCTTCAACGGAACGCTGTTCAGCGACCTCCAGAGCTCGGGGCTCTTCAACATGGTCGCGAAGAGCCTCTTCCCGCTCAATAATCCTCAAGTACCCACCGACCTCAGGCCCGACGACAATAAGCAGGGCTACGCGCTTGGCGACTGGGCCGGCGCACCCACCGGCGCGTCGCATCTGGTGTTCGGATACACCGCGGCGCAGAACGGCCTGTTGGTGCTGAACGGCTACGTTTACGACACGCACCAGGATAATATCCAGGCCGCCCAGTTGCTGGGCCAGCGCTACGTGGGAACGCTGGATGAAGCGGGCGCGACCAAAGTGGCCCACGAATTCGCCAATGACATTATTCAGAAGTTCGGAGGCAGCGGATCGCTGCTGGGCAGCCGCATCTACTTCGTCAGAAAAACCGCGCAGAACGTGGATGAAATCTGGGCCATGGATTGGGATGGGAGCAATCAAAAGCAGCTCACCAATCTCAAGTCGACTTCCATCATGCCCGGCGTCTCGCCCGACGGCTCGCGCGTGGCGTTCACCACTTATGCCAAAGGCACGCCGCGCATCATGATCGCCAACACGGAAAACGGACGCCTGCTGCCGTTCTACAACCAGGAAGCGTCGCTGAATACGACGCCGAATTTCACTCCGGACGGCAAGCAGATCTACTATGCGTCTTCGGCGGCGGGGCTGCCGCAGATTTTTGCGGCAGCGCTCGATGGGCAGGGCTTCCGGCGCGTGTCGCACCGGGAAGCGATCGAGGTAGAGCCGAAGGTCAATCCGAAGAACCCGGATATCATCTACTTCGTGAGCGGGCCCGGTCCACAGCAGATCTACAGCATGACCGCCGAAGGCGCCAATGTGCAGCGGGTCACCAACGGCGAGGGCGAGGCTTCGAACCCCTCATGGAACCCGGATGGGCAGCACATCGCGTTCTCCTGGACGCGCGGCTACGCGGCGGGCGACTGGAACGTTTTTGTGATGGACGTAGGGTCCAGACAATACGTACAATTGACGCACAGCGAAGGCCGCAACGAAAACCCGAACTGGGCTCCCGATGGCAGGCACCTCGTTTTCGCCTCCACGCGCAGCGGGCGTTCGCAGATTTATACAATGCTGGCAGATGGATCGCAAGTGAAACTCCTGACCCAGCAAGGCACCAACCGATATCCCGTATGGGGAGTTAAGTAAAGCCATTATGAAAACCTACGCGCCGTTCCGATTCTACTTGTCTCTGCTGCTGCTGTCGGCGGTATTCATCGCCGGGTGCAGTAAGAAGGCACCGATTCCGCCGCCGCCGCCCCCTCCGTCGGGCGGAACCACTGCCGCTCCGGCGGCGCCGGGAACTCCCACGGTGGCCAATTTCACAGTCGAGCCTTCGTCGGTTGAACGAGGACAATCGGCCGTGGTGCGCTGGTCGGTGAGCGACGCCACGTCGGTCTCGATCGATCGTGGATTCGGCACCGTGGAGGCAAGCGGCAGCCGCCGAGTGACCCCCACCGATACGACCACTTACACGCTGACTGCCACCGGCACGGCCGGTAACACGACAAGGACGGCTACAGTTACGGTGACGGCCCCGGCTCCGCCGCCCGCGCCGGTGAGCAACAATTCCGGCGGCGCGCGGGGAACGCTCGACTCGCGGGTCCAATCGGATCTGCAGGACGCGCTTTTCGATTACGATTCGAACAATATCCGCGACGACGCACGCGCGGCTCTGACGGCCAACGCGGCCGCTCTGAAGCGGATTTTCGCCGATTTCCCCGGCTCGACGATCAACGTGGAAGGCCACTGCGACGAGCGCGGATCGGCCGAGTACAACCTGGGTCTGGGCGACCGACGCGCTTCGGCCGCCATGGAGTTCCTGGTGCAGCTGGGGGTTCCGGCCGACCGGCTGAAGACGATCAGCTACGGCAAGGAACGGCCCACTTGTACGGAGTCGAACGAGTCCTGCTGGCAGAAGAACCGCCGCGCGCACTTTTCTTCCGGCCAGTAAAGCGCCACAATAAGGTAGACATGCGTACCTTTCGTACCCTCGCCATCGCAACGCTTCTCCTTCCCGGCAGCGCGCTGTTCGCGGCCAGCAAGGAGCAGCAGGAAATGCAACGCGACATCGCCCAACTGCAGGATCAGGTTCGCACGCTGCAAAGTTCCGTCGATAAGAACATGGCGACGCTGCAGACCCTGGTGCAGCAGGCGCTCGACGTGGCCAACCGGTCCAACACGAGCGTCAGCGTGCTCAACAGCAACGTGACGCAGACGCTGGAACGCCAGCTCCGCGAGAGCCTGACGCCGGTGGCGGGTCTGGCGGCGAAGGTCGACAACACCAATAACGATGTGGCGGAGGTACGGAATTCGGTCGCCGACCTGACCGTGTCGATCAATAAGATCCTGCAGATCCTGACCGATATGAACAATACGCTGAAGGTGCTGCAGGCGCCTCCGGCTCCGCCGCCGGGATCGGCTACGGCGCCGACGGGCGGAGGTCTTTCGAACGCCGTCCCGCCGGCCCAGGTGATGTTCGACAACGCATTTCGCGATCAGAATGGGGGCAAGCTCGACCTTGCGCTGGCCGAGTACACCGACTTTCTGAAGTACCATCCGGACGATCCCAACTGCGCTTCGGTGCAGTTCAACATCGGCGAAATCCACTACTCGCAGGGGAAGCTGGATCTGGCGGTGCAGGACTTCGACGCCGTGATCGAGCGCTATTCCGACAACACCAAGATCGTCCCCGACGCCTACTTTATGAAAGGCATGGCGCTGAAGCAGAGCGCCCATTCGGCGCAGGCGGTTACTACGTTCCGGGCGCTGATCGCCAAGTATCCGCATTCCGATAAGGCGGACGAGGCCAAAGATCAGTTGCTCGCGCTGCACGCTTCGGCGGCGGCTCCAGCCAAGAAGAAGGCTGTGGCACACTAAGCGGCTACTGCTGCTGTTGTTGCTGTTGTTGCTTAGGCTCGCCGTCCGGGTGCGGCGGCGGTGCGGCGGCGGTTTCCTGCAATATTTCCTGACCTTCTTCGTCGACGGCGGGGCGGACGAGGACATCGACCGATAAGCTTTGGCCGGCGTGGCCTTTATAGACTCCGCGGACGGGCGGGACATCGCCGTAGTCTCGGCCGTAGGCGATGCGGATGTGCTGGGTTTCGACGAACGATCCTACCGTCGGATCGAGACCGAACCAGCCGATATCGGGCACGAAGGACTGCACCCAGGCATGCGAAGCGAGGCCGCCGATCACGCGCTCCATGGCGCCTTGTTCGTCGGCAGTCTGGCGGGGGACGAGGTAGCCCGAGACGTAGCGCGCGGGAACGCCGCGGGTGCGCAGCATGGAGATGAGCAGGTGCGAAAAGTCCTGGCAGACGCCAGCCTGGGTTTCGAGGCTGTCGGCCACCGAGGAGTGGACATGGGTGGCTCCCGGCTGATAGCGGAAGCGCTTGTGGATCAAGCTCGATGCGGCCTGGGCGAAGCCGTGGACGGTGCCGTCGGAATCCCGTTCCGCCTGGCAGACCAGTTCGCCGATGGCGGGCAGGAAGGGACAGTATTGGGAAGGCGAAATCCAATCGTAGTAATCGTCGACGAGGGAGTCGCGCAGGCGATCGAAGTCGGGGAGCCGGAGGATGGAAGGCGTCGGCAAGTCCTGGGGATGGACCAGCACCACGGCTTCGGTCTCGACGCGAAGCGCGCGATGCTCGGGCAGGATGTGAAAGAGGTGCACCCAGTTGCCGTAGAAATCCTGATGCCCGATGGCCTTGGCCTGCGGACTGGTGGAGACGCGGAAGGAGAGGCAGCTCTGGTTTTCATCGTGGCGCGGGCGCAGACGGAGCTCGTTGTAGCTCTCCGAGACCGGGCCGTCGTAAGAGAACTGAGTGACGTGGACGAATTTATAGCGGTTCACGCAACCACCGCGTAATACAGATAGGTCTGGGTAATTTCGGCGCCGATGGTGCGGCAGGTATCGAGAAGATCCTCGAGGAAGTTATGCAGGCCGCTCGAGAAGATCTCATCGATGCTGTCGTAGGTGAGGCGTTCATGGATGCGGCTGGTGAGCCGTTCCGCTTCATTGGCGTAGGTGCCGGGCACGGAGCCGCTGATGGAGTACAGCGAGTTCTGCAGGATGCCCAGATTGAAGCGCACGGACCGGGGATGGCGGGCGTCGAGCAGGAGCAATTCGGCCACCTTGTGAGGCTCGATGAGAGTGTACTGGCGCTTGTAAAATTCGTAGGCGGCGACGGATTTGAGCACGGCCATCCAGGCGTGGCTGCGAGCTTCATTCAGAATCTGCGGGCCTTCGAGCAGTTGGTGGTAATGGACGTCGAGGATGCGGGCGGTCATCTCGGCGCGTTCGATGGCGCAGCCGGCCTGGAGGAAATGCCAGCCTTCGTCGCGGGACAGAGTGGCATTGCAGACGCCGTGAAAACGGTGCCCGCCGCGTTTGACGGCATCGCAGAAGCGCGAGAGGTCTTCGCCGTTTTCGCGCAGCTTATTGATCTTGTGATAGAGGGCGTTGATATCTTCCCACAGTTCGCGGGAGATGCGGTCGCGGATGGTGCGGGCGTTTTCGCGCGCGCAGATAATGCACTGGCCGATTGAGTTCGGGTTGTCTTCCGAATAGCCGAGAAAATCGAAAGCGGCCTGGGCGTTGGCTTCTTCGTACCGCTTGTAGAAGCGGGTGCGCTCGCCGGTGATGGTGATGAGCGGGTCCCAGCGCAGCTTGTAGGTATCGGGCGGCTGCTCGAGCAGCATGTGGTAATTGACGTCCAGAATGCGCGCGGTGTTGTCGGCGCGCTCCATGTAACGGCCGATCCAGAAGAGCGAATCGGCAATACGGGAGAGCATCATTATTCGTCACCTCGGAGAACCCAGGTATCCTTACTGCCTCCGCCCTGCGACGAATTGACGACGAGGGAACCGCGCTGGAGGGCGACGCGCGTGAGGCCGCCGGGGACGATTGTAACCTTTTCTCCGTCGTAAAGGCAGTAGGGCCGGAGGTCCACGTGGCGCGGACTCATAGAGCCGGTGACCGGGTCGAAAGCGGGGCAGCGGGAGAGCGGAATGACGGGTTGCGCGATGTAGTTACGGGGATCGGCGACGAGGCGTTGGCGGAAGTCGTCAATGGTTTTCTTGTCGGCCGACGGGCCCATCAGCATGCCGTAGCCGCCGGATTCGCCGACGGCTTTGACGACCAGTTCGGGCAAGTGGTCGAGCACATAAGAAAGCTGGGTAGGATTGGAGCAAAGATACGTTTCCACGTTGTGGAGGATGGGATCTTCGCCGAGATAGTAGCGGATGAACTGGGGCACGTAGGCGTAGATGGCCTTGTCGTCGGATACGCCGGTGCCGACGGCGTTGGCGAGGGCGATATTCCCGGCGCGATAGGCGTTCATAAGGCCCGGCACGCCGACCAGGGAGTCGGCGCGGAAGGCGAGGGGGTCGAGAAAATCGTCGTCGACGCGGCGATAGATGACATCGACGCGGGTGAGGCCGTGGATGGTCTTCATGTAAACGACGTCGTCGGCCACCACGAGGTCGCGGCCTTCCACAAGTTCGATGCCCATTTCCTGGGCGAGGAAGCAGTGTTCGAAATAAGCGCTGTTATAGAGGCCGGGCGTGAGCAGCACGATGACGGGGCGGTCGGCGGTGCGCGGAGAAATGCTGCGCAGGATCTGGACCAGCTCGGCGGGGTAGTGATCGACGGGGAGCACTTCGAGAAGCTCGAAAGCGCGGGGGAATGTCCGGCGCATGACGAGGCGGTTCTCAAGCACATAAGAGATGCCGGAGGGAGAGCGCGCGTTGTCCTCGAGGACGAGGTATTCGCCAGTGCGGGAATCGCGCACAAGATCGGTGCCGCAGATGTGGATATAGATGTCGCGGGGGACGGCGAGGCCGACCATTTCGCGGCGGAAATGCTTGCAGGAATAGACGAGGTTGCGGGGAATGATGCGGTCCTTGAGGATGCGCTGCTGGCCGTAGATGTCCTGCAGATAGAGATTGAGGGCCGTGACGCGCTGGGCGAGGCCGCGCTCGATGAGGTCCCATTCCGAGCGGGGGATGATGCGGGGAACCAGGTCGAAGGGGAAGAGGCGCTCCGTGCCGCGGCCGTCGCTGTAGACGGTGAAGGTGATGCCCTGAACGAGGTAGGAGAGATCGGCCAGTTTGCGGCGCTCCTCGAAGATCTCGAGGGGCATGCTCGCGAGCTTCTCATACATGGGCGCGGCGCAGGGGCGAGGCAGGCCGCTGGGCGCGACCATTTCGTCGTAGAACGAACCGGGGTCGTAACCGTCGAAGAGAAGCTGACTGCCGGGGTGGAGGATAGGGGCCGTAGACATGGCGATCTTAGCGAAAGCCGGCGTATTGAGCTACGGAGGTCGCAGCCGCTATCGTAATTTGTCATTGTAGCGGACTGGGGAATTCGGCGGGGATCGGGGACGCATTGCATAGAATCGGGTAGGAGGGGCCTCACGGCACCGTCCTCCCACACCACCGTACGCGGACCGGAGGGCAATCGGCGAGACGCCACGGCTCTTTGCCGGAACTGCCCACTCGACTCGCCGACTACGCGGACACGCCCAGCTTCCGAAGGAAAGCGGAAACGGACTTGCCGCAAATCGTCGGCATAGCGGCAGAAGCGATGGCCCCGACTGTCCAGCAACTGGTCGAGGTCGTCCAGTAACAGATTGGCCAACAAAGGGGAGAGTGGTCCTCCCTGAGGCGTTCCCCCGTCGCGGAGAGCCGGTAGCGGCAGACGTGGAATGTTCCGAAGCGGGATTTGATGGCGGGGTCGCAGGTGTTGCCGGAGCGGGATCAATTAAGGATTGCGGAGAAGCTGCGGGATGCGGGTCCTCTGATGCGGGAGCTGATGAATGTGCGGACGAAGCGGAAAGAGAATGGGCGCGAGCGGCTGGGGGCGGATGGGTATGGGAAGCATGACGATCTGGCGATCGCGCCGGCGCTGGGGTGCTGGCGGGCCGGTAAAGAGCTGCCGCGATAGGGGGATCGAGCCGGCGGTACCGGCCGGGTTAGAAAAAAGAGAGAAAACGGGCGGAGCGCGGAGAGACATATGCGAGCAAGGAAGACTACGATCCGGTTTTGCGCGCGCATTGCCGTGTGATGGATAGGCGGAAGCGCCTGTCCCACTTTACCTATGGGTTCCGACGTGGGGGGTGAAGCGGGCCTGGGTTAGCTCCTTGACGTCCAGTTCGCCGTCTTTGTTGACGTCCAGCCGTTCGAATTCGGCTTCCATGAAGGCCATGAACTCCTGCTTCGAGACCTTGCCGCTCTGGTCGCGGTCCATCAGGAGAAGCAGGCGTTTGGCCTCGACTTCGCCCTCCGCCACGCTTTTTGGGCTGGGCTTTTTATCCTGGCTCGAGGCTCCGGCGACGATGAGCAGAGCGGCAAGGGGAACGATGAGCATGTGTTTGATTTTCATGGTTTCCTTAGAATACACGATGGGCGGGATCGCTACGGTTTGTCGAAGGTGATGGTGGTGTCGGAGCCGAATTTCCGGTAACCATTATAGCGGATCATCAGTTTCTCGCGAATCGGGCCGCTGCGGAAATACAGCGTGTCGTCGGCCGAGGTGATGGAGGGAAACCAGAAACCCTTCACCGGTTTGCGGACGGTGGCGAAACGGGGAAAGAGGTTCTCCTTTTTGGTGGCGACGATTTGCGGAACGGCCTGGCCTTCGCTGCGGACGACGGAGAAATCGTCCTGCCTGACCCAGAGCATGCCGTCGAAGAGGCGCTGGCCGGAGAGGATATGTTTGGGGCGGATGCGGAGCACCCAGCAGTTGAGTCCGGCGCTCGTGCCAATATCGACAAGTTCTTCGCCCTTGAAATCGGCATCGTAATTCCAGAGCTGGTCGGTGGTCATGACGAAGGGCTGGATGTTGCGGATGTCGGCGAAATCCTCAGCGGTCATGAGGAGATTCTTCAGGGTGGAAACGGGTGGTTCGACGAAGCGCTCGGAGCGCTCGCCGGTGGGGGAGAAGATGACTTCACGGGTTTCGCGATACTCGCCGGTCTGGCCGCCGCGGGCGTCGAGCTCCTGCAGGCGCACGGACTGGGTGTAGACGTAGTGGCTGCGCTCGGCTGCGGTTTCGGTTTCGCGCTGCGCGACGCGCTTGAAGAGATTGGGCGGAGGGTCGGCGGCGTGGAGGGGCACAAGGGCGCCGAGTGCTATGATTACGGCGATGCCAAACTCGCCTGGCCGCTTCCGGGCGGCTGTGAGCGTGGGGTGGGTGGTGCTGGGATTGGCGGCGTTGGTATACGCCCGCATGAAAGGCATACCGGCATGGGCGGCCCTTCCGATCGCCGCCGCTTTCCTGGTCGAATATCTATTTTATCTTTTGCCGGCGTTCGATGCGGGGCGATTACGCCGTCCCTGGGTGCTGACGATTACGTGCGTGGCGCCGTACCTGATCTACAGCGTGCCGACCCGCGAGTTTCGTGCGCACGGGCTGCTGGTGTTGGCGGCGATCGTACTGGCGGTGGCGTGTTGGTATCGCATGCTGCCGAAGAATCCGGTGAGCGACGTGCTTTTCGTGGCGCTGCTGGCGGCGATTTATGTTTCGAAGCTATTCGCTTCCATTTATCTTTCACCCATTCCGGCGGTGACGAAGGATCTGGGGATATTGGGGCATCTGATGCTGATCCGGACGGCGGTGACGGCGATCCTTGCGATGCGCTGCGGGGTGAAGGTGGAATGGCGGTTTATTCCCACAGCGCGGGAGTGGCTGATTGGATTGCGCTGGTTTGCGCTGCTGGTTCCGCTTTGCGGCGCGGCGCTGTGGGGGCTGGGAATGGCGCGGTGGCGGGCGCAGACCCACCACGGCGTGGAGGCAGCAGGGATCGTACTCGCGGAGTTCGCCGGGATTCTGTGGGTGGTGGCGTTATCCGAAGAATTGTTTTTTCGGGGACTGGTGCAGCAATGGATGGAGCAGTGGACGGGGAGTTCGAGGGCGGCGCTGATTCTGGCGTCGATTCTTTTCGGCAGCGCGCATCTGGGATTTCATGGGTCGTTCCCGAACTGGCGCTTCGCCGTGGTGGCGGCGCTTTTCGGGCTTTGCTGCGGACTGGCGTGGCGGGAATCGCGCAGCATTCAGGCGAGTATGGTGACGCATGCGCTGGGCGCGACGCTGTACCGCGTATTTTTTCAATGACGCCGATAAACGGCGAATCCATAAGTGATGAGTTATATAATCAACGTTGATCCGTAAACCCGACGTCGACTTGATTTACCAGGCCATCGCGAATACAACGCGCCGCGAGATATTGAATTACCTGAGGGACGGACCGAAGCCGGTTTCGGAGATCGCCAACCGGTTCACGGTTTCGCAGCCGGCGATTTCGCAGCAGCTGGCAATTCTGTCGAAGGCCAGTCTGGTGCGCGCGGAGACGCGGGGGCGGCAGCGGCTGTATGAGGCCACGCCGAATCCGCTGCGAGAAGTGCGGAACTGGATTGCGCGGGCGGTGGCGGATCCGTCGGGCCACGTGATTGTGTTCCGGGGGAAGCGGCAGACGGAGAGCGAGTGACGGACACCGTTGAAAAACGCGGCTGCGGGACCGAGGCCGGGAGGAGCGCAGGTGTAGCCCGTACAACACGCTGCCGCCTTCGGTCCCGAGGAACAGGCGAAAACGCCTATTCTACATAACCTTCGTTTGCCGGGCGGCTTTTTGGGCGGCCTTCTTCTGTTTGCGCGGGAGGCGTGTTTTGTTTTTCTTCAGCAGCTTGGGAATCTTTGGCGGTTTGGTGGAGACTTTGGGGGCTGGTTTGGCCGCTTCGACCGGTGCGCTGTCCTGAACTTTCTTTTCTTTTGCCATAGCTGGACGATACCATTTGCTCTGGTACAATCGGAAAGGATGGTAGTATCCTTCCCCGCGCTTACGCGGCATTTCCGTAATAACCCACTTCAATACCAATCCCCTGTGCTTTTTCAACAAGCCTGAATGTACAGTGTTCTATCCAAAAGGAGGACTCGTCCAACTACATGAAATCCAGTGTGCAGGTTAGCCGGGGCATCGAGAGCCTCTTCGGCACGCGCGACGAAAACATCCGGTTGATCGAAGCAGGTCTGAATATCAGCACGAAGCTGGGCGACGACACGATCGAGATCGAGGGCGAGCCAGACTCGGTGGCGCGCGCGGAACGAATTTTCGAAGACTATTTTGCACTGATCCGCGAGGGCTCGGTTTTCCGTAACGGCGATCTGAACAGCCTGCTGCGGGTGGTGACGGCGGACCCGGAAGTGACGCTGCGGGCGCTGGTGAACAGCGGGAAGCAGCGCAGTTTCGGCAAGAAAGTTCTGGCGCCGAAGACGGTGACGCAGCGGCGCTATCTCGAGGCCATCGAGCGCAACGATCTGGTGTTCGGGATCGGGCCGGCGGGCACGGGCAAGACGTACCTGGCGGTGGCGATGGCGATTCAGGCGCTGATCAGCAAGCGGGTGACGCGCATTATCCTGACGCGTCCGGCGGTGGAAGCGGGCGAGCGGCTGGGCTTCCTGCCGGGCACGCTGCAGGAAAAGGTGGATCCGTATCTGCGGCCGCTTTACGACGCGCTCTACGACATGCTGGACGCGGAAAAAGTGGAGAAGCTGCTGGAGCGCCTGTCGATTGAAGTCGCGCCGCTGGCGTTTATGCGCGGACGCACGCTGAACGACAGCTTCATCATTTTAGACGAAGCGCAGAATACGACCACGGAGCAGATGAAGATGGTGCTGACGCGCCAGGGCTTCAATTCGAAGATGGTGGTGACGGGCGATCTGACGCAGATGGACCTTCCCAACGGCCGACGCAGCGGGCTGCTGGATGCGGCGGAGATTCTGAAGGGCGTGGAGGGTATTTCATTCGTGTGGTTCGACGAGCGGGACGTAGTGCGGCACAGCCTGGTGCAGCGCATTGTGCGGGCTTACGAAAAATACAATGAGGGCGTGGCGGGACACCAGCTTACGCTGAAACTGGCCGAGCCGGCCCTTGTCGACGAACCCGCGCTGGCGCAGGCCTGAGCGGTACAAAATGAAATCCGACCCACTTATAACTTACCGGCGAATGCCGGCCACTCTCGACCGTTCCTTACTTGAATCGTTCGCCGATACGCTGCGCGCCAGGGTAGCGCGTGGACAGTTGTTTCATTGCCGGATTACGAATGACAAAGAGCTGCACACGCTGAATCTGGAATTTCGGAAGAAGGATTATGCCACGGATGTTCTTTCGTTTCCGAACGAAGACGCGTCGGGGTATCTGGGGGATATTGCGATTTCTTTGCAGCGGGCGCGGGCTCAGGCTCTGGAGTGGGGCCACCCGATCGAGGATGAAATCCGCATCCTGATGCTGCATGGCGTGCTCCATCTGCGGGGCATGGATCACGAGGGAGACTCCGGGGCGATGGCCCGGACGGAACTACGCTGGCGGAGGAAACTCGGCTTGCCGGCGGGGCTGATCGAACGAGTGGCCGAATGATCGTCGCGTTTCTGATTATTCTGTTGGCGCTGATGACGCTGTTCACCAGTATTCAGACGATGTATCTCGAAGGCATGCGGCTGCGCACGCGGGAGATGCCGTCGCTGCAGTATTTCAAGTCCGAACTGGAGCCGCGTCTGAAACTGCGCCCGGAAGAAGGAGTACTGGCGTTTTCATTGTGGAAGCACACCTGTCTGGTGGCGTTCGGGGTTCTGGTGCTGGCGCAGGCGATCGACGGCGGGCCGATGAAGGCCGCGGTGCTGGCGGAAGCTCTCATCATAGGTTGGCTGCAGATGATCGTCTGCGCGTATCTGATTCCGCAGTTGCTGTACCGCCGGACATCGGGGCGCTGGCTGGGCGCGCTGCAGCCATTCTTCAGGGCAAGTGCTCTGATTGTGGGGCCGCTGGTGATGGCGCTGAGCTTTCTGCATTCGCTGCTCGACATCGTGAAGCAGGAACCGGACAGCAACGAGCCGGCCACGTCCGCCGAGAATATCGAAGCTCTGATTACGGCCGGGACGGAAGAAGGCCTGATCGAAGAAGACGACCGCAAGCTGATCCAGTCGGTGGTGGAGTTCGGGGACAAGGTGGTCCGGGAGATCATGACGCCGCGCCCGAATATGGTGACCATCCAGGCCGATGAGACACTCGAGGCATTGCATCAGCTGGTGCTCAGCGAGCAGTATTCGCGCATCCCGGTTTACCAGACCACGATCGACGACATTATCGGCTTCGTGCATGTGCGGGACATGTTCGAAGTGGCGGAGAACAGCCGCACGACGCGGACGGTGCGCGAATTGATGCGGCCGATCCGGTTCGTGCCGGAGACGAAGCCGGTGAACGACCTGATGCGCGAAATGCAGCAGGAGGGCGCGCACCTGGTGATTGTTATCGACGAGTACGGAAACACGGCGGGGCTGGCTTCCATGGAAGATCTGGTGGAAGTAATTCTGGGCGAGATTCGCGACGAGCACGAACCGGGATCGGACGTGACCGAAGACGGGCAGGGCGGCTATATCGTCTCGGGCAGTTTCGATCTGGCGCGGGTCAGCGACATGCTGGAATTTCGTCCGGACGAAGAGGTGGAATCGACCACCGTCGGGGGACTGGTGATGGAATGGATGGGGCGCGTGCCCCACGTGGGTGAAGCCATCGACCGCGATGGGATTCGCATCGAGGTACTGGCGAGCGACGAAATGCGGGTGGAACAGGTGCGATTGAGCAAGGCTTCTCCGAAAGAAGAGCAGGCTAAACTGGGTCAGGCAATCTCCGCCGAGCAGGAAGCATGACGGAGCACCGTTCGGGCTTCGTATCGATACTGGGCCGGCCGAATGCTGGTAAATCGACGCTGCTGAATGCTCTGGTGGGACAGAAAGTTTCGATCGTGGCGGATAAGCCGCAGACCACGCGGACGGCGATTCAGGGGGTGATGACGACGCCCGAAGCGCAGGTGATTTTCGTCGACACACCGGGCATACACAAATCCGATTCGGCGATCAACAAACGGATGATGGCGGCGGTGCGGGCGAGTCTGGAAGAGCGCGATCTGCTGCTGTTCGTGGTGGACGCGACGGAGCCTTTCACAGAGGAGGACGATCGGGCGCTGAGCATGCTGCGCAAGAAGGGACCGCCGGTCATCGCGATCCTGAACAAGATCGACGCGGTGCGCGCCAAGCACGATCTGCTGCCGCTGATGGAAGAGTATGGGAAGCACTATGCATTTGCCGCGTGTCTGCCGATTTCGGCGCTGAAAGAAGATGGGATCGAAAAGCTTCGCAAAGAGGTGATCGGCCGTTTGCCGGAAGGGCCCGAGTATTTTCCGCCGGACCACATTACCGATCAGCCGGCGCGCTTTCTGGCGGCGGAGTTGATTCGCGAAAAGATTTTGCTGGCCACGCGGCAGGAGGTGCCGCACGCCACCACGGTCGTTATCGACAAGTGGGAAGAGACGCCGCAGATCGTGCGGATCTACGCGACGATCCTGGTGGAGCGTGAGGGGCAGAAGGCGATCGTGATCGGCGCGAAGGGGGCGATGCTGAAGAAGATCGGCACGCTGGCGCGGGAAGAGATGGAGGCGTTGTTCGGAATTCGCATCTTTCTGGATCTGCATGTGAAGGTGGAATCGCAATGGCGCGAGAAGCCGGCGTTCCTTAATGCGCTCGACTGGCGTACAATGGCCGGGAGAGATGAAACTTAAGCGGATTGCCCTTTCCCTCGTTCTTGCGGTGAGCCTGCTGACGCCTGCTTTCGCGGCCGACAAGCCTGCAAACGACGATTACATCAGCGACAGCGTGCGCCAGAAACTGGCAGCCGATCAGGTGGTTAAAGGGGGCGCGATCGAGGTAATCGTTAAGGACGGCGTGGTCACGCTGACCGGCAAAGTGCAGGAACCGCGGCAAAGATCGAAAGCCGAAAGCCTCGCGAAGAGAGTACACGGCGTGAAGACCGTCGTCAATAATCTGACGATCGACAAGCCGTGATGCGCGCCTGGTGCGCGTTCGCCTGCCTGGCATGCAGTTTGCACGCGCAGGAGTTCGAGCACATTCAGGCGGAGCGAGTGGCGACGGGCCTCGAGTATGCGGACGGCATTGTCTGGGCGCGCGAAGGGTTCCTGGTGTTTGCCGATGTTCTGAGGCGCGTGGTATATCGTGTCGACCCGGGCGTCCCGCCGAAACCGACTCCGGCCAGCGACGGCGGCGCACAGGGCCTGACCTACGATTCCCAGGCGCGTCTCTACATCTGCGAGTTGCTGAACCGGCGCGTGATTCGCGTGGATCGCCGGGGCAAGACGGAGACGCTGGTGGATCGCTTCGAGGGCAAGAAGCTCAACTCCCCGAACGACATTGTGGTGCGCAGAGACGGCCAGATCTATTTCACGGATCCGGCGTTCGGGAGCGCCGTGGATGCGCGGGAACTGGATTTCAACGGCATCTTTCACATGACGCCCAAGGGCGAACTGGAGGCGATCGCGAAGTGGCAGACGAGGCCCAACGGGATTGCGCTTTCAAACGACGGCAAGACGTTGTTTGTGGTCGATTCGGACCGGCATGCGGTGGTGGCTTTCGACGTGGCGGGGCATGGCGGCGCCGGCAGTGCGCGCGATGTGATCCGGAATATCGAGGGCGTCCCGGGGGGAATCCGCGCCGATGTGGATGGCCGATTGTATGTCGCGGCGAAGGGGCTCGATATTTATTCGGCCGGGGGCAAGCTGGAGGGGCGGCTGCTGGCGGGAGAGATCGTGACCAATTGCGCGTTCGGGGACAGCGATTTCGAGACGCTTTACGTGTCGGGCCGGAAGGCGGTTTACAAAGCGCGGCTGGGTGTGAAGGGAGCGCTGCAATATTAGCGGCAGCAGGAGATACCCGGAGCGGCCGGTGCTCGGCGTGGGCGCGCTGATCATCGATAGTGGGCGCATTCTTCTAGTGGAGCGCGGGCGCGAGCCCCTGAAAGATTACTGGTCCCTGCCGGGCGGCGTGGTGGAAACCGGCGAACGCCTCGAATACGCGGTGCGGCGCGAGGTGCGGGAAGAGACGGGGCTGGAAGTGGAAGTGCTGCATTTGCTCGAAGTCTTCGAGCGCATTATGGAGGACGCCGGCGGGCGCGCGGAATATCACTTCGTGCTGATGGATTACATTTGCCGGCCCAGCGGCGGCACACTCTGCGCAGCGGATGACGCCAGTGCGGTGCGTTGGTTCGCACCGGAAGAAATCGCCGGCCTGAAGATCACGGAAGGAACCCCCGAGTTTATCGCCAGAGCTTTCGCCTGGGTGCGAGGCCACTGATGTTCACCAGCTCAGACGCCCTCGAGTGGGCACACGTCATCGCTCTCGTCAAACGTTATATAGCGACAGCGGCGGGCGATGCGGAGCTGGCGCAGGTGGCGCCCTCCACCGAGCGCGACCGGATCGAGCAGAGCCTGGCCGAAGCGGGCGAAGCGATGGCTTATCTGCGCGCAACCGCGGCGCCGCAGACGGCGGGCAAAGGCGCAGCCATTCGCGTCAACCTGAATGGTTTGCCGAATGTAACGGTGTCGGTGCAGAAGGTGCGCATCGAGGGGGCGGCGCTCGAGCCGAGGGAAATTTTCGATCTGATCGCGTTTCTCGATCGCGCGGCGGATGCGAAATCTTTTCTGACGGCGGCTGTGGAGCGCTTCCCTTTGCTCGCGGCGCGCGCGGAGGGGATCGGCGATTTCCGGCAATTGCTGCGCGAGATCGAAGGCAAGATTCAGGCCGATGGAACGGTGCTCGACAGCGCCAGCCCGCATCTGAATCGGATCCGGCGCGAGATCGAAAGACAGAAACACGCGATTCAGGATTCGCTCGAACGCTTTCTGCGCGCCAATCGCAACGACGGCGTGCTGCAGGAAGAGTACGTCACGATTCGCAACGAACGCTACGTGGTGCCGGTGATTGCGGGCCAGCGCCGCAAGCTGCCGGGCGTTATCCATGGGGCGAGTTCTACGGGGCAGACGCTGTTTCTCGAGCCGCTCGAAACCATCGATCTCAATAACGAACTGGTACGGCTGCAGGAGGAAGAGTCGCGCGAGGTGATGCGCATTTTGCGCGAGCTGACGGACCGGCTGCGCGCGTATCACGATCCGATTCGCGAGGCGGCGGCGATTATGGCCGCGCTCGATCTGGTGTTTGCCAAGGCCCGTTTTGGAATCGATTTCGACTGCATGATTCCGCAGTTCAGCGGGGCGGACCGGCGGCTGCATCTTATGAATGCCCGGCATCCGCTGTTGATCGATGTACTGCGGCGCAGCGGGGGCAAGGTGGTTCCGTTTACGCTTACGCTGGACCGTGACTGCCGTACGCTGTTGATCAGCGGACCGAATACAGGCGGCAAAACGGTGACGCTCAAGACGGTGGGAGTGATCGCGCTGATGGCGCAGGCGGGGCTGCCGGTGCCGTGCTCTTCGGCCATGCTGCCGGTGTTCGAGCAGGTGCTGGCGGACATCGGCGACAACCAGTCGATCGAACAAAATCTCAGCACGTTTTCGGCGCATGTGTCGCGATTGCGCGAGATGGCGCTCGATGTGACGCCGGATTCGCTGGTGCTGCTGGATGAGATCGGATCGGCGACGGATCCGGAAGAAGGCGGGGCTCTGGGGGTGGCGCTGGTGGATCATTTCCGCGCGGCGGGTGCGTTCACGGTGGCATCGACGCACCTTACGGCGCTGAAGATCTACGGGGCCAATACGAAGACCGTGCTGAATGCGTCGATGGGGTTCGACGAGCAGACGCTGGCGCCCACTTATCAATTGCAGATCGGGCTGCCGGGCAAATCGGCGGGACTCGATATCGCGGCGCGGCTGGGGATGCCGGAAGATATTCTGAAACGCGCGCGGGCGACGCTGAGCACGCAGGAGATTGAGCTATCGCAGTTGATCGCCGATCTGCATCAGCGGCTGGAGGAGACGGACCGGGTGCGGGCTTCGCTCGAGCGGGAGCGTCTGGAGGTGGCTGCGCATGAGCGGCGGATGGCGCTCGAGGCGGCGCGCAGCGAGGCGGCGAAGATGCGCGATCTCGAGACGCGTTTCGAGGAGATGCAAAAGCGCTGGCAGGAACGCGCGGACGCCACGGTGGCGAAGATCGAAGAGACGGCGGAGCGGCGCAAGTCGGTCGACGAGGCGCAGCGGCAGACGTCGAAATTGCGGCGGGAGATGCGGGAGGATTGGGAGCGCATCATTCCGGCCACCGCCGCGCCCGAATCCGCGCACAAACTGAAGATCGAAGAAGGCGTACGGGTGCGCGTGAAAGGGATTCGCGATCTGGCGCGGGTGCGGCGAGTGCTCGGGAACGGGCGTTTCGAAGTGGAAGCCGGTTTCATGAAAATGCAGATTTCGGCGGAGGACGTGGAAGAAGTGTTTGCGGAATCGAGCGGGCCGGCGCCTTCGAAGCTGCCTAAGAATGTTCGCTTCCAGGCGGGTCCCCAACTGAATCCGTCGGTGCAGGAGATCAACGTGATCGGGGAGCGCGCGGAGGAGGCGATCGAACGGGTGGAGCGTTTTCTGGACGCAGCGGTGATGGCGACGGCGGCGCGGGTGCGCATTGTCCACGGACACGGGATGGGCGTTCTGAAGCGCGCGGTGCAGGAGCTGCTGAAGAAGAATCCGCATGTGGAGAAGTTCTATCCGGCGTCGCAGCATGAGGGTGGCGCGGGGGCGACGATTGCGGAGCTGAAAGATTAGCGCGGCACGTTAAGATTGAGGGTTGCTCCACCACCTGACCGACGCCCTGGTTGCCTGGGGCCCAGCCGGCATTCTGCTGCTCGCAATTCTCGATTCGTCGGGCGTTCCGGTGGCCGGCGTGTTCGATGCCTTACTGATTCTGATCGCGGTGGAGCGACCCTCGGTTGCCTGGCTTTGCGCGGGGCTGGCGGTGGTGGGGTCCACGGTGGGCAACGTGATTCTGTTCTGGATGGCGCGCAAAGGCGGGCAGGGTTTCATGAACAAGGCTGCGCCCGAGGGACGCGCCGCAAAATTCCGGCACTGGTTCCGGCGCTACGGCATGGTGACAGTGTTGATTCCCGCGCTGGTGCCGATTCCGATGCCTTTGAAATTGTTCGTGATCAGCGCCGGTGTGACGGGGACTTCGCTGGGCGAGTTCGTCGGGGTGGTGCTGTTCGCGCGGGTGCTGCGTTATTTCAGCGAGGCGTGGCTGGGCATGCGGCTGGGACGCGATTCGACGAAGTTTCTGACCTCGCATGCGTGGGATTTCGTGGCTGGCGCGGTCGCGCTGTTTCTGGTTTTATATGGGTTGATTCGCTGGCGCGACCGGGCTAACGCTCGTTCAGATCGCCGATGATGCCCGCTTCCTTGCCGATTACGATCACTCGCCAGGGGCAGACGAGCGGGGCGTTGGCGCGAAACGGCGTTTGGGTCAGGTGGGTAATTACTTCGGTTGCGTTAAAAGGAATGAGGCGCATGGGCGGATAGCTGCCGTGGCGCACTTCGGTAATCGTGACGCCCGCGGTGTTTTGAAATTCCGTCGCTTCATCGGCGATTTCAATCGGGTCCAGCGGGGTGGAGGGCGGGATCACGTAACGGAATGCGATGCCATCGTCATAGGCGCGGACCTCGATGTTGAGGAGGCGGCCGAGGGTGCCATTCTGCATGTACTTCGCGGCGAGCCAGTTGTAATGGCCATTGGCGCCGGCGCCGGTGGATGAAGCGATCAGGCCGGCGTTCTCTCCCAGCAGCGGCTCCTGGGCGAAGATATCGATGCCGAGGAACGCGGTATCCATGATTCGGTTTCCGCGGTTATAGACCTGATAACCGATGCGGGGGAGATCGCCTGGTTCGGGCTCGGCTACGAAGAGGCGGAATTCGATTTGGCCGTTGGGGGACACCACGGTGCGCGTGTCGAGCGCGTCACTGGCGGCATTCGCGGTGGTCAGGGCGACCAGCAGGAGTGCTGGAAGTCCAGCCACCAGTATCGTGGACAGGCGAAAGCGCCTATCCCACATCATGCCCAGGCGAAGCCGGACTTTACGAGCGGCAGGGAGCGTACCCGTTTGCCGGAGGCCGAGAAAATCGCATTGGCGACGGCGGGCAGGATGGGCGGCATGGAAGGCTCGCCGAGGCCGGTCGGATCGAAATCGGTTAACAGGTAATCGATCTGTATTTCGGGCGGTGCCTGCGCCATCCGCACCATGCCGTGCTTGTCGTAATTGGTCTCGACGACGCGGCCCCGATCGACGGTGATCTCCTGGCTCATCATGGCGCTGATGCCGTCGATGACCGCACCCTGGCACATGTTATCGGCGGCGCTCGGATTGACGATCTGGCGGCCCACATCGCCGACGACCCAGATCTTGTGGATCTTCACCTTGTTAGCGGAGTCGACCGAGACTTCGGCCACTTCGGCGAAATAGCCGCGATGGCTGAAATGAAACGCCACGCCCATCCCGGTGCCCTTCGGCAGCGTGCGTTTGCCCCAGCCGGATTTCTCGGCCACCAGCTTCGTCACGCCCTTCATGCGGTCCGGGTTCATGGCGGGTGAATTCGCCGCATCGAGCAGATCGAGGCGGAACTGGACGGGATCCTTACTCGCCGCGTGCGCCAACTCGTCGATGAACGACTGGATCACGAAGGCGATGGCATTGCTGCTCGGCGCTCGGTAGGAGCCGCACTTGATGCCCAATTGCTGCACCGAAGTGTGGAGCGCGTAGTGGGGGATAAAGCCCTGGGGAAATTCGGTCGGCCCCATGGCCGCAGCCTGGGCGAAGCGCTCGCCATCGCCGTAGCTCACGAAGTGGTTGCGCCAGCCGACGAGCTTGCCCGAGGCATCGACCCCGCCTTTAAGGAACTGGAAGCCGCCGGGACGATAGTAGTCGTGCGTCATATCGTCTTCGCGAGACCAGAGGAGTTTCACGGGCACGCCGGCCTGACGGGCGATCCACGCGGCTTCGACCATGTAGTCGTTGGTGAGACGCCGGCCGAAACCACCGCCTCCGCGCACCATGTGAAGCGTGATGTTCTCTTCGGGAATCCCCAGCGTCTGCGCGACCAACGGACGCCCTCTCGGCGGCTGCTGGCTATTGGTCCAGATCTCGACTTTGTTGGTATCCGGATGAAACTGGGCGGTCGCGCCCTGCGGTTCGAGCGGCGCGTGCGAGATGAATGGGTAGGAATAGGCTGCCTCCACCACTTTCGCCGCGCTTTTGAGAGCGCCTTCCGCGTCGCCATCCTTGCGAATGGTTCGCTGCGGCGTCTGCTTGCTGAGTTCCACGGCTTTCTGCGCGAAGACGGTGCTGCTCTGTTGCGGAGTCCCCCAGCGGCCTTCATCCCACTTAACCTGAAGCTTGTTGCGCGCCGATTGAGCATGCCACCAGGTCTCGCCGAGAATGGCGATTCCGCCCAGCAGGCCGGGCTCGCCGGGGATCACGGTGTCTGTGATGTCGGGACGCTCGATAATAAACGCCTGCTTGATGCCGGGCATCTTTTTGATCTCGTCGAGATTGGAACTCACAACCTTGCCGCCGAGCACGGGGCACTTGTGGTAGACCGCGTGGAGCATGCCCGGCAGAGTGATGTCAATAGCGAAGATGGGCTTGCCGGTGACGATGTTCGGCAGTTCCCGCTGCATCTGGGAGTGGCCTACGATCTTGTAATCTTTAGGGTCTTTCAGCTTGAGCGTGTTCAGGGGCGGCGGGGTCATCATGGCCACCTTGTCGGCCAGTTCGCCGTAGCCCGTTGACCGGTTCGACGCCCTGTGGAAGACGTGTCCGGAGGCGGTCGAGCACTCGGTCTCCGGCACGCCCCACTGCTGCGCGGCCGCCGTAATGAACATGGCTCGACCGGCTGCGCCCGCCTGGCGCATGGGAGTCCAGGCCGTGGGGGTTCCGGTGCTGCCGCCGGCCGATTGCGAAGAGTATTTCGTGGTGTCGTAGTCGGCCTGCACGATCTTCACCGACTTCCAGTCGACATCCAATTCTTCCGCAATCATCATGGGAAGCGTAGTTTTGATGCCCTGGCCGACTTCGGGATTCTTGGCCGTCAGGGTCACCGTGCCGTCCGCCGCGACGTGGATATAGAAATGGGGATTGGGGGGAACCTGCGGGCCGCCACGTCCGCGTCCGCCGCCGCGCCCAAACTCCTGGGCCTGCAGCCGCGGCTCTAAATACATACCGAAGGCAACGCCGCCGGCGAGGGCGCTCACTTTCAGAAAGGATCGGCGATCTAATTGTTGCTTCTGGATGCGCTTCATCTTGGCTGCTCCTTACTAATCCTTCTGAGCCGTTTGCACGGTGTGGGCAGCGGCGCTCGATCCCATCTCCGCAGCTTTGTGAATGGCCGCACGGATGCGCAGATAAGTGCCGCAGCGGCACAGATTCCCGTTCATCGCGGCGTCGATATCTTTGTCCGTGGGCTTGGGCGTCTTCGTCAGCAGGGCGGCTGCGGACATGATCTGTCCGGCTTGACAATAACCGCACTGGGGCACATCGATTTCCTGCCATGCGAGCTGGAGGGGATGAGTGCCGTCGGCCGAGAGCCCTTCGAGTGTGGTGACGGGCTGGTTGCCGACCGCCGAAATGGGGGTCAGGCACGAGCGCACCGCTTTGCCGTTCAGATGTACGGTGCAGGCGCCGCATTGCCCGATGCCGCATCCGTACTTGGTGCCGTGCAGATTCAGAACATCCCGAACCACCCATAACAGGGGCATATCGGCGGGCACATCGACGGACGTAGTGCGCCCATTCACGTTGATTTTGTAGTTCATGGCATTCGCTCCGGAACTCTTCCAGAATATCGCAAATGCGGGATAGACGGGCGAGCGTTTACGCCTCCTCAATCAGCTCGCTCTTCGACATCCTCGATCCGACGTACGTCGGGAGGGCCTGTATCTGCTGAAGGCGGCGGCCCTCACAGGCGGGCGAATCAGCCGAGGATTGCCAGGAACTGGCGCAGCCACTCCACGTGCGCGGTCCAGGCGGGACCCGTAACGAGGTTTCCTTCGGTGATGGCTTTCTCGAACGGAAGCGGGACGTACTCGCCGCCAGCCAGCGTTACTTCGGGTGCGCAGGCTGGGTAGGCATTCACTTTCCGTCCTTTGATCACGCCGGCGGCGGCGAGCAACTGCGCGCCGTGGCAGATGGAGGCGACTGGCTTGTTGGCGGCGAAAAAATGCCGCACGATCGCCAGTACCTGCTGGTTCAGGCGGATGTACTCGGGGGCGCGGCCGCCGGAGATCACGAGGGCGTCGTAGTCTTCGGCCTTTACGTCGGCAAACGTGGCGTTCAGGGTGAAGTTGTGGCCGCGCTTTTCGGTATAGGTCTGGTCGCCTTCAAAATCGTGGATGGCGGTACGGACCTGCTCGCCGGCCTTCTTGTCGGGACAGACGGCGTCCACCCGGTGACCGGGGATCTGGAGCGCCTGGAAGGGCACCATCACCTCATAATCTTCGACGAAATCTCCCACCAGCATCAGAATCTTCTTGGCCATGGCTGTTTATTTCCCTTTCAGTTGGTCGATCATATCAAAATCAACGGTGGAACCGGCCTACCAGAACCGCCTTCGCGAGGATGTGACCATCGAGCGCCTTCAGAACTTCGGCGCGGGTGGCGTCGGGGCCGAGATCGATCTTGGCGTCGAGCGCGTAGAGTTCGATGGTGTAGTGATGATGCGGGCCGGGGGCGGGCGCGCCGGGTCCACGGTAGCCCACGGTGTTGCCTCCGTTCTTGATCTGAACCGATCCATCGGGCAATTTCGGCTCGCCAAGCACGCCTTCTGGAAGTTCCCGCGCCGTGCCGGGGATGTTCAACACCATCCAGTGCAGTTGATCTTCGGTGGTCTTAGCTTTGGTGACATCGGGGTCGTGCATGTGCAGCACGAAGGCGACGGTGTTGGGGGGAACGTTGGTCCACTCGAGTTTGGGCGAGACCGGATTGGGGACCAGTTGGGTGTACTTCGGAGGAATTTCCGCGCCGTCGGCGAAGGCCGGGGAGGTGAGGGTCATGCCGGGAGCGGCGGGTCCGCGGGCCTGCTGGGCGGATGTGGTCAGAGCGCCGACGGCAAGCAAAATCGCGAATAGGGAAATCGATCGGGTTCTCATTCGTTCTCTCGTGTCCGCAGGTTAGGATATCAGGCTGACCTCAGCCTGCTCGCGGCGATGAGCGCCTGGCCCAGGGCGAGTCCGCCATCGTTGGTGGGAACCTGGCGGTGCGTGAAAACTTCGAAACCGCGTTCCCGCAAAAGGGGCGCGGTGTGGCCCAGCAGCCGGAGGTTCTGAAACGTTCCGCCACTCAGACAGACGCGGGCCAGGCCGTGCGAATCGCGCATACGGTCGCAGGCGTCTGCGATGACGTGCGCCATCGTGAAGTGGAAGCGCGCCGAAATTTCTCCAGCCGCCACGCCGCCGGTAATATCGCGCACGACCGCTTCGATCAACGGGCGCAGATCGATCTGAAACGGGGCGCCCACTTCGATCGCAAACGGGTAGACTCCGGAACAACTTGACGCCACGGCTTCGAGCTCAATGGCGGCTTGCCCTTCATAAGTCGTTTCGTGGCGGATGCCAATGAGCGACGAGACGGCATCGAAGAGTCGCCCGCACGACGAGGTATCGACGGTCTGGATCTGGCGGGCGATCATGGCGTTCACCACGCGAACGTGTTTTGGCGAGACTTCGCGGAAGAGCGCGAGAGGCAAAGACAATGCTGGTTCACCGAAGGTGTCGCGCAGATACGCGAGGGCGCTTCGCCAGGGCTGACGCACGCCGCTGTCGCCTCCCGCCAGCGGCATGTAGCGGAGGTGGCCGCAACGCTCGAAATCGAGGAAATCACAGACGAGGAATTCGCCTCCCCAGATCTTGCCGTCGGCTCCGTAGCCGGTGCCGTCGAGCGCCACGCCGATTACCCGGCCTTCGATTCCGTTATCGGCCATGCAACTGGCGATGTGGGCGTGGTGGTGCTGCACTCCGATGGGCGGCAGGCCGGATTCGTGGAGCGCGAAACGGGTGCTGAGATAGCCGGGGTGGAGATCGTGCGCCACTGCTACCGGTGAGACGCGGAAGAAGCGCTGGAGGTGTTCGAGGGTCTCGCGGAAGAACTCCATGGTCTCGATGTTTTCGAGATCCCCGATGTGCTGGCTCAGGATGGCGTAGGGGGATTTGATCAGACAGAAGGTGTTCTTCAATTCGCCTCCGCAGGCCAGCACATCGGGCAGCGGGACATTGCCGGGATGCACGGCGAGGGCGATGGGATCCGGTGCGTAGCCGCGCGAACGGCGCACGGGATATTCGCGCCCTTCGAAAATCTGAAAAACGGAGTCGTCGACGCGCGTACGGATGGCCCGGCTGTGCAGGAGGAAATAATCGGCGAGCGAGTGCAGGCGGGGCCAGGCTTCCGCGTTGCGGCTGACGATGGGTTCCTCGCTCATATTGCCGCTGGTCATCACCAGGGCTTCGAGCGATTCGCCGAAGAGCAGGTGGTGGAGCGGGGTGTAAGGGAGCATCAGGCCCAGCTGCGCGTTGCCCGGAGCGACGCTGGCGGCGACCGGAGAATCCGCGTGGCGCGGGAGCAGAACTATGGGGCGGCGCGAGCCTTCGAGCAGGCGGCGATCGGCATCGGTCAGGACGCAGCATTGTGCGGCGGCGGCGATGGACGGCACCATGAGGGCGAAGGCTTTTCCACTGCGGCGTTTGCGTTGGCGCAAAAGGCTTACGGCACGCTCATTCGAGGCATCGCAGGCGAGGTGGAAGCCGCCCAGACCCTTGATGGCAAGGATGCGGCCCTCGCGGAGAAGGCATCGCGCGCGGTGGAGGATCGCCTGGCTTTCGTGGCCTGCAGCGAAGACCGGCTCGGCGCCAGAGGAGAGTTGCTGCGCGGTGAGAAGGGCCAGCGAAGGTCCGCAATCGGGGCAGGCGTTGGGCTCGGCGTGGAAGCGCCGGTTAAGGGGATCTTCATATTCGGCCTGGCAGCGGGCGCACATGCGAAAGTCCGCCATGGTGGTGTTGGAGCGGTCGTAGGGGACGTCGCGGATGATGGTGTAGCGGGGGCCGCAATTGGTGCAGTTGGTGAAAGGGTAGGCGAAGCGGCGGTTGCCGGGCGCGGTGAAATCGGCGGCGCAATCGGAGCAAACGGCTACGTCGGGAGGCACCAGGGCGAAGCGGCCGGTGATGGCCTGGCTGTGTTGGATGACGAAATCGGGGTCGCCCTGCGCCGGTCGATCGCTGATGTGCAGGCGGTCGATGCGGGCGAGCGGGGGCAGTTCGGTTCTGAGGATGGCGAGAAATTCGGTGACATTGGGACCCTCGGCTTCGATGACTACTCCGTCCGACGAATTCAGTACCCAGCCGCGGATGTCGCAGCGTTTGGCGATGCGGTAGACAAAGGGACGAAAACCCACACCCTGGACAATGCCCTGGACTTCGATGCGTTTACGAACGCTCACGGATCAATCGTTTCACAGACGAGGTTTCACCGAACGCAGCGATGGACGGGCTTGGCCACATGCATCGACCACCAGAGGACCTTATCCTGGACAAGACTGGTCTATACGTCGCTGTACCGGGTCACGCCTGTCCTACATTTACCCGTGGGCTTTGGCGCGCTCCGCGAGCTTCATGCGCAGTGCGTCGAGGCGCTCGGTAACGATTTCGAGCAGCCGTTTCATCAGGGCGTATCCAAGGGCGGGATCGTGATCGCAGGCGGCGCGGAGTTTATCGGCGGGAAAAGCCACGGTGGAAACCGGGGTGAGAGCGCGCGCCTGAAAATGGGTTACCGCTTCGGACGCAAGAGCCGACCAGCCCATGGCCTCGCCGGCGTGGAGGGTTTGAATCTCCACCGGCCAGGCGTCATCCCCCTGTTCGAGAACCACATCGCCAGAGACGATCAGGTGGAGAAACAAAGACTTTTCGCCGGCTTGAAAGATCACTTCGCCGGCGGTGAATTGCTGTTCCTGGGCGAGCGGCAGCAGCTTGCGGAGTTGTTCCGGATGGAGTTCGCTCAACAGCCAGTAGGCCCGGAGGCTCTCGAGATCCGGCTTGACGGATTCGGCGCTCCCGCCGGTGTGGGCGGCGATGGAGGCTCCGTTTATGGTGACGCGTTCGGTGGCGAAACCGGCATGAAAGCGGACGAAATCGCCGGCATGGGCATCGGGAACCAAGTAAAGATAAATGGGACGGCGCTTACCGTCGAACTCAACCAGACCGATCCGGTTGCTGCCCTCGCTGTACTCTTCGAGGATCTTGCCAAGCAGCGGAGAGATCATCCCGTGTTCTCCTTCCTGGATTCGAGCGTGGCCCAGCTTTGCAACTGAGCTATGACGCAATCGACCAGCGGCGCCAGTGCTTTCTCGACCGGCGGAGTCAACTCCGCACTCCAATCCACAGATTCTGGCTGCACGCCCAGTACCACAATTTCGTCCGGCGAATCGCCGAGCAACTGAAGGGCGACCATGAGGTCGGCGAATCCGAGCTGATGCACGGAGGCTTTGCCCGGGAGGCCGTGGAGCGCCTTGCCTTCGAAGCGGAGCAGGGTTCCGGAAGGTTGGCCGGCATCGATGGCGTCGATCACCAATAGCCGCCTCAGCCCGGAGAGATGGTGGAGAAGGCCAAGCCCCTGCGTTCCGCCATCGAGCAGCCTGACATCGTGGGGGACGCGCGGGTCCTGCTGTAGCTTGCTTATGGCGTGGACGCCGAAACCGTCGTCCGCATGCACGAGATTACCGAGGCCCAGCACCAGAGTTTCCGTCATATGAAGTTCCTCAATTCGTCCGCTGCCTGCTCAGCAAACTTCAGCCCATCCGGGCTAAGGGCGTCGGCGAAGGCGAAATCGCGCGCGGGGATACGGCAGAGCAGAGCCTCTCCGGTGAAGCCGAAAAGCGTGCGCGCAAGAGCGACTATTTCGGCCGGCGTTGCTGCGTGGGTCAGGGGCGACCGCTGCGCCAATGCGCCAATAGGCTCAATGGCCGGACGCAGTAACGCAGTATCCGCATCCAGAAACACCACCAGATCGAAGCAGGCGATCTCCTGGGCGAGCTCCGGCGTGAGTTGGTGAACCGAACGCACTACGCGTCCGGAGGCCGCCGGTAAGAGTTGCAGCACCTGGTGGGCCACTCCGTCATCGCGGCGCAGCGTATTGCCGCAGGCGATGAGCAGGGTGGGCATCAGGTGGGCCTTGCCAGTTGTCCCAGCACGGTGCCGTCGGGCGCCATCCATTCGACGACCAGCGGCATCTGCCCGAAGGCGTGCGTCGAGCAGGAAAGGCACGGATCGTAGCAGCGGATGGCGGCTTCGATGCGGTTGAGGATGCCTTCGTCCGGGGGCACGCCGGGAGCGACATTTTTGAAGAAATGCCGCGCCGTCTGGCCCACCGACAGATTCATCGCCTGGCTGTTCTGGCCAGTGGCGATCAGCAGATTGGCTTTGGTCATCAGACCGTCGGCGTCGACCCAGTAATGATGGAACAAGGTGCCGCGCGGCGCTTCACAGGAGCCTATACCTTCGCGGCGGTTGAGCGCGGCGCGCGCGTGGATGGATTCGTCGAAGAGCGCATGATCGCTCATCGATTCCTCGATCCGTTCGACAGCATGCAGCATTTCAATCAGCCGGGCGAGGTGGTAGTGGAAGGCCTCACAGACGGCGCCCGATCCCGAAGAAGCTCCGCGCTGTTTGAATTCGCGCAGCTCGCGGTCGGCGCGTTCGGTACCGGCGAAGCGGGCCACGTTGAGGCGCGCGAGGGGGCCGACGCGATAGTAGCCTCCAGGATAGCCGAGGGGCCGGTAGAAGGGAAATTTGACGAACGAGGAATCCTCGCTGGCCTCGCCCAGATACGTGTAATAACGGGTGGGATCGAGGCTCTCGGTAACCACGTTACCGGCGCCGTCGATGATGCGGATGACGCCGTCATAATACTCGAGACCGCCGTCGCGATTCACGGTCGCGAGAAAGAGCGAGGGGAAATTCCCCATATGGGCGATCTCTTCCTGGAAGCCATCGAGCAGAGGTTTGAGGCGATCGAGCGCGAGGGTCACGGAGGCGACGGCTTCGGGAATCCACGAAAGGATTTCATCGCGCTGCGCGGTGGTGAAGCGGGCATGAACGCCGCCGGGGCCGCTGCACGCCGGATGGACGCTTTTGCCGCCCACCAGTTCGATAACGCGCTGGCCGAACTGGCGCAGGCGGATGCCGCGGCGCAGGAAATCGGCGTCGAATTCGAGCAGGCCGAAGATATTGCGTTGGGCCGGGGGGGCGTCCATGCCCAGAAGCAGATCGGGCGCGGAGAGGTGAAAGAAGCTGAGCGCGTGGGATTGCAGGAGCTGGGCGTAGTTGACGAGGCGGCGCTGCTTTTCGGCGGCGGGAGGGATTTCCACGCCGAGCAGCATGTCGCCGGCTTTGGAACTGGCGAGGATGTGGCTGACCGGGCAGATGCCGCAGACGCGCGACATCAGGCCGGGCATCTCGGCGAACGGACGGCCTTCGCAGAGCTTCTCGAATCCACGGAACTCGGTGACATGAAACTGCGCCGATTCCACCTGCCCGGCATCGTTGAGGTGAATGGAGATTTTGGCGTGGCCCTCAATGCGGGTCACGGGCTGAATCAACAGGCGCTTGCTCACGTGCCGAACTTCCTTCCTTCAGCCGACGGCGTACGGCCCGCCAGCAGATCCGTAACGAAAGTGAAGATGGCGTCCGCCGAGGGCGGGCAGCCGGGGAGGAAATAATCCACCGGGACCACGTCGTGGATGCGCAGCACGCGGTTGAGGAGGCGCGGGACGATGTCGTTTCCGGAGGGGATTCCCACCACGACGTCGGTTTCCCGGTAGGCTCGATTGAGCACGTCTTCGAGAGAGAAAAGATTGCGCAGGGCGGTAACGTTGCCGGTTACGGCGCAGTCGCCGAAGGCGATGAGGATGCGCGTGCGCTGGCGGATGCGGTGAATCTCGCGCAGATGGTCTTCGTTGGCGACGGCGCCTTCGACGAGCGTGATATCGACATGTTCGGGGAACTCCTTGACGTCGGCGATGGGCGTGTAACAGATGTCGGCGAGGGCGGCCAGGTCGATCAGGCGCTCGTCGAGATCGAGAAAGGACATGTGGCAGCCGGAACAGCCGCCGAGCCAGGCGGTGGCGAGGCGCGGACGGCGATTTACGCTATCCACAATTTCTCCTTTCGGGCGGTGACGATATATTTCAGGAAGTGGCGGTCCTTGCGCATCTCGGCCACCGTCTTGCCCTTGAGGAAGAGGGCGCCGGTGGGGCAGACCTGGACGCATTTACCGCAGCCGGTGCAGGTATCGGACTCGCCCCACGGGTCGCCCAGATCGGTGATGACAAGGCAGTCGCGGCCGCGGCCCTGCACATCCCAGGTATGGGCGCCTTCCACTTCGTCGCAGATGCGGACGCAGCGGGTGCACAGGACGCAGCGGTTGTGGTCGACGCCGAAGCGCTCATGGCTGATGTCGACGGCGAGGTGCGGGTATTGCGGGGCGAGCCGGATGTGATCCACGCCGAGTTTGGCCGCCAGATCCTGCAGTTCGCAGGCGCCGTTCATGACGCAGACGGCGCAGACGTGATTGCGCTCGGCGAAGAGCAATTCCACGATGAGTTTGCGCTGTGCGCGGAGGGCCGGGGTGTCGGTGTGGACGACCATGCCCTCCAGGGCTTTGGTGATGCAGGATGCGTGGAGTTTGGGCTGGCCTTCAATTTCGACCAGGCAGAGACGGCAGGCGCCGGGGCTCGAGAGCTCTCCGATATGGCAGAGGCGCGGAACATGAATGCCGCTGTCCCATGCGGCGGAGAAGATGGTCTGGCCTTCAAGCGCCGTGATCATGTGGCCGTCGACTTCGAGGGTTCTGACGCTCATTGGGGATTCTCCGATCGAGAACCGCGGGCAGATCGGAAATCTGCCCCACCGGGCCCCGGCATGCGGCAATGGCCGGCGGGGCAGCGATGCTCGCGGACATGCGCTTCATACTCGCCGCGGAAGTGGCGCAAGGTGCTGAGAACGGGACTGGGCGCGGCGATGCCGAGTCCGCAAAGGCTGGCCGAGCGGAGCAGTTCCGACAGTTCTTCGAGCATGGGGAAATCGCCTTCCGTTCCTTCGCCGCGGGTAATGCGCGCGAGGATTTCGTGCATCTGCACGGTACCGGCGCGGCAGGGGATGCACTTGCCGCAGGATTCGTCGCGGCAGAATTCCATGAAGAAGCGGGCGAGATCGACCATACAGGAGGACGTATCCATCACGATGAGGCCACCCGAGCCCATGATGGCGCCGATCTTCTGGAGGGAATCGTAATCCATGGGGAGATCGAGATGAGCGGCGGGAATGCAGCCGCCGGCGGGACCGCCGGTTTGCGCCGCCTTGAATTCGTAGCCGGCCGGCACGCCGCCGCCGAAATCGTAGAGGATGCGGCGCAGAGGCGTTCCAATGGGCACTTCGACCAGGCCCGTGCGCACCACCCGGCCAGCCAGCGCGAAGACCTTGGTGCCGGGGCTTGAAGGCGTTCCGATGGACGCAAACCACGCGCCGCCCTTCTCGATGATGGTGGGAATATTGGCGAAGGTTTCCACGTTGTTGATAAGCGTAGGGGCATTCCACAGCCCGCGCTCGGGCGGATACGGGGGCCGCGGGATGGGCTGGCCGCGTTTGCCTTCGATGGACGCGAGGAGCGCGGTTTCTTCGCCGCAGACGTAAGCGCCCGCGCCGATGCGCAGGTCGATGCGGAAATTAAATCCACTTTCGAAAATCCGGTCGCCGGAGAGGCCTTCGCGGCGGGCCTGATCGAGAGCGGTGCGGAGGCGGGTAATGGCCAGGGGAGATTCGCCGCGCGCGTAGATATAGCCCTGCTGGGCGCCGACCGCGCGTCCCGCTATGGCCATGCCTTCGAGGACGCGATGCGGGTCGCCTTCGAGAACGCTCCGATTCATGAAAGCGCCGGGGTCGCCTTCGTCCGCGTTGCAGACGACGTATTTGACCTGGGCGGGCTGGCGCGCCACCAATTCCCACTTGAGGCCGGCAGGGTAGCCCGCGCCACCGCGTCCGCGCAGACCGCTGCGGCGCACCTCGGCGACGATCTGATCGGGAGTCATTTCGGTGGCGGCGCGGAGGAGGGATTGGTAGCCGCCGGCGGCAATGTAATCGGCGATGCGCTCGGGATCGGTGTGGCCTGAGTTGGCGAGGATCAGGCGGTGCTGGCCGGCATAGAACGGATGGTCCGGCTTAATGGCGCGCTTGGCAAGGTAAACGGTAGCCGCTCCGCTGACGATGGCGGACGCGTCGGCCGGGGTCACGTTGATATAGATGACGTCGGCAGCGGAACTGCGCACCAGCGGGCCCTCGCAACAGAGGCCCATGCAGCCGGTGCCGGAGACCTCGATTTCGGAGGACCGGCCCTGCTGTTCCACTTCTTTCTCGATGGCGCTGCGCACGGCGGCGGCTCCTCCCGAAAGGCAGCCGGCGACGGTGCAGCAGAGAATGCGGTCCTTAAGACCCGCGGCGCGCTGTTGTTCAGCCCGCTGAATCTGGAGTAGTGTTTCGGGAGTCATATGCGTCTTCGAGCCGCTTTTCGAGTTGCGCGGGCGTCACGCGGGAAAGCGCCGCGCCGTCGCACACCACCAAAGGAGCGAGGCCGCAGGAGCCGGCGCAGCGGGGAGTATCCACCGTCCAGCCCCTCTTTCTTAAAATGTCCGCGAGCTCGGCCGCGCCCTCGGTATAACAGGCGGTTCCCAGGCACACAGACGCGGTGTGCTTCGCCGCCGGAACAAAACGGAACAGATGGTAAAAGGTCGCCACCCCCAGAACGCGGCTCGGGGGCAGGCGCAGCTTGCGGGCGATCTGCTTCAGCAGCGGCGCGGACAAATAGCCGTAGAGCTGCTGAGCCGCGTGCAGGATTTCAATCAGCGCATCGCCGGCATAGTGATACCGGGCCATAGTGTTTTCGAGAAGCTTCTCAGGCTCTCGCCTGGGTGCGGAAGACGCCGCGGAAGACGCCGCCGTCAACGATGAACCCTCTTGCCCTGAGCGGCCACGATGGCTTCGTGATCGTCCTCTTCGAGCTCATCCACGGGAATAATTTTATAACCGGTGAAGATGCTGTCCAGCAGGCCGCGTTTCTCGGCGCTCGAGACGATCAGGCACAAGTGAACGTGCAGAATGCCGAATGCGATGAACACGAACATCAGGCAAAAATGGATCAAACGGATGTTCGGGAAGCTCACGAGGCGCGGGACCCAACCCACCAGAGGAGTCAGGACAGGGCTGTGCGCCAGCCAGTTGTACATCACGAGGCCGGTCACGATCTCGACGAACATCAGACTGTAGATCCCGATGTAGGAAAAAGCGGCCATGGCGTTGTGCCCGACCTTCGACACGGGTTTGGGACGGATGAAGGCGTAAAACTTCATCACCTGGAGCATCTCCTTCCACTGCTCTTTGTGCAGAGGAACCATGGCTTGCCAGCGCACCCAGCGGTCGCCCGAGAAAAACAGGGAAAGGCGCAACAGGAAGAGCGCGATAAACGCCATTCCGAAGGATTCATGCGCGAAACGGAACCAGCCCATCAGGAACGGAGTCTTCGTCTGTCCCACGATGAACGGGTTGTGGATGTAGTATCCGGTGAACGAGAGTGCCGCGATCGAGAGCACGAGGCCCCAGTGAACCAGGCGCAGGGGATATTGCCACACGTAGACCGCTATGGCCTGCCCCACCCGCACGCGCGGGTGATAGTCGATCGCAGGTCTTGACTTGACTACCATTTGTCTTTCCTCCTTTCGTCAGGCGACGCGCGGGATTACATACTCGCGCCCTTGAGCGTCGATCACATGCACCGCGCAGGCGATGCAGGGATCGAACGAATGGATGGTGCGCAGAATTTCAAGCGGCCGGTTGGGATCGGCGACCGGCGTATTGAGCAGAGCCGCTTCATAGGCGCCGCGCTGCCCCTGCGCATCGCGCGGTCCCGCATTCCAGGTGGTCGGAACCACGGCCTGGTAGTTCTTGATGGCTTTGCCGTCGATCTCGATCCAGTGGCCGAGCGAGCCGCGTGGCGCTTCATGCCAGCCGTAGCCGCTGGCGGATTTCGGCCAGGAACCCGGATCCCAGTGGATGGGATTGAAGATGGCCGTCTTGCCGTGGGCCAGATTGGCGCCCAGTTCATTGACCCAGCCTTCCAGTTGCTGGGCCATCAGCTGGCATTCGAGGGCGCGCGCGGCGATGCGGCCGAGCGTGGAGAAGAGCACGGCGGGCGGAGCGTTCAGAGCTTTGAGCGCGCCGGACACCGCGTCGACAATCTCCTTCTTGCCGGCGGCGAAGCCCACCACCATGCGGGCCAGCGGACCCACTTCCATCGCCTTGCCGTCGTAACGCGGCGCTTTCAGCCAGGAATATTTGGCATCCACGTCGAGATGATCGTAAGGAGGCTTTGGCCCGGAGTATTTGGGGTTGGTCTCGCCCTTCGAAGGATGTATCCCGGTCGCGTCGCCGCTCGAATATTCGTACCAGGAGTGAGCGATCGACTCGGTAATCTTCGATGGATCGACAGGCAGGACCTTGGTGATATCGTGATTCATCACGATGCCGCGGGGAAACAGAAACGTCTTCGGATCGTTCTGATCGCCCGACGAGTAATCCCCATAGGAGAGGAAATTGCCCAGGCCTTCGCCGCGCGTGAACCAATCCTTATAAAGAGGCGCGATGGCCAACACGTCGGGAATGTAGTAGTCGTTGACGAACTTGAGCGCGCCTTTCACCAGGCTTTGCATGAGTTCGATCGTGTCCGGATTGATCACGGCCGCCGGTTCGTTGGGATCCATGGCGGTGGTCATGCCACCTACGAGGAACGACTGCGGGTGCGGATTCTTGCCGCCGAGCACGGCGTGGATGCGGATAAAATCCTTCTGCCAGGAGAGCGCTTCGAGGTAGTGGGCGACCGCCAGCAGATCCACTTCGGGCGGAAGCGTGTATGCGGGATGGCCCCAATAGCCGCTGGCGAAGAGGCTCAACTGGCCGCTGTCGACCACGCCTTTGACGCGCTGCTGCACGCCGCGAAAGTATTTCGTACTGGATTTTTCGCAGTCCGAGATCGATTGGGCGATCGCCGAGGTTTTGGCCGGATCGGCCTTGAGGGCGGCTGCGACATCCACCCAGTCGAGCGCGTGCAGGTGATAGAAATGGATCACGTGGTCCTGCACCATCTGGGCGCCCGCGATGAGGTTGCGCACGAGGCGGGCGTTATCGGGAACCTGGACCTGCAGGGCATCCTCGACGGCGCGCACGCTGGCAATGGCATGGACCATGGTGCAGACGCCGCAGATGCGCTGCGCCCAGATCCAGGCCTCGCGCGGGTCGCGCCCCTGCAGAATCGTTTCGATCCCGCGGAACATGGTGCCCGAACTCCAGGCGTCGGTTAATTTGCCTCCCTCGAGGTTGGCCTCAATACGGAGGTGGCCCTCAATGCGGGTGACCGGATCGACAACGATGCGTGCCATATCAGTTCTCCTTTCCCACTACCGGCGGGGCGCCTGTCGATGCAGAGCTATCGGGCGGCGGCGCGGGTTTGATCATTTTGACGAGCCCATGGGCGGTGACGCCGAGAGCGGTGACGCCCACCAGACCGAGGCCCAGCGTGCCGGCCGAAGCTTCCACGCCGAATCCCGGGACGTTCGGCAGCCGGTCGTAGAACGGCGACATGTGATCCCAGAACCGCGGCGAGGCGCAGCCGATGCACCCATGGCCCGCGCGAATGGGCCAACTGGTGTGATCGTTCCATTGCACGATGGGGCAGTTGAACGTGGCTTCGGGCCCTTTGCAGCCCATCTTATAAAGGCACCAGCCTTTGCGATGGCCCTCGTCGCCCCATTCGGTTACGAAGCGGCCCGCATCGAAGTGAGCCCGGCGCTCGCATTGATCGTGGATCACGCGGCCGTAAGCGAACAGAGGCCGGTCGTATTGATCGAGCGCCGGTAAATCGTTGAATGTCAGGTAGTGCACCAGCAGCGCGGCGGTGTTGGCCGGGTTGTGCGGGCAGCCCGCCATATTGACCACCTTGATGCCGGGAACGGCTTCATGCACGCCCAGCGCGCCGGTGGGATTCGGGCTGGAACGCACCAGCCCGCCATCAAACGCGCAGGCGCCCACCGCAATGGTGGCAGCCGCGCTGCCGCAGACCTCACGGGCGATATCGATGGCGGTACGGCCGCCGATGGTGCAATAGATGCCGCCGTCGGCCATCGGAATGGCGCCCTCGACGACCACCAGATATTTGCCCTTTTCCTCTTTGACGACGCGCTCCAGCGCCTTATTGGCCGCGTCCGCCGCGCCCGCCATGATCACTTCGTGATACTCCCAGGAGAGGAGATCGAGGACTACGTCGGCGACTTCCGGATGGCTTGATCGAAGCATCGACTCGGAGCATCCGGTACAGTCCTGGAATTGCAGCCAGACGAGCACCGGCTTTCTGGCTTTACCGACAGCCGCGACGGTCTGGGCGAGGTAGCGTTCCGGCATAGCCAGAGTGGCCAGCGTGGCGCTGCAGAATTTCACTAATTGGCGGCGCGTGATACCCCGGCTCCGGAGAGCGTCGTCAAGATTCGTTGAGAGCATTTCGAACCTCCCTGTCAGTTTTGTTGCAACGCCGCGGCGCATGATGCCGCCGAAGCCCGTTTATTTCCCGCACGCTTTTGTTCCGCCCGTAATTCGAGCCAGCCGAGCCATTGGTCGAAGCCGGCCCCCGTTATGGCGGACGTCCTGATGATGTGTATGTCCGGATTAATGCGGCGCGCATACTCGCACGCCAGTTCCGGCTTGAAAGGCACGTAAGGCAGCAGATCGATCTTATTGAGGATCATCAGCTCCGCCTTGCGAAAGATGCCGGGGTATTTGAGCGGCTTGTCTTCGCCCTCCGCCACGCTGAGCACCACTACTTTCGCGTCTTCGCCGAGATCGTAACTGGTGGGGCAGACCAGATTGCCGACGTTCTCGATGAACATCAGATCGAACTCCTCGAAGCGCCATTCCCACATGTATTTCTCGACCATGCGGGCGTCCAGATGGCAGGCGCCGGCGGTGGTGATCTGGCGCACGGGGTAGCCGTAGCGCCCGAGGCGGATGGCGTCGTTTTCAGTCTGGATATCGCCCGTGAGCACGGCGGCGCGCGTGCCTTTGGGAAGCATTTGCAGAGTACGCTCGAGGAACGCGGTCTTGCCGGCTCCCGGCGAGCCGATGAAATTGAGCGCGAGGGTTCCGGTTACTGCGAACGACGTGCGCAACTCCGCCGCGACGCGTTCGTTCTCGCTGAGTACTTTTCGTTCGACTGGCACCTGAATCATGCGCAAGCCTCCTTGAGGGCGGTGGTATCGATATCTTTGGGCGGGGTTCCGGGGAGGTCGATCTCGTCGAGCTCAATCCAGCCGAGGTCGAGTTCGTCGCCGGCGAGCGCTTCGATGCCGAGTTCGAGCGGGGCATGCGGGGAGTCCTTCACGATGGCGTCGAAGCAGAAGCGCAGCGATTCGCCGTCGACGCCGGCAAACTCGCCGATGCGCACGCCGACCTTATTGGCGCGGCATCCAGGATAGCGCCGCAGCTCTTTCTCCACGGCTTCGAGAATCGAACATGCTATGCCCATTTCATGCATGTCAGCAAATCCTTGGAAGTTGATCGCCCGGCAGCAAGTCGACGATGCGGCTGGAGCCGAAGGCGGTTCGCATGGTTACAAGACCCGGATGGCCCTTTTGGACCGTTCCAATGATGGCCGCCTCTTCGCCCCGCGGATTGCGCCGCATGGCGGCCAGAACCTCGGCGGCGGATTCCGGCGCCACAATGGCGACCAGCTTGCCTTCGTTCGCCACGTAGAGCGGATCGAGGCCGAGCAATTCGCAGGCGCCGCGCACTTCGTCGCGCACGGGGATTTTCGTTTCTTCGATCCCGATCGACACGCCGGAGGCTTCGGCGATTTCGTTGAGCGTGCTCGAGAGCCCGCCGCGGGTGGGATCGCGGAAACAGCGCAGGTTCGAAGAAGCCGCGAGCATATCGGCGACCAGCCGGTGCAGCGGAGCGGAATCGCTGACGATGGTGGTCTCGAATTCGAGGCCTTCGCGGCTGGCCATGATGGCCGTGCCGTGATCGCCGATGAAACCGCTGAGGAGCACACGATCGCCGGGCCGCGCCTGATTGGCAGAGAGGCGGATGCCCGGCCGCATGATGCCGATTCCGGTGGTATTGATAAAAACTCCGTCGCCCTTCCCGCGTTCCACGACCTTGGTGTCGCCGGTGACGATGGTGACGCCGGCGGCGTTGGCCGCTTCCGCCATGGAGAACGCCACGCGTTGCAGGGTCTCCAAAGGGAAACCCTCTTCGATGATGAACGCGGCGCTTAACCAGAGCGGCGTGGCGCCCCCCATGGCGAGATCGTTTACGGTGCCGTGGACGGCCAGCGAGCCGATATCGCCGCCGGGGAAAAACAGCGGCTTGACCACGAACGAATCGGTTGTAAAGGCGAGTTGCGAACCGCCGATATCGAGAAGCGCCTGGTCGTCCAGACGATCGAGCACCGGGTTCGAGAAGAGCGGGAGGAAAACGTCGCGCAGCAGGTTGGCGCTGAGACGGCCGCCGCTGCCGTGGCCGAGCACGATCCGGTCGCGCAGGCCGATGGGCGCGGGACAGGCGAACGAGTTCAGATCGAGCGGGGCGGTGTCGAGCAAGGTCTCAGGCATGGCGTTTGTATTGATACCAGGCGGCGCAGGCGCCTTCGGCCGACACCATAGGCGCGCCCAGCGGATTCATCGGGGTACAGCGTTGCCCGAAGGCTGGACAATCGATTGGTTTCTTCAGCCCCTGCAGCACGAGCGCGCTGATGCACTCTTTGGGCTCTTCGACAAAGAGTGGATCGAGATGAAACACGCGCTCGGCGTCGTACGCCGCGAACTCTTTGCGGAGCACGAAACCGCTTTGAGCGATCTCGCCGATGCCCCGCCATTTGCGATCCGCCACCGTGAAAACGTCGCGCATGACCTTCTGCGCGGCGATGTTTCCCTGGTATTCGACGGAACGCGAGTACTGATTTTCCACCTCGGCGCGGCCTTCTTCGAGCTGCGCCACGAGCATGGCAATGGCTTCCAGCAAATCGACCGGCTCAAAGCCGGCCACCACGATGGGCACGTGGAATTCTTCGGCCAGGTCACGATATTCGCGGAAGCCCATGATAGTGCAGACATGGCCGGGGCCGATGAAGCCCTGCACGCGATTGGTGGGCGATTCGAGAATCAGGCGCATGGCCGGGGGAACCAGCACGTGCGAAACCAGCATGGAAAAATTGGCGAGTCCCTGCCGACGCGCCTGCCAGACCGCCATGGCGTTGGCGGGGGCGGTGGTCTCAAAGCCGACGCCGAAGAACACGACCTGCCGCCGCGGGTTTTCGCGGGCTATATTCAGCGCGTCCATGGGTGAGTAAACCACGCGCACATCGGCTCCATTGGCACGCGCCTGAAAAAGATCGCAATGCGAGCCGGGGACGCGCAGCATATCGCCGTAGGAGGTGAAAATGACGCCGGGCAGCGTGGCGATGTGGATGGCTTGGTCGATCAACTCGAGGGGGGTGACGCACACCGGACATCCCGGCCCGTGCACGAGTTCGATGCCCCGCGGCAGCAGATCGCCGATACCGTACCGCATCAGGGTATGGGTCTGGCCTCCGCAGACTTCCATGAGCACCCAGGGTTTGGTTGCGAGGCAGGCTACTTTGCCCGCCAGCGCGTGGGCGATCTGGGGGTCGCGGTATTCGTCAACGTACCTCACGAGGCGAGGCCCTCGTCAGCGAGCGCGCCGATTTGTTCGAGGTATCTAAAGGTGCGGGCAGCCTCTTCCCCATCGATGCGGGAGATGGCGAAACCGACGTGAACGAGGACAAAATCGCCGGGCTGAACTTCCGGGGTGAAGGCCAGATTGATGGTCTTGCGCACTCCGCAGAAATCCACGCTGCCGGAGCGAAACGCCGGATCGTCACCGAGAATATTGACTACTTTTCCAGGCACTGCAAGACACATGTGGAGCTACAAGGTCCTTCCCGCGTTGCCGCGCCGCTGAGTTGTGCAGGTTGCCCGCCAAGCGAAAACACACCAATTAAAGGGGATTTAGCAGAAATGGGGGGCGGGCGAAAAAGGGGCCTGCGCCATTACACGCAGATTGCACTCAGGGGGGTGACCGCTAGCGCAAATGGCCGGGGGTAGAGCGCAGCTTCCAGCGGGGTTCGGAACTTAGCCTGGCATTCAGGTCTTCGAGCGACCCGAAAAAACCGGCAAAAGCGTTATCCAGATGCGCGGGGCGGCGCCGGTTGCGGAGAAAATCCCGCTGGCGGAACTGATCGCTTTGGGCGATTACGGCGGTGCCCATGGGCCGGTATTCATGCGTTCCCTGGGCCCACGCGAGAGCGTTTCCGGTATCGATCCACACGGCAAAACCCATGGAAAACTATTTCAACATACCCAATACGGGATAGAATCGGAGATGATACCCCTCGACAAAGAACTTAAAAAATCGCCCGAAACGCCCATCGAGGATCTCACTTTGGAATACGCGAAAGAAGATGTTGAGATCGAAGGGCGCAAGCCGGATCTGGGCGAGATCGAAGAAGACGCTTCCGAACTCTGACCGACGCTCAGGACGTTTTCCAGGCGCCCAGAAGGCGGCGCAGGAAAATTAATTCGCCGAGATGATACGCATTGTGATCGGCCAGTTGCAGCGCTTCGCGCAGCAGGGTCTGACCTTCGCCGTGCGGGAAGGGCGCGAATAGATCCGATTTGGGATTTTCCACTAATTTCTTCATCGCCTCGAGATCGGCCCGGAACTGCGCCACGCTGTGATCCCAGGCTTCTTCCGATGGAGGCTTGGAAGTGGCGGGCCAGTAGCCGCGGGGCCAATCCGGCGATTTATGGGCGGGATTCCGGCTGAAGTCCAGCATGTCCCGCTGGGCGATTCTGAGATGCTCCAGCAGTTCCCAGGCGCTGTGTGGGGCGCCGTCGGGCTTTATTCCGTGAAGTTTCTCCGGGAACTGCGCCACCGCGCGATCGAAATCGGCGTGAGCCGACCCGCCCGCCAGTAATTTCACCAGTTCCACCCGCAGCGTCCGATGTTCTTCCACAAACGTATGATAGTGGTTCGGCATGTGGTTGACCATCCCCAACCTGTTCACGATGGTGCGGATTCTTATGACTCCGTTCATCCTCTACGAGCTGGCCCATGGCGAATTTCTGGTGGGCGGCTGGCTTTTCGGGGCGGCGGCTTTCACCGATCTGCTGGACGGCGCGGTGGCGCGGAAATTCGGCGGGGAATCGAAAATCGGGTTGTATCTGGATCCGGTGGCGGACAAGATCCTGTTGAGCAGCGTCTACATCGGTCTGGCCGCGGGGCACGCCATCCGGCCTTGGGTAGTGGCGGTCATTTTCGGGCGCGACCTGTGGATTCTGCTGCTGGCCGGGATCGCCCTGCGGTTCACCAGCTTCCGCAAACTGGAGCCGAGCGTGTGGGGCAAAGCCAGCACCTTCATACAGATCATGACCGCGGTGGCTATCATGGCGGCGCGCGGCTACCATGACCCGGTGCTCGATCGCATCTCCGAGACCCTGATTTGGGGAGTGGCGACGCTGGCCTTCATCAGCGGCGCCGATTACAGCCTGCGCGGCGTCTTCTGGCTACGGGAGCGTTGACCTGCGGTCCTGCCGGGAGTACCCTTATAAAAGTCGGAGAAGTTTCTTGAGATGAGCCGCTACGTCCCCGCACGTCACTATATTTCCTTCGGCATCGTAGCGATGGCGCTCGCCGGATTCTCGGGCTGGCTGGGCCTCTCCTGGACGCCGGCATTTTGCCCCGCGTTTCTGTTCTTTCTGACCGCGGCGGGATTGCTGACACTGGCTTTCCGGCCCGGCATTAAGGTGTACGACGCCCATATCGAGATCGGTAAACGCATCATCCCGTGGCAGGACGTCCGGCGCGTGGATCGGACGGGCTGGCTATCTCCTTTAGTGGTAAAACTCACGTTGTACGACGACGAGACCGTGATGGTCGTCTATCCGGGAGAGGTGGATTGCTGCAAGCATTTGCTGCGTACGCTGCGCCAAATGGCCACCAGCGCCATGATCGACGGGGTTCCCTACCGCCAGTATTGGGGGGAAGTGCTCGGATCGGGCGATGCCAAGCAACTGGCAGGTCCCCGTTACCGCGTGCTGCGTCCCGAGGACGAGGAAGAAGTCGAGCGCCTGTATTTCCTGTTGAAGACGGTGGGCCATATCGATCCGCGAAACTCGGGCGATGACCGATAGCGAGCTCGATGTCATTGAAAAATCTGCCTTGCCACGGAAGCGTCGGTTAAGCCGCGGCTGGATCGCGGCGCTGGGTGTCGGGCTCGTCTGCCTCGTTGCCGCGCTGTTTTTCCAGCAGCAGATCTTCTGGGAGCTGGGCGCCATGCTGGTGAATTCGGAGCCGCCGCAGAAGGCTGATATCGCGGTGGTCCTGGCGGGAGACGGGAGCGGCCACCGAATCCTCAAAGCCGCCGAACTGGCGCGACAGGGCTACGTGCCGAAAGTTCTGGTCAGCGGCTCGCAACGGTTCTTCGGCGCCACCGAAAGCGGTGCGGCTGTAGACTTTGCGGTCGACCACGGATATTCGCGCGATTATTTCATTGCCTTCCAATCCCCCTCTCTCAGCACGGAAGAGGAAGCGCGGCATCTTGTTCCCGAGCTCCGAAAACTGGGTGTGCACAAATATCTTCTGGTCACCAGCTACTTTCATACGGGCCGGGCCGGACGAATCCTCCACCGCAACGGGCCGGAACTCGAACTCCACGTGGTGGGGACAGCCTATCCGCACTGGAACGACGGTTACTGGTGGAAGGATCGCGAGGGGCGGAAGATCTGGCTCCAGGAAGAAGCCAAAACGGTCGCCGATTTCTTCCGACTCTAAATCAGATGCGGTGGAAGGCGCGCAGGATTTCGCGCGTGCCGTACTGGAGCGCCACCGGCCGGCCATGCGGGCATGCCATGGGATACTCGGTGGCGGCGAGACTGCGCAGCATCCACTCCATTTTTCGCTGATCGAGCGGCGTGTTGATTTTGATGGCGGCCCGGCAGGCGATGGAAGCGGCGATGGCGCGCCGCAGATCGGATAGGGAAACGCTGCGCAGTTCATGCTCGGCGATCTCCAGAATTTCGAAAATCACGCGCTCGAGGTCGCCCAGTCCAACCGGCGCCGGAGCCGCCTTGACGGCGATGGTACGGTTGCCGAACGGCTCCGTTTCGAAGCCCGAGGCGTGTAATTCGTCGGCGATGCGCGCATATTCGATTTGCTGGTCGGGCGTCAGTTGCAGGATCATCGGCATCAGCAACTGCTGGACTTCCACCCTTCCCGCAGCCTGTTGAGCCAGCACCTGCTCAAACAGAATGCGCTCATGGGCTACGTGCTGATCGATGATCCACAAACCATCGGCGCCCGCCGCGATGATGAAGCTGTTGTGGAGCTGTCCCATGGGCCGGAGTTCGCCGATACGCACCATACTGTGGTCGGCAGGAACGGAATCGACCGGAAACCCGCCGTGGGTATCGGGGATACGCAGCCGGAGGCCTTCGGGCCTGGGCTGGTTTATAGGAATGCCGCCGTCGCCGAAATCGAATCGGGCCGCGGGGGGCGGTGGGGGTTGCATGACGAATTCAGGTACGGCTGCCAGCCCCGCATCGTGGTCCTGCATCAGCTGCGAGAAATCGGACCAGGGCAAGGCTGCCCCGGGCTGCGGATTGGGGCTGAACGACGGGGCCGGGCGCGACTGCATCAACTGCTCGCGAATGGCATCGCGCACGAAATCGTGCACCCACGATTGGTGGCGGAAGCGGACTTCCGTTTTGGACGGATGAACGTTCACATCCACCTCTTCGCAATCGCACTCGAGAAAGAGCAAAGCGAAGGGGAAGCACGCCTGCGGCATCAGATTGTGATAGGCGGCCGAGAGCGCATGCAGCAACAGGCGGTCGCGAATGAGCCGACCGTTGACGAACACGAAGATCGAATTGCGATTATTCTTTTGCACCTGGGGGCGCGAGACGAAGCCGCGGATGGCAAACTCGCGCGGCGGCTCGTCGGGTTCAGGTTGCAGGGTACGCCGGCGCGTTCCGAGGTCGATCAAATCGTCGAGCAGTTGGCTGCCGAAAACCTGGAAGACGCGCTCGCGCATGGTCTCGACCGGAGTGGCGTGGAGGAGATTCGCGCTCCCGTTCCAAAGCTCGAATGTCTTGCCCGGATGGGCCAGGCTGTAGTGCGTTACGAGGGACGCGATGTGGGCCAGCTCCGTCTGTTCCGAACGGAGAAACTTCTTGCGCGCCGGGACGTTGAAGAAGAGATCGCGAACCGCGATGGTGGTGCCGCCGCCGCCCGCGATCTCATCGCAGCTGAGGATCTTTCCCCCGGCGATCTCGACGCGCGTACCGGTTTGCTCGTCGAGCGATCGCGTCTCGAGCAACAAGCGCGATACGGAGGCGATTGACGGCAGCGCTTCGCCGCGGAATCCCAGGGTGGCGATGGAAAGAAGATCTTTGACGTCGTGAAGCTTGCTCGTGGCATGGCGCTCGAAAGCCAGCAGCGCATCGTCGCGCAGCATGCCGCACCCATTGTCGGCGATGCGGATGAGGCGCCGCCCGCCGTTTTCGATTTCCACGCGGATACTGGTGGAACCGGCGTCGAGCGAATTTTCGAGCAGTTCTTTTACGACGGAAGCGGGCCGCTCGACGACCTCGCCGGCGGCGATTTTATTCGCTACGTTATCGGAGAGAACCCGGATGCGCCCCAAACCCTACTGTAGCCCGTCGCCGCGCGGGTAATTAATTTTCACCGGGTTTATCAAGGCGGTCGACAGCAATAATCTTCCCTGATGGGGAAGCACGGAGGCTACATCAAAGGCGAATGGGGCGGGGCTGGACTGAGCGCAGAGCCTGAACGCGCCGACAAAAGCCAGGGCGGCTGCGAACCGGAGCGTCTTCGGCACGGCGATCACTGTGGTGGCTGCGGCCGGCGGAGTGGGTTGGCCATAGCCTCGATTTCGAGGTCGATAACGCGAAGGACGGCGTTGTGTGCGCTTCCTCAATTCCGAGGGGCTGGCCGACTTGCGAAGCTCGGCCAGGACCAAGGCTTCGAGGCGATCAATCTTAGCGGAGATGCGCGCCTCTTGAGTCGCTGATCGCGCGGCCGATCCATTCTTTGTCTTTGTCAGTGAAGCCCATACGAGTCAGCTTACGCCTTTTCGCATCCCTGCCGTAAACTGGCAAAGTTGCCGACAGTACTGCGCTCCGGCCCAGGCTCCGGAACCCAATTCGATCTTCGCGTTGTTCAGGAACGCGCTGGTTCCAGCGTCACCGTTGCTACCAACAATGACCCCACACAATTCGTGAAGCTTCGCCGTCCACGGTTTTTCCCTGTCCTCGTCCGTGCCTATGTTCTCTTTGACCTCTGCGTTGTCGAGC
>JBEKAQ010000024.1:0-69846 GCA_050015835.1 Bryobacteraceae bacterium | reverse complement strand
ACGATAGACTAGCTTTCGATGGCGCCCGAACAGAACAAAATCATTTTCACCGGATTTGATTCAGCGTGGGGCGCGCGCAACGTCGGCGCTATCTGTAACTTCGTGTTGAGCGAAGACGGTTCACTGCGGCTTGACGGCGATCCGGTGGCAGCGAACTGGGACTCCGCGATTGCACAAGCTGCCCAAACCGAAGCTGTTGATCTGCATGTCTGGGCCATTGACCAACCCCTCTGCATTCGGAATCCGACGGGATGCCGCCCTGTCGAACAAGATCTGGCCCGCGCGCTGATGGCGGGTTTTGAATGCGGTGCGTACCCGTCCAATCTCGGAAACCCATGTTGGCAGCCCGGCGCCCGAATTTGGGAATTCGTCCGCGCTCTCGATGCGAACAGCTATATCCACAATCCCATGGCGATACCCGGGGAGAAGCATGGCCGATACTATTTCGAATGTTATCCGCACCCTGCCCTGCTTGGCGTATTCAACCTCGACCAGATCGTGAAATACAAGATCCGCCACAAGAACACATCCGAATGGCTCCGGATCGTCGATTTGCTCCGGTCGCTGACGGACCGCGAACTGCCAGTTCGGAACATGCGTGATTTTGTGGGAGGGGGAATCGCACAAACAAAAGCGAATGAAGACAGAGTTGACGCCGTCATTTCCGCCTACACTGCGGCCTATTGGTGGAAATTCGGGATTGAGCGTTCGACAATGGTCGGCGATCTTACGTCGGGTTATATGGTCACTCCCCACAGCCGCCTAACATATGGAGCGCTGGCCAAAGTGTTTCAGGGGCGCATGAATCTCCACGGACAGGCGGCCGGACCTCCAGATGCCGGGGTAGTTCCGGAGGCAACCATACAATCGCAGACAGATCGGCCGGGTTCATCGCGCACGACCGGAACCGAGCCGTTGCCGGTTGAACCAGCGACGGATTGGACCGGTCCTGTCGAGTTGGTTGCCATCGATACCTCCAACATCTGGAGAACCTCTCGGGGAACGGCGATCAATTTATGGATGCGTGGTGAACGCATGGAGGGTTGGCGGCTTTGGGTTCGGTTCATCGACGAGGATGGCCAGCCCGCGGTCCTGTTTGTGCCATTCGGATATCAGGGGAGTCAACAATCCGGAATGAAGGTGGCTCCCCGGCAAATGAATAGCAGCCTTTGGTCGTTCATGGTATCTGACGCATCCCGGATCAATCCCATCCGCTCCCAGGTCTATTACTGCTACGAGCAAATTCAGTAGGGCGGCACAACCGGCTGCATGAAGATACCGCAAGAGAAACTATATGGGAGATGCACCATGGACTCTGGATGCTGTCGTTACCTGGCTTTATAGCCGCAGACGGCGGGCTACGTATGGTGCAGTAGCTGGCCTTCTCGGCAAGACTCCAAGGGAGCTAATGAGCGGGCGGCCCCCAAGAAACGACGTTTATTCCTGGGTCGTCGCCCTAAGAGCCAGAAAAGACGTCCGCACTCGTCCAGACGGCACCCCAATAGAGGTGGAGCGTTCGAAGCAGGGCCGGCCGACAGGATACAAATACCACAAGATCGATCCTGAGTGCCGCACCCAAATCCGCAAGGGCCTCGACAACGTGATCAAAGACAGCGCAGAACTGAGCCACTGGCTCGATAGTAGACGCCGGATCTCTTCTCGGATCAAACATCCAGCTTTGAAACGGCTCTATGAGGAGCGTGATCACAGCCAGATACGGCCTGATTTGATAGAAAACATTGAACGGTTTCTCGCGATTCTCGACTACGCAGAAAAGCCGCAAGATTTTGGTTCTTTCGATGAGGAGGTCCGGAAGGGTGCGGCCACGAGGTTAAGCGCAGCCGAAACGCGCCGCGGTTTCGGTAACCTACACCCGCTCGAGGGTGACCGGAAAGGCTCCTGGTCTGTTTTTGTCAGCCGTAACTGGCGCATTACATTTCGCTTTGAAAGGGGCGAGGCATTCGAAATCAACCTGGAAGACTACCATTAGTTTGGTCAGGGCGCATTCGAAACGGAACGCATGAGTAAGCGGCCTTCGACCCACGCGCTGAGTGACCGGAGCATAGCGCGCGTCTCAGTCCGGTTCAGTGACTCCGTGCCATCGTAGTCGTCGTACCGATAAACCGCGCCAAACGGCGTGAGCATGTCCAGATTCTCAAACTCGCCCGGCAACGGTGCGCCGGAACGTGCCAGCGTATCCATTAAGGCTCCCAGTTCATGAGTCTTGTGAAACGCGGCGCCCAAATCGGACAACAAGGCCTTCAACATCTTCTCCGCTGCCTGCTGACAATGGAAACCAATTACCTCGTCGCTCACCTTGTCGGACTCGATGACCGCGTCGAGCAAGGCTTCGTCCTGAGCGGCCTTGCGCAGAAAGAGCAAAGCTTGTTCACGCCGCTTGATAGAGGACCTGCCCCCCTGTGGCGGCTTCGTAATAAACGTTGCCAGGAGTGTCCCGCCAGTACTGAAACTTCTCGTCGCTGACAACCAGGAGATCGACGGCGATGTCGAACGACCGAATTAGACGATTCAGGCGGACCATCTCCGCGAATCGGTCGGCGGGCTCCTCTTCCACGACCATGATGTCGAAATCACTGTGCGGAGCAGCATCGCCCCTGGCCTGAGAACCGAAGAGGATGATGCGTTTGGGATGGGCAGCCTGGACTAGCACGTCTGTCAAGTTCGAGACGATCTGTCTGGCTGCGGGGCTCATCAAGGTTGACACAACTCCTGCGACCAGTGTGCCACACGTACGGGCAGGATTTTGGTGGTGGCTGCCGCCATCGACGCGTCATTGCGGGTCAGGGAAAGCAGGTGGGGGCGCGCGAAGCTTGTACCACTTCCTGACCACGACATCAAAGACCACTGGCTGGAGTCCAAATCTTGCCGAGTTTGGACTCCAAATGGACGCCGCGCGACCTCTTCCACGATGCGGAAGCGCGCAACCATTTTCGTAACTCTATGTTTTGTTGGGCTTTGTTTTGGTGGACCTGAAGGGATTCGAACCCTTGACCTCTTCCATGCCATGGAAGCGCGCTCCCAACTGCGCCACAGGCCCACGTCAAACGGCGCTTTTATCATAACATCCGATGCGTCGCCGGACACAGCGAAACGGCCTTCAAAACGCCCGCCACCCAAACCCGTCGGCCAACGTCCTACAATGAATCGATGCGCAAACTGCGCCGGAATCTACCGGTGGCTCTTGCAATCGTACTGGCCTCTCTGTCGAGTTCCTGCTTCCTCTCCAGGGCCCGGCTGCTCCACCGCCATGGGAAACCCGTTACCCAGGCGACGCCTCCGCTCTCGGCCACGCGCGACGAACTGAACGATAAGCTCGCGCGCATGTACAACGCTATCGATTCCTTCCAGGCCACCGTCGACATGATCCCTTCCAAAGGAAGCGTCTACAAGGGACAAATTACCGAATACAAAGATGTTCGCGCCTTCATATTGTTCCGCAAGCCGGGCGATATCCGCATCCAGGCCCAGGCGCCCGTCATCCGCACCCAGCTCTTTGATATGGTCTCGAACGGCACCGACTTCCGCTTCTTTAACGTCTCCGGCAACCTCTTCGTCCAGGGCCTGAACAGCGCTCCCGCTACTTCCACCAACCCCATGGAAAATCTGCGCCCGGGCGCTTTTCTATCCTCCATGCTGATTCGTCCCGCCGATGCGGACACCGAGGCGCTGGTGCTCGTCGACCTGACCGATGAGGATAATACTCTCTACATGCTTGAGTTCCTGCGTAAGGGGCAAAATGGAGAAATCCTCCCCACCATCGCCCGCACCGTATGGTTCGACCGTCTGGACCTCAGCATCGTTCGCCAGGTCATTTTTGACGACGACGGAGTAGCCATCGTCAGCGACACGCATTACGCCAAATGGACGCCTTACAATGGCGTGTTGTTCCCCGCCCACATCGGCCTCAACCGATGGAAGGACGGTTACGGTGTGGTAATGGATATCGTCGATATGAAAATGAATCTCGCGCTCACCGACGATAAATTCGTGCTCAACCAGCCCGAAGGTTCGAAACTGAAGTTAATCGGGGATCCGAAGCAGGAAACTCGTTGATCTTCAGATTGGTTTGGGAAAACGTCCGTCAGCGGCCCCTGCGGGCCATGCTCAGCATCCTGCTCATCGCCGGCCCGGTCACCATGATCCTCACTCTGATCGGCATGAGCCACGGCTTTGTGGACGAATCGAAAAAGCGTTACGCCGGTGTGGGCGCGGACATCCTGTTCCGGGCGCCCGGTAGTTCCCTCATGAGCTTCAGCAGCGCGACCCTGCCTGCCAAACTAGTCGATGTTCTTGCCGGAGAACCGCACATCGCGCAGGCTACCGGCATTGTGGTGCAGCCGACCACGGGTTTCGATTCGCTTCAGGGGATCGATATAGCCGCATTCAACCGGATGAGCGGCGGGTTCACCTTCGTTCAGGGTCACTCATTCCAAGCCCCTGACGACATTCTGCTGGACACGTATGAAGCCGACCAGCAACACGTGCGGGCGGGCGCAACCATTAACGTGATGCATCAGAACTGGCACGTGGCCGGGATTGTCGAACCGGGCAAATTAGGTCACCAGTTCGTGCAACTGCCCGTCCTGCAGGACCTGATCGGAGCTACCGGAAAACTGACCCAGATATATCTGAAGCTCGATAACAGGAAGAACACCGGGGAAGTCATCGCCTATCTGCACCGGAAGTACGAGAACTACCCGGTTTTTTCGATGGAAGAGCTGCAGACCATGCTGTCCGTCGACAATATCCCGATGCTCAGTACCTTCCTCCACGTGGTAATCGGCATCAGCATCGTGTTTGGATTCGGTGTCGTCTCCCTCTCGATGTATATGGCGGTGCTGCAGCGCACGCGCGAAATCGGCATTCTCAAGTCCCTCGGAGCATCGAGTGCCCTCGTCATGGAATTGATTCTGATTGAGTCCTTTATCCTCGGCCTGGGCGGCACCATCATCGGCATCCTCCTGAGTTTCGTCAGCCGCGCCGTAATGCTCACCGTGGCGCCCGCCTCTTTTCCCCAGGCCATCGTACCCATCTGGTGGCCGATTGCCGGATCCATCGCCATGGGAGCGGCGCTGCTTGGCGCCCTCTACCCCGGCATGATGGCGGTGCGGCAGGATCCGATCGAGGCCCTTTCCTATGAGTGACGCCCTCATTCAGGTCCGCAATCTGCGCAAGACCTACCACACCGGGAAGGTTTCCGTCGAAGCGCTGCGCGGTGTCAATCTGGAGGTTCCGGCCGGGGAGTTCCTCTCCATCGTCGGCCCCTCGGGATCCGGCAAATCCACCCTCTTTCATATCGTCGGCGGTTTGACGCCGCCCAGTGCGGGTGAAGTTACCGTCGCTGGCCGCAATCTCACGGCCGTCGGCGACCGCGGCCGCACCGAACTGCGGCGCAAGTACGTCAGCTTCGTTTTCCAGAAATTTAACCTGCTGCCCAACCTGACTGCGCGGGACAACATCCGCACCGCCCTGTTCATCGCCGGTTTGCCCACCAATGGATTCGCCCCCGAATTTCAGACCATTCTGGAACTTCTCGGAATCGCCGGCAGGCTGGAGCAAAAACCCACCGAGTTGTCCGGTGGGGAGCAGCAGCGGGTGGCGATCGCCCGGGCGCTGGCAACCAAACCCGCTATCTTGCTGGCGGATGAGCCCACCGGGAACCTCGATACGGCCAACTCTCTGGCCGTGCTCGAGCTGCTGCGCGATCTCAACCGCCGCCTCGGGCAAACCATTCTCATGATTACGCACAATACCGAGGCCGCCGCCTATGGCGACCGCAGCGTCCACATGAGAGACGGCCAGATTATCGAAGCGCCCCCGAATTAATGTGGAACAGGCGCTTTCGCCCGTTCATCGGGACCGAAGGCGGAAGGGTATTGCGCGGGTACGCTTCCTCTCCTCCGGCCTTGGTCCCGCTGCAGCCGCTTACAGGCCGTGCCGCTGCGTTTCGACGATCGCCACGATGCGCTTGAGGCCCGCCTCCCAGTCGGGAAACAGATCCACATACTGCGTTTCGCTCTGGATGCGGGCGGGAACGCGGCAATCGTCGAGGCGCACCGGAATCAGAAACGCTTCGTCGAGCGGCATCTGGCTGCCACACTCGAGCGCATGGCGAATCTCCGCCTGGAAGCCGCCGCGCTTGTGTACCGAGTTCCGAGAGAAACAGGGGACGAAGAAATCGGCGTTCTCGATGGCCTCCCGGATCCTGTGCGGCCAGTTCTGTCCGGGGAGCAATTTTCGCCGATCCAGCCAGGGCGCATAATTGAGCGCCAGCAACGACCCGAACAGCCTCTCGGCCGTATCGAGATCCTCCAGTACGTAAGCGATGAAAATGCGCGGCCGGTTGCACTCGCGCAGCGAGATTCGCCCCGTGTCGTCGCGCGAGAATACCCCCAAACCGTCCACTTCGACCGCGGAAGAGCGCTTGATCGACGCGCAGATCAGCACTGCCAGCTCTTCAGCGCTCATGGGGCTCCGGCTGAAAGACCCAGCGCTTGCCGGGTAAAATGGTCCCGAGGCCCGGCAGCCGCGCCGGGCGGCCCTTGCGGAGCGCGCGGACGAGTTTGTTCACCGCCCGATCCATCTGGTCCGCCGCCGTGCCAGGAGCGACACCGCGCTGCCGGGCCACTTCCTGTACTAAGTCCGATTTCTTCATTTCGTCGAAAGAGTAACACCGGGCTCCCAAGCTCTTATGTCAAGTTGCTGAAAATAATAGCCAAGATTCCGGGACTCGTTTAATGAAGTGAATTTAATCACGGATTAAGCCTCGGTTCATGTCGAGTCGGATATCATCTCAACTGACGACACCTCGTCGGAATCAAACAAGGAGATCACCCGCATGAAAAAGTTACTCGCATTCGCCATTGGCCTTGGCCTCGTCCTCGGCACCGTATCCTTCTCGTTCGCTCAGGACACGACCGCCACGACCAAGAAAGCCAAGAAAAAGAAGAAGGGCGACACCTCGGCCCCCAAGATGTAATTTTTCCGGGCCGGTCGCTGCGGGAAACGTGGCGTCCGGCCCACCGTTTTCTCCCCGTTTTTCCTCCGGAACTTCCCTCCCCCCGCTCCTTCCTTTGTTGACGTAATTCTTCAATTCCACTAATCTCTAGTTTGTGTACGGTGATTTGGATCCAGGGAACGCCGCCCCATGAATATCTCGGTGAAGGGTGAGTATGCCCTTCAGGCTATTTTCGATCTGGCGTCTCAACCCGGCCGTGAACCGGTGAAGATCGCCGAAATCGCCCGGCGTCAACAGATCCCTCAAAAATTTCTGGAATTGATTCTGGCCAGCCTCAAGCAGGGCGGCTTTGTCGAGTCGCGCCGCGGCGCCGAAGGCGGCTATCTGCTCGCCCGGCGTCCCGAGTCGATCACCGTCGGCGATGTCCTGCGCTTCGTCGAAGGCCGCCAGGAAGAACGTTCCCGGCTCCGCCGTCAGGTGGGTTCGCCGCTTTCCGACCTTTGGGACCGCGTCGACGACGCCATCGACTCCGTCCTCAATTCCGCTACCTTCGCGCAGTTGGTCCGCGAGTGGACCGACAAACACAGCCTTTTTGTACCAAACTGGGAGATCTGAATGTACTTTGAAGACAATTCCTACAGCATCGGCCGCACCCCGCTGGTCAAACTGAACCGCGTAATCGACGGCGCGCCCGTCACTATGCTGGGGAAGGTGGAAGGCCGCAACCCGGCTTATTCCGTCAAATGCCGCATCGGCGCATCCATGATCTGGGACGCCGAAAAGCGCGGCATCCTGAAGCCGGGCAAGGAGTTAATTGAGCCCACCAGCGGCAATACGGGCATCGCGCTCGCCTTCGTGGCGGCGGCCAGGGGCTATCCCGTAACCCTCACCATGCCGGAAACCATGTCTCTCGAACGGCGCAAGGTGCTGTCGGTGTTCGGCGCCAAATTGGAGCTCACCGAGGGGTCTCGCGGCATGGCCGGATCCATCGCACGGGCACAGGAAATCGTCCAGTCCGATCCTGATCGCTTCGTGCTGCTGCAGCAATTCGACAATCCCGCCAATCCCGACATTCACCAGAAAACCACCGGCCCCGAGATCTGGAACGACACCGAGGGCCAGATCGATGTTCTCGTTTCGGGCGTCGGCACCGGCGGAACCATCACCGGCGTCTCCCGCTACATCAAACAACAGAAGGGAAAACAGATTGTCTCCGTGGCGGTCGAACCGGTTTCGAGCCCTGTCATCACTCAAACGCGCACCGGCCAGGCGCTTAAGCCGGGCCCGCACAAAATTCAGGGAATCGGCGCCGGATTCATTCCGCGCAACCTCGATCTGACCATCGTTGATCGCGTGGAACTCGTTTCGAATGAGGAATCTATAGAGATGGCCCGGCGTCTGGCAAGAGAGGAAGGTTTATTGAGCGGCATTTCCTGCGGCGCCGCCGTTGCGGCCGCCGTTCGCATCGCCCGTGAAGAACAATTTCGCGGCAAAACCATCGTGGTGATCCTCCCCGATTCCGGCGAGCGCTATCTCAGCAGCGTCCTCTTTGAAGGAATGTTTGATATATAAAGGAAAAATTTTTTTCGACGCGTAACGTAGGCCCGAATGGCTGCGCCTATGAGACAAATCCCCGTTACGACAAGCGGGCGCAATCACCCCTATCACCCTAAGATGCGCCCGCATCTCCTTTTTCTGTCACAATAGTTATCGATGTTTTTCCTGTAGAGCCACCGCGACTGTCAGGGAGCGGTCTTCGAGCAAGCGACCATGCGCGTCATTATGTTTCTATTTCCCTCATTACTATTGGCCCAACAACCCATTCTGCTGAACCATCCGATCGAACCCCCAAAGGACGAAGCCCCCGCACTGGCATCGCCTGCCGCGCCCGCCGTCATCGCAACCCCGATTAATGCCGGAACGCCCATTCCCGTACCTTTCGCCTGCGCCGAAGAGGATCTGCGCATGGCGGGCCTGCTGTGCACCGGTGACGATCCCTGCCCCATCTATCTGGAGCTCAGTGCCGTCGCGCCCGCGGGCAAAAAGCTTTTCCTCGCAGGAGACATCCATGCCATCTCCGCCACCCTGTCTTCCATCCTGCTGAGCAGCGACGATGGCGGCGCTACCTGGAAAGAGCCCTTTGCGCGCATCCCGGGATCGGCTCTCGAAGACCTGCAATTCTACGATCCCCAGCACGGCTGGGCCTCTGGCGAGACCCAATATCCCTTGCCCCGCGACCCTTTCTTTCTCCTCAGCACCGATGGCGGCGTCTCGTGGAAACAGCATCCCGTCACCGAAGACGGCGCTCCCGGCGCGGTCCAGCGCTTCTGGTTCGATTCCCCACGACACGGCGAACTGATCGTCGACGCGGGCCGGAATACTCCCGGCGGCCGCTATATTTCCTATGAGTCCCAGACCGGCGGCGATAGCTGGACCGTCCGCTCGACCACCGCGCAGCTACCGAAACTAAAGCGCGCCCCCCTTGCGGCGGAAAATCCCGACTACCGCATCCACCCCGATAAGGCAACCAATGCGTTGCGCATCGAAAAACGTCAGGGAGACAAGTGGGAGCCCATTGCGTCGTTTCTCATTGAAGTCGCGCGCTGCACCGATGTGGGACAGGCGCTTCCGCCTGCTTATCCCCAGTGAAGACCAATCCGGCCGATCTCGAGGTTTTCCGTAATCTCTTCGTCTCCATCGCCGACGAGATGGGCGCGGTGCTGCGCAAGACCGCCTTCAGCGCCAACATCAAGGAGCGCCGCGACTACTCCTGCGCCGTCTACTCGACCGCCGGTGAAACCATCGCCATGGGCGACCACATGCCGGTGCACCTCGGCGCCATGCCACTCTCCGTACGCCACGCTCTCGATACCTTTCACCTGGGCCCAGGCGATGTAGCCATCGTCAACGATCCCTTCCGCGGAGGAACCCACCTGCCCGATATCACGGCAGTATCCGGAGTCTTCCTGCACAAAGGAAGGAAAGCGGATTTCTACGTCGCCAGCCGCGCCCACCATGCCGATGTCGGGGGCATGAGTCCGGGCTCCATGCCCATGGCGCGCGAGATCTATCAGGAAGGGCTGCGCATCCCACCCGTCCTGCTCATGCGCGGTGGAAAACCGCAACGCGACGTGATGCAACTGATCCTCGCCAACGTCCGCACGCCCGAAGAGCGCGAGGGCGATCTGCTGGCCCAGGTGATGGCGGGCCGGCGCGGTGAAGACCGCTTGCGCGAAATGGCCGCCCGCTACGGCCTCGGCCGCATCCAGCGCGGCGCGTCCGATCTGCTCCGCTACACCGAGCGCGCCACGCGCGCCATGCTCGCCGAAATCCCCGACGGCGCCTACGCGTTTGAAGATTTTCTCGACAACGACGGAGTCTCGCAAGACCCCGTGCGCATCGCCGTAACCGTGCGCATTCGCGCCGATTCCGCCGAGGTCGATTTCACCGGTTCCAGTCCCCAGGTCGCAGGATCCGTCAACGCCAACTACGCCATCGCCGTCTCCGCCGCCATGTACTGTTTCCGCTGCCTGATTGAGTCGGACGTACCCTACAACGCCGGACTGCTGCGTCCCATCCGTCTGATCGCCCCCGAACGCAGCGTAGTCAACGCCGGTCTGCCGGCGGCCATGGCGGCGGGCAATGTGGAAACCTCGCAGCGCATTACCGACGCTATCCTCGGAGCGCTGGCGCAGGCCATTCCAGCCCGTATCCCCGCCGCCAGTTCCGGCACCATGAACAACCTGAGTTTCGGCGGCTGGGATACCCTGCGTCATCGTCCCTTCGCTTACTATGAGACAATCGCGGGCGGCATGGGAGCGTTCTCGCGTGGGCCCGGACGTTCCGCCACCCATACCCACATGACCAATAGCTGGAACACGCCGGTGGAGGCTTTCGAACACGACTACCCCGTGCGCGTCCGCGCTTACCACATTCGGAACGGATCGGGCGGCGCCGGCAAGTACGCGGGCGGCGATGGCATCGTCCGCGAACTGCAGTTCCTCGAACCGGTCGATCTGACCATCCTCTCCGACCGGCGCACCCGTGGGCCCTACGGGCTCGCGGGGGGAGCCACTGGCGCACCAGGACGCAATCAGGTGATTCCGGCCTCCGGAGCCCCCTCGGAAATCCCCGCCAAAGTCCGCCTGTCTCTCCTCAAAGGCGATACCCTGCGCATCGAATCTCCGGGCGGTGGAGGCTGGGGTTTCAAATGAGCGTGCGCACCGAGCGCATGCTGCTCGGCCTCCTCCTCCTGATCTTCACCTGCTTCACCTGGACCTGCATGACCCGGTTCTATTCCGGCGACGACCTGATGAATCTCTACCGCATCTGGGATCTGAATCCGTGGACCGTGTGGAAAGCCCAGCTCATGCTCTGGATCCCGGTCTACCGGCCCCTCGGCGGCTTGATTTACCGCATTATCTATTCGGCCTTCGGCTTCAATCCCACCCCGATGTACATCTTCTGCTGGCTCCTGATGGCCGGCAACGCGGTCGTCGGCTACCGGTTTTTCCGCACCATCCTCCCCACCGCGGCCGAAGCCTTAATCGCACTTTCTCTCACGGTTGTGCACGGTTGCATGAGGGAACTCTGGCTCAACGCGGGCACCGTCTACGACCAGCTTGAGTACCTCTTCACTGCGCTGGGCATGACCGCCTATATCCGGCTGCGGCGCGAGCGCCCCGATATTCCTCTGAGCCGTGCCCTGCTGGTGCTCTTGCTTTGCCTGCTCGCCATGGATTCGAAGGAGAGCGGCATCGCCCTGCCTGTTCTCATCGCGGTTTACGAGTGCATTTTCATCCTGCCGGAAGTCTTCGAGCGGAAGCAAATACGCGGCTGGCTCGGTTCCATCGCCCCGCTCTACGCCGCGCTCGCCGCGTTATCGATCGTTTTCCTGGTCCGCGTCAACCGGACGCCTGAGCTTGCCGAGAACACCGCGTATCAGCCGCATCCGGCCCTCGGGACCTGGCTCACCCACATGGCCGAGTACTTCGGCATGCTGACCTACGGGCACGTGGCATTTTCACCGCAAACCGCCGCTGCGCTCCTCGTCCTGATGGCGCTCGCGGCAATCGCGGCCCGCAACCGCATCATGATCTTCGGCTGGTTGTTCTTCGTCATTACCATCACCCCGGTGGCGCTGATCATCAGCCGGCCTGGCTACGTCCTCTATGTGCCGGATCTGGGCCTCGGGCTCTACCTCGCGACAGCCATCGCCGGAGCCACCCGGTTCTGCCTCACCCGCGCGGGACATGCCCCCCTGATTCCACGCGCCGAGCTTGCCGCCTTTGCCATCCTGACCATCGCGATGACCTGGTTCAACATCCGCAACTGGCCGGAGCCGATCGATCGCCGCAATGACTCCTACCGCCTGAGCGAGCAGTTCCGCCGTGAGTATCCGCAAATCCCCAGGAAAAGCAGGTTCCTCTTTGTGAAAGACGATTTTCCCAAAGACGGCTGGAATCTCCTCTTCAACCTGCGCCTCATGTACCACGACAATTCCATCGCCGTGCACCGCATGGAGGCTTTCCCCGATCAGCGGCCCGACCCGAAGCACCTCAACGACCACGACTACGTGTTTTCGGTGGAATCCGGGCGTTATTTCGAACTGGATAAACGCGACGTCGCCGAATCCATCCGCCTGAATATCCTGCGCGACTTCGCCGTCGGCCGCCAGATGGCGATCGCCCGCCGCGATTACCCCGCCTACGTGATTTCCGGCCTCGTTGTGGGCGATCCCAAAGATCCTGGGCGCTGGACCGAGCCCAAAATCCGGCTCAAGTTCGACGTCTACCCCGCGCCCGCGATCTTCTCAATCAAGTTCTGGGCGCCGGATTTTGTCACCAAATCGGGAGTCAGAACGCTGACCGTCCTCGTGAACGGTATCGAGATCGGCGCGCTCCGCCTGTCGCACGATGGAATGAATGAAATCGGCTTCCCGGTGCCGGCCAACGCCATCAGCCCAACGGGCTATACCATCGTGGAAATGAACGTGGATAATCCGTACAAGGACCCGGGTGGCCAACTGCTCGGAGTCATCCTGATGAATGCAGGCTTCGACTACCTGCCGCGCCGCGACCCGGACATCCCCTTCAGGGGTGCCGGCCGTAAGGGAGCGGACGATGCCCCTACCGTGCCGCCAGCAAAGCCCGCAAACGCCGCGCACGCTCCGGGGCCCTGAGCTGCCGTAACGCCTTAGCCTCAATCTGCCGAATCCGCTCCCGCGTAACGTCGAATTCCTGGCCGATCTCTTCCAGCGTATGCTCGCGCTCGCACCCAATGCCGAAGCGCAGCCGAATGACTTTTTCTTCCTTAGGCGAAAGCGTCTTCAAAATCCCGGCCGTCTCGTCGCGAACGTTCGATTCGATCACCGCGTCCACCGGAGAACCCACCCACCGGTCCTCGATCAAATCGCCCAAGGCCGATTCGCCATCGCGCCCCACCGGCGTCTCGAGCGAAACCGGATCGCGCGAAATGGTCTTCAGCTTCTGCACCTTCTCGACCGGAATGTCCATCCGCCGGCTGATTTCTTCGTTGGTCGGAGTACGGCCCAGTTCCTTCTCAAGCTCGCGCGAGGCCCGCAGGAACTTGTTCATACTCTCGTTCATGTGCACCGGAATGCGGATGGTGCGCGACTGGTCCGCAATCGCGCGCGTAATCGCCTGCCGGATCCACCACGTGGCATACGTAGAGAATTTGTAGCCGCGCCGGTATTCGAACTTGTCGGCCGCCCGCATCAGCCCGATATTGCCTTCCTGGATCAGATCCAGCAAATGCAGGCCGCGGTTGACGTATTTCTTGGCCACCGAAACCACCAGTCGAAGGTTGGCCTCGACCAGATCTTTCTTGGCGCGCTCTGCTTCCTGCTCGCCATGCCGGATCACGGTGACCGTATGCTTCAGCTCCTCGATCGACGCGCCCGCGGTGGTCTCGCGCTTCTTGATTTCGCGTTTCAGTTCCCGGATGCGCGGCTGCTGGGTGGCGGCGCTCTTCGCTTCGAGCTTCTTCAGCTCCCGGTCCAGGTGGTTCAGTTCTTCCACCGCCCGCTCGATCTCGCGCGTGAAGTCGCGCCAGCGCAGCAAAACCCACGGCACGCGCCGGATCGCCAGCGACGTTTCCACCTGCGCGCGATACAGCTTCATGCACAGCTTCTTGCGCGCCTTCCTGTTGGCGGGAGGCGCCACCTCCAGCTTCTCCTGAAGCTGCAAAGCTTTTTTGTGCGACCCCGAAATATCTCCGAAAGTCTTCAGGATGTCGAGGCGCTTTTTCGTATCGGCCGGAGTGCCCTCTTCGATATCGCCTCCGATATCGACGTGGTTGTCCAGATCGTCGGGAGTCTTCCGCAGCGCCTCGGCCAGTTCCACCACCGCCAGTTGCACCAGCGCCGACCGGCTGATGGCCTTCTGCATGCGCAGCTTGCCGCGCTCCATGCGCCGCGCCAGATCCACTTCGCCTTCGCGCGTTAAGAGCGGTACCGCGCCCATTTCGCGCAGATATACGCGAACCGGGTCGTCGGTGTAAATCGACTCCTCAACCTGCTGCTGGGGATGGAGGAAATCCGCTTCGGCCTCGGGATCGAAGAATTTTGTCGCTTCTTCATCGAAATTAATTCCCAGCGGCGCTTCGTGTAGAAACTGATCGTCATCGTGGTCCATCGAAATTACCTCCCCACCATAGCTGCGCGCGCACAAAAAAGCACGCCGAGGCCAATCATCTTATTTATTTTCTTGTCTTTAGGAATGGCGAACGCCTCAAAACCGCACAAGCGGGAAGGAGTAACCCGGCTGCATCAGCGGCGCAGGACTCACAGGATCTGATGTTAACACAAATGTGGCGAAATTGTTCCCGCTATGTTGGATGCAAAAAACGTCGGGCAGGTTGCCAGGGGTTACCCTCTGGGTCCGGCCGATTGGTAATCGGCCTCCTCATCCTTCGAGGCACTTCCTCGCGTACTGATAGCACTTCCCAACCTCCGTCGCCGCGTCCGATCCCGCCGGAATCGGATACTCGAACTCAATATTTGCCGGAATCGGGTACCGCTCCTTACTCAAGAGCAAAAGCACTTCCTTAATAGGAGTGTCGCCCTGACCCCACGGAACGTTAGCGCCATGATCCTTCTTCCGGTCCTTCAAATGGAGGTTGGTGATCCGCGCGTGGTGCTTCTGAATGAACGGGATCGGATCGTACCCAGCCGCCGTGAAGTGCCCGATATCCAGATTTACCCCAATATACTTGCTGAGCGACATGATGAACTCGAACGTCTCGGGCTTGGCGAATTGTTCGGGATCCGAAGTATTGTCGTGCCCATGGCCGGCCCAAACGATCTTGTATTTGTCCGCGAACGCCGCCACCCGCTTGGCAAACGTAACCGTGGCGCTGCACGAAATCGCCTTGACCTTCATCGCCCTCGCCATGGCAAACGCATAATCGATTTCCTCGTCGGCCATATTGACGTTCATGTTGTAGCAGAGGATCGCGAGCGCGATACCCGCATCGTTGAACTGTTTCCTGACGCCCTCCCATGTCGCAGGCTTCGCCGCCCCGCGCCAGTCCTTGAACGCTTTCTGCTGAGCTTCCCGGGCCGCCATCTGCTCGGGCGTCAAAGGAGCCCGTCCCCGGCCTCCACCACCCGGAGCAACAGCCGGAGCGCCCGCCAAAGCCTCCGCATCCCCCGACATCAGCTCGACCTCGCTCAGGCCGATCTTCACCATATCCGGGATGATCTCCGGTTTCGGTACACCCTGCCGGAAACTGTAGGTAATGGCGCCGATCTGAACGCCTTTAATCTTCGAGTTCGGCGCGGCCAGGGCCGCGGCGGCGGGGAGCGACGCCAGAGCCAATCTCCCTAATTCTCGTCGTGAATAAAACATGGTGTGTGGCTGAGATTCTATACCCTGCACTACACTGGAGTCGAATGTCAGATGCAATCGATATATACGTCGGCAAGAATGAGCCGCGCTTTCTCGAAGAACTGAAAGAGCTGCTCCGCATCCCCAGCATCTCCACGCTCCCCGAGCACAACCAGGACACGCACCGCGCCGCCGAGTACGTGGCCGTCAAACTCCGCGACGCCGGTATGGAAAACGTGGAGATCGTCGAGACCGAGCGCCATCCCCTGGTCTATGCCGACTGGCTGCACGCCCCCGGCAAGCCCACCGTTCTCTGCTACGGCCACTTCGACGTCCAACCCCCCGACCCCCTCGATCTCTGGGTAACGTCGCCCTTCGAGCCCTCCGAGCGCAACGGCAATCTCTACGCGCGCGGCTCCGCCGACGATAAGGGCCAGATGTACTCGCAGATTAAAGCCGTGGAAGCATTGCACGCGGTGCACGGACATCCGCCCCTCAATCTGAAATTCCTCTTCGAAGGCGAAGAAGAAGTCGGAGGACTCTCCGTCGCCGAATACGTAGCAAAAAATCCCGCCAAACTGAAGGCCGACGTCGCGCTCGTCTGCGACACCGAAATGTACGCGCCCGGATTACCCACGCTGAATATCGGGCTGCGCGGTCTCGTCTACATGGAGATCGAAGCCAAAGGCCCGGCGCGCGATCTCCACTCCGGTCTCTACGGAGGAGCCGCGCCCAACGCCGTCTTCGGTCTCATCGAACTGCTGTCGAAAGGGAAGGACAAGAACGGCCGCATTCTGATCCCCGGCATCTACGACGACGTCGAAGCGCCATCCGCCGAAGAGAAAGAAAGCTGGACGCACCTGCCGTTCGATGAAAAGGAGTATCTGAAGTCCGAAGTCGGCTCAACCCAACTGACCGGAGAGAAGGGATACTCCGTGTTCGAAAGGACCTGGGCCAGACCGACCTTCGAAGTCCACGGCATAGCAGGAGGCTTCACCGGGGCAGGCGCAAAAACGGTAATTCCCGCGAAGGCGGTAGCGAAGGTGAGCATCCGTCTGGTCCCGAAGCAGGATACAGACAAGATCGTCGCCGCCGTCAGACAGTGGGTTACCCAAAACACGCCCGCCGGCATCCAGTGCGAAGTCAGGGTGCTGAGTTCCAGCGCAGGCCTGATGGTGAATCCCGATCATCCGGCGATTCGAGTAGCCGCCCAGGCGTTCAGCGAAGTATTCGGCAAGCCCACGGTCTTCACCCGCTCCGGAGGCTCGATCCCGATTGTAGGCGACTTCGCCGAGCACCTCGGCATTCCAACGATCCTGATGGGCTTCGGCCTCCCCGACGACGGCCTCCACTCCCCCAACGAGAAATACAACATCCGCAATTACTACGACGGAATCCGAACCATAGCCCACTTCTTCGAAGAATACGGCAAGTAAAGTGGGACAGGCGTTTCCGCCTGTCGGCGCCTCGGAGAATATGCGGCGATAGCTGCGTTCCTGCCCTTCTGATCGCTCCGCCGCGGTCAAGGGGGCGACGCAAATCGAATAAGACGCGATGTCCGACGATCCGTCTGGCCGCCGAGTTGCCCTCGCCGGCTCGGCAAACCCGCAGACTCAAAGGCCCGGTCAAAAAGGTCGTCTGCGTCGCGGGCAAAGTCCCGACACAGGGATATTGGGATCACAATCTGGTCATGAACTCCGTCGAGCTTCATTAGTTCGAAGTGGTACTCGTCCAGGAGTCTTTCCATCTTAATCCGGCGATCTGCCGCATTTCCCGCCGCTGTGTACGATGATGTTCTCGATAATCTGCATATCTTTGATGAAGCTCCACGCAGGGGCGTCGTTCACCGGAACTGACAGCACTCGCTTCAGGTAGAGCGCGGCCCGATCAATACCTTTTCCGCGCATGTCCTTGATTCGAAGCACTAGCCGCTGTATTCGACGACTACCAGGGTAATGTCGTCCGATTGCTCGGCGCCGCCGGTGAAATCGCGAATGGCCTGTTGAATCTCGTCGTGCATTCCGGCGCAATCGAGATCGACAGCTCGGCCTACCGCCGCGCGCAGTAACGGGCGTCCAAAGAATTCGCCGGCGGCATTCTGCGCTTCGGTGACTCCATCGCTGTATATGACGATGCGATCTCCGGCGGCGAGATTGCGGCGATCGACCGCGAAGGGTGCGCCGGGGATGAGGCCCACCGGCATCGAGGTTGTGTTGAGGCTCTCGATCGAGCGATCGTGACGCACGAGAAGCGCCGCGCAATGGCCGGCGTTCGCCCAGGTCAGGTGGCCGGCGCGATCGAGCGTGGCATAGAAGATGGTCGCGTACTTGCCGTGCTCGGCGCGTTCGCTCATGAAATCGTTGATGCGCGAGAGCACATCCGGAATGCTTGCGCCCAGCGTGCCGCCGAGGAATGCGCCTTGCAGGAAGCTCGCCAGCAGAGCGGAGCTCACGCCTTTGCCGGAAACGTCGGCGACTACGACGGACCAGGCATTGGGCCTATTTTCGGCATCCGGACCTATTGCAACGACATCCGGCCTTATTGCAACGACATCCGGACTTATTGCAACGACATCCGGACTTATTGCAACGACATCCGGACTTATTGCAACGACATCCGGACTTATTGCAACGACATCCGGACCCATCGCTACGACATCGAAGTAATCGCCGCCTACCTCATGCGAGGCGTGGCTCGAACCACAGGCGCGAAACCAGCCGGAATCGGGCAAGCGGCGCGGCAGGAGACTTTGCTGAATGCGGCGCGCCACGCCGAGTTCCTCTTCGATGCGTTGTTTGGCGCGCTCTTCCTCGAGCAGCCGGGCGTTTTCGAGTACGGTGGAAGCTTCAATGGCAAGCGTCTGAAGCAGCTCGCGGTTACCCCCGGCGAGATCGACCGCGGTGAGCCGGGAATCCATGTAGAGCACGCCGGCATTGGAACGTCCCGCGCTGATGATCTGCGTCTTTGAACCGCCGCTGAGGTTTACGCGCACGAGCGGAACACAGGCCACGCTGCGCAGTTCCAGATCGGCGATGGTGTTGCCGGGCGAGCGCGCATCGAGGGCGCTGGGGTCGAACGACATGCTGAACAGATCGCGGCGGCTCTCGAGAGCGTGTTGAATCAGACGGCGCGGCACACGGAGCTCATCGGGCGGAAGGTCGCACCCACCCTGCGCGCGGGCGCTGCGCACCTGGAGTTCGCGCTGCTCGTCGAAGAGCAGCAGGAAGCCCCGCTCGCAGCCGGTCACCGCGATGGCCGCATCCACCACGGTGTTGAGAACGTCATCGGCGGAAAAAGAGCTCTGCAGGGAGCGCGCGACTTCGAGCACGGCGCGCAACTTTTCGAGGTTGGCTGCGCCGGTCTTTCCGGTCTCGCCCGCCAACGGCTTGGCGAGCAGGTGCTGGATCTCCTCGCCGGATCGGGTGAAATGAAGCTGGTAACCGTCCGGCACGCCGAATTCGATGCGCTCGGACCCATGCAGTATACGCGATTTTTCCACGCGCTCGCCATTGACCCAGACGCCATGGCGGCTGCCGAGGTCTTCGAGAACGCAGTTGCCGTCTTCGTTGGACACCTGGGCGTGGTTGCGGGAAATGCGGCTGTCGCGCAGCACCAGGTTGTTATCGGGTGCGCGGCCGATGCGAAAAGGAAACGGAAAGAGCGGCACACGCGCACGGCGGCCGTTGGGATCGACTACGACGAAGGTGGCGTTCGATTCCGGGCTGGGACTCATTGGACTCCACGGCGCTTGACCGGGGCAGCGGCTGCGGCGGCTGCCGCTTCATTCATCTGGCGGGCGCGCAATGCCTGGCAATGGGAACAGTACCCGCCCACTTCGGTGCGGGCGAGAACGATCTGAAAACCGAAGTGCGTTTCGATCTGGCGGCGCAGACGCTGCAGGGGCTCGCCGAAAAATTCCTCCACCTTGCCGCAGCCGAGGCAGATGACGTGGGCGTGCTCCTGCTTGCTGCGCGTTTCGTAAAAATGCTGCTCGCCCTTCTGATGCATCAGATCGAGCTCGTCGACGAGGCCGCCTTCCTTGAGCAGCTTGAGAGTGCGGTAGACGGTGACGCGGTTGAGCTTGGGGTCTTTCTCTTTGGCCAGTTGAAAAAGGCGCTCGGCGTCGAGGTGCTGGCCGGTCTTGTCGATCAGATCGAGCAGTATCCTGCGCTGGCGCGTGAGCCGCATAACGCGTGGCGCTAAAGCCGAAGCCGGATCGGACATGATCGATTCCAGTTTAACGTGATACAACCGTAGCGATACTCCATGCAACATCGCAATATGAAACGCCGGACGTTTCTCAAGACCGCGGCGGGCTCGGCGCTGGCCCAGGCGGCTGCCGCGCAGACCGTTCCGCGCAACCGGCTGGGCGAGGGAATCAAGCTGGGCTTCGACACGTATTCGCTGCGCGCCTTCAAGTGGAAAGACATCCAGCTACTCGACTATGCGGCGGGGCTGAAGGTGGATACCATCCAGATTTCCGATTCGGCGGACTACGCCAGCCTCGACCCGCAACATCTGCGCGCGGTGAAGGATCATGCGGACCGCCTCGGCATTCAGATCGACGCGGGAATCGGATGCATCTGTCCCATCTCGAAGAGCTGGCGGCCGGGCGGGCTTTCGGCGGAGCAGGTGACCATCGACGGCCTGAAAGTGGCGAAGCAGGTGGGCGCGCGGTCCATGCGCTGCGTGATGGGATCGTTCGAAGACCGGCGCAGCGGCCGGCCGATCGAAGAGTACATGGACGCGACCATTAAGGTCTTCAAAGCGGTGAGATCGCAGGCTCTGGACCTGGGGGTTAAGATCGCTCTGGAAAATCATTCGGGCGATTTCCAGGCGCGCGAGGTGCGGACCATCATTGAAGAATCCGGCAAGGATTTTGTCGGGTCGTGCCTCGATACGGGCAATCCGATGTGGGTGATGGAAAATCCGCAGGTGACGCTGGAGGTTCTGGGGCCTTACGCGCTGACCACGCACGTGCGCGATTCGGTAGTGTTCGAGCATCCGCGCGGAGCGGCCGCGCAATGGGTGGCGTTCGGCGACGGGGTGGTGGATTGGACGGCCTTTTTTACGCTGTTCCAGAGAGTGTGTCCGCAGTGCCTGGTGCAGCTGGAGAATATCACCGGACGCCCTCCGCAGATCCTGCCGTATTACGAGCGCGACTGGTGGAAGTGGTTTCCGAAAATGCCGGCGAGCGAATTCGTGCGCTTCGAGGAGATGGCGAAGCGGGGGCATCCCTTCATGGGGACGATGGTGATCGAGGACGCTCCGGGCGCTAAGCCTGCTGCATTTACGGACGCGCTCAAAGAGCAGCAGCGCGTGGATCTGGAGCGCGGCATTGCGTTTGCGCAGAAGGAACTGGGGCTGGGCGTGCGCTGGAAGCAGGGTTAAGGCTACAGACCGAGGAAATAGACGGGAGCCACAGCCGCGAGGGCTGCCCCCACCTGCGCTCCCAGCATCAGCAGCGTCTGCCGCGGAGCCCGCGGCAGCCACTTGATCAAGTAGAACGCGATGACCGGCAATTGTCCGGCCATGAGCATTTGCCATATATGTGCGGTGGTTCCTTCGTCGGCCTCGTGGGTGACGCCGTAGATCGCGACGTGAGCCAGGACCATAACCAGGGCGATGAGGGACATGCCGATCGGAATCAGCGCGCTGGGCTTTTCCATAACTTTATATTACAAAGTACTATGAAGTATCGCTCCCGTCAAGCGCTGGACTTCCTCGAAGCTATAGCCGGGGGTAATCTCTTCAACCCACAGGCCGTCAGGCTTGACCGAAATCACGGCGAGCTCCGTGATGATGGTGTCGACCACCGCCAGGCCGGTCATGGGCAGCGTACACTGGCGCAGGATTTTGGGCGCTCCCTCCTTCGTGGTGTGCTCCATGGCGACGATGAGGCGGCGCGCTCCCGCCACCAGATCCATGGCGCCTCCCATGCCCTTGAGCATCCTCCCGGGGATGGTCCAGTTGGCGAGGTTGCCGTGTTCGTCGACTTCCATGGAGCCGAGAATGCTGAGGTCGATGTGGCCGCCGCGGATCATGGCGAAGGCATCGGCGCTTGACATGTAGGAGGCGCCGGGGAGAGCGGTGACGGTCTCTTTGCCCGCGTTGATGAGATCGGGATCTTCCTCGCCTTCGAGCGGATAAGGGCCGACGCCGAGCATGCCGTTCTCGGATTGCAGAAAGACTTCAATGCCGGGCGGCACGTAATTCGCCACCAGGGTGGGGAGGCCGATGCCGAGGTTGACATAGTAGCCGTCGCGGAGTTCCTCGGCGGCGCGTCGGGCGATGCGTTCGCGTTTCTGGGCGGGAGTCATTTAAGCCGCCTTCCGCACGGTGCGGCGCTCGATGCGCTTCTCATAACTTTCGCCTTTGACGATGCGCTGAACGTAGACGCCGGGGGTGACGACATGGTCGGGATCGATGTCGCCGGGCTCGACGATCTCTTCCACTTCGGCGATTGTGATGCGGGCGGCGGTGGCCATCATGGGATTGAAATTGCGCGCGGTTTTGCGGTAGATCAAATTGCCGAGGCGGTCGCCCTTCCACGCTTTGACGAGGGCGAAATCGGCCGTGAGGGCCTGTTCGAGAAGATAGCGGCGTCCGTTGAATTCGCGGACCTCCTTGCCCTCGGCCACCACCGTGCCCACGCCTGTGGCTGTGTAGAAGGCGGGGATGCCGGCGCCGCCCGCGCGGATGCGTTCGGCGAGGGTGCCCTGGGGAACCAGCGTGAGATTGAGATCGCCGGCGATGACGCGCGCCTCAAGCAGTTTGTTCTCGCCGACGTAACTGCCGATGTGGGATTCGATCATGCCCGCTTCGAGCATGAGCCCCATGCCGAAGCCGTCGACGCCCATGTTGTTGCTGATGGTGTGGAGTCCCGTAACGCCCTTGCGCACCAGCGCCGCGATAAGGTTTTCGGGCACTCCGCAGAGGCCGAAGCCGCCCAGCATGACGGCAGCGCCGTCGTTGATATCGGCGATGGCTTCATGGGCCGTGGGAAAGATTTTGTTCATCGGAATAAATCGATGTTAATCGCGTCGCCCATGGCCTTGTAACCCGCGTCGTTGGGATGCAGTTGATCGCCGCTGTCGAACCCGGGCAGCATCTTGTTGGGGCTTTGCGGGTCGCGCACGGCCTTGTCGAAATCGATGACGCCGTCATAGGCTTTGCCGGTGCGAATCCACTCATTGACCGCATCGCGGATCTTGCTCTTCTCCGGCGTGTAGTATTGGCGCGCGCTCTGCGCTTCACCTTCGAACGGGGTCAGGGTGGCGCCGATCACCTTGATGCCATGCTCATGGGCGCGCTCGATCATCTGCTTCAGACCGGCGATGATTTCGTCCGCGGTCACGTTTTCCGTGGGCCCGGAGTGCCCGATGTCGTTGATGCCTTCGAGGATAATCAGGTACTTCACGCCCGGCTCCGCCAGCACGTCTTCGTCGAAGCGGGCCAGGGCGCTGATTCCCGACGCGCCACTGTCATGGAGAATCCGATTGCCGCCGATTCCCATATCGACCACGGCGAAGCGCTTCTTTTGCGCGAGCAGCCTTTCCGCCAGCGCGTTGGGCCAACGATGGTTGACATCCATCGTGGAGCGCGCGCCGTCGGTGATGGAATCTCCGATGGCTACGATGGCGGCGGTGGACTCCGGCGCGAGCACATCCACGCCGGTGAGAAATACCCATGACGGGACGGTGGCCGGGTTGTCAAGAGACGCCGCGGAAGTGGTGTCACCGGAGGTGATCCAGCTGGTTTGCTGGGACTGGTAGTGGATGCCGGCGGCGAGCGCGGTGGCTGGGATGAAGATGCTGACGGCGAGATCGGACGCCGCGGGAACGCTGAGTTTCACCGGATCGCTGAGCGCCACGGCGCCCGGCGGAATGCTCAGGGAAGGCCGTCCGCTGAAAGTAAGCGCATGGTCCGTTGCGCCCACGATATCCGAACCGGACTTCCGTAGAGCGATGTGCACGGCTCCGATATCAACCGCGTCCTTACTGAACGCGTTGGAAAGCCGCACGCGCACCGCGTCTCCGCCGATGCTGACGTGGACCATCTCGCGCACGGTCTGATTATTAAATTCGAGCTTGCGCGTACGCATCTGTTCGGGCGCCACCTGAGGTGAAGGAGCCGCACCCCATGTCCCCACCCAGTGCATCGGCTCGGCGGCGGAGAGCCCGCCCGCCAGCGCCGTCAACAGGAAAATCGTTCTCGATAATTTCATGCGTTCCTCAAATGGACGAAAGTAAGAAGCCGCCGTCGACGACCAGCGTTTGTCCCGTCATGTAAGCAGCGCCATCGCCGGCCAGCATCACCGCCGCCTCTGCAATCTCTTCGGGCTGCCCCAGATGGCGGATCGGCTGGCGCTCGATCTGGGCCGTGCGCCGCGTTTCGTCCTTCCAATAATATTCGCTCAGTTTGGTCTGGATCAGGCCGGGCGCAATGGCATTTACGCGCACGCCGCTCGGCCCCAACTCCAATGCGTAAGATTGCGTCATCATGATGAGCGCGGCTTTCGTCATGCTGTAGAGCATGCCATGGTGCTGGGGGCGCAATCCCGAGATGGATGCGATGTTGACGATAGACCCGGAGCCGCGTGCGCACATTCCGGGCGCGACGGCATTGATGAGACGAAAGGCGCTTTTCAGATTGATCTCGATCATTTTGTCGAACTGCGCCTCGTCCATTTCCAGGCATGGTCCCTGCGCGACGTTGGTGCCCGCGTTATTTACGAGGACGTCGATGCGTCCGAAAGCGGCGATGGTCGAATCGACCAGATGCTGAATCTGCTCGGTGCGGCCCACGTGGCACGCGACCGCTTTCACAGCCGGACCAATTTCGCGCGCGACTTCGTCGAGAGTCTCCTGCCTGCGCCCGCAGACGACCACGCGCGCGCCTTCCTGTACGTAAGCTTGCGTGATGGCCCGGCCAATGCCTCGGCTGGCGCCGGTGACGATAGCGACTTTGTCTTCGAGTCTCAACATGCCGTTGTACCCGGGCACCACTCCCTGACGGTCGCGGTTCGGTACGACTTTCTGAACCGCGACCGTGAGGGAGCGGTGTCCCGCATCACGCGAACACCGCTTCGACCAAGCGCGGTCCGCGTTGTTTGATCGCATCGCGAATCTGATCGCTAAATTCCCTCGCCGTCAGCGCTCGCGTGGCGGCTACACCGCAGCCCTCCGAGAGCTTGACCCAATCGAGATCCGGCCGCCCGATATCGATCATGTCGTTGGCGATGCGCCCGAATCCGTTGGCGCCGGTGCGCGCCATTTCGATATCGAGGATGCGGTAACGGCGGTTGGCGAAGATCACGATCAGCACGTCCAGATTTTCACGCGCAATCGTCCACAGGGCCTGCAGCGTGTACATCCCGCTTCCATCGGCTTCGAGCGCGATCACTTTTCTGTCGGGGCAGGCGAGTGCCGCGCCCAGCGCAACGGGCAAACCCTGACCGATCGAACCACCTGTGACCGGCATGAATTCGTGCGGCGCGGCGGCCTTCAGATGGCTGAGAACCTTGCCGCTCGAAGAGACCATTTCATCCGCGATCAACGCGTTGTCCGGCAGATATGCGGCCAGCGTGCGGCCGATCGCATCGAGCGTCAGTTCACTTGCGTCTTCGGGCGCGGATACCGCTTCCGTCTCTTGCAGCAACGGAAACACGGCCAGGCCCCCGCAAGCATCCGCCAGAGCTTCGAGCGCAACGGTGCCATCCTGGTCGCGCCGCGCGAGGATCGAAACTTCGCAGCTATCCGGAACCATGTAGCTGGGAATGCCGGGATAGGCGAAGAATGACACCGGCTTTTCCGATTCCACCAGAATCAGATTCTTCACGTCGGCAAACATGGGTATTGCGCCTTCGGGAAAATAGGCCACTTGCGGGGGCTGGAAACGCCCACGTCCTGCGGCGATCTTCGGCGCATTACGCGCGGTAATAAAACGGACGCCGGTGGCGCCGGCGATGCGTCCGGCGGCATGTAGCGCGCGCGGGGTGACGGCGGTGCCACCAATCAGCACGGCAGTGCCGGGGTCGCGCAGAAGTTTCGCGGCGTTGTCGATCGATTCGTCCGCAGGAATGCTCCGCCGCGGGCGCTCGAACACCGGTCCGGCCACCTTCGCTTCCGACCAGGAATAATCCGCGGGAATGATCAGCATGGCAATCTGACCGGGTGGCTGGCAGGCGGCTGCAATGGTCTCCGCCGCCGCCGCGCCCACATCGTCGGCGCTGGTCGCCGTGCGCACGCAATTCGAAACGGTGCGGGCGAAGGTGGCGATATCCGAGGTGAGCGGGGCATCCACTTTGAGATGCGCGGTGGCATGCTCGCCGACGATGCTGACGATCGGCGAACGCGCTTTGCGGGCGTTATGAAAATTAGCGAGGCTGTTGCCCAGGCCGGGGCCCAGATGGAGGAGCGTGGCGGCGGGGCGTCCGGTCACGCGCGCATAGCCATCCGCCGCGCCCGAACAGACGCCTTCAAACAGGCAGAGCACGCCGCGCAGCCCGTCGACGCGATCGAGCGCGGCGACGAAATGCATCTCCGACGTACCCGGATTCATGAAACACGTATCGACGCCATTGGCCACCAATGTCCGTAAAAGAGACTCCGCCCCGGTCACTCTTGGCAGCATACTATGGTGGCAACCGGATTCACCCCATGAGCGAACTCGTCACGCTTTCGCGGCACCAGGAAGTTGCCGTGGTTACGATCGATAATCCACCCGTCAACGCGCTGAGTCCCGGCGTGCCGGAGGGCATTCAGAGCGCCGTCGAAGCGGCGGCGAACGGCCCTGCCGTGAAGGCCATTGTGGTCATCGGAATGGGAACGACGTTCATTGCGGGGGCCGATATCAGGGAGTTCGGCAAGGTCGCGTCGGGAGAAACGCAATTGCCCGATCTGGCGGCCATCATTCGCAGGATTGAGGATTGCCCGAAGCCGGTTGTGATGGCGCTGCACGGCACGGCGTTCGGCGGTGGGCTCGAAGTGGCCATGGGCGGGCATTACCGGGTGATCGCGCCGGCGGGACAGGTGGGTCAGCCGGAGGTGAAGATCGGACTGATTCCGGGCGCGGCGGGAACGCAGCGATTGCCGCGGCTGGCGGGGGTTGCCAAAGCGCTCACGATGTGCGCGCTTGGGGAACCGATCGGGGCACAGGAGGCGCTCTCGTGCGGCATCGCCGACCGCGTGATTGAGGGCGATCTGCTGGCGGGTGCGATCGCGTTCGCGAAGGAAATCGCGGAGCAGCCGTTTACGAAAGTGCGCGACCGCACGTCGAAGCTGCATGACGTCGATCCAGCTCTGTTTGTTGCCGCGCGCGAGAATGCGCGTAAGGCGCTGCGCGGCCAGGAAGCGCCGCTGGCGGCCATCGAAGCTATCGAAGCCGGGTTGCGATTGCCGTTCGAAGAGGGCTGCGTGCACGAGCGCGAACTCTTCAACCGTTGTCTCGCATCCAGCCAGTCGAGGGCGCTGATCTACGCCTTCTTCGGCGAACGCACGGCGGCGAAGATTCCGGACATCCCGAAGGACACCGGCACATACGACATCCGGCACGCGGCCGTCATCGGAGCGGGCACCATGGGCGGCGGCATTGCGATGAACTACGCCAACGCGGGCATTCCGGTCATCCTGAAAGAGACGTCGCGGGAGGCGCTCGACCGCGGCATGGCAGTCATTCGCGGCAACTACGAGAACTCGGTGAAGAAGGGCCGTTTGTCCATGCACGCGATGGATCGCCGGATGGCGCTGATCACTCCGCAGCTGACGTACGACGGCTTTGAGAATGCCGACGCGATCGTCGAAGCGGTCTTCGAAAACATGGCGCTCAAGAAGCGGATCTTCGGGGAGATCGACCGCATCGCCAAGCCGACCTGCATCCTCGCGACCAACACATCCACGCTCGATATCGATGCCATCGCGTCGGCCACCGCGCGGCCGGAGATGGTGGTGGGGCATCATTTTTTCAGCCCCGCCAATGTGATGCGGCTGCTCGAAGTGGTGCGCGGCAGGGCGACTCGCAAAGAGGTGATTGCGACCTCCATGGCGCTGGCCCGGAGGCTGAAGAAAGTTGCCGTGCTCGCCGGCAATTGTTACGGCTTCATCGGCAATCGGATGATCCATTACTACTTGCGGGAGGCGCAGTTTCTGGTCGAAGAAGGCGCGTCCGTGGAAGAAGTGAACGGCGCGCTCTACGATTTCGGCATGGCCATGGGACCGCTGGCTATGTCCGATCTGGCGGGCATCGACGTGAGCTGGCGCATTCGCCAGGAGCACCGCCATATGGAGAAACCCGGCGAGCGCCAACCGCTGGTGGAAGACCGTCTCTATGCGCTCGGGCGTTACGGGCAGAAGACGGGCCGGGGCTGGTCCCGCTACGACGAGAATAGCCGGGCCTGGCCGGATGCGGAAACGGCGGAGTTGATTGAGCAGGTGGCGCGCGAGGCGGGGATCAGGCGCCGCAAAATATCGAGCGCGGAAATTGTGGCCCGTTGCATTGGCGCGCTGGTGAAAGAAGGCGCGCGCGTGCTGGCGGACGGGATCGCGCTGCGCGCCGTCGATATCGACATCGTGTATTTGTATGGCTACGGATTTCCCGCATGGCGCGGCGGGCCGATGTTCTACGCTGGCATATCCTGAGAAGGATGCGCATTGTGATCGCATTTTTAGGCGCGGGCTTGCTTGCGGCGCAGACCACGGCTTTTGTGGCCCAGGTGATGCAGGCCGCGATATCGGGCAATTTCAATCTCGCTCAGCAGGAGCTGAGTCAATTTCGCAAGGCGCGGGGGGCGACGCCGGAGTATATCGAGGCTCTCAGCTGGCTGGGGCGCGGTGAACTGAACGCAAGGAATTTCACGGCCGCGACGCAGAATGCCGACGAAGTCCGCAAGCTGTGTCTCGACCAACTGACGCATCGCAGGCTCGATGCCGAGCCCAGCCTGCCGCTGGCGCTGGGCGCATCGATCGAAGTGCGCGCGCTCGGAGCCGCAATGCAGGGCCGCCGCGACGAAGCGGTGGTATTTCTGCAGGGCGAACTGCGGCGCTGGCACGACACGTCGATTCGTCCGCGCATTCAGAAGAATCTTAATCTGCTGACGCTCGAAGGTAAACCCGCGCCGCCGCTTGAGATTACCCAATCCGTCACGGCGCGCAAAGTGGAATCGCTGGCGCGGCATCGCGGGCATCCCGTGCTGTTGTTCTTCTGGGCGCATTGGTGCGCCGACTGCAAACAAGAGATCAACATCATGCAGCGGCTCGAAGTGGCATACGGCCCGCGCGGATTGGTCGTCGTCGCACCGACCCAGCATTATGGTTACGTGGCGGGTGGGCGGGATGCGCCGCGCGACATCGAAACGAAATACATCAAGCAGGTCTTCGCCGAGTATTACGCTTTCCTCGGCCCGATTGAAGTTCCACTGAGCGAAGAGAACTTCGCGAATTACGGAGTCAGTACGACGCCCACGCTGGTGCTGGTGGATGCGAATGGCATCGTCCGTCTCTACAATCCTGGCGCGCTCAGCTATGAACAACTGGCGGCGACGATCGCGCCCCTTATTGCGAATCGCGCACCAACGCCTTCAGCTCCCTGATCCGCCGGTCCAGCTTCCTGGCCGCGAGCCAGTTCCGCAACGAACCGCCGGCGAAGAGGATTACAAAGACGACGCCACTCAAAATCATCCGCTGGTTGGGTCCGTAATCGATCGCTGCCACCACGTAGACGGCTGCGCCCGGAACAAACGGCAGCAGATACCATGCCCAGACATTGCGCAACGCGTCGCGCTGCCGCTCCAGTTCCCGCCGATGAAACTCAATCGATGCAGCCAACCCAAAGTCGGCGCGCACCTCGCGCGCGGCGCCCCGCCTGTGAAGCTGATAGACGACGTAGAGGACACCGGCGATCATAAGGGCCGCGGGAGCAAGATGCCAGCCATGGTTCCGCCACAGCAGTGGCGATAACCACGCAATCGCCACTGCCGCCGCCACATACCCGCGCATATTCTGCCGATAGACTTTGCGCTCGAACCTCCAGGCTTCCCGCCGAATTTCGTCCAGAGTAATCGTCACTTTTTCCGTGTCCTGTTTCTGCCAAAGCTCCCTCATGTCATCCGGCATGCCGCACCCCCTCATTGAAACCGCGCGCGAGGATTGTCTTGATCCGGTGAATCTTCGTTGCCACGTTGCGCGCCGACATCCCCGTCAGTTCGCCGATCTCCGCCGCATCCATGCCTTCGAGATACAAAAGGATCACCTCGCGGTCGATGGGCTTGAGCCGCTGGATCAATTCCGTAAGGCGCTCAAGCGCTCTCCGGCGGTCCGCATCGGCCGGCACGGCAATCGGCTCCACGTCCTCCAGACCCACCAGCGCCTCATGCCGCGAGCGCTTTTGCCGGATCACATACGAAGATGCAGAGTTGTGCGCGACGCGATAAACCCACGTGCGCAGGGAACATCGCGCATCGAAATTCGCAAAGCTTCGCCACAAGGCAAGATGAATTTCCTGCAGCAGATCGCGGCGCTTCCCGGCGTCGATTTCATACCCGCGCGCCAGACGAACCAGCGCCGGGCCGAACTCCTCCGCCGCTTGCCGATACCACTCATCCTGCGCTTCCACGATTAAGGTAGTCGCGCCATCGCGAACTTTCTTACACTCGATTCGCGACGACAGACGAAACTATCCGATGAGTTGGCCGATTCGCTCCGCATCGTTAGGAACCACAATCGGCTTATTGCCAAAAGTGGATTGGATGGGCGTGCCGTCGGGGGCGTTCAACTCTCCGGTGTGATAGCGGTAAATGTAATCGGGGTCCTTCAAAACATTGCCGGTCAGGACTGCAACCACATCGGCGTCGCGATCGATTACGCCCGCCGCCGTGAGCTTGCGAATGCCCGCCAGCGTCGCTGCGGAGGCCGGTTCGCAGCCGATGCCGCACTGGCCTATTATTGCCTTGGCATCCGCGATCTCTTGTTCGGTGACGCGCTCGACGGTGCCGTTCGAACTCTCGATTTCGAACTGCGCCTTCGGCCATGAGACGGGGTCGCCGATCTTGATGGCCGTGGCCAGCGTCTCGGGATGTTCCTGCGCGTGGAAGGGCTTGAGCCCTTTCGCCGCCATATATTCGTAGAAGGGCGAAGATCCCTCCGCCTGGACGACTCCGAGCCTGGGCATGCGGTCGATCAGGCCCGTTTGGTGCATCTCGCGCAGGCCTTTGCCGAACGCAGAAACGTTGCCCAGATTGCCGCCGGGCAGAACGATCCAGTCGGGCACGCGCCAGTCGCGCTGATCCATCATTTCGATGACGATGGATTTCTGGCCTTCGATGCGAAAGGGGTTGATCGAATTCAACAGATAAATGCCGAGGCGCTCCGCGAGAACGCGAACCAGGGCGAGGATCTGATCGAAATTGGCTTCCACCTGAAACGTCTTCGCGCCGTATTCGAGAGCCTGCGCCAGTTTGCCATAGGAGATGTTGCCGTGCGGAATGAAGATGAGCGGATCGAGCCCGCCCGCACTGGCATAGGCGGCCATGGAGGCGGAGGTGTTACCGGTGGAAACGCAGGCGACGCGCTTCATGCCGAGACGCCGGGCCTGCGCCGCGCCGCAGGTCATGCCGTTGTCTTTGAAGGAGCCGGTCGGATTGAATCCCTGGTGCTTGAAGGTGAGGCGCGCCAGACCGCCGTATTGAGCCGCGCGCGGTGCATCGAGCAGCGGCGTGTTGCCCTCGCGCAGCGTGACCACATGGCTGAGATCGTCGAGGAAAGGGAACATCTCGCGGTAGCGCCAGACACCGCTCTGGCACAGCGGCGAGTTGTCCATGCGGCGTTCGCGCCAGGTCTTTTTCAGAGCCTCGGGATGGGCGCCGGAGAAATCGTATTGCGCTTCCAGCAGCCCGCCGCACACGGTGCAGTTGTAGAGAACGTGGTTTATGTCGAAGCGCGCACGGCAAGCCGGATTGAAACACGCGAGATGAGATTGCATGGGGAACTACGATTTTAACGTCGCAGCACTGTCCACGCGGGATCGAGCACTGCCTTCGCGTTGGGCGCGGCCACGTTGACGGAAAACTCGACCGGATCGGAACCGGTCCGGACCAGTTGCACAACCGGCTTGCCGCGGCCGGTTTGAATCTCTACCGGCACTGCGATGCTGTAATCGTCGGGGACATCCGCCTGGGTCACCGTGCCCGTCAGTTTGTACGCACCCGGCTTGCCCTTCACGGTGTAAGAGAGCTTCAGCGTGGCAACGCCGGTAGAGTAAACCCACTGATCGAAAAAGTTCTCGAGCTTTCGATCGCTTGATCCAGGGGGGAGAAATTCGGCGCAGAGCAGACGGAACGATTCGGTGTCGAGCGGCTTCCACTGGTAGCGGCGCCTTAGCTCCGCCAGCATCTTCAACCATTGCTCGTCGCCCATGCGCCGCCGCAGCATATGCATGATCCACGTGCCCTTGCCGTAGATCACCGCGATCGACGCGTTGGGATTATTGGAACCTTCGAGCCTGCGGCCCTGCACCACCGGCCCCTCGGACTCCGCCGTCTCGCCGTCGGGGCCCTTCGTCAACAGCGATTTCCGATAAAACTCGAGCGCCATCTCGTCGGCCTTCGGGCCAATCGTGGTTTCCAGGTACATTACGGCCGAATAGCTCGCGAGCGCTTCCATGAGCCATTCGTGATGATAGGAAACCGATGTGACGGTGTTGCCCCACCATTGATGCGCGATCTCATGCGCGACGAGAAGATCCTGAAAAAAGGCGCGGTCGGAAGCGGAGAGGCGGTCCGGAATCCCCACGTCCGGCGCCAGATAATTGACAGTGGGCAGATAAATCATGCCGGCGAATCCCTGGCCGAAGCGTCCGGGCAACGGGGAGACTTCAAGGTGTTTGAGCGGTGGATCGCCAAACCTCGCCTTATAGAAAGCCATGGCATTCTCAACCTCGCCGGCGATCCTGGTCAACTGATCCGGGGGATTCACGACCGTGGGTTCGGGCTCGACCGGATCCGGAGTCTGGGCCGGGTGTAAGCGCCGCAAGGGCCGGGTTACGGTGGGCGCAGGCGGAGGAAGCCCGGGGGTCGGTTGCGCGAGCGACCGCAGGGCGTCTTCCACGTGCTTGTTGGCGCACACCTCGATGGTGAGGCCATCGTGCTGAACGACCTTCCGCTCGTACTGGCCGAGATTAAAGCCCAGCAGCCGGACAGGACCGTCCGGAATGCGGTGCGTGATGTGCACGCCGCCTTCGACGCGATCTTCCTGCACCTGCCCGGCCGCCACCAGATCGAGGTTGGCGGGATATCGGTAGGTCACGTCGTAAGTGGCAAACTGCAATCCGCGGCCGGGATACCAGCTGCCGCGCGCGCTGACGTAATAGACGTCCTGGCCGGCTTCGAGGACCACGCGGCCTTCGTGTTCGATCTCGATTTCGTGCTCCGAGCCCGGTTCGAGCGGCGTGGCGGGCAGGACCATCAGCAACTCGTTGCCGTTGTTCTGCACGAGACCTGCGCGCACGGAATTGCGTTGATACACCTCGGCGGGCGCGCCGTCCACCTTTGCCGCGGTGGCGCGCATCTGCCCCGTCAGGTCGAAGGCGAGCGCGATGCGCGAATCGGCGGTGGTCCGGATGCGTATTTTGGATACGCAGTGCATGGTGAGAGATGGATCGAGCGTCACGTCGATCCGGTAGCTCAGAATTTGCTCTTCGGGCGAAGGTGGAGGCAGGCCGCGGTGGCTGCGGCTCTGGAAGCTCGTCCACGTATCCCAACCCGATGCTCCGTTGCGGGTGGTGACCTGTCCCGCGACCAGTTGCTCGTAGCCTCGTGCGTCGTACATCACGTCGAAATTGCCCAGCTTCCGGCCCTGAATAAAGGCTTCGAAAAAGCCGCCTCTGGACGCTCCCAGGGTGGCCAGATCGAGTACGACGCGGGATTCGAGACCCGACATGAGATTGGCGACGATTTGTCCCCAACGCGTATTCAGGAGCGCCCCGATGTCGGGGTACTGCTTCGCATCGCCGGCCTTGATCTGATCGAGAATCGATTGCGCGGTGTCGTCGGTGAAGATGAAAGCGGCCTGGCTGAAATGCTCGTTGAGGTTGGGCGAACCTGCGTAGGCGGCCATGGATTTGCGTTCGGAGCGGTCGGGCGGGAGCAGCAGGATCTCGGCATCGCCGCCGTCGGTATCGGCTGAGAAAACCGCCGTCACGGGGCCGCCGCCGGCCGGCTTGCCGAGCATCAGATAGCCGTCGGTGAGATAGATGCGGGCGTCGTCTTTGGAGATCTCGATGTCATGCACGCGGTAGCACTCGTTGGGGTCGAGACCGGCGCTGGTCACCTGCTTGCCGAGGTCGGCGGCGGCATGTTCTTGCGCGAAAAGAGGCAACGCGAGCACGCCGAAGAGAGGGAGGAGTCTTACAGTCACTGCTATGGCGATTATCGCAAGCGCTTCGGCAAAGAGCTTCCCCCGACGGCGATGATACACTGGCCCTGCATGAGATTCGTAACCTTTCAACATCATGGCCACCAGCACGCGGGAGTGGTCTCGGGCGAGGACATCGTCAGCCTGAAATCGGCTGGACTTCCCGACATGTTCGCGGTCCTTAAGGGTGGGCATGGGGTGTTCCGCAGGATTGAAGAGTTCCTCGGGAATCCTCCCGCCGAGGCGATGGTCCCGCTGGGCAGCGTCAAGCTTTGCGCGCCGATCCCCAAGCCGGCGAAGATCGTCTGCGTGGGATTGAACTACCGCGATCACGCCATCGAGTCGAAGATGGAGATCCCGACGCGGCCTACCATCTTTTCGAAATACAACAACACGGTGATCGGGGCGGGCGATGAAATCGTGCTGCCGAAGAATTCGGAGAAGCCGGATTACGAGGCGGAGTTCGCGTTTGTGATTGGCAAGGGCGGACGCCATATCAGGAAGGAAGACTGGCGGGCGCATGTTTTCGGCTACATGAATCTCAATGACGTCAGCGCGCGTGATGTGCAGTTGGCAGTGTCGCAGTGGACGATGGGGAAGTCGTTCGATACGTTCGCGCCGATGGGGCCGTATCTTGTGAGCGCCGATGAGATTGCGGATCCGCACAACCTGGACATTTCGCTCACGGTGAACGGCGAGACTTTGCAGCATTCGAATACGCGGGAGTTGATTTTCAAGATTCCGGAATTGATTGAGTTCCTGTCGGGCGTGATGACGCTCGAGGCGGGCGATGTGGTTTCGACCGGTACGCCTTCGGGTGTTGGATTCTCCTACAACCCGCCCAAATGGCTGAAGCCGGGCGACCTGGTGGTGGTGAAGGTGGAAGGCCTGGGCGAACTGCACAACCGCTGCGTGGCCGAAGTATAGCGGCTAGGCTTTGCGCTCGACGATCAGATCGGCGATCTGATGCAGCCTGATCGCTCGGTCTCCGAACGGCTCGAGAGACTGGTGAGCCTGCAGACATTTCCGCTGCGCCATGGCGCGCGATTCCTCGATGCCGTAGACGGCGGGGAACGTGATCTTGCCCTGGGCAACGTCTTTGCCCGCGGTCTTGCCCAGCGCTTCCGAGGGTTCCTCGATATCGAGGATGTCGTCCACAATCTGGAAGGCGAGACCGGCGTGTTCTCCATAGCTCGAGATGGCGGCCATCTCAGACGCAGTAGCTCCGGCGCAGATCGCTCCCATGCGCACGCTGGCGCGCAGTAAGGCTCCGGTCTTGGCGCGATGGATCCGGTCGAGCAGTTCCGCGGTGGGGGTCTGATGTTCGCCTTCGATGTCGGTCACCTGTCCGCCAATCATGCCTTCGACAGTGCCCGAGGCAAACGACAGTTCTTCGATCAGGGCCAACTTGCGCGCCGCATCCAGACCTTCGATGCGCACCAGGGTCTGGATGGCGAGCGTGAAAAGGGCGTCGCCGGCGAGAATGGCCATGGCGTCGCCGAAGACCTTGTGGCAGGTGGGCTTGCCGCGCCGGAAATCGTCGTTGTCGAGCGCCGGAAGATCGTCGTGAATGAGCGAGTAGGTGTGGATCATTTCGAGCGAACAGGCGGCGTTCACGACTCCCGGGGCTTCATCTGAGACGGCGGCGGCGCCTTGCAGGCAGAGGATGGGCCGGATGCGTTTACCGCCCGCGAACAGGCTGTAACGCATGGCGCGATGGATGGTTTCGGGCAGCGTCGACTCGGACGGAGTCAGGCGATCCAGGGCGGTATCGATCAGGCTCTGCTGTTCGGCGAGGAACTCGGCGAGAGGCTTCACTTCTCGGGACGGAACGGTTCCGGTTGGTATGTTCCCTCCTTGCGGGTCAGGATCTCGACGCGGCTCTCGGCCTCTTCGAGCTGCTTGCGGCAGGCATCGCTCAACTGCATGCCGCGCGAGAATAGCTCAAGCGAGCGATCGAGCGGCAGGTCGCCGGATTCGAGTTCCTTGACCACCTTCTCGAGTTCGTCGAGAGACGTTTCGAAGCTCGCAGCAGTTTCCGCCATCGGACCATTCTCTCAGAAGAGGGTCGCCTGGAGATCGGGCGGCTCGGCTTTGGGCTTCCGGCTCGCCTGCGGAGGGGTGAAGCCTCGCATCAGCGTGAGCATGCGCTGATGGCAATTATTTATTTCCACCAGCGCGGCACATCGAGTGCATCCGCCCTTGACTGCGCCGGGGCCGTAGGTATACGGATCGAACGCGGGGTGCTTCGAGCATTTGCCGCGCCAGCGTACGCTGCCGATCTTGAGCATCCGCCTTCTATCTTAACGACACCGCTCCCTTACGGTCGCGGCTGGCTGCGCGGGTCAGGGGCGCTTGCCGGGTACGGCGGGTCCGGATACGTGGTCGGCGCGGCCTTTGTACGCGTCTTCGAGAGTGATGTTATGAACCTGGAGGATGGTGCCCATCACGGAATCGAGCTGGGTCCACGATTTGGCGTAGGCGCCGCGGGCGGCCACTTCGGTGGAGCGGGCCTGTGCGACGTAGCTCTGGTACTGGATGACGAGAAAGTTGGTGGAGAGGCCGACGTCGAAGCGTTCCTGCTCGATCTCGAGAGATTGCTCCTGGAGCCTGCGGGTCTCGACGGCGGCATCGTAGGCGGCGCGGCTGCGGCGCAGGGCGATGAGCGCGTCTTCGACCTGGACGCGGATGGTGTTTTCGAGTTGTTTGGTGCGGACCTGGGTTTGCTTCAGCTGCAATTCGTCGCGCGCGAGATCGGCCTGGGCGACGCGATTGCGCAGAGGCAGCGTCAGGTTGAGGCCGATGCTGTAGGTGGGATAGTCGCGGGCGAGGACCTGCGCGAGAGCGGATCCATAACCATCCCCCGCCCCGGCTACGCTCAAGCCACTGAGCGCCAGGGTAGAGGGCGACCCGTAGGTGGGATTGAGCGCGCCCGCGAGACCGTTGTTGGCCATGTAGCCGACCAGATCGAGCTCGGGACGCACATTGTTGCGGGAACCTTCGAGGGTGATCTGGGTATTCTCCAATTGCGTCTTAGCCGCGATGTAGTCGGGGCGCGATTGAAACGCGGTCTGAACCATATGGTCGAGCGTATCGGTGGGCAGCGGATCGAGCGGCAGAGGATCGGTGGGAACGATGCGGGCGTCGTGAATTACGGGATCGGCGGAAAAATCGCGCGTGATGACGCTTTTGAGAATCAGTTCCTGCTCGCGCAGGTAGCCGTCGGCGTTGGCGACATCCTGTTGGGCGGCGGCGACCTGGGCCTGGGCACGGGTGACTTCCACGGGGGCGAGCGTGCCCTGATCGACCTTATTGCGGTTGTCCTCGGCGAGACGCTGGGCGGTGGCGAGCGTTTCCTGTTTCACTTTCAGATCTTCGCTGAGACTTACGAGGTCGGTGTAGAGACGGACGATGCCGGAGACGGTGATGTTGGCCTGGTAGCGGAAGACCTGATCGGACATGCGCTGGTTGTTCTGCGCGATGCGGATGAAGCGGCGGTTCATAGCGATGCCGAAGCCGCGCAGCAGAGGCTGCGTGACGGTAACGCCGAGGCTGGAATTCCAGTAAGGATTGATGGTGTTCTGGTTGGAGTTGCCGTTGTTGTAGAGGTTCTGGAAGCTGGCCTGGAGCTGGGTGCCGGGGCCGAATCCCTGGGTATAGCCGGCGTTGGCGGCGACGGTGTTATTGACGAGCGCGGGCGTTCCGTAATTCAGGGGATTGATCTCGAGGGTGGTGAGGTGCTGGGCGAGAAACTGGCCGGTCAGGGCGGGATCGAACTGCGGGATGTTGGGGCCGATCGAGAAGGCGAAGGGGCCGGTGGTAGAGAGATTATCCTGGACCTCATTGATGAACTGCGTGTCGGTTACGACGGAGGTCACGGTGGTGGTCTGGGGCGTGGAGCCGGTGGCGGCGGTATTGAGCAGCGGCTCTCCCGGGCCACCGAGGCCGGCGGGCGCTTCATTGGCGGTGAGCGGGACGCCGCGCAGCAAGCCGCCGCCTTTGGCGCGCAGGGTGTCGGTGGCGGCGATGGGGATGGAGTAGCGCTCCAGCTCGATATCCAGATTATTTTCGAGAGCGAGAGCGATGGCGTCCTGCAGGGACAGGTGGATCTGGCCGTCGCGGACGAGATCGCGGAGCCGCGGGGAATCGTGCGGATCGGTGCTCGAAACGGCGCCGGGCTTATAGATGCCCAGGGCGCCGGTGGTGTAGCTGACGGAGGGAGTGCGGTCGACTGGTTGCGGCGGAGTTTGCGCGCAGAGCGGCAGCGTTAACAGGGCAACCGCGGCGATGCGATTCATCATTTATTTGGGAGCTCCCTTTTGAGAGCTCGAGACGTCGGCTTTGACTAAAGCGCCTTCATGCACGTCGTCGCCGGGATTCACCACCAGCAACTCGTCGCCGGTGAGTCCGCCGAGCACTTCGGTTTCGGTGCCGAAGTCGCGGCCTATACGAACGGGCTGCATATGGATTTTCTCAGCGTCGCCATCGGCCACAAGCACGGCCACCTGCATGCCGGAGTTGGCGGCGACGAGGGTGTCGCCGGGGATGAGGAGCGGCGGCGTATCGCGATGGCTTTTGAAACGGATCTCGGCATACATGCCGGGAAGAAGCTTACCATCGCGGTTCGAGACCTGCACTTCGACGAGCAGGGTGCGGGAATTGGGATCGAGCGAATTGGAGGTGCGGGTCACTTTGCCGTCGAAGACGCGGCCGGGGAATTCGTTGACGGTGACGCCGGCGGGCATGCCGACCTGGATGCCGGGCGCATTGGCCTGGGGAACGCTGGTCAGAATTCGAATGGTACCAATCTGGGCCATGCGAAACATCTCATTGCCGTTGGCGGCTTCGGCGCCGCCGAGGCTCATCGGTGAGGCGCCCTGGCCGGCTCCACTGGCTGAGATGAGCGCGCCTGCATCGATGTTGCGGGCGGTGACGACGCCATCGAAGGGGGCGCGGACGTTCTTGTAATCCTGCAGGGAAACGACGCGTTCGAGATTGGCCTGGGCCTGGCGGACATTATCTTCGGCGGCGCGGATGTTGGCCTGCTGGGCATCGACGAGGGCGTCGGCGGTTTTGAAGTTGGATTCCTGGGTGTCGGCGTCCTGGCGGGCAACGGCGCCGCGGGCGACGAGGTTATTGTAGCGATCGGCGGTGATCTTGGCGAGATCGCGCTGTGCTTGCGCCTGGACGAGGGCGGCACGGGCCTGGGAGAGTTGCTGCTGGGCCTGGGAGACAGCGGCGCGCGCCTGAGCGACCTGCTGATCGAGCTCGGGCGCTTCGATCTCGGCCATTAACTGACCTTCGCGAAGGCGATCGCCGATATCGGCATAGCGTTTGCGGACGTAGCCGGGAGCGCGGCCGTAGATGGACGCTTCGGTGAGGGCCGAGAGGGTGCCGGGAAGCATCACGTCGCTATCCTGGGCGGCGCGGCGGACTTTGGCGGCGGTGACGAGGGGCAAGGAATTTTTCTCCTCGCTGGCGGCGGCGTTGGCGGCTTCTTCGCGATGCTTGCGCGGGAGATAACCGGCGAGGCCGATGGCCGCTACGACGGCGGCGAGGAGGAATAGCGCCAGAATTATTTTGCCGGGCGAAATGTGGTGGGGATGCGGGTCGGCGTCTTTGACTTCGACCACCCTCGGTTCCTCCTTTGGCGCTTCGAGCACAGGTTTTTCCTCTAGTTGATTCATGGGGTTATTTCACCGGCAGGGGCATTGTCCGCTTCCTTACGGGCGCGGTTCGGTAAGAAGATAGACAGCGGACAGGCGGAAGCGCCTGTCCCACATTATGCATGGAGCACCAGCTGTTCGTGGGCTTCGTGCTCGATCTGTTCGTCCTGATTCACGGGGGGCTTGCGGCGCAGGAAGCTGTAGACGATGGGCACGAAGAACAGCGTGCTGAAGGTGGCGAAGACGAGGCCTCCGATGACGGCGCGTCCGAGGGGCGCGTTCTGCTCTCCGCCTTCGCCGAGGCCGAGCGACATGGGCAGCATGCCGATGATCATGGCGAGCGCGGTCATGAGGACGGGGCGGATGCGGGTGAAACCGGCGGACAGGGCGGCTTCGATTTCATTTTTCCCTTCGTGGCGCTCATCGTTGGCGAAAGTAACGAGCAGAATGCTGTTGGCGGTGGCGACGCCGATGGCCATGATGGCGCCCATCAGGGACGGCACGTTGATGGTGGTCTGGGTGGCGTAGAGCATCCACAGGATGCCGGCGAAAGCGCCGGGGAGCGCGGTGAGAATGATGAACGGATCGAGCCACGACTGGAAGTTCACGACCATGAGGAGGTATACGAGAAGGATCGCAAACAGGACGCCGAAGCCGAGGCGGCGGAAGGAAGTCTTCATAGTATCGGCCTGGCCACGCAGGGTGATGGTGGCGGCTTTCGGAAGCTCGGTTGCGTCCATGATCTTCTGGATGTCGGAGGAGACGCCGCCGAGATCGCGTTGATCCACGTTGGCGTAGACATCGTAGACCGGCTGCACATCGTAGTGATTGACGAGGGAACTGGTGAGGCCGCGGTGGACGTCGCCGACCAGGTTGTTGAGAAGTTGAGTACCGTTGACTCCGGGCGCGGTGACCGGGGTGCGCGCCAGGGCATCGAGAGAATCGATCTTGAACTGGGGGGTCTGGACGGCGACGTTGTAGGTGACGCCGTTGATGGGATTGAGCCAGAAGTTGGGCGCGGTCTGACCGCTGGAGCTGAGCGAGATCAGGAGACTGTTGGCGACATCGCGCTCGGTGAGGCCGGCCTGATCGGCCTTGCTGCGATCGACGGCAACTTCGAATTCCGGCGTATGCACCTGCTGATTAATATGGACGTCGACGGCGCCGGGAACCACGGCAACTTTACGGTCGACTTCCTCGGCGATGCGGTAGCCGGTGGCGGCATCGCGGGTGACAATCTGAACGTCAATGGGGGCCGGGAGGCCGAAGTTCAGGATCTGGTTAGTGATATTGGCGGCCTGAAAGAAGAAGACCTCGTCCGGGAAGCGCTGCCTGAGAACGCGGCGGATGGTGCGCTGAGCTTCCTCGGTGGGGCGGTGATTTTCGGGATTGAGCGAGATGAGGATCTCGCCGTCGGCGGCGCTGATGGTGGCGTTATCGCCCCATGCGAGGGCGAAAGAAGCGTTGGGCAGGCCGATATTGTCGGTGATGCCGGTGATCTCGCCGGGCTTGAGCGTCTGGCGGATGGTTTCTTCGACCCTGCCAAAGACGCGCTCGGTCTCTTCGATGCGGGTGCCTTCGGGGGCGCGCACGTGGAGGCGGATCTGGCCGGAATCGATGTAGGGGAAGAAATCGGTTCCGACTACAAGGAACAGACCCATGGAGGCGATGACCAGGCCGCCATAAACGATGGCCACGCGCACTCGGTGATGCAGACACCAGCCGAGGACGGTGCGGTACTTGGCGCGCATTTTCTCGAACCGGGTATTGAACGAGTGGTGGGTCTGCCAGATGAAGCCTTTGGCGTTCTTCAGGCCCTCTTCGCCCTGCGCGTAGATCTCGACTTCCGACTGAAGCATGTGGTGGACCATGGTGGGCACCAGCGTTCGGGTGAGGAAGTAGGACATCAACATGGCGAAGGCCACGGCGAGGGCGAGCGGGGTGAAGAGAAAGCGGGCCGGGCCGGTGAGCAGCAGCACGGGGATGAAGACGATGCAGATGGCGAGCGTGGAGACGAAGGAGGGCAGGGCGATCTGCTGGGCGCCATCGAGAATGGCTCGGGTAAGCACCTTGGCCATCCCCATGTTGCGGTGGACGTTTTCGATTTCGACGGTAGCGTCGTCGACGAGGATGCCGACGGCGAGCGCCATGCCTCCGAGGGTCATGACGTTGATGGTGTGGCCCATGGCCCAGAGGACGATGCAGGAAGTGAGAATCGAAAGCGGGATCGAAGTGCAGACGATGACCGTGCTGCGCCAGCTGCCGAGGAAGAGCAGGATCATGATGGCGGTGAGGCCGGCGGCGATGAGACCTTCCCGGACCACGCCGTTGATGGCCGCCTTGACGAAGATACTTTGATCGAACAGAGGGCGCACGGAGAGCGACGGCGGCATCCCCGCCATGATTTTGGGGAGGGTGGCCTTGATGCCGTTGACGATATCGAGGGTGGAAGCCTGGCCGTTCTTGATGACGGTCATGAGGGCCGAACGGCGGCCGTTTTCGCGAACGATATTGCCCTGCACCTGGAATCCGTCGCGGACCTGCGCGACATCGCGTATATAAACGGTGGCGCCGTTGACGGTTTTGATGGGCATGTCGTTCACGCCCTGGACCGTGGTGGGGCTGGCATTGAGATGGATGAAGTATTCGCGGTCGCCCATCTTGGCGGTACCGGAGGGGAGGATCACGCTCTGGGTGTTGATGGCGTTCGAGACGTCGGTGGCCGAGAGACCGTGCGCGTACATGGCGTTGGGGTCGATATCGACCATGATGGCGCGTTGTTTGCCGCCGTACGGAGGCGGAATGGTGGCGCCCTGGATGGTGGCGAGCTGGGTGCGGATGAAGTTGGCGCCGTAGTCGAAGAGCTCCTGCTCGCTGAGCGTCTTGCTCGAGAGGCTTAACTGGAGGATGGGGACGCTCGAGGCGTCGAATTTGATGACGCCGGGCGGGAAGATGCCGGGCGGAAGGGCGCGCTGGATCGGATTACAGAGAGCCACTACCTGGGTGATGGCCAGATCGATTCTGACATTGGGCTGGAAGAAGAGGCGGGTGACGGAAATGCCGTTGTAAGAGGAGGATTCTATGTGCTCGATATCATTTACGGTGCTGGTAAGGGCGCGCTCGAAGGGGGTCGTGATGCGGGAGGAGACTTCGTCGGGCGAGAGACCGCTGTAGGACCAGATGACGCTGAGGACGGGAATATCGATGTAAGGAAAGATGTCCTTGGGCATCGTGACGAGCGCCATGCCGCCGAGGACTGCGATCAGGACCGCCATCACTACAAATGTGTAGGGGCGGCGCAGCGCGAGTTTAACGATCCACACTAGTGGTTTTCTCCGGGGAAATGGGCGCTTGCCGGGAGCAAGTACCCACTTGCATTTAGTTTAACGGATGCTGCGCCGCAGGCTTTCGATGCTTGCAAAAGAGAAGAGGCGTCGGGGTGGGCGGATTGGTTAGCGGTGGGACGAATTTGGCTGGACCAGCGGGTTGAACTACGGGCGTCGGGGGTTGGGGGAGTTTGGTCCGTTCCGTGATTTTATAGTTTTCGTTTTCGATGCGGGCGCGGGCCTGTTCCCGGCGCAGGAGGTCGCGGGCGATGAAGTACCGGCGGCTGAAGCGGGATTCGCAGTGGCGGCCGATCAGGTAGAGGACTTGCGATTGGTCGGCAAGGCCGCTGAAGGCCCGCATAGCGAGGATATTCGGTGCGACAGAACCGTCCATTTCCGCCTGACGAGCCATTTCGGCCTTTATCACGGAGGTTTCGGTTTCCCGGCAGCGCTCCCACAATAGGCGGGCCGCCGCCATGGCGTGAACGAGCTCGACGGCGGCGGGGGTTTGGGGGTGGAATTCCGCCAGAGCGGAATCGACGTATTCGGCCAGGCGCCCGGGGGATTCGGCCAGCAGGGCGGCTGGGGTAGCGCTGACCATTGGTGCTTCTCGTCGAGTGAGCATCGTGGGGAAAAGGCTTGGCCGGTGCGTCGTTGACCGCGTTGTTACGCGCGGATTTGCGCTTGCCTTAGGGGTTCTGGGGCCGCGGGATTTGGCGCCTGTCTTGCACTGGCGAACGAGAAGGCGTTCTGCGCGTTCCTGCGCACGCTGTTCCGCGAAGATTGGGTCGTCTATGCGGAACGACCCTTCGGAGGGCCGGAGCACCTGAAGCCGTGGGCCCGCTCGAACGTGGCTGGCGAGGCCCGGCTTGTCTTCACGTCATGATTCCGCGTTCCTGAAGGACATTGCTGTCGCCGCTCATAAGGTCGGTGGGATCGTTGCCGGTCTCGCCGAGGAATCGTTTTTCGCCGACGAGGTACGGCAAGCGGCGGTGCTTCACCATTTAACGGTCATCGGGGAAGCGGTTAACCGCCTTTCGCCAGAAATCAAGGATCGCTATCCCGATATGCCCGGGCATCAGATTATCTCCGTCCGTCACCGCATCGTACACGCATATTTCGACCTTGAGTGGAAGATTCTTTGGGTGGCGGCGACCGACGATACGCCGTGGTTGCCGGAAAGAGTGGAGACCATTCTGCGGACCGATTTCCCGGAGCTCTGACCGGCTTGCCGTAACAGCCAAACGCTCCCGAGGCCGCACGATATCATCGCGTTTTGTCGGAAACACTGCCGCTGTGCCTATCGCGAGGTGAACATCAAACCATGCCATTAACAGTTGCCCAACTGACGGAGCGCCTGCTGACCTCATACGAACGCGTGGGCGGGACCAATCACGTGGACGGCAAAAACCTGCCCTCGAAGCACGCCGTCGCCGGGATCGCGACCGACCTGCTGCGTCTGTTGTTTCCCGGATTTTTCGACGAGAGGCCGGTCCACTCCTCCGAGATGCCAGATGTCGCCAGCGGCCTGATCCATAGTGTCCTGGCTCGTCTCGAGACTGAAATCCGCAAGAGCCTCAAATACGCCGCGGTCCAGCAGCCAGGCGACGCCGACCTGCCGGAAGCGGCCCATGCGCTCACGCGCAGGTTTTTCGGCAATTTGCCGCGCATCCGGGAACTGCTCCGCACCGATATCGATGCGGCCTTCAACGGCGATCCCGCCGCATACAGCCGGGATGAAGTAATTGTCTCCTATCCGTGTATCGAAGCGATCGCGGTGCAGCGGCTGGCGCACGAACTCTATCTCGAGAACATTCCGCTCATTCCCCGCATCATGACCGAATGGGCGCACTCCCGCACTGGAATCGATCTCCATCCGGGCGCCCGCATCGGCACCCACTTCTTCATCGATCACGGGACTGGAACCGTGGTGGGCGAGACGGCTGTCATCGGAAACCAGGTGAAGTTGTACCAGGGCGTCGGTCTGGTGGCAAGGTCGCTGGCCGCGGGGCAGGCGCTGCGCGGACAGAAGCGCCATCCGACCCTTGAGGACCGCGTGACAGTCTATGCCGGCGCAACGATCATAGGCGGCGATACGGTGGTCGGGGCGGGCAGCACAATCGGTGCGAGCGTCTTCCTCACGAGTAGCGTTCCGGCGAATTCCCTGGTCGTCTCGGAGGCCACCAGAATGAGAGTGACTCCGAAGCACTCGCAGGAAAGCGATGCGTTCGATTATCAGATCTGAGACGCACTTCCAGGAAGAACCGCCCGTTCCGGCGAGAGTACTTCAGCGTTTCCGGTGGCAGTCAAAGCTATCGACTTCCAGAGCATCTGCCGGCGGACGCGCGGTTCCGCCGCCTGCCCGGCATCAAAGCCCGCTACGATCCGGGCAACCTGTTCCGCTGCCAGTCACCCGTTTGAAGGCGTTGCCAAAGAGACTTTCGGAGCTGTAGCCGGGCGTCGGCACAAAAACGGAGATCGGTACAGGGCTCAGGACATCGCCCTTTCACGGCGGTGACGGGTTCGAATCCCTTTGGGAACACCAGTCAGCCCGTAATAGAAAAGCACTATGGACGGACCGCCGGAGGTCCGCCCATTATGGGACAATGTCGAGTCAACTGTGCCGGGCCATGCTTCTTTCGGCACTTATCACTCTTATCATCGGGCCGTCCCTGGAAGCACAAGACACCTTTACCCCCATCCAACTCGGCCCGGTGACCCTCACGGGCAGCGTCCGCGACCGTGTCGAGAATTGGGAGTGGTTCACCCCCACCACGGGAAATCCCAAGTACACGTTTGACGACAACACCATTCGGTTGGGAATCAGCGAGAATCTGCAGCGTTTAGATTGGATGGCCGAGATCGAGACTCCGGTCCTGCTGGACCTTCCTACTAACGCCGTTGCCCCCGGAACCCAGGGACAACTCGGCCTGGGCGCCAGCTACTACGTGGCGAACAGCAAACACTCCGATGCCGCAATGGTGTTTCCGAAACAGCTTTTTGTCCGTTTTCATAATGTGTTTGGAAAGGAAGCCGGCACGCTGCAACTCGGCCGGTTCGAATTTTTCGACGGGCTCGAAGCCAGGTCGACGGATCCGACCGTGATGGCGATCAAACGCGACCGCATCCAGCAGCGCCTCATCGGGACGTTTGCGTTTACGGACGTGCTGCGGGCTTTCGACGGATTCCATTATGCGTACGACACCCCGAAGGTGAATTACACACTGGTCGGCGCCGTTCCCACGCGCGGCGTCTTTCAAGTGGATGGCTGGGGATGGAACGATGTCGCATTCAGTTATGCGGCGACCACGCGGCAGCTGCACACCGCGTCTACCGCGGGAGAGTTCCGCCTCTTCGCCATTTATTACGACGACTTCCGTCCTGTCACCAAAACGGATAATCGCCCGGCCGCGGTAAGGGCTGCCGACCATGCCAACATTCGCATCTGGACCGTCGGCGGGCATTATGTCAATGCGTTGACGACATCGGCCGGCATCTTCGATGTGATGGGCGAGGGTGCGTTCCAGTTTGGCGATTGGGGCGTTCAGCAGCAGCGCGCCGGTATGGCGGACCTTGAAGCGGGCTTTCAACCGAAAATACCGGGTGACGTGAAGCCCTGGCTGCAGGCCGGGTATTACTATGGCTCGGGCGACAAGAACCCGAACGACAATGTACACGGCACGTTCTTCCAGCTGATGCCGACCGCGCGCGCCTACGCGCGCTTCCCCTTCTTCGACATGGAGAACAATGTGGACCGGTTCGCTATCCTCACCCTGCATCCGCACCGCCGGTTCACCGTTCATACCGAAGCGCATTCGTTGCGGCTCGCCAGCGGCGCCGACCTCTGGTACACGGGCGGCGGCGTATTTCAGCCGTGGACGTTTGGCTATCAGGGCCGCGCGGGCAACGGATCGACAAGCCTCGCGAATCTGTACGACGTGAACGTCGACGTGACGATTAACTCGCACCTTTCGATCTCCCCTTATTACGGCTACGCGCAGGGCAAATCAGTGATCGAATCGATCTATCCGAAGGGAAAGGACGGCCACCTGGCGTTCCTTGAAACGAATTTCCGTTTCTGAGGCGCGGTTTATTTGAGAATGCCGCGGGATTCGTCGATGGTGATGAATCGATTCGCCGCCACGCCCGTGAACTTCTGCTTCGTTCCGCTCGGCCAGGTGACTTCGATCGAAGTCACCACCGGATCGCGACCGAGGCCGAAGACCAGCGCGAGGTCGCTCTGCGAAGCGTAGCTGGAACCGCTGCGGACCACATTCCACTGTTTGCCGGAAGCTGAAGAGATTGCCACCGAGGCGCCGATTCCATCCCGGTTGGATTTCGTGCCGACGGTGCGGATGGAGATCCAATTGTTGCTGTTTCCGCCATCGTTGCGGTACAGGTGAGCGGGTCCGTTGTTCGAAGTCAGCAGAACGTCCAGGTCGCCGTCACGATCGAAGTCGCCGTAGATGGCGCCGCGGGCGACCAGAGGCCTAATGAAATCCGGGCCGACCGAATTCGAAACGTTCGCGAATTTTCCCGCGCCAAGATTGTGAAACAGCAGAGGCGGCTCCTGATATTTGATCTTCGGCTGCACGCGCCCGATTTCTTCCTCGATATGTCCGTTGGCCGTGAGGATGTCGGGATAGCCGTCGAGATCGTAATCGAAGAAGAACACGCCGAAGGTCAGCGACAGCAGGCTTTCGCGCCCGACGCTGGAGGTGGGCGCTTCGTCGACAAACAGGCCGTTGCCCTCATTGTGATACAGGCCCAGCATTTGATTGGAAAAATTTCCCACCAGCAGATGCGGCCGGCCCGTGCGGTCGTAATCGGCCCAATCGACTCCCATGGCTCCGCGCGCCACGCCGTCCTCGCCGTAAGCGACGCCGGCCGCCATTCCCTGCTCGCCAAAGGCACCGTTGCGGTTGTTGTGGTAGAGCTTGTTCGGCTGGGTATCGTTGGAGACGAAAATATCGGGCCAGCCATCGTTATCGAAATCGACGATAGTGACGCCGAGGGACTTGCTGGTGGGATCGCCCAGCCCGGCCTTGTTGGTTACATCTTCAAAGCGGCCGCCGCCCAGGTTGTGAAACAACTTGCTCGAAGTTCCTTTGTACGATTCGGGCGTGCAGTAAGACTTGACGTTGCCATCGAGCGAGCACCACAAGTCGCCTTTCTCGGTCCATTGAACGTAGTTAGCGACGAACAGGTCCACTTTGCCGTCGCGATCGTAATCGAGCCACGCCGCGCTGGTGCCGAAGCTGGCATTCCTGATGCCGGATGCCGCGGTCACGTCTTTGAACTTGCCGTTGCCTTCGTTGTGGAAGAGGCGGTCGCCTTCGAGGGCGGTGATATAGACATCGTCGCGCCCGTCGTTGTCGAAGTCGGCCACGGCCACGCCGATGCCGTAAATTTCCACGTCGAGGCCGCTACCGCGCGTGATGTCGGTGAACGTGCCGTCATGATTGTTGCGGTAGAGGGCCGCAGTGGTGTGCCGTCCGCCGGGAGCCCAGTCTTTGCCGTTGACGAGCAGGATATCGATCCAGCCGTCGCCATCGGCGTCGAAGAACGCGGCGCCGGAGCCGAGGGTCTCGGGCAGATATTTCTTGCCCGATTTACCGGCATTATGGACGAATCTAATTCCGGCCCGAGCCGTTACATCGGTAAACCGGACGCTGCTCCCCGGCGGCGGCGCGGCGATAACTACGATGGCAGCGGTAACGGCCAGCGCGACGATCAGCGGCTTCACCTGGTTTCCCTCCTCAGATCGATGCTTTCATGATCGTGCACAGCCTGCCTTTCATTGTTGTCTTCGGGACTGACCATCCGTTGTCTGGCAGTAATCGCCTGGGAGGATTCATCGGCCTTGAAGCGCTGGAAAAGTTTCTGCTCCCGCTCGGCGGACGCGATGTCGCCAAGTCCGCGGTAAGCCAGCATGGCGGTGTAGTGCATCTGCAGATCTTCCGGATCCACCTCCGCGACCTTTTTCAGAGCCGCGATCGACTCCGTGTAATTGCGCTTGAGAAACTGCAGGCGCGCCACCTGATTCCAGACCACGCGATCGCGGGGATATTTGGTATCCACGACTGCCAGATCCTTCAGGGCGGCATCGTAATCGCCATCCGCCTTTTCGATCAGCGCACGGAAATAGTAGGTGCGGCCCAGATCCGGATTCACGTCGAGCGACTTCTGAATAAACGGCTTGGCGCGTTCGGTCTCACCTTCCTGTATGAGCGCCCGCGCCACGTTCAGCCAGCCATCGGCATAACCGGGCTCGGCTTCGGTGACTTTGGTAAATGCATATTCGGCGCCCCGCACGTCGCCCTGCAGCAGGAGCCCGATGCCCCAGTCGTTCCAGCGCTCGCGCGTCTTCTTGTTGGTGACCTGCTGCCACTTTGTTTCGGCCGCATTGTTGTTAGTCAGATCTATAGAGGATTCGGCCTTCGCCAGCACGGTGATGGGAGTGACCGGAATCTCGCCCTTAACTTCGCCCGAAACGTTAACCGGAATATTGGACTTGTCGAAGCTGTATTCCGCGGCATTGTGATTGATGTCGATCTTCGACTCCTCACCCGGCTTCGGTTTCCCGGCATACGCGAACTGCGTGTAATACCAGGAGAACTTGCGGTGATTGAGTTTCGCGATGAGGTGAATCGGTCCCTTTGCGTCTTTCGGAATATTCAGAAGGTAGTGGACCGTGTCCGCCGCGCCGGGCTGGATGGCGTGAACATAAAGCACGCTGCGCGCTTGCCAGGCATTGCGCTTATTAATCTCATTACCATCGCCATCAAGTTGGTACGCCTTGTAGAAATGCGCCCCCGGCTCGACCGGGCCCTTACCGTTATCCTGCGCCTGGCCACTCCAGAAGATGGTCTTGCCGGTTGCGTCCACAGCTTGCAGTTCCAGCCAGATATCGAAGGAATCGAGCGTGCCGGCGGGGAAGAAATGGCCGATTTTGCGCGTCCTGACGACGACATCGACGCGGGCGGTCGAGCCGCGCGCGAACTTCGGCTGCGCCAGATCGAGGGGCGCGGCCACTTTACCCACGTCCCGGATGAAGGTGTCGCCCTGCTGTTCGGCTTCTTCTCCCACGGCCGAACCCGAGTTCAGCCTGGGGCCGGTGGCGGAGCGCCGGATCATGGCCGTCTGCTTCGCCGCATTCTCCACCGGTGAAGCGGCGAAGATATCAACCGAGATGAATCCGGAGGCCAGGAATTTCTGCTCGACGGCAAGCTGCTCGGTATCTTTGTTGGCGTTGGCGAGGGCGGTATTCGCCGCTGGGAACCGGTGCGAGTGAATCTGGCCGCCGCGATTGCCCGCTTCCTTCGAAGGTTCAAGCGGCATATGGCAATCCGTGCAGGTCTGGCCTTTGGGAGGGTAATAGAACGAGCGCGCGCCCTGGCCAAATCCCGAAGCCTGCCAGTTGTCGTAATCGTCGAACCCGCGGAACCAGCGGTAGTTGTTTACCGGAATGTCGAGGTGAACCTTGTGGCACGTGGAGCAGAACTCGGACGACTGTTCGACCATGAACGGCTTCAGAAACGTCCGGCGATGTGGCTCCGGATTCAGGTACGTCATGAAATCGACCATCGTGCGAACCACCTTGTTCTTGCTCGTCATGAGCTGATGCAGGGGCGGGTACTCGATGGTGAATCCATTGTTGCCCATGGTGCTGTCGACATGTACGATGGCATGGCAACTGGTGCAGGCCAGGCCCGCATGAGCTTCCGGAGTATCGATCTGCGGTTCGATCGGCTTATCGAAGCGGCCATTGAAGAAGACCGCGTGGTCGTGACAGCCGGCGCACCACTTACTGCCGCGCGGCGAGCCCTGCGTATCCTGCATGTATTCGATGGCTTTCCGGTAAAACTGGTTATTGAACGATCCGAAATGGTGCGACGAGGCGTTCCATTCGTCGTAGATCTTCTTGTGGCACTCGCCGCAGGCTTCGGAATCCATGAAGAAGTTCGACGGAATGATGCCGCCGACATTAGTTTGGGCGGAAGCCGGGAAGAACGGCGATTGCGGACCGCCGCCTTCGCCTTCCATCGAAAGGGGCGGACTGGCTGGATTTACGATACGGTCATTGGGGTCCGGGAAGAATCTCTTGTAACCATGCCCGGCGAGGGGCAACGCGACGAGTACGATCAGCGAGGCCTCAAAGCCTTTGCGGAACCTTAGCCAGCCGCCGCCCTCCTGAGCGGCTTTCTTCCACACGAACGGAATGAGCGCGGCCACCCCGAGAACAGCCGCCGCAATGTGCGACCACAGGATCCACGAGTTGTCGCGTACGTTCCCAACATAAGTCAGAATGGCGCCGAGGACGAACGCAATCAGCAGGAACCCGACGGCAACCGGCGCGCCACCGATCAGCCCGCTCCTTGGCAGAATGAAGAGCAGAGCGATGGCCAGCGCCGCTCCCAGTACGACGTGCCCCAGCACGTTCGTCATATAGAAGACGGTGGGCGACGCGAACGCCGCTATGTAGCCGGTGTTTACCAGCAACAGGAGAAACAGGACGGCTATCCAGCGCTCAAGACGATTGTTTTGCATTCACTGACGGATCATCCAGTCTATGGGTACTCGCGGGATGGCGACAATAGTAGAAAACCACTATGGACAGGCGGAAGCGCCTGTCCCACATGGGTTCTTTCCTTCGGTGCATTGGTATTCTCCGGCATTCACGTTCCTGAAATCCTGCACCTGGCCGCTGGGCCATTCGATTACCACACGGTCCGCCCTGTTGCGCCGGGCCAACCCGAAGGTCACCGTCAGTTCCGATTGCGACAGGTAACTCGACCCGGTCTTCACCATGCGCGACTGCGTCCCGTCGGGGGTCGAGACCCGAACCATCGCGCCAATGCCGTCGCGATTCGATTTTGTCCCCTGCAGACGAAAGCGCAGGGATCGATTACCCGATGTCAGATCGGGTCGAAATCGCCCACCGCCAGGCCCCGGCCGACTTTGGGCGCCGCGAAGCCTCCGCCCAGTTGCCCCGCGACATCGCGGAACCCGCCTTTTCCGTCATTGAGAAATAAGTGCGGCGCTTGCGCGTAGCCGTGGTTGCCTGCGATATTGCGCACCGTCTCGTCGATGTGCCCGTTGACTACCGCCAGATCCGGATGTCCATCGAGATCGGCATCGAGGAACGCGCAGCCGAAGCCAAGCCGCATGCGCGAGGGCTGCCCGACGCCGGCCTGTATCGCGCGATCCTCGTAAGTGCCGCCGCGTTGGGGGCGAAACAGCGCGATCATCTCATCGTCGAAGTTGGTGACCGCAATGCCGGCCGCGCCGGCGTTGTCGAAGTCGGCGGCATCCACGCCCATGCCGGCGCGCGCCTTGCCGTCCTCGCTGAACGCCACGCCGGCGCGCACCGCGACATCTTCGAAGGTGCCGTCGCGCCGATTGCGATACAGCTTATTGGGTTGCGTGTCGTTGGCGACAAACAGATCCGGCCAGCCATCGCGGTCGTAATCGAGCATGGCCACCCCGAGGGACTTCGACGTGGTGTCGAAGATTCCGCTCTTCGCGGTCACGTCTTCAAACGTGCCGTTGCCACGATTGCGGAACAGCCAGCAGGTGGCTCCGTGATAAGCCTCCGGAGTGCAGTAGGACTTGTTCCTGCCATCCACGCTGCAGAAGACATCGTGTTCGGGCGACCATTGCACATAGTTGCAGACGAACAGGTCGACGAAACCGTCGCGGTCGTAATCGAACCAGAGCGCGGATGTGCTGAAGCCGGTGCGGCCACCGAGACCGACCTTGTGCGTCACGTCGACGAAAGCGCCCCTGCCGGTGTTCTGAAACAGCCGATTCTGGCCTACCGCGGTGATGAGGATATCGGGAAAACCGTCGTTGTTGTAGTCCGCGACAGCCACCCCCATGCCGTACATTTCGACGGCGAGCCCGGCGCGCCGCGTGACATCGGTAAACGTGCCGTTGCGATTGTTGCGATACAGACCGAGGGTAGACGGCCCGCGGCGATCTCTCTTGCTGCCCCCCGGCCACGCGGTACCGTTCACCAGCAGGATATCGAGCCAGCCATCCCCGTCGTAATCGAGAAACGCGCAGCCCGGACCGAGAGTTTCAGGCAGATATTTGGCTCCGAAAGCCCCGCTGTCGTGATGAAAGGCGATTCCAGCCGGGGCAGTGACGTCGGTCAGCCGGAAGCCGGGGTCGGGACCGGTGGACGCAAGCGCCGCGGCCGGCAAGCCCCCAAGTATAAAGTTTCGGCGCGTCACGCGATGCTCACCAGCCCGGTACGAATGGCATAAACCACCAGCTCGGCCGTGTTGTGGATGTCGAGCGTCTGCATAATATTGGCGCGATGCACGGACACCGTATTCACGCTTAATTGCAGGACAACAGCAATCTCTTTGTTCGATTTCCCGTGCACGATCAACTGCAGCACCTCGAGTTCGCGGGTGGAGAGTTTAGGCGCCGTCTCCGCCGTCTCCGCCAGTTTGCCGAGCCGACGATCGAGAGCCTGCTCGCCCGCGGCCACCTTGCGAACCGCCGACACAAGTTCGAGATCCATCGCGTTCTTCAACAGATATCCGCGGGCCCCCGCTTCGAGACAGGTACGTACGTAACCCGGCTCGGCGTGCATGCTGAGAATCAACACCTCCGTATTCGGATAGAGCTCGCGAATGCGGCGGGTAGCTACGGCGCCGTTCATGCTGGGCAGCGCAAAATCCATGACCACCACGTCGGGCTGCAACGCGCCAACCGCTTCCACCGCCTCATGCCCGTCGCTGGCCTCCCCCACGACGCGAATGCCGGATTCATCTTCCAGCATGCGCCGGAACCCGCGTCTGACCAGACTGTGGTCATCGACCAGAAGCACCGAGATCTCAGGTTCGGGCATGAGTCCCCCCGGCCGTCGGGACGGTGACGCGCACCAGCGCTCCTCCGGTCTCGCCGCCGGCAAATTCGATGGCGCCGTTCACCAATCCGGCCCGTTCGCGCATCGAGACCAGCCCCAGCCCATGGGTACGTCTCCCTGGAAACCCGACGCCGTTATGCTGCCCCTGAAACCCAATACCCTCGTCCTGTACTTCAAGCACCACGGCCTCCCTAAGGAACCGCAGCCGCACCGCAGCGGACTTCGAGTTCGAATGCCTCGCCACGTTGTTCAACGCTTCCTGCGTCACGCGATAGAGATGAATGGACAGCTCGCGATCCAGTTCGCGGCCCTCGCCTGTTTTCTCATACCGGACTTCAATTCCCGTCTGCTTTTCGAATTCCGGCAAATAGACGTCGAGCGCGCCTTCGAGGCCCACCTCATCGAGAACCACCGGATGCAGGGCATGCGACAGCGATCGGACCTTCTCGAGCGTAGTCTGCACAATCTCGCGAATCTCAAGCAGATCGCCGGACTTGCGGTCGGCGCGCTGCAACATGACGCCGATGGCGGTAAGAATCTGGCCGAAGTCGTCATGCAGTTCCAGAGAAATGGAGCGAAAGGCGCTCTCCTGCATCGAGATCAGCTGTTGCGCCAGTTCGCTGCGCCGCTCCGACAGCGCCGCTACCTGTGCGAATAAACGGCGATTGTATTGAGCCAGATAAAGGCTGGTCAGCACAATCACGACGAGCATGGCGGCGAGGAAAATATAGACATTGCGCTCCACGCCGGCATAAAGCTCGCGCGTCTGCGCTGCCGCCCGCTGTTCACTTTCATTGTTGGCGATCAGCAAGCGCGCCACGCCGGCGCCGAGGCTTGCCTGGCGGGCTTGCAAAGACAGGCGAATCAGGGCGCGGGCCTGGTCGTCGTGTCCATTGCGAGCAAGGTCGAAGGTCCTGTCGAGCGCTTCCCAGAACTGCCGGAACGAATCCGCCATGTAGCGCCGTTGTTCGGCCGGCCGGTCGATCGGCGAAAAATTTTCTTCGCGGGAGAGTGCATCCTCCAGATCGGCGCGGATTCGCCGGAGTTGAGGTTGCCAGGCCGTGAGGGGATATGGTTCGCTGGAATCGACCATGTCCCTCATGCTGAGAGCGAGCGAATTCAGCCCGTTCTGAATACGCAGGAGCAACAGGGAATCGGTGCGATTGCGGTCGATGGTACGGGTCTGCAATTCTCGCAGACTGCGCAGCTGAACCATGGTGTAAACGGAATAAACGCCAACCGCGAAAAGCGTGATTGCCAGACCGGCCAACAGCCGGATTGTGGGAGATCGCATGGTCACAGCCAGCCGTCGCGATGGTCCGCATTGTGCGTGGGCACCGTCAATGGACTCTTTACTCTCTAATGGTACGCGGATAGACGGCAACAATCGCAAGCGGTGGCGGAGCCAATAATCGGATCTTCGGCGGCTCCGGAAACCGATCAACCGGTGACGCCGAGGGCGCCCGATGGCGTAGCCAGTGGCTCGCCGAACAGTATCTGCGCCTGCTGAAGCAGCAGATACTGACCGTTGATTTCGTTTTGTTCCTGTGGGGTAGCGCCGCTCAGATCGGCAGGTGAGACGCCAGGGAGAATACTGCCGCCCGCCGTGCCCACTGAAGTCACCGGCAATTCCACCGGGACTTGCGCTGTCTGAGCGATGCCGAAAAGACCACTTACCTCCTGCGCCTGAACCGCCGCGACGCTGAGGCTTACGATGTCTTCCGGCGAGGCAGATTGCAGAGCCGAAGTCGAAACTGCGGAAGGAAGATTCGACAGCAGGCCACCCGGCTGCGTCAGATACGTCAGGCCATTCAGTGAATTCGCGACCGACCCCATTTTTCTATCTGCTTATCGACCGAAGTCGAGAATTCTCGAAGGAAAGTTTCCTCGGCGCGTATGCATCCGGAACGCGAGCGCCGGGGAGGGGCGGTCAGATCTCCCAGCGGAGATCACTACCCAGGATTGTTCAGCGACCGCCCAAGAACTTGCGTAGCTTACGCTCCTCCCCCCACATCGGCGCCGGAAGGATGCATCGATCAGAAGTTCCAGCGCACGTCCTGGTTAACCAGTACCGTTCCAGTACCGATTCGCCCGGTATCCGGCTATCAATCCGTGCATAGCGCCCTTAAGATTTTCATATGACGATGGAACTCGTCCACCCGCGGAGGTCGAAGCAGTGACTGGCGAGGCGATCCATGCGATGCAGATACTCGGCCTGTTTATCAGGTCCGCAACGGGCTTTTTGCTGGGCTGTGTGACGCGGTCGGTCCCGGGCACAGGGAGGCGCCGGTGAGGTTGTTCCTTGCAGTCGGACAAACCGCTTTCACGATAACTCAGTGGTACGGGGTATTCACGTGGGCGCAAATGGAGCGGCGCTACCCCCCGGTGGTGTTAGCCCTGGCCCACGCGCAAAAGCCCAAGGGCATGCTTCCGGTCGCAATTTTTATGACCATGCTTGCGGTGGTGCTTTGGTTTCGAGCGATTCGGAGCGCGGAACTCGACGAATGGCTGGAATGCCGATGAGGTGTGGCTTTACCGCTTGTACGGGGAAAGGGTAAAGCCAGTCGTTCATTCCGCCCGAGGGCGCGGCGTTTGGCATTCGCTTACTGTCGCCAGAACCTCTTCGCACCAGAAATCCGCGATAGATCCCGCCCTGTCGGTCCGGCGTTTACGAAGCGCACTTGCGGTATTCCGGCATGAACCGGCCGTTCCGCCGGCAAGCTACAGTCCATTCGTCGGCAGTGGAGCGGGAAATGCCCTCAACCGGGCGAGGCCGCTTACGAGTTGCTCCAGTTCCGTCTCCCGCTGTGAGTAGTTGGTGTGCAGCGAACGTACGGCGTCGGCTTGCCGGTCGAGCCGCTCCACCAGCGCGTCAACCCTGGCGCCAAGCGTACAGAGTGTCCCTTTGCCGGCGGCAATATCCTCCTGTTGGACGCCAAGATCCCCACAAAGGCTGTCGACCCGCTCCGAAACCGACTGGGCAGACGCCCTCGTCTCGTCTCGCAGCGCCGCCAGGTCCGCCGCGTGTCGCGCGCCGGTCTCCTGCAGGGCGGCCACCGAAGCATCGATCCGTTCGGAAACAGAGCTCGAAAACGCCCTGGTTTCCTTGCGAAGATCCTCCAGCTCCACCCCGTGCCGGTTATGCGATTCCTGCAACGATGCGGTTGAGATATCGATACACCGCGAGACGGATGCGGACAGTTCCCGCGCTTCCGTGCGAAGGCTCTCCAACTCCGCCGTCCGATGGGCGTCGGCTTCCCGCAGCCCTGCGCCCGCAGCCGCGAGTTGCTGCAACTGGTCCTGGACCGCGAGGTTGGTGGACCGCTGTTCCCCTATGAACCCGGACAGTTCCTGCAAATCGATGTGGTGCTTATCGAGCCGGCGCTCGACCGTGTCGCCCACCTTCCGGGTCTCACTGGCGATGTGAAGCTCCAATTCCCTCATCGCCACGACCAATCCTCTGGCGAGGCCATAAGCGATCTTATCCACCAGCGACGCCAGAGCGAAGTCGTCGGCGGTTTCCGCCTCAGGCGCCCCGTTCTCGGCCGAACGCTTCCTGACATGCGTTCTGTCCCACGGGGGGAGAGGCTGACCGTGGTCCCCGGTCTGCTCGCCGTATATTTCTTCTTCTTCGGCCCTCAGCTCAGCCGCGATGTTCGTTCCATTTGTTCCCATGTATGGATCCTTTCCTGTGTCTATTCCGCATCTTCGTCACACCAAAAACTGTTCCGCCAACTCAACGTTGCCGCGCATCGCGGTTTGCCACGCGGTCTGGGCTTCATCGTATTTCCCCAGCGTCATGAGAGCATGACCCAGGTTCAGCAGGGCCTGAGGAAAACCGCGCCGCAGTTCCAGCGCTTGCCGGTAGCAGCGGACCGCCTCGGCGGCCTTCCCTCGCTTCTGCAGCAGCAGCGCCAGATTGTACAGCAAATCGCTCGTCGGATCGCCGAATTCCAGCAGTTGCCTGTGCAGCGTCAGAGCCTGGTCATAGTCCTGCTGCTGCAACGCAATCGACGCCAGACAGCGGAGCGCGTCGGCCGATCCCGAGGGCGCGCCAAGACTCCGGCGAAATGTCTCCTTTGCCAACTCGATGTTGCGCATCTTCCAATGGGCGATTCCGAGGTTCAACACGGCCTCCGGATATTTCCCGGGCAAAGCGAGACAAGCGTGGAACGCTTCGATACACGCGGGAAGATCTCCGAGCTGCAACCGTACATAGCCGAGCCGGAACCAGGCATCCTGCGCCTCCGGATGGGACTCGACCAATCGGGAATAGCGATCCCCGGCCAGCTCGAATTCTTTACGGCTTTCAAAAAGCAATCCCAGGTTCCACAGCGCAACCCTCAGGCCGGGCGCCAGAGCCAGGGCTTTTTCATAAGCCTCGCGCGCCCCATCCCATCTTTCGATTTCGTGCAGAACCGTTCCAAGACTAAGGAACGCTTCGGGCGACTGCGGATCGAGCGACGCCGCGCGCGCATACGCATCGGCCGCCTTCTCGTACAGGCTCAGTTTCTGGAGCGCAACGCCATAATTGAACCAACCCGCAAAGTGGGTGGGATGCGCTTCGACCAGAGCGGCGCACCGGCGAAAGGCGGCGTCGAAGTCGCGTCGCGCAAAAGCCGCCAGCGAGGCGCCCTCGAGCGCGGCCAGAGAGGCGGGCTGAACTTCGAGCAACCGCTCGGAACACCGCTCAAGCAGTTCGTAATCCCCCAGGCTGACGGCCAGGGAGATCGTATTGGCCAGTAACTCCTCCGAACGGGGATCCCGCGCTAACAGCTTCCGGTAGCATTCGGAAGCCTCAACATAGCGGCGAAGCAGGTGCAGCGCCACGGCCTGACCCCGCAGAGCGGCCTCGCGAAACGGTTGCCGTTCCAGACATTTCTCGAAAGCGGTCAGCGCTTCCTCGGGACGCTCGAGATGAAGTTGTGAGATTCCCAGGCCCAGCCAGGCGCTGGCCCGCCGCGAATCGAATTCGATTGCCTTCTGAAAGGATGCCGCCGCGTCCTCCCAGGCGTTCAGCCTTTCCAGACAGACGGCCCGGTTGTAGTGTGTGGTGGCATCGTCGCCATTCAGGCGCAGGGCCTCTTCGTACGCGCGCGCCGCCGTCTGAAACTGCCTCAGCTCAAAGTGCAGATGGCCCATTGCAGTGGAGAGCTTTGGAGAATAATAGCCCGCATCCCGCGCCTGGGCGAGTTCCGCGAGCGCTTCTTCCTTCTTCCCGGCAATATCGAGCGATGCCGCGTCGATCATCGATTCGGTCAGCGATAAACTCATGCGTCCCCCTGTTTGCGGCCCACGGCCCGGGGATCCCAACCCAGGGGCGCAAGACCGCTCGGCGGAAGTTGCGGGCCAGTGCGCGGCTCGATCGCGTCGCGAGAGTCGTCCAGCGCGCCGGGACGATTCGCCGGCGCCGTGTCGAACTGCAGAAAGTCCGGCGCCGGTATCCGGTGGTGACGTTCGATGGCAATTCCGGTCCAGGCCGGAATTGAAGGCGCCGGCTCCGGCTGAAGCCATAACGCCGCGTGAAGGGGCCACATCGGCGCGTCGATCGGCCCGGCCCCGGTCGCAGCGAACGTGGCGTCGATCGGCTGCGGCACGGACCGCGCGGCTCGCTCAATCGGGACGCCCACCTCGCATCTTGCAGTCCGCTTGGGCGCCGGCCTGTTCCTCTTCGTGGTCCGGCGTATGCCGTTCCCCTCCGTAGGCGCCGGCGCGATTATGCCCGGCAAATCCGCGCTTTTCATATCCGGAGCGTCCTTTTCACGGCGATGGCGAGCGAGGTAATGTCGTAGTGGGCGGAGCTCTGGGGAGCGTAGTCGCCAATCCACTGTCCGGCCCCGAAAGCTTCCACAAAAGCCGTGCGCTGATGAATGGCGGGTCCGACATTCTCACCGAAGCTATGCGCGTGCTCGTCGATCCGGCGTCCGGCGTCGGTACGACGGTCGATTTTCGACGGCACGATCAGGCATTTCGGAGCGTCGGCGCGCCGCAGCACGCGCGCCCGGCGAATCAGGTCTACCACGGTTCGCGTGGCCGCCAGATCCACGCCGCTGGCAGTAACGGGAACCAGCACCAGGTCGGCGATTTTGGCTGCCGCCTGGGCGGCCGCCCTCACATGCGCGGGAGCGTCCAGTACGACGTATCGCTCTTTCCATTCCGCTACCGCCCGCACCAACCGCTCACCGTCCTCGTCGTTATCCAAAGGCATGAACCTGCCATGAACCGGCAGAAGGCCGCGCGACAACCACTGGCTGGCCGTCCCCTGCGAGTCGTTGTCCAGAAGCAGAACGGACTCCGCGCTGCCGGCAAGCTCGCAAGCCAGGTTGATGGCAATGGTGGACTTTCCGCAGCCGCCTTTCAGGTTAAGGACCGCGATCACTACCGCCGGATCGCGCCGCGTATACCGGACTGCGCCAAACAGAAATCGCGTCACCTGACCTGCGATCGGAATTGCGGGAAGAGTGGACACGTTATTTTCCTGGATCTCCGAATGCGACCTCTATGGTCACGGTACTGGCGGTCGGCATGCCATTCAGGGTAGCCGCCTTGTATTTCCACCGCACGATAGCTTGCGCGGCCGCGGTTGCCAGAATCTCATTGCCGCTCACGGCCTTCACGTTCTTCACAGTTCCATGCTCGTCTACCGTGGCTTCCAATCGCGCTGCGCCGAAAATCCCCAGACGGCGCGCCACTGCCGGATAGGTGGGCATCGTGCGGGTGATGAGCTCCGCCGGCCGAAACACGGGGGCGTTGGGAGAAACCGGCTTCGGCGCGGGAGGCGGGGCCGGGGCGACAGATTGGCGCGGGGCGACGGATTGGCGCGGCAAGTCGGGAAGACGCGCAAGAGCATCGATGGGGCCGCTCAACCCGGCAGGCAAGCTGGCGATTGTTGCAGCGGAAACGATCGCTTCCGCGTCGGGCGGTAACGGGATCGAGCCCTGCACCTGAACCGGCGTCTGTTTTGTGGCTGGCGCAACGAATGGCCTTGGTGTCCGCGCGGGCGATGTCTCGGGTTGCACGTTCCCTTTGCCCGGTGTCGAGCCGGTGCCCGCGCCGGTGTCCGCCAGAGGCTGATGCGCCGGTGGCACTGGCGCCGGCAGCTGTGAGGACGCCTTCTGCGGGGACGATTTCTCCGGCAATGACTTCCGTGGTGTCTCGATCGGCAGCACCGCCTGTGGGGTGCCGGCTTCCTGTGCGGCTGGAAGCGGCGCGACGGGCGGAATCTGCGTCGCCGCCGCCGCGGCTGCCGGCCGGGACATCGTTGCCGCATTGCCCGATAGCTTCCATGCGGTGCCTGCAGCCGAGAGCAAGGCCAGCGCCGCGGCCCCGGCGATCACAAGCCAGATCCGCGAAGCAGGGCTCACGCGAGTCGTCCCGGCATCAGCCGCGCGGGTCCGCGGCTTGGGCTGGGGCGCACTGAGTGGCTGTCCCAGAAGGATCCGCGGCGCGTCCGGTTGGCTAATCTCCTCTCCGGGCGCCGCCATAACGGCTGGGCATTCCCGGTCGAGCGCGTCCTGCGCGGCTATCAAGTCTCTTTCCAGTATCGGATTGCCGGGAAAAAGCGCCCGCAGATTACGGAACAGATCGGCTGCCTGAGCGAACTGACGCTGCTGCATGAGCCTCAGGGCTTCCTCGCGGCCCCGCTCCAAAAAGTTCTCTTCTTCCGTGATGGCGCGCGCCTGCCTCACGGCATCGAGCAACACCTGGGCCTCCGTTCGGTTTTGGGCCACTAACCCAGCCAGCAGGCGTTCAGCTTCCGCCAACTGGCGCCGTCCGAAAAGGATCTGCGCCTCGCGAAGTTCTTCGCGATATTTCTTCTCCGCTTCCAGTTCCTTGCGTAACGCCTCGAGGGCGGGTTCCTGCCCGAAAGACGCCAGCCCTCTGCGCAGGACATGTTCCGCCTGGTCGGGTTCGCCGTCCGCCAGGCACTGCCGCACCTCCGCGACGACGGCCTCACATTCGGACCGTCTCAGACCGGTACCCACCTCGCGCCGCAGTGAATCGAGTTCTGGCGCCCCGGGGAATTCACTCTGCGTTTTTTCGAGCAGCGCGAGGGCCGGTCTCCAGGACTGGGAGGCGATCTTCTGCCGGATCAGTTCCAGGCGGCGTGCCAGCCTGTTCTGGCGTCCCTGATCCGCCAGCCGGTCCCGAACGCGTTTTGCGGCGCCGGTCAACTCCTCGGACGCGGAATACGACTGCAGCGCCTCTTCGACCGTCGTCAGGGCCACCTGCCACTGTTGCAGTTCCTCGAGCGCCGCGACCCGCCCCAGCGCAGCCTGCACCTGGCGGTCCTGCTCCCACTGCGGCAGTCGTGCTTCGATCTCCTCCAGGCGAGAGATCAACGCCGGTTGGTCCGGCAAGCCGGCCGCCTTCTCCTTCAGGAAACGCGCTGCGAGATCGAGCCGGTTCTGATTAAGAAGCCATTGCGCCTCCTCAAGCGCAGTTCGAACCGTGGCGGCCGATTGGAACGCCCTTTGCCGTTCCTCCACGTCCTTTCTCCGCGTGGTGAGCGCCGGGTCGCCGGGATAAACGAGAAGGGCGGCATGCAGAGACTGGAGAGCTTTGTCGAATTGGGCGTCCCTGAGGAATTCCTCGCACTCCGCGGCGGCACGGGCGATTACGTTTGCCCGCTCCAGCGCTTCCCGGACTTCGGCGAGCAAGTCCACCATTTGGCTCTGGTCCGGAAGCTCACCGCTCGACGAGTTCAGACGAGTTATCGCCTCTCGGAGGAGTTGGAGCGGATTGTCGCGGCCGACGACCGGAACGCCGAGGGGCATTTCGGAATCGACCGTTGAGATGGCCTCGCTTTCCCGGACGCGAACCTGGAGAATGGCGCTCATTGGGAGTGCTGTAGTTGTAGCAGGCCGGCGATCTCCCGTCTACGGAAAATATGTATCGATTGGCCCGTTTTCCACAAGTTTCTTGATGTCTGGAATCTGACACTTACGCAATTCAGGTTGTTCAACCATTGTGCATAAAACGAGGAAACGAATCTTTGTTCCGGATGAGAGTGCCAGAACAAATCGGCGCTTTCGGTCGGCGCTCGCCGGGCAGAGCCAAAGCCACTGGCGTATTAATTAAGGCAATCATGCCTCGGGTGGCACCGGAGAAACCACTCGAATGTGTTTCACGTTGGCCGACATAGAAACGAGCATTAAGCCGTGGAACCTCGATCCTGGCCGCAAAGAACCGCGATGCGCCGTGCCGAGATCGAACTGCGGGGCGAAGGAGAAACCCGCGGGAGACTAAAGCGGAGGATGAGTCACCGGGAAGTATCGAGCTACCGGTCGCCAGGACGACCCTGTGGTTGAGGCAAACGAAAACACCACGCCGGACGTGGCAAACGCAGCGGCAGCGATCTCGGGATGCTGCCAGCCGCTCATCCTTCCCACAAGCTCGGGCGCGCCTATTTCGATGGCGCCGATTTGGCGAATTGTTCGATGGACTTATGGTCGAAATCGTTGGCGAATTCGATGAATTGATCGGTGACGACCTGCGACGCGGGAATGGCGGTTTTGATCACGCCCGCATCCGCCATGAGCTGGATGTAGGCCTGCGTGCCGGTCATCGAGATCGCGCCGATGCGCCTGTTGGCGGGGTCCGCCGCCGGAAGATCGTCCTCCCAGGCGGTCAATTCCGCCGTCTTTCGACGCAGGTCCGCGTCGCCGAAAGGTTTGCCATCGGCGGTGAGCAGGGCTCGCGCGGCCGCCGCTGGGTTGTAGCGAACCAGCAGCGAGGCCTTGACTATGGCCCGGGAGAAATGTTCGAGCGCGTCTTCTTTCGCGGCAATCACGGACGGCGCGGCCGCATAGCCGGAGTTGGGTACATCCCCCAAAGTGGGATGACGAAAGATACGCAATTTTGCGCCGGCGACTATGAACGGAAGCATCTCATAGTAGGGCAATCCCAACGCCGCCACCTTGCCCGAGGCGAGCGCATCGAGCGCCTGCTCGTTCAGGCCGGCCGTCACCAGTTCATAGTCGGCCGGCTTCAGCCCCGATGCCGACAGTTCCGACTCGGTCGCAAAGGTCGCCGAAGTCCCGGTGGCCGAATGCACGCCGATTTTCTTCCCTTTCAAGTCGGCCGGCGTTCTGATCGGGCTGTCTTCGGGCACGCCGATCACGTAGCCAAATTTCGAAATGCGCGCGAGAAACATCTTCAGTTGGACGCCCGTGGGGGATGGCGCGACCAGGGGTTCCATGCCGACGGGGCAGATGTCGCCCTCACCGCTCGAGCAGATCCGCCGGGCATCGACGGGGCCGTCGCTGGCAACGGTCGCGACTCTGAGATGTTCTTCTTTGTAAAAGCCCGCGCCCTCCGCGATCAGGTTCAGGGCGTTCATCAACGGCGGAGTTTTTCCGTCCTTCACGACAGAAAGCGCGGATTCCTCGTTCTCCGCCAGCGCCGGCCGGTGGGCCAGGAGCAGGATCGCACAAACGCCGAAGCCGGCATTGCGCAGCCAACGGAAAGCGGTTAGAGACATCGGGGGCGTCCATCTTTCTTACAGCACATAGCGACGTTGTTCGCTCAACAGCAGTATGATAACTTGCCGGCGCAGGCGGAGAGCGATAGCGCGGCCCGCCGGACCGGGCAAAGATCATGGAAATCATGCTTCGTCACGGACTGACGCCGGCTGCCCCTCTCCCAGGCCGAGAGTTCGGCGGACGGGGAAAACAATGGGAAAGTGAAGAGGATCCGTCGTCGCGCCGGATCACTTCCCGGGCTCCCCCGTAATCCTGCCATTCCCGCGACATCAATAACCATCTGGTCGTTAGTGGCTGGTTATATGTGACCGCAATTATGCAGGCTTTCATTTGCTCCGACACGTGGTCCGGATTATTACAGACGGATCCGGACTCAATCCCTGTGCCAGTAGAATGCGATCTTCAGGGTTTCGACGCAAAGAGCCCAGAAGCAGGAGCGCACACCGAAGCCTACCGGCAGGCACTGGAAGGCATCCGGGCCACGCAGCGGGGACAGCAACCAAAGCCACCGGATGCGTTTCTCCTCCGGGATGTTGCAATGGTCCTGATGGACTGCGGGCTAAGACCGGAAGAGTGTTTTCGTCTCAAGTGGATGGAGAACATCCGGGACGGCGCTATCGAGATTCACACCGGCAAGGGACGCGGTTCCCGGCGGCGCATCCCAATTTCCCAGCGCGTGCGGTCCATTCTGGAAATGCGGCGAGGTGGCGGAATGTCTGAGTGGGCGTTTCCCGCACCGACGAAAAGCGGGCACATCGAATCATCATCGCTGAAGAAGCGGCACGCTGGAGCGGTGAAAGCTTCAGGCGTGGTTGCCTTTGTTCTGTGTACCTTCAGGCACACTTGCATCACCCGATGGCGAAGCACATGGACCCGTTCACGCTTTACGTTCTGCCGGGCCAAGCCAACATGAACACCACGAAGCGGTACGTTCACCCGCGCGCGGATGACAGTCTCGAAGCGATGGAAAGAGTGCGGGGTGGGCACAACCGGCAAGACGCTGAATGAACTGGAGTTATCTGGAGCCACCCGCCGGGATCGAACCGGCGACCTGCTGATTACGAATCAGCCGCTCTACCAACTGAGCTAGGGTGGCTTTCTACAGAAGAGGACCTGTCTGAATTAGCGTCTCTCCCGAAACACTCCGCTATTACCAATGGGTTGGCCAAGCATTCCAGCCCATTTTAGCAGAGCCCACAAAACCCGGAATGCTTGACAGCTTGACTGCCTGCAGAAGCTGCTGGCGGAAGGTCCTCGCCGCCCTAGCCCCGGAGCAAATCGAGCTGGTCTCGTTCAAACCGAAGGGCATCGACCAGGTTCGCACCCATGCAGCGGCGCGGATGATTCTGAACGGGGGGCTCCCGGATCACGGAGTTCCTCGCCGTTTGAGCACTGCGATTTTGAAAACCTCGTGGTGAAGATGCGCGGACAGGGCGGGAAGCACCGGCTGTTACCCCTCTCGATGCAGATGAGGAAGACCCTTTGGCGCTGCGGCCTTGCGGCTCCTGGTCCCGTACGTTACTGCCTGGGATGCGCGCGGCGAATTCGAGACGCCACGCCCGTACCGCGGGAAGATTGTCTTCAGACAGGATGGGCGCCGAACTTATGCGGCAAAGTCGCAAAAACTGCCCGACCCTGAACGCATGCGGTCAGCGCGCGGAGGGGGAGGGGGCCTCTCAGGTACCAGTACCGATTGGCTACATTTCCGGCTATAATCTCGTAGAATTTCTCGTAGTGCCCCCCGATATGGGAGATTCTCCGCCACCCGATCTGTCTGCCCACGTGCGGATGTGGTGGGCACAGCGGCATGCACCTCGATTTTCGATGCGACGTTTGTCGAAACGAGCTGAGAGCAGCTCATCGGCCTGGCCTTGCGGGGGTACTCGGCCTCGACCAAGCACGGGCATTTACAGTGGCGTTCGCCGTTTTCGCCTGCGATCAGTGAAATGAAAGGGAGTTAGGGGTCAATTTCGATGAAAGCAATTAATGTGGTTGGCGCGACCTCGAAGACTCGCGACCTGCTGAGAATTCTAGCCGCCGGAATATTTGCGGCAGCTTGCGTCAGCGGGCAGACCGCTATCACCACGTCATCGCTGCCGAACGGCGTCTTGAGCCAACCGTATGGTCCTGTAACCATGTCGGCAACGGGCGGAACGGGAGTCTACTCGTGGTCCGCCACCGGGGCGCCGGCGGGGCTGACCATGAGCACCACAGGCGTATTGGGCGGCACACCCGCAGCCGCGGGCACATTCTCCGTAACGGTTTCCGCCGCCAGCGGCGGAGTCAACGTTTCGGCAGTGTTTCTCCTCACGATCCTGCCGACGGCCTTGCCTCTCCAGATACCCGGGGGTGGCGGCGCGACTCAGCTTACGTTAACCGGCGGCACGGTCGCGGTCCCCTACTCGCAGACTCTGCCCGCCAGTAATGGCAACCCGCCCTATTCATGGTCGGTGGCTGGCGGCGCACTGCCCGAAGGACTTTCTCTCAGCGCGGCGGGAACCCTGTCGGGCACGCCGAACCAGGCGGGCACCTATGAGTTCACCGGCCAGGTGACGGATGCATCGGGAGCCACGTCTTCCTCCATTTTCCTGATTGCCATCGCGCCCCTGCCCTTCACCATCACGACTGCTTCCCCATTTCCCAACGGCATTGTGGGGTCCGATTATCCGGCCCAGATCCTGACTGCCGCAGGCGGGAACGCTCCTTATACGTTTCAAATTACGGGCGGGCTGCCCGGCGGCCTCACATTCTCGGCCGGGGAGATCAGCGGCATTCCCACGACCTCCGGTATCTTCCCGTTTACGGTGACCGCGACCGATTCCAGTTCTCCGGCGCTGACGGCTTCAGCCCGGTTCCAGCTCACGATCCAGGCAACGCGCACCGATCTGATTCTTTCGCTCGCGTCGCTCGAGTTTTCACTCAACAGCGGCGCCACCGGGGTGCCTTCCGGAGCTAATGTTTCCGTGCGCTCGAGCGTGGCCGGGCAACTCCTCAACTACTCATTGCTGGTATCGCCCGCCGCGCCGTGGCTCAATGTCACGGGAGGAGGGACCACGCCCGGCACCATCGGCATCAATCTCACTTCGCAGGCGCTCTCGCTCGCGGCCGGTGTACACCAGACTTCCATCATCGTCACCTGTGGCGCTCCCAGTTCCTGTGCGGGGAACACCCAAACCGTCAACGTCACTTTGAACGTCACCGCGGCAGCTTCGCAACTGGCGACCAGCAGCCTGCTTTCGTTCTCCGCCCAGACCTCGAATCCGCAGCCGGTTTCGCAAACCCTGGGTCTGCAGAACATGGGCGGTGGCACGATCACAGTGAATTCGGTCACGGCAGCGAACAGTTTTGTCACCATATCCGGCGTTCCCGCCACGATCCCGGCGGGTCCCGCGGTCCCCGTCACGGTGACGGTGAATCCAACGGGCCTGTCGGCCGGTTATTACCAAAGCACCATTTCGGTGAATACTTCCGCAGGCTCGGTCAGCGTTCCCGTTACGCTGCTCCTCGCGCAAAACGGGACCATGACCCTGAACCCCGCCGGAATCGAGCTCGAGTCGACGGCTGGTTCTTCGCCGGGCAATTCCAACGGATCCTTCCTGGTCGGCAGTTCCGGAAGCTCCGCGGTGAACTGGACCGCCACGCTGATTCCGGGCGCCAGTTGGCTGACGCTGAATACGAACAGTGGAAGCTCCACCTCCGCCAACCCCGGCGCGGTGAGCTTCTCGATCAATGCCACCGCCGCAACGCTCGCTCCGGGGGCTTACTACGGCACGATTCAGATCGCCTCGAACAGCGTCGTGGATTCGCCCCAGAACTTCCTGGTGGTGTTGAACGTCGCTCCGGCAGCCAGTCCCGTTCGGCCCGATCCCGCGCCCCAGGGACTCGTATTCATCTCGAATGGAAGCGGCGCGCCGTCGGCCCAGACCGTACAGGTCTTCGCCGGCTCGTCCCTTTTCGAGACTTATCAGGCGTCCTCCGACAGCCCATGGCTGCTGGTAAGCCCGGCCGCCGGCATGACGTCGTCCTTAGCGCCCGCCTCGTCGAGCGTATCCGTAAACCTGAGTGGCCTCGCAGCCGGCGTTTATCGCGGCAACGTGAGTTACGCCCTCGCCAGCGCGGTCGTGCGCACTGTCAATGTGACTCTCATCGTCGCAGCCGGTTCAGCCACATCATGCGTGCCGGCGCATTTGATCCCCACACAGACCGGCCTCGTGAACAACTTCACCCAGCCGGCCGCCTGGCCGACCCAACTGGCGGTAACACTGCTCAACGATTGCGGTCAACCCGTCACCAACGGGCGTGTCGTCGCCACGTTCTCCAATGGCGATCCAGCCCTGCCTCTGAACGCCGCGAGTACGACCTCCGGGATTTATGTGGGCACGTGGACTCCGCGTAACGCCTCCGGGCAGGTCGCCATCGTCGCCACCGCCACCGCCTCGGGCTTCTCCGCGGCGACCGCGCAGATCGTCGGCCAGGTCACGCCCAACGCCGCTCCGCTCCTGAACGTGAACGGTACGCTCGATGCGTTTGCGACCGGGCCCGAGGTGGGCGCTCCCGTCGCGCCGGGGACCATCGTGCAGATTTACGGCTCTAACCTCGCCGCACAGGTAACGACGAATTCGACTGTTCCGCTGCCGACCAGCCTCGGTCAGACGTCTGTGTACATCGGCGGCATGCTGGCGCCTCTGTACTACGTCAGCCCCGGGCAGATCAACGCGCAGGTGCCGTTCGAGCTGCCGGCGGGCCAAACTTATCAGGTGATCGTCAGCGCGAATGGCGCCCTGAGCACGCCCAACCCGATTCAGTTAACCAACGATGCGCCCGGTATTGCCCAATTTCCGGCGGGCCAGGTCATCGCGACGCATTCCGATGGCGTTAGTCTGATCCAGGAGACATCGCCGGCGGGGCCTGATGAGATCATTGTCCTCTATCTGGTGGGCATGGGCCTTACGGATCAAAACGTTCCCTCGGGGACCGCTTCGCCCTCGACCACTCTTGCCCATGCGCTCGATACGCCGACTTTGACGCTGAACGGCGCCCCCGTAACCAACATTCTTTTCGCCGGCCTGACGCCCACCGCAGTCGGTCTCTATCAGATGAACTTTCAGGTCCCGGCGAACGCACCCAATGGAGATCTGCAACTGGTTGTGACCCAGACCAGCGGCCAGAGCGATTCGGCAATTCTCCCCGTGTATAACTCCAAGGCGCCTTCGCTGACCTGTCCGGCCGTGAGGTCGGGAGAGGTCGGCGTGGCTT
>JBEKAQ010000023.1:0-83894 GCA_050015835.1 Bryobacteraceae bacterium | reverse complement strand
AGATTCGTGCGCTGGAGCGTTTCCGGCGCAAGGTCGGCGGAGAAGCCGTCGGGGCGAACATCCACGGCCGTGAGGCAGACGCCATTCACCGAGATGCTGGCGCCGAGCGTCAGGTCGCCGAGCACTCGATTACATGCGATGGAGAAGGGCGGGCCTGATTCGACGCGTCCGACCTCTTCGATGATCCCGGTGAACACCTGATCAATCCTTTCGTACGTAAGCTTCGACGGCAAACTCGTCGGGAGGGATGGGGTGCAGCGTAGTTCGCTCGAGCAGGATGGCGTCTACACGGCGCTGCCGGCCGATGCCACCCGCCATGGGGAGCGACTGCAATCCGCCGAGAATCTTCGGCGCGTAATACAGGAACACTTTATCCACGGCGCCCGATTCGAGCGCGGCCCAGTTCACTTTGCTGCCGGCTTCGATCATCACCGAAAGGCAACGCCGCTCGCCAAGCAGAGCAACGACATCGCGAATGTCGACGCGGCCGCGCGGACCGTCGAAGATGCGGACTTCCACGCCGCGGTTCTCGAGCGCCCGCCGGCGTTCGCCCGAAGCCGCCGAGGTGGCCACAATCAGCACATCGTTATTCGCGCTCCGCACCAGTTTCGATTCGAGCGGCAGGCGCAGGGTGGAATCGAGCACCACGCGCAGCAGCGCCCGGGCGCGCGGCAATCCGCTGCGGTCGGTCAACAGAGGATCGTCGGCGAGCGCGGTGCCGATGCCCGTAATCATGGCATCCGAGGCGTGGCGAAGTTCCTGCACATGCGCGCGGGCGCGTTCGCTGGTGATCCATCCGGTGTTGTCTTCGGGGGCCGCGATTTTGCCATCGAGCGTTAACGCGCATTTCAACGTCACAAGCGGCTTTCCCGTACGCATGAAGTGGAAAAACGCCTCGTTCAACTTTTCCGCTTCGGCCTGGAATTCGGCGGCAATCTCGACCGTGATGCCGGACGCCCGCAGCCTGCGGAAACCTTCACCGCAGACGAGCGGATTGGGGTCGGAGGCCGGCGAGACTACCTTCGCAACTCCCGCCGCAATCAGCGCATCGCTGCAGGGGCCGGTGCGTCCCGAGTGCGAACAGGGCTCGAGCGTCACGTAGGCGGTAGCGCCGCGCGCGCGGTCGCCGGCTTCTTCGAGCGCGATGATTTCGGCGTGTTTCAGGCCTTGCCAGGTGTGCGATCCGCGGCCCACAATTTCGCCATCGCCGGCACCCTGATCCGGGGCCACGATGACGCAGCCCACCATGGGGTTGGGCGATGCCAACGCCACGCCCTGACGCGCCAGAGCCAACGCCTCGCGCATGTATTCGGGATTCATTGCGCAAAAAGCGATTCGATGAATTTTTCGGGATCGAAAGGCAGCAGGTCGTCCACCTTTTCGCCGACTCCGATGTAGCGGATGGGAAGGCCGAGTTCGCGCGCGACGGCCACGATCACGCCGCCCTTCGCGGTGCCATCGAGTTTGGTCAGGACGATTCCCGTAACCCCCGAGGATTCGGTAAACTTGCGCGCCTGCTCGAGGCCGTTCTGGCCGGTGGTGGCGTCGAGCACCAGCAGCACTTCGTGCGGCGCATCGGGAATCACGCGCGCGGCGGTGCGGCGCATCTTTTCGAGCTCCGCCATCAGGTTGGTTTTGGTCTGCAGACGGCCGGCGGTGTCGACGATCACGTAGTCGACGCGGCGCGCTTTAGCGGCCTGCAGGGCGTCGAACATCACGGCGCTCGGGTCCGCGCCGGTTTTTTGCCGGATCACTTGCGCCTCCGTGCGTTCGCCCCAGACTTCCAACTGCTCGACGGCGGCGGCGCGAAACGTATCGGCGGCGCAGAGCAGCACCGTGTGTCCGGTGGATTTCAAATGCGAAGCCAGCTTGCCGATGGTGGTGGTCTTCCCCGCCCCGTTCACCCCCACCACCATGACGACGGCGGGCGGCTCGCCCACATACGCGAGCGGCCGGTCGCTCGCCTGCAGGACTTCGAGAAGATACTCGCGGATCAGGCCGCGCAACTCGCCGGAATCGCCCACCAGCTTGCGGTCCACGCGCTCGCGGATGCGATCGAGGATCTCTTCCGTGGTGGCGACGCCGATGTCCGCACTAATGAGCGTGTACTCGAGCTCTTCGAGCAGGTCCGCGTCGATCTCCTTCTTGCCGGAGATGACGTCTTCGATGCGCGAGACCAGGCCGTCGCGCGTTTTCTGCACGCCGCTCTTCAGTTTCTCGAGTAGCGTCGGCTCCTGTTCAATGGAGCCGAAGAGAGTTTGGATCATGCTTTCTATCGATGGTATCAGCGGCGGCGCGGGGGGCGATCACCAACGAATCAGATTGCCGGCATCTTCCACCAGGACGACGTCGTACTTCTCGATCATGGGCATGAGCAGGTTTTCCAGTTCGTTCTTCCAGAGTTCCCCTTCATAGAACCGTGCTTTCATCGGTTCGCGCGAAGGCAGATCGGGAAAGCCGCGCATGAAGAAGAAGGTGTCGGGATCTTCGATGGAGAGAAACGGTCCCAGGATTTTCATGCCGATTTCGGCGTGGGCAGGAATGGACCTTCTGCGGAAAATTTCGAGGAATTCCGCACGTCGGCCGGGCTTGAGCTTATACGTGCGCATCTCGACGATCATGGGTGGGCTCCGCGTGCGGGAACGGGATTGTGCGAACCGTCACATAGAATGAAGATTAGAACGCCTGAGTGCCCGGTTCGTCCACAGGAAGCATTTTATGACATTATTCAGGCACCACCCGGCAAGCGACAAGGCATCCGGCGAGAACCTCGCGGATTTTGGCTACATGAAAGCGGACGCGCATTACTTCGACAGCGCGTGCCAGACATTGCGTCCCCAGGCGGTGATCTCCGCCGTTACGGAGTACTATCGGCAATATAACGCCTGCGGGGGGCGCGTCAAATACGCATGGGGAGAGAAGGTCGACGGCATCGTCTTCGACACTCGGGAGCGACTTCTGAAATTGCTCGGCAAGAGCGCCAAGGATTACACTGTCGCGTTTTGCCTGAACACCACCGCGGGGATCAATCTGCTGCTGCAGCAGTTGCCCGAGGGACGGTACACGCGAATCGTCACTTCCGATATCGAACATAACTCGGTTTTTCTTCCCACGCAGACTTGCGCCAGGCGGTTTAAGATGGGGCGCGTCGTATTGCCGCGGCGGCCCGGTGGATCGCTCGATTTTCAGCCGGATCAGTTGGAAAAAGCTGTCGTCGTGGTGAACACGGCGTCCAACATCGACGGACGGATCCTAGGGAATCTGGACGAGCTGGTGGCGGCGGCGCACCAGCGGGGCGGCGTGGTCATTCTCGATGCCGCGCAGACGATGGGGCACGATACCGGGCTTTTGCGCCATGCCGATTTCGATGCCGTTTGCGGCTCGTCCCACAAGATGTATGGCCCCAGTCTGGGTTTTATCGCGATCCGTCGAACCTTTCTGAACGAGCTCGATTGTTTTTTCCTTGGCGGCGGCACGGTCGGCGATGTCCGCAAAGACGATTTCGATCTGCTCGATTCTCCCGAGGAAGCATTCGCCCGGCTGGAACCGGGTTTGCAGGATTTTGCGGGGATTGCGGGCCTCGGGGCCGCCATCGCATGGCTGTCGGCGCGCCCACCGCAGGAAGATTTGGGACGGATTCTGTATGAATCGCTTTCGTCGAACACCCGGCTGAAGGTGCTCAATCGGGAGCCCAGCCCGATCATCAGCTTTCACAGCGAGCATATCGACGCGCATCGCCTGGCGCTCTATCTTTCGGCGCAGAACATCATGGTGAGGAGCGGCTACTTCTGCTGCCATTACTATCTGCAAAGCGTATTGCGCCTTCCGCCGCTGGTGCGAGTTTCAATCGGTTTGCAGAATACATCGAGCCAGGCGACACATGTGGCGGACGTCATCCACCAGATCGTGAATCACCTGTAGATGTTCTGCATCGCTGCGTTCGTCGTTTTGTTTTTCTGCGGCATCTTCTCGGCGGCAAACCGCAAACTGGCCCGAAAAGCGTGGCATTGCGTGCTGCGCCGGATCACGTTCCGGCCGTGCGATATCAATTTCAGCGAAGAGATGAAGGGCAAGCTGCTGGGAAAAATAATCCTGGTACATCCCGGCCTCGCGCGATTTCTGGATCGCTGGATCGATGTATTTGCGTGGATTTTCGCCATTCTGAGCGTCTGGAGCCTCGGGGCCGTCGCGCTCGCCGGGCTTAATCTTCTGATCTACGACACCTGCGATCCAAAGCATTCGGAAAACTGTTCGCTGAGCGGCGAAGCCTGCTCGATAGCGAGCTATGTGCCGGGATTCTGGGAGTCCCTGCGGCAGGGGCATCCGCTGCAGTGGGCGATTACGAGCGCCGATGCGTTCGGCGATACTGTGCGGCAGATCCCGGCCCGCTTCAGTACGTGGAAGCCGGAGGATTACATCTCGGCCGACAACACCACGTATCGCCCCGTCGATAAGGGCAAGCCGTGGGCCCTCGAAATCGTGGACCCCGGCTGTTCGGCCTGTGCCAGCCTTTTCGGAAATATCAAGAGCGCCGGTTTCGAGAATCGTTACAACCTGACATACATCATTTTCCCGATTCCGGACGCGAGCAATTGGTCGGGCTATAAGTTCATCAATTCGTATCTGATCGCGACCTATCTCGAAGCGATGAAGCGGGTGGTTCCGGCGCATGCCACAGGGAACGTGCCTCCCGATTGGCGTCTGCTCGAAAGGATCTACACGGGCTACAGCGCGGGCGGCCTCAAATGGCAGGAGCGGTTCGACGAGAGTTTCGACCCCGATCAGGCTCGCCAGACGCTGGGGCAATTTTGCCGGGATTTCGGTTATTCGGAGGAGCAAGTTGGGCGGATTGAGAGGCTCGCCGGGTCGAAAGACGTTGCCGACAGGCTGCGCGCTAACAGCTCCGTGGTGAAAGATCGAATCCGCACGGTCAAGATCCCGACGATTATGTTCGGTGGGCGGCGTTATGATCGCGTGGTGGCGGTGGCACAGCTGAAATGAGCGCCCCGTTCCAACACCGACGGGTTCTCTGTACACTTGAGATATGGCCACCGCTAGTTATGTCTATTGGCAGGAAGGACGCCAGTGGCTCGGATATTTCGAGGAATACCCCGACTACGTTACGCAGGGCGACACGCTGGAAGATCTTCAGGAACATCTCAAAGATCTGTTCAGCGATCTGACCAGCGGAGCAATCCCCGGGGTTCGCCGCGTGGCAGAACTGACGCTCTCTTAGTGAAACGCACCGACCTGATCCGGCGTCTGGAGGAATCCGGCTGTGAATTTATACGCCACGGCGGCAAACACGATTGGTACCAGAATCCGCGGACAGGAATTTCGCAACCGGTTCCCCGCCATCGAGAAATCAACGAAATACTGGCCAGGCACATACTGAGGAAATTGCAAAGCTGATCTCACGCACCCTTCTTCTTTTTCTTCTTCGCTGCCACCGGTTCCATGCGGACGCATGCCAATCTCGATGCTCTTGTGATCGGCACTGAAGCGGGCGTTCTGGTAGACGAAGCCGCGGAAATGACGGCAGCGGTGCAAAATCGTAATCAGATCCATGGCGCGGATGCAACGGCAGAGAGAATAAAGGGACGGTAACCCCAGTCCAACGCCGGGCCTACTTTCCTTCCACCGGCAAGATGCGCGAGTCGGCCTGGAATTTGCGATATCCGCGGTAGGTAATCGTGATCTCCATGGGGAAGGACACCATCAGCGTCTTGACATTTATCTTGTACTGGTCTCGCGTGCGCAGCCAGACGCCCTCTCCATAGCGCGTCTGTTCGGCTGTAAGGTGGATTCCGCCCGCGGGTTGCCGCGGCCACAGAAACCAAGTAGTCGCGGCGACGCTGTCACCCTCAAAGCGAGCCCAGCGAAATTCCGTCTGATCGATCCACATTTTGAAATGGAACTTGCTGAGTGTCTTCAAGTCGCCGCATCGGGGCACTGAATTGGGCACGGGGCTCGCATCGATCACCCAGGAGGGACGGTCGCGGACCACCTCCTGGCCGGCCAGCCGGAAATCGAAAATTCTCAGGAACTCCTGCCGGCAAGCGTCGCGCTCCGCCTGAAATCTCCGTTCCGCTTGCTGCCGTTTCGCCTGGGCTGCGAGGGTTTCATGGGCCCGTTTTTCGACGGACTTGTCGAAGGGGCCTGCTCGGCCCGCGCCTTGTCCGGCGCGAGTTCCTCACCGCGCCTGCGGATCAGGCGCAGAAATGTTTCGCCGTACAGACTCATCACTTCCCAGGCGCTGCCGGTGTGGGCCGGCTGAACGCTCGGGTCCACGGGGCGCCCGGCCATCTCTACCAAACAGAGGTAGTCTGGCGGAGGTGCAAAATCGAAGAGTCCAAATAACGTTTCAAACCGCAGCGACGGCTGCACGATCTCGCGCGCACTCATCCCAGCCATCTGGCTTTGCGGCATCGCATCGCGAAACTCGGTCGATTGGTATCGGTTCTCCAGACCTGCCGCTTGGGCCGCGGGCAGAGGAGCGAGGGACAGAGTCACGACGGCAATAGTGACCCGCAAACTCATAGGGGCCTTGCGTGCATTGCCTCCAGCCTGCGATATCGGCCCCACGCCGCTGCGGCGGGAACAGAGAGAATGCATAGCAAGGCGGTAAAGCCACCGTTGTCACCGAGCATCGGGACCAGATTGTAGATCGAGACGAGGGCCGCATACACGACGCACGCAGCCAGTTCGCGTCCCGGCGCCCAACGGGCCAGCATCCGGCCGATCAACGGCGCGCTAACCAACACCGGCGCGGCGAAGCAGATTCGCCACCCTATAGAGTCCATCTGAAGGTGCTTTCCGCTCGTGTAGGCCACGATGAAAAACGCCACTCCGTCCAGGCCGGCAAAGAGGAAGTCGATCGCAACGTAAAAAGCGATTCCGAGAAGTGCCAAGCCTGTGAGGCGCGCGGCGTGTTCCGCCACGTCACGCCAAAGGAACGAGGCCGCCGTCCGTAAGACACTGGACCAGAACCAGACCGCGTCCCGAGCCGCCGCCCGTTCCGTCAGATCTCCGACAGTGGACGCGGCGCGGTCCCGAGTGGTGACCAGAGCAAGAATCCGCTCTGCGATGTGAGCGCTATGCATGGGTAACTCCTGGGAGGACACAACCCTCCAATAACCGCCGATACGATTGTTGAGCCCGCGTGATCGCCGCCAGGCCTTTGGCGTTGAGCTCAAAATATCGCTTCGCTCGCCCGCCGCGCTGGGGAGTTGGATTGCCCAATCGCGAGGAAATCAACCCCTTGTCCTCCAGCCGGTCCAGAGTGGTGTAAAGCGCTCCCGGAGCTGGGTCGCGATGGGTGCATGCGCTAATTTCTGCGGCAATCGTCACACCATAGGCGTTGTCGCCCAAACGCAGAATTGCCAACAGGACGACCTGCTCGAATTCTCCTAACGACTGTGCCACTCGCATTTCAACTACATAAGAGAGGAAACCGCCTCGGCTGTCAAGCCAATTGTTAGCCGACTGCCGTCAAACGCGAACCGGTAAGGAGAAGCACGCAAGTCACCCACAGATTCCCCGGACGAGGCCAAAAAAGAGACAGAAGTCAAGAGGGAAGCCAGTGCTCCACAACTCCGCACCCCACCTCGTTCAAGCCCCCTTCTTGTTTTTCTTCTTCGCTGCCGCCGGTTCCACAATGGAGAATTGTAGTTTGCGTTCCAGCGGATCCACGCGGTCGAGGATCACGCGCACTTCGTCGCCGATGGAAAACTCGCGGCGCGTCCGTTGTCCCACGATCCTGCGCACATTTTCGTGATAGGTATAGTGGTCGCCCGGCAGCGTATCGATCGGGACCAGGCCTTCCACAAACAATTCCGTAAGTTCAACGAACGCCCCGTAGCGCGCGGTGCCGATTATGAGGCCGGCGAACTCCTCGCCCACGCGGCTCTCCATGAACTTCGCCTTCTTCCACTCGACCAGTTCACGCTCGGCATCGGCGGCGCGGCGCTCCGTGAGCGAACAATCGTTGGCAACGACCTTCAACTCGGCTTCGCTCGAATAAGTCCGGTGGTCGAGGGATGCGGCCAGCAGACGGTGCACGATCAGATCCGGATAGCGCCGAATGGGCGACGTGAAGTGCGTGTAGTGCGTGGCGGCGAGCGCGAAGTGACCGGTATTTTCTTCGCTGTAGCGGGCCTGCCTGAGCGAGCGCAGCATCAGGTAGCTCAGGATGCGCTCCTCGGGTTTGCCTTCAATCTTCGCCACCAGCTTCTGGTACGCCTTCGATGAAATTGGCACGGCGCCGGGCAGCACCACGTCCTTATAGACCTTGCGGCCCTCGGCCTTGCGCTCTTTATAGCGATGCTTCGAAACCGGAATGGCGCCAATGCCCAGCGAGTAACCGAACTGCGTGGCCACCTCCTCGAAATCCATCACGCGCTTCGGGTCGGGCCGATCGTGCGTGCGGTAGATGGCGGGATGGCCGGCCTGTTCCAGATGCGCGGCCACCGCTTCGTTCGCGGTCAGCATGAACTCCTCGATGATGCGATGCGCGATGTTGCGCGAACTGCGGGTGACGCCGATCATCTGGCCGAACTGGTCGAACTCGATCTGCGGTTCGGGCAAATCGAAATCAATCGATCCGCGACGGTAGCGCTTGCGCATGAGGATCCCGGCCAGTTCGCGCATGGTGGCGAACTGTTCGAGCAACGGGGCGTAGCGCTCGCGCAGAGTAGCATCGCCTTCGAGCAGACCGTGCACGCCGGTGTAGGTCATGCGCTCCGCGCTGCGGATGACGCCACGGCAGAACTCGAACGACACAGGCTCACCCTGGCGGTCGAGTTCGATCAGCGCCGACATGACCAGGCGGTCGACATGCGGATTGAGGGAACAGATATCCGTTGAAAGCTCATAGGGCAGCATGGGGACGGCGCGGTCCGGAAAGTAGACGCTGGTGCCGCGCAGCCGCGCTTCGTTATCCATGGCGCTGCCCGGCTTCACGTAGTGGCTCACGTCGGCGATATGAACCTGGAGGGCGAAATGGCCGTGGGGCAGCTTGTCTACCAATACGGCGTCGTCGAAATCGCGCGCCGTTTCGCCGTCGATGGTGACGATGGGCAACGGGCGAAAATCGCGTCGCCCTTTCATTTCCTCGGCCGTGATGACGGAGGGCGTCGACTGGGCCTGCTCCACCACTTCGGGCGGGAAACGATGCGGCAGGTGGTGTTTGCGGATTACGATCTCGACGTCGATTCCGAAATCGTCCGGCGCGCCCAGCACCTCGATCACGCGCCCTACGGGATGAGAACGATCGTCGCCATATTCGAGCACTTCGGCGTTGACGATCATGCCGTCGAGATCGCTCGGGTCGGAAATTTCGATGGCGCGGGCGCCTATGCGGTCGACTTGTTCGACGGGCGGCGGAATCGCCAGATCGAGCGGTATCTCGATCCAATCGCGCAGCCGCTCGTCGTGCGGCACTACAAACATGCCGCGCCGAGTGATGCGGAATTCGCCCACCACGGCCGGATGCGCGCGCTTCAGGATCTTACGGATTTCGCCGTCGGTGCGGCCCTGCCCAGTGTGGGTGACGCGCACCACGGCCCGGTCGCCGTTCATGACGCCGCGAATCGCTTCCTTGCCGAGAAAGACGTCGCCGGCCACGCCGGGAATCGGCTTGTCGGGAATCAGGAAGCCGAAGCCGTCGCGATGGATGCTGACGCGGCCCACGGCGAATTCACGATTTCCCGCCGTCGCCATGTAATGGCCGTTGTGCATCTCGACCAGTTCGCCGCGGGCGGTGAGACGGTCGAGCGCGGCTTCGATACGGTCGCGATCTTCGCCATGCACGCGGAGATCGCGGAACAGATGCTTGAGGCTGGTCCGGCCGCGGCCCTGTTGCAGAATGTGTTCGAGCAGCGCGGCGTCGGTCATTACGTTATTATCGAAGGCGTCCGGGCCGCGGCTCGGCCATACGGCCGGTGAGCGCTTCGTGCAACAGCATTTTGATGTAGGTCTGGTACTTCAGCCCTCTGGCTTCGGCCTGCTGTTTGGCAAGGGCAATCTGGTTGTTGCTCAGCCGGATCGTGATCTGGCGCGATCCGGCGGCCAGAGCCTCCTGCGCTTTCCGGTTCACGGCGGCACGGTCTTTGTACAGGCTCGCGGTGAAAGCCTTTTCCGCCTCAATTGCGCTGCCGCCGTCGCTTTTCTTCATAACGTCTCCTCTCATATGCAATGCGTCATACGCACAACTGGAGAACGAGCCCGTGTACGTCGAAACGCGGATCGATGAATTGAGTGGAGAGGAACGGGTTCTGGGATTGGGGTATACAACGCCTGTCCCAGTCGCAACGAAGGAGTCGCTCCATGTAAATACATTATACCGACATCCAGGCTGGTAACATATTTCGGGTGCCCTCAATGAAATCGGAAATGGCGACACGCGGTGATCCTTGCTTCATAATGGAAGCAATGCGCTTCCTTCTCCTTTTACTTCCGGCCCTGCTGCCGGCCCAGACGCCGGCACCGCATAAGACGTCCGCGCCCGGGCATAAGGCGGTGACCGCAGCACCGGTGACGAACTTCAAGGAATCCGGTTCGCCGGACGCTCCGGTCACGATCGACCTCTATACGGACTACCAGTGCCCTTCCTGCCGCGTCTTCTACCTCGATAAGCTGCCGGCGTTGATTAACGATTTCGTGCAGACCGGTAAGGTTCGTCTGATTCACCGCGACTTCCCTTTGCCCATGCATCAGTTCGGCCCGCTGGCGGCGCGCTATGCCAATGCGGCGGGAGAGATCGGCAGGTACGATCTGGTTTCGAAGCAACTTTTCCAGACGCAGCCGGAGTGGTCGCAGAACGGTAACGTGGACGCGCAGGTGACCAAAGTGCTGCCTCCCGGCGAGATGCAACAGGTTCGCGAACTGGTCAAGAGCGACCCGCGGCTGGAGGAGACGGTAAAGAGGGACACCGCGCAGGGCAACGCCGACGGCCTGACGGAAACGCCGTTCATGGTGATTTCCGGACCGCACGGGAGCGGTAAACGCGAGAAGATTACCGGCATCTACGGAATGCCCTATTCGGTTCTCAAGACCTATCTGGATCAGAAGGTGGGTAAGTGACTCGGACGCGGGCACTGCTGCTGGTGGGCCGCCTGGTTGTCGGCGGGGTAATTTTCTACGCCGCATACGTAAAGCTGCGGGCCCCGTGGATCCAGTTCGCCGCATCGCTGAATGGGTATGGCATTCTTCCCGAAAGCGCGCTCGAGCCCGTGGCAAAGACTTTACCGTGGTGCGAACTGGCGCTCGGAATCGCGGTCCTTTCCGGCATCTGGCTGCGCTGGTTCGCGCTGATGGCGACCCTGATGCTGAGTTTTTTCTTCTCCCTGATGGTGCGCTCTTATGCGATGGGCCTTAAGATCGACTGCGGATGTTTCGGGCCCGGCGAGGCGCTGGGGCCGAAGACCATAGTGCGCGACGGGGTGCTGGTGGCGATTGCCGCCGCGGTCACCGTGGGAGCCTTCCGGGCGCAGCGCAGGCATCATGATGCGCCGGCGCTCGCTTCCGCCGGTGACGCCGAGCTGAGTCATCAGGCCTGAATCGCGTAGAATGGTTCCCATGCGTAGATTCACCCTTTCCGTCCTTGCGAGCGTTCTGATGTCGTTATCTCTTGTGACGACAGCGGCGTTCACGGCGGCGGCAGCACCTCCGGTACCCCGCAAGGCGGCCGAATTCGTGATCCAGATGCCGGACAAGCAACTGCTGCTGAGCTCTTATCGCGGCAAGATTGTGGTGATGGCTTTTATGTTCACGACTTGTCCGCATTGCCAGAAGATGGCGGGAATCCTCGCGCAGGTGCAGAAGGAATACGCCGACAAGGGCGTACAGGTGCTGGGCGCGGCATTCGATCCGGGCGCGGCGGCTCAGGTGCAGAAATTTATTCAGGTATTCGGGGTGAATTTCCCCTGCGGCTACTCCAATCCGAAAGCGGTCATGGATTTCGAGCAGGTCACCAACCCGCCATTCGTCCCGGATCTGATTTTCATCGATAAGGCCGGGACGATCCGGTCCCAATATGTCCCCGACGGGTCGGACCCCGCGCCCGAGAAATTTCTTTCGAATCCGGAAGTCAATATCCGCGCGGAGCTGGATAAAATGCTCAAGGCACGCCCCGCGGCAGCTCGCAGCGTGGCGCACAAAACGGGCGAGCCCGAATAGCTCCGCTATATTGCAGGGCCGGATTAGCCGGCTACGAAGCGGAACGGGCGTCGCGCGCCAATGGGTGCCAGCTCTTCGGCGGAAATCGCCTCTTTGCCGTGATAATACGCGAGAATCTGGGCTTCATCGAAGTCGATGGCGCGCGCATACTGCTTGATGTAACTGGTGTTGTAAATGCCGCCGGGAAGTTTGCGGAAATCCCCCGACTCGATGGCTTCCAGCTGCCGGACGCTTAGTTTGGTGGAGGCAGCTATGGCATCGAGACTTATGCCCTTGCGCTGGCGCCACTCCCTGAGACCGAGAATATCCGCTTCCATATATGAATTCTTCCTGCAATTCAATTCGATGAATCCGGTCCTAATCCGTGAGTCTATCACTAGTACTCACACGAGTACCAGTGTTCTGTTAAACTCCTGACGGGAATGAGTTTTTCGCGGCGGCACTTTTGTGCGGGGATGCTGGCCAGTACTACCGCGTTCCGGCCGCCGCCTCTCCATGCGGCGGCGCGCCCGAAATTGCTCGTCTGGATTATCGCCGAACAATTCCGTCCGGATTATCTCGACGATCTGTGGCCGTCCCTTGCTCCGGGTGGATTTCGCCGTTTGATCGAGGGCGGCAGCTACTTTCCCAATTGCCAGTTCGATGCGGAAGCCTTCACGGAATCCGGCCTTGCGACTTTGCTGACAGGCGCCTGGCCATCGCTCCATGGCATCGTGGCGGGGCGCTGGATGGAACCGGGGGCTACGGAACCAGGGACTGCAACTACAGGGGCGCTCGAGGCGGGAACGTTGTTCGATGGGGCGCTCGCGACTGAAGCCAACCGCGTCTTTACAATCGCGTCCGGCGCCGGCGCCGCCTTGCTCGGCGGCTGCAACAGCACGCTCGCCTTCATCTTCGGAGAATCCGGCGGGACCGGATACCGGGTCACACCGGGCGCCGGCGCCCCCGACTGGTTCCGGAGCTTCGAGGAGTCGAACGCCCCCGCGAAATGGCTTGGCGCGCCGTGGCTTCCCGTGGATGGATCGAAACCGCTGCGCGTGCTCGACGCGAAGGACTTTTCCGCCCTCTATAGCGCCTCGCCCTTCGCTCTGGCCAACCAGTTCGCCCTGGCGCGGGAAGTTATTCTGCAGGAACATCTCGGAACTTCGGGCGGGCTGGACATCGTCACGCTTCTGGCCGGCTCGTTCGGAGCGCTCGGGTTAGAGACAGGCGCCAGTTCGCCGCTGATGCGGGACATGGTGCTGCACGGAGACCAGCAGATCGCGTCGCTGCTCGACCTGCTCGACAGCCGCGTGGGCAAAGGCAACTATGCAATGGCCTTCACGGCCACGCATGGCCTGGACGAGAAATCTCCCCGACGCCGCGGGGTGGATGGCAAGGCGATCGCCGATGCCGTCCAGGCGCGCATGGCGTCGATTCTCGACAGCGGGGCGGCGCGAAGGAACTATGTCGAGGCGTATATTTATCCGTTCCTGGTTCTGAACCGGAAGAGTCTGCGCGCGGCGAACGTGGACCCATCGGCCGCGCGCCGCATAGCCGCACAGGCCGCCATGGACACCGGGAAGATTGCCGGCTATTACACGGCCGATGGCGAGTCTTCTTTCAACGGCCCCTGGCGCGATCGTTTCGTCAACAGCTTTTTTGCGGGCCGCTCCGGCGACGTGACGCTTTCCTACCCCGCCCATCACGATGAAGCCGCCGACGTAGTCGCATCCGGCTCCGTCTACAATTACGATACGCGCGTGCCGCTCATCCTTTACGGGCCTGGGTTCCATGTGCGCACCATGGAAGATACGGTAGCCGCGATCGACGTAGCGCCGACCCTTGCGCGGTCCTTCGGTTTGAGTCTGCCCGCGTCCGCCACCGGCCGCGTGCTCGGAGAGGCGATGGCCGCGCCCATGAAGGCGGCGCGATGATCGTTTGCGGCATCGATTTCCGGAATCCGGTGCTGGCCGCGTCGGGCGCGTTCGGTTATGGCGTCGAATTCGAAAAGCTGGTCGACCTGAACGCGCTCGGCGGCATCGTCGTCAAGGGCCTGTCGCGCGAACCGATCCGCGGCAATCCCGCTCCGCGCTTGTGGGAAGCGCGCGCCGGCATGATCAACTCGGTAGGCTTGCAGAACGTCGGCGTGCGCGCTTTCGTGGCGGAGAAGCTGCCTCAATTGCGGCGCTACAGAACGCCGGTCATCGCCAACGTTTTCGGCTATGCGGTCGAGGATTACGTCGAAGTGGTCCGGATCCTGAATGACGCTGAGGGAATGGCGGCGTACGAGCTGAACGTCTCCTGCCCCAACACTAAGCACGGGGGCCTGGCTTTTGGTGTGGACGAAGCGGCGCTGGCCGATCTGACCGCGCAGGCGCGGGCGGTCGCGCGGCGGCCGGTGTTCGTAAAATTGTCGCCCAACGTTACGTCGATCGAACCCTTCGCGCGCGTTGCGGAGCAGAACGGCGCGGACGCCATCTCCCTGGTGAACACTTTCATCGCGCTGGCGATCGATGTACGGAGCCGACAGCCGCGCATCGGCGCCGGTTACGGCGGACTCTCCGGCCCGGCCATTAAGCCGATTGCCCTGCGCATGGTGCACCAGGCGGCGCGCGCCGTGAAAATTCCCGTGATCGGGATAGGCGGGATTGCTTCGGGCGAGGACGCCGCGGAATTCCTGATTGCCGGGGCGTCGCTCGTCCAGGTGGGTACGGCAACTTTCTGGGACCCGGCCGCGCCGCTGAAAATCGCGCGGGAGTTGGAGAAAATGTTGCCGGAATTCGGCGTCAAGCGGGTGGAGGAGTTGATTGGAACGCTACGGATGCCCTGAGGACCACTCCTTCACGTGCCAGCGCCCCTAAAGGGGATCGCTGGGTCGCGGCTCGGAAAGCTTACTGCACCTGCATGCGGGCGTCGTCGTTCGAAACCAAGCCTTCGAAAATCGCCAGAACCTGCTTCCGGTATTGATAAACGCGATCCAGATCGTGGCGGAAAGCTCCCTGGAAGTCTTTTCCCTTGAGCCACTTATCGATCACGCGGCGAGGCACGTCGATATCCTGGCGGAGGGCATCGAGCGAATGCCCACGCAAAAACAGCCCGTAAAAAAAGGCCGCTTCGCGCTGCGGGGCCTGGGGATCGAAATCGTCCATCGGAGTCATGGGTTCGGACGCATTCAGCAAAAAAGTCATTTTAGGCATGATTGGGGCAACGGATCAAGTATCACTGTGGAGAATGGGGTCCCAATGGCCTGGGCGGCTGAGGGATAATCAAATCCTTTAGATGCATGAAGAGGCCCCTGGAGTTTCGATGAGCCCGCCGACCCTGATCCGGAAGCCGGCGCGCGTCGCCGCGGCGGGAACCAGGCCCAAACTGATCGACGAATACATCGGGCGCGTCAATTCCGGCACCAGCGGGCTGAGCGTGGCGTACATGCGCAGTCCCGGCGGCTGGGTGGAACCGGGGCAGACGCCCGATTTCGACGAATTCACCGTGGTGCTGGCGGGGATGTTGCGAGTGGAGCACCGGGAAGGCGCGCTCGAAGTTCACGCCGGCCAGGCGGTGATCGCGCACAAGGGCGAATGGGTCCGCTACAGCACGCCAGAGCCGGAGGGCGCGGAGTACGTCGCGGTTTGCAGTCCGGCTTTCACACTGGCCGCCGCGCATCGGGACCCCGAGCAGGCTTGAGTGTCCCAGTGTCCATCAATGATTTGATTGTCGCCATCGCAGCTAAAAAAGCACGGCTTGACAGCTTGAGGCCGCTGCCGGCGGAAGCGCTGGCGAATCTGGAGCATCACTATGATATCGAGCTGACCTGGTCGTCGAACGCCATTGAAGGCAACACGCTCGGCCCGGTCGAGACGACGCTGGTGATCGAGCAAGGGGTGACCATCGGCGGCAAGCCCCTCAAGGATCATCTGGAAGCGCTCGACCACTATGACGCGATCCGCTACGTTCGCGAGCTGGCGCGGCAGGGGACGCGTTTGACGGAAAGCGACGTGCGCAATTTACACAGGTTGGTCACGCAGCGTTCGCGCCCCGATATCGCCGGCCGATATGCCGATCTTCCCCGCTACGTCCGCACCGAAGCCGGGCAGCCACACGTTTCCCTCGCCGGCAGAAATCCCGTCCCTGATGGGCGACTTTGCGGTCTGGCTGGGAACGGCGCCCGCCACGCTCGAAACCGCCTTCACGGCTCATCGCCGCCTGGTGGACATTCATCCGTTCAACGATGGCAACGGACGCAACGCGCGGCTTATGACGAACCTGATCTTAATTCGTGGCGGCTATCCCCCGGTCGCGGTTCGCCCGGAAGACCGGCTGGAGTACATTCGCAGCCTGCAGGCAGGCCAAGCCGGGCGGGGACCCGAGAGCTTCAATGCGCTTCTGTACAAGGGAGTGGATCGAACGCTTGCGGATTATCTGAGCGCGTTACGGCCTGACGGGGGCGCCGGGAGTGCTCTGGAAGCCCCCGAATAGCTTCCGGCCGCCGGGCAGGGTGACGGTTGCGGGCGTTCGCCGTGTTGCTGCCGTTCTTCGCGGCATAGCCGTTGTGAACCAGGCCGTTCGGGCTACCCATTTCGAAGCCCCAACCGGCGACGTACGGCCACGCGTGTGGATTGATCCACTCGAAACCCGCAACGGTGCCGGAGACTGTGACAAGGTCCTGGTCATTTTGGAAATCCACCGTCGTCGTCCGCGGTTGTCCCGGATTTCGACGGCAAAAGTCCGACATGTGCCCCGACTAACCGAGGTCCGGTAGTAGCCAATGAGGGAAGTGGTCTCCCCCGCGCGATGACCCCCTTGAAAAGAGATATATTACAATGGTGCGGCTCACCTGTCTGATCCTGCTTACTTCCTTCCTTGCAGTGCCTCAGACATTCGAGGTGGCCTCCCTCAAGCCTGCCGCACCCTACAAAGGCGGCCCGCTTCATATCGCCACCACCGGCGGCCCCGGCACCGACGATCCCAACCGCCTCACATTCTCCAACGCCACCCTGACTATGGTGCTCCAGAGCGCCTTCGACCTTCGGGACAATCAAAAAATCAACGCCCCCGACTGGCTGAACATCGACATGTTCGACATTGCAGCCACACTTCCTCGAAACGCGACCAAAGACCAGATGCGCATCATGCTGCAGAATCTCCTCGCGGAACGATTTCACATGGCGTGGCACCGCGAGAAGCAGGATCTGCCCGCTTACGTCATGATCGCGGCGAAAGGCGGCGTGCGGCTGGCCGCCCCGAAGGATGCCGCATCCAAACCTTCACGCAAAGAAGAAAATACACTCCCCGGCACCCGGACCATTAACTGCGGCAACTGCACTGTCGGCGAGTTCGTGAAGATGCTCGGCCATCCCGAAGGACGTTTTGTATTCGACGAAACCGGCCTCACTGGAACCTACGATTTCGCCCTGACCTGGGAACCGGTCTATGCCTGCAAAAGTTGCACGTCAGGGGGACCCGACGGCGCTTCTCCTCCTCCCCCGGCGCCGCCCCTCGACCAGGCTCCTCCTGTTCTGTCCGTGGCGCTCGATCAGCAACTTGGCCTGAAGCTGGAGAAGAAGCAAAGACCGGTGGACGTCATCGTCATCGACCGCATTGACCGCGTCCCGGTCCCGAACTGAAAATCGCTCAGGCGATTTTCGACGAGTTATAGTCCATTCCCCGTTTCTCGTCGCACAACCGGGTAAGTCACCCGTCGCCGAAACCCAATCACAAGCGGCGCAACTTTATCTTCTGAGCCTTTGCCATCACGTACAGCCCCCGCACGCTGGGAAGCGTCGCCCCATATCGCAGGCTCAAGTCGAATCTACGGTTTCGAAAAGGAAAAGGAAATCTCCATGGCCACTGAAGCTCAAATCGCCGCCAATCGGATCAACGCCTCCGAAGACGTAACGGCCAGGCCTTATCCCCACGATGCCCAGTCAGCGCGAAGCGCCAATGGTCAGGGCCCCCGCACCATCGAAGGCAAAGCCCGGACTTCGCAAAACGCCCTCTCCTCCGGTCTCTTCTCCAAACGCGACATCGTACCTCCCGAAGAAACCGCCGACTACACCGAACTACGCGATACCCTCTGGGCCGAGCTCCATCCCGCCACCCTTATGGAGAAAACCCAGACCGCCGAAATCGTCAGCGCCACCTGACGTAAACAAACACGCGGCGACAACGAAGACCCCCGCAAAGATGGTAAGAAGAAGAATGCCTTCTGGCGGGAGGAGCCAGAACTGAGTAACCGCCAGCGCAACCAATTTGTCCTGATATCGTGTCACTTCTGGTACTTCGGGGCTAAGGCAGTTCCTATTCCGGAAGAATTTAAGCGCGAAAAGCCGGAAGGATTTAAGCTCGAAAAGAAAGGCCGAGGGTTCTGCTCGCATTTCGACCCAGCGGACATAAGCCGGTTTCTCGAATGGCTGAAGAAACAATCCAAACCGGGCAAACATGGCGAGCCGTGTTACAAGGCATTCGTCGAGAAACCGAAAGAAAGCAGCAGCACATGCAAGTAGTGTTGCTGAGAGTCGGTATCGACACTGGCTCTGGCGGAATTCACGGCCCGCTCTTTTGTGATCGCTCATTTGAGTACATCCCCATTCCGGACTGTTTCGGACGCAAGGGGGTTGATAAAAGGACGTACGGAAACACCCGTGGCACAGCGTGGCGGATGTTGGCCGATTACTTCCCCAAAAACTCGCCGGGAAAAGGTTTTTGATCAATCCATCCAGTTCGATCCCGAGTTTGAGACTTTCACATACGGCAATCCGACGCCCCCCAAGGCGAGGCTGCGTCAGCTCGGCGAAGGCAGCCCGTTGGTGTTCTATGCGGGCCTCAAGGGCTGGAATTTTGAGTGCTCGCCCGCCCTGTATATGATCGGCGTTTTCGAGGGTGAGCGGGCAGGCTTGGCCGCCTCCTTCACTCGGGCGGAACGGGTGGGGATGTTCAAAAACAACTTTCACGTCATGCACCGTAATGTCTTCGACGACCAGAAGGACCGCCTTGTGCTGGTGAAGGGCAGCGCGAACAGCCGGTTGCCGAAGAAGGCGGTCAAGATTAGCTCGGTTGGAAGGGACAAGAATGGCCGCCCTCTCCACAGGCTTGCGCCTGAGATGCAGGCGACGTTCGGGGGGTTTTCAGGCAACACGAGCATCCAGAGGTCTCCGCCGCGGTGGGTACCCCCGGAGTTCACCGAGCGGGCAGCTCAGTACATCTCGACGCTTTGGTAAGGACCTCCATAGGCTGGCATAGGCTGGACCAGAAGGGGCCACCCGGTATGATCCTGGCAGACCGCAACACGTCTACTTGCGCAGATACGCGTCGTCGCCACGAATCCAGTCTTCTCTCGCCGGCGTGAACAGATCCGTCGCCACGGTGTCTTCGAGCGTCACCACGCTGTGCGGCGCGTGGGGTGGGATACGCAGCGCTTCCCCCGCCCGCACCGTGATCTCCTCACCCGCGATCTCAAAGCGCAGCGCGCCCGATTCCATCATCGTCACCTGCTCGTTCACGTGCTGGTGCAAAGGCACGACCGCGCCCTTGGCGAGGCGCAGCCGCGAGACGGTCATTTGCGGGGTGTGGATCACCTGGCGGGTTACCAGCGGGTTCAGCCGTTCTTCGGGTATGAGGCTCCAGTTGTAAACGTCCATGTGAGGTAAGTATCCTATGATTTACCCAATCATGGATTACCCAATTATGGCGATCCCACTATGAAGGGCATCGTACTGGCGGGCGGAACCGGCAGCAGGCTTTTTCCTCTCACCAAAATCACCAATAAACACCTGCTGCCCATTTACGACAAGCCGATGATCTATTACCCGATCCAGACTTTGGTGGACGCGGGGATCAGCGACATCATGGTCGTCACGGGCGGCAAAAATTCCGGCGATTTCCTGCGCCTGCTGGCCAATGGCAAGCAGTTCGGCCTCAAGCATATCGCCTACACGTATCAGGAAGGCGAGGGTGGCATCGCGGAAGCTCTGGGCCTGTGCGAGCACTTCGCCGACAGCCAGCCGATCTGCGTCGTCCTCGGCGACAATATCGTCGAGAAAAGTATTCGCGGCGCCGCCGACGCGTTCCGCCGGCAGGAGCGTGGCGCGCGCATTCTGCTCAAGGAAGTTCCCGACGCCGAACGCTTCGGAGTGGCCGAGTTCGATGGCGACTACATCGTCGGCATCGAGGAAAAACCCGCCCAGCCGAAATCCAACTATGCGGTGACCGGCATTTACATGTACGACGCCACGGTGTTCGACAAGATAAAGACCTGCAGGCCGTCGCACCGCAACGAACTCGAAATTACCGACGTCAACAACGCTTACATTCGTGAAGGAACCATGACGTTCTCGTTCCTCGACGGCTGGTGGACCGACGCCGGCACCTTCGACTCCCTGCTGCGCGCCGCCAATCTGGTGAAGCGCAGCCGGCCGGAGAATTTCGCAGCTGAGGACGAAGCCGCGCTGGCCGCGGCCGGAGAGCGGGAGTGATCGAGCCAGTTGCCAGTGACGCTTCGCGTCACCTTACGGAGCCCATAACCATCAAGCTTCCCCATTGCGAAAAAGGCATCGGCGATATCATTACTTCGCCCGCTTCGGCCAGGCTAGTTGCGGGCGTGCGCTGCGAGCCGGTTACCCTCTGGCCGGACGACCGCGGCTATTTCCTCGAAGTGCAGCGCATCGGTCTTGGATTGGCGGGTGGATTCCCGGCGGAAAGCACGCAGATTTCGGCGGCGCTCAATTATCCGGGGATCGTCAAGGCCTTCCATTTCCACCGGCACCAGACGGATTGCTGGACACCCGCGGCGGGCCTGCTGCAGGTGGCGCTGATCGACCTCCGGCCGGAATCGGCGACGTTCGGCTGGCGCAATACCCTCTATCTCGGCCATCTGCGCCCCTGGCAAATTCTGATCCCGCCGGGCATCGCCCACGGATATAAGGTTATCGGCACCAACCCCTCGGTACTGATCTACGCCACCGACCGCTTTTATAATCCGAGCGACGAAGGACGCATCCCGCATAACGACCCGAGCCTGAATTACGACTGGGAACTACAGCACAAATGACCAGGCCGTGGGGCAAGTCGGGGCCATGAAGATCGCCCTCGACGCCACCCCGCTGATTCTCTCTTCCGGCGGCCTGCCGCGCTATGTAAACGAGCTGTCGAGCGCGCTGGCGCGCGAGTTCCCCGAGGATACTTATTTGCTGTTATCGGACCAGCCGTTCGCGCTGCCCACAGGGGCTCCGGAAAATCTGATTCGCGGCCGCGGCCCTCACTCCGGCGCCCATCGCCGATGGTGGCTCTGGGGAATTCGCAACGCGATTCGGGAGGCGGGCGCGGAGATTTTTCATGGCACCAATTTCGAGGTGCCTTATCTGGGCCGGACTCCCGCCATTCTCACCATTCACGATCTTTCGCCATGGCGCGATCCCCGGTGGCATGACGCAGCCGAGCGCGTCCGGCAGCGCACACCGTGGCTGGTTCGTTTCCGCCGCGCGCGCATGATCCTGACGGTCAGCGAGGCGGTGCGGCGCGAGGTGATCGGGCACTTCGGAGTCGAACCGGAACAGGTGCGCGCGGTTCCCCTGGCGGCTTCGGCTTTGTTTCATCCGCTGCCGGAAGCGCCGCCCGTGGGCAAACCATTTTTTCTTTTTGTCGGTACTCTCGAACCGCGCAAGAACGTCGCAGCCCTTGTGGAAGCGTGGCGCGAGACGCGGGGTGAGACGGGCGCGGATCTGGTGATCGCCGGACGCAATCGGCCGGATTTTATTCCCATCGCGCCCTGCGACGGGTTGAATTTCCTGGGCGAAGTGCCGGATGCCGAATTACCCCGGCTCTACTCGGATGCGCTGGCTTTCGTTTATCCCACCCTTTATGAAGGTTTCGGCCTGCCGGTGCTCGAAGCCATGCAATGCGGCTGTCCGGTAATCACTTCGCGCGATCCCGCGGTGATGGAAGTGGCGGGCGGCGCGGCCATCCACGCTGGTTCGGTCTCTGAAATTGCCGGCGCCATGCGGAATATGGGGGCGAATTCCGTTTTGCGATCCGATCTCCGTACCGCGGGATTGGCACGGGCGGCGGCGTTTTCCTGGAGGTGCACGGCGCGGCGCACGCACGAGATCTACGAGGAAATCGCCGCGGGAGGCCGGCCTTGAAGCCTGTCGTGCACAAACAATCGGTGATCATGCTCTCGCCGGAGCCACCTTATCCGCTGCACGGCGGAGGAGCCTACCGCACGGCGTCGCTCGTCCACTATTTCAGCCGCTTCGCCGATGTCGATCTGATTCTGATTTCCGAAAGCGGCCGGCCGGCTCTTCTGCCGCCGGGCCTGGTTCGCTCGCAGAAGGTAATCCCGCTGCCGCCGCATGCCAGGGGACCACTGGCGCGTTATTTTCGTAACGCGCGACGTGCCGTCCGTGGCGTGCCTCCGCTGATCGATCGTCTGGGCGGCCTCGATGCGGCGATTATCGAGGCCATCGGCGCCTCACGCTACGAGATCGGAGTCGTGGAACATTTTTGGTGCGCCCCGTACGTGGAACGAATGCGGAGTGTATGCGATCGAACGGTTCTCGATTTGCATAACATCGAATCCGTGTTACACGAAAGATGCGCCAGGGTTGAGCGGGGATTAGTCGCGCTCGGGCACCGGCGCTTCGCCGCCGTGTCACGAAAACTTGAGACTGAGCTGCTGCCGCGTTTTTCCCTCGTGCTGGCCACTTCGGAGGCCGATGCGGGAAGGGTCGCTCATCTGGCGCCCGCCGCCCGCGTGGAGGTTTATCCGAATGCCCTGCCCTGGGTCCCGAGGCCACGGGAAGAGCCACAACAGGCGCTGGTTTTCTCAGCCAATTTCGAATACCATCCCAATATCGATGCCGTCCACTTTCTGGTCTCGGAAATCTGGCCGGAAGTGAAAAAGCGTCATCCGGGATTGCGCCTCAAACTGGTGGGCCGCGGGGATCGCTCGATCCGGCATCTGGTGGGAGCCGGGCCGGATATTGAAGTCACGGGCCCGGTCGCCGACGCCTTCCGGGAAATTGCCAGTGCCGCTATCGTCGTAGCGCCACTGCGCGCCGGGAGTGGGACGCGGATTAAAATTCTCGAAGCCTGGGCGGCCGGGCGTCCGGTGGTCGCAACACTCGTCGCCGCCGAGGGTTTGCTTGTACGGGATGGCAGGAATATCGTTCTCGCGCCGGACGCGGCCGGTTTCGCCGGCGCTATCGGACGTTTACTCGGCGACCCCGCGGAAGCTCAACGGATCGCGCTCAGCGGGCGTCATACATTCGAGCGGCACTACACGTGGGAGGCGGCTTGGGCCAATTTAGACGCCAATCTGCAAGTCACGCGGATCACAGAACTTAATCGTTATACTGGATGAGTCTCTCATGCGCTTTGCCGTAGATGCCCACGCGATCGGCCGGAACCTGACGGGAAATGAGATCTACGTGCGTAGTCTGCTCCGTGGTTTTGCCGACACCGACCGGAATTCGGAGTTTTTGGCTTACATTTCCGCGCCCGGCGCCGAACACTGGATCCCGGAACGCTTCGGGGTGCGGCGCGTATCGGCGAACCCCTATTCGCGGCTCGGCTGGGAACTCGCCCGCCTGATTCGCTCCGACCAGCCCGATCTGATCCATGTCCAGTACACGGCTCCGCTGCTGGGGCGGACGCCGGTGGTGGTCACGGTGCACGATGTAAGTTTTCTCGAACACCCCGAATACTTTAAGGGCATCCGCCGATCGCAGCTGCGCTATACGGTGGCGCGCACTGTCGTACGCGCCGCCATGGTGCTGACAGTCAGCGAGTTTTCCCGCGAGGCCATCCTGCGCGCCTACGACATTTCTCCCGACAAGGTACGCGCCATCCCGAATGCGGCCAATCCGGATTTCCGGGTGGTGGGACGCGAGCGCGCGGTTAATGCCGCGCGAATCAAGCTGGGATTCCAGGCGCCTTTCGTCTTTTCCGTGGGCGATTTGCAGCCGCGCAAAAATCAGATCGGCCTGATCGCCGCTTTCTCGAAATTGCTGGGTGCGCATCCGCAGCTGAAACATCATCTGGTCCTCACCGGGAAGGACACGTGGTTCAGTCCCAAAGTGCGGGCCGCGGCGCTCGCTTCCGGTTTCGCCGAACGCATCCATTTCACCGGCTTTGTCTCCGACAGCGACCTGCTGGAACTCTATAACGCCTGCGATTGTTTCGTATTTCCATCGTTCTACGAAGGCTTCGGCCTGCCCATCCTCGAAGCCATGGCTTGCGGCCGGGCGGTGGCCTGTTCGAATACGTCGGCCATGCCTGAAGTCGCCGATGGCGCGGGCCTGTTTTTTAATCCCCACAGCATCGACGACATTAAACGAAGCATGTCCGACATTCTGCTCGATGCCGAACTGCGGGGCCGCATGGAGCGCCTTGGATTGCAGCGCGCGGCCCAGTTCAGCTGGCAGAAGAGCGCTCGCGCCACGCTGCGCGTCTATGAAGAAGTTGTGGCGGAGCGCATGGTCCGTGGTCTCGCGGCAGTTCCCTCCGTTATGGCCGAAGTCCCGAGGAAACGATGAAACCGCGCGTGTCGCGAAGTTCCGCGCTCGCCCTGCTGATCTTCATTCCCCGGCTGGCGGCGCCTGCGCCCGCGAACCCGGCCCTCACGGGATTTCCCTTCACCGACGAAGCCCTCAACTACACGATCGACTGGCCGAGCGGCCTGAATCTGGGCGAAGGCCATCTGCAATCGAAACATACCGAGGCTGGCTGGAGCTTCGAGATGACCCTCGACGCGAGCGTCCCGGGATACGCCGTGAAGGACAGCTACACCGCGCACGCCAACGCCGATTTTTGCAGTACCGATTTTGCCCGCCAGTTTCTGCACGGCGCCCGTAAAGGGGGTGAGACCGAAACCATCGACCGCTCCCATGAAACCGTTACGCGCGTCACCGCGAACGGCGGCGGCACCAGCGAATCCGCCGTCCCGGACTGCATTAAGGACGCTCTCACGCTGCTTTTTTACACGCGGCGCGAGCTGGGCCAGGGGCGCGTGCCGCCGGCGCAGCAGATACTGTTCGGCGGGCTCTATCAGATCAGCCTCGATTACACCGGCGCGCCCATGATCAAGGTAGCCGACAAGCAGGTTCAGTCGGATGAAATCGTCTGCAATCTGAAGGGCCCTTCTTCGAATCTGCAATTCGAGATGTACTTCGCCCGCGACCCGGCGCGCACGCCGCTGCTGGTCATCGTTCCGCTCGGGCCGGCCAGGTTCTCGATGGAGCTGGTCCGCTGAATCGCCTTCGCGTCGCGTTTTTCTCTCCGATGCCGCCATCGAAGAGCGGCATTGCGGATTACTCGAGCGCCCTCGTGGAAGAAATGGCGAAGCGCGCTTCGGTCACGGTTTTCGATAGCGCGGAGGCGTCGCCTGGCAACAGCGGGCAGAATTTCGATCCCGCTCGATTCGACGCAGCCCTCTATCACCTCGGCAACAATCCGCACCACGATTTCATTTACGATACCGCCCTCCGGCATCCCGGAATTGTGGTCATGCACGAGGCCAACCTGCATCATCTGGTGGCCCACGTCACTATCCGGCGCGGCGACTGGGACACCTATGTAGCCGAATGCGCATACAACGGCGGACCCGAGGCGCTGGCCTTCGCCGAGCGCGTGAGAACGCTCGAAGTGGGGCCCGATTACGAGGGGCTCGCCATGACGCGGAGGCTGCTTGAAGCTTCGCTCGGCGTAATCGTGCACAGTAATTTCGTGGCGCGCGAGACTCGCGCCCAGGGGTTCGAAGGACCCCTCGCGGTAATCCCGCACGGAGCATGGATTCCGGAAACCAATCGCAATGCCACCCGGCACATGCTCGGCCTCGACGAAACCACTCCGCTGATCGGCGCTTTCGGCTATATCAAGCCTTACAAGCGCATTGCGGAATCCCTGCGGGCGCTGCGCCGGCTGGTGCGGCTCGATCCGCGCGTGCGCATGATTCTGGTGGGCGAACCGCATCCCGAGTTTCCCGTTGCCCAGTTGATCCGGACGCTGGGTCTGAGCGGTCACGTGCGCTTAATCGGCTTCGCTCCCATCAAGCAGTTCGTCGAGTTCATGGGCGCCTGCGACATCATCCTGAATCTGCGCTATCCGACGGTGGGTGAAACTTCCGGCAGCCTGCAGCGCGCGCTGGGACTCGGGAAAGCCGTTATTGTCAGCGATGTGGGCGCATTTTCGGAGCTTCCTGACGACATTTGCCTGAAGGCTCCGGTCGGGCCCGAGGAAGAGGATCTGATTTTCGAATATTTGAACGTTCTGGTGTCGCGTCCGGATCTGGCCCAAGCCTTGGGCGCCCGCGCCAAAGCGTGGGTGGAAACGGAATGCAGCTGGAGCAGCGTCGCCGAACGCTATGTGAAATTCATGGGCGAATGTGTACCGCTCCCTCACGGTCGCGGCTCGGAAACGCCTGCGCCGATCGTTGAGACGCCCCTACCGCCGCCCATCGAAAATCCCGTACCGAGCCGCGACCCGGCATCCCCTTCAGGAGTGCCGGCTCGTGAGAAAGCGGTGCCTGTGCCCGAGCCGGTCGAACCGGAAGCGATCAAACCGGAAGCGATCGAGGCCTGGGTCGGCCCTGAAAGCCGCGAGTACGCCACGGCTCACAAATCGCGCCTTGTTCATACCCTCGAAATAACGCCTCCCGGCAACGCATCGAAATCGATCCTTGAAATGGGCGCCTATATGCAAATCACTCCCGCCCTCCATTTCCAATTCGGCTACGGGACGGTGCGCGGCTGTTACTACGGCCCACCCGGGCGCATCGACCGCAAATCGCTCGTCTCCGAAAGCGGCGAGATCTTCACCTGCGAAGTCGATCACTTCGACGCCGAAAAGCACGTTTATCCGTACTCGGACGAATCGTTCGACACGGTCCTTTGCTGCGAATTGATCGAGCATCTTTTCGAAGATCCGATGCACATGATGAGCGAGATCAACCGTATCCTGAAGCCTTTGGGACATCTGGTTCTCACCACGCCCAACGCCGGGTCGCTGCGTGCGATTTCGGGCATCCTGCTCGGTTATCACCCGGCCTTCTTTCCCGCCTACATTCGTCCGCGCAAAGAGGGAGAAGAAGCCGAAGCGCGGCACAATCGCGAATACGTCCCGATGGAGATCCAGCACCTTTTGACGGATTCCGGATTTGAAACGGAGCGTCTCGAAACCGGGGAGTTTCTCGATCAGCCGCATCCCGAATTCGCCTGGGTCACCCATTTGCTCGAGCGCTATAAACTGAGCCACAATCTGCGGGGCGACGGAATCTACGCGGTGGGGCGCAAGACAGGACCGGTGCGGACTCGCTTTCCATCCTGGTTATACGCATGAGCGCGGCCTTCCGGAATGTCGATGTCGCGCTCCGTGGAAACATCCTGCTCATCCGCGCCGATATCGTGAATCAATCCGCTGCCGCGTGGCGTCCCGAGGATGGTTGGGCGGCCGGATACCATCTCTTCGACGATCCGACCGGCACGCTGGTGGTCGATGGCGAGCGCACGCCGCTCGATCTGGAACCGGGGGCCTGGCGGACCCTGGAGATCAGCGTGGCGACTCCCCCCGAACCCGGCGAATATTCCGTTTACGTTTCGGCCATGCGCGAAAACGTGGCCTGGCTTTACGCCAAAGGCTGGCCGTTCCTGCTGCTGGATGTCTCGGTCGGCGAGGACGGCACGGCGACGCTCGGACGTTCGAGAATTGCGACCCTGCGTTCGGTCCGGTTCAAGCGTCTGGTCCGCGGCAGCCTGCGCGCGCTCACTCTTCCGTTCCAATCCATCCGGCGCCATCGCAGTCTGATCCGCACCATGGTTCGGCGCGACGTGCTCAGCCGCTATACGGGCTCTTTCGGGGGCGGTTTCTGGGCCGTTCTAAACCCCCTGCTGCTGATGCTGACCTACTTCTTCGTCTTCGGAATCGTGCTGCAGACCAAGGTCGGACACGATCCCAGCCGGACTCATTTCGCGCTTTATTTTCTTGCCGGGATGCTGCCGTGGCTAGCCTTCAGCGAAGCCGCCGGGCGCGCGCCCTTCGTGCTGCTGGAACATCGGAACTTCATCAAGAAGCTGGTCTTTCCGGTGGAGACGCTGCCGGTGAATGTGGTCGCCGCGGGTCTCGTCACCGAGTTCTTCGGCGTGGTCCTGTTCACGCTCGCCCTGCTGCTGATCAATGGCCGCGTGCCGTCGACGGTGCTGTATCTGCCCCTCATCCTGATCCCCCAGATCCTGCTCACGACCGGCATTGCCTGGTTTCTCGCCGCCCTCGCCGTCTTCGTGCGCGATCTCGGCCAGGTCATCGGGTACCTGCTCACCATCCTGATGTTCGTCACGCCGATCTTCTATCCGGAACAGGCGTTGCCCAAACTGGCTGCCGCGGTGCTGAGGAAAAATCCCATTTTCGTGCTGGTGCGGGCCTATCGGGCGACGCTGCTCGATGCGAGCGCTCCGGATTGGCGCGCCCTAGGCTGGCTGGCGTTGGCTTCGCTGATAATATTTGTGCTGGGCCACGCGTGGTTCTACAAGCTTAGGAAATCTTTCGCCGATCTGATCTGACGATGCAGCCTTTACCTTTACTTACCTGCGTGTGCCAGCGGAGGGGTTACTTTTTTGGGCCCAATGCCGCCATAATCGTTGACATGAGAACTGTTGTCGTTTCGGTATTATTCGCGCTTCTCGGAGCGGCCGCTCCCTCCCTCATCGCGCAGGCGCCGGCATCTCCTTACGTAAGCGTCCTCGGGGTCGTCGATAAGGTCGATGCGGCCGGTAAGGTATTGACCGTCAAGCCTGAAAATGGCGCCCCCACGACTATTAAATTCGACGAAAAAACATCTTTCCTGCTGCTCCCCGCGGGTGAGAAGGATATGAAGAAGGCGACGCCTTCGGGAGCCGGCGACGTGGCCACGGGCGACCACGTTCTGGCGCGCGTCCTGACCGCCGATCCCACCGGCAAACCGGCGCGCACCATCGTAATCGAGAAGCAAAGCGATCTGGCGAAGCTCAACGAGCGGCAGGAGGAGGAGTGGAAGACGGCAACTTCCGGCCTGATTACCTCCATCGATCCGGCCGCCAAACAGATCAAGATCATGGCCAAAGTGGCGGGCAGCCCGGCCCCCAAAGAAGTGACGGTGGATATCGGCGGGCACGTGGATTACACGCATTACAATCCAGCGACCGGCAAGTATGAGCCGGCTACGCTTGCCGCCATTAAGACGGGCGACCAGTTGCGCGTGCTGGGCGACAAAAACGCCGATTCCACGGTGATCAAAGCCGTGGCGGTGGGCTCCGGATCCTTCAAAACCATCGGCGTGCAGGTGAAGACCATCGATGTGGCGGCCAATCAGATCACGGGAATTGAAACCGCTTCGAAGCAACCCGTCGTGGTGGCGCTGCGGGCCGATACGTCGCTCAAGAAATTCAGCGACGTGGCCGCGCTGATGGTGGCGCGGCAGTTGAACCCGACGTATCAGCAGCCGGGCGGGCGGGGCAGACGAGGCGGCGGCGAAGGACAAGGCCCGGAGCTGGAGGCGGAGAAGGTGGTGGACAGGGCCGCGGCTTTGGTGGAGGGGGCGCCCGTGGCGGTGGCCGAGGCGGCCGCGGCATGGACATCGGCAAGATCATCGAGCAGCAGCCTGCCATCCAGCTGGCCGACCTGAAACCCAATGACGCAATCATTGTCACTGGCGCCACCGGCGACAGTCCGTCGAAGATCATCGCTACGGCACTGGTTGCGGGCGTAGAGCCGATTCTGCGCGCCGCACCCAGCAATGCACCCGATCCGCTGGCGGGAAGCTGGAATATGGGTGGCGCTCCGGGTGGCGAAGGCGGCGGCCAGTAGGTCGCGGGGCGGATTCCCCTGTTAGTAAAGATCTTCGTATTCTTTCTCTGCGCGTTTTCGGCGCTCGCGCAAATGGCCGGCGTCAGGGGCCAGTTGACAGATAGTTCCGGGGCCGCCGTACCGGGTGCCACGGCTACGTTGTCCGGCGGAACGCTCTCGAAAACCGCCTCCACGGGAGCCGACGGCACCTTTGCGCTGAGCGGCGTGGCACCTGGAACCTATACCATTTCCGTCGCTGCCTCCGGTTTCGATGCGCAGCAGAAGGCGATTATTCTGGCTGCCGGTCAAACGCTCGATTTGACCTTCGCCATGACGGTGGAGGCCTCGAAACAGGAAGTCACCGTGGTTGAGAGCAGCGCCGCGTTAAGCGTCGACCCTACCGAGAACGCCACGCAGGTGACGCTGACTTCATCCGAAATGGATGCCTTGCCGGACGATCCGGACGACCTGCAGGCCGATCTGCAGGCGCTCGCCGGACCCGCCGTCGGACCCGATGGGCCGGACCTGATCATCGACGGCTTCACCGGGGGACGTTTGCCGCCCAAGGAATCGATTCGCGAAATACGCGTGAATCAGAATCCGTTCTCCGCCGAATACCAACAGCTCGGCTTCGGACGTATCGAGATTCTGACCAAGCCGGGCAGCGATCTGTTTCACGCCGCCGCCGACTTCGGGGACAGCAACGCCCAGTTCAATTCGCGCAACCCCTTCGTACCCTACAAGCCCGATTTCTTCGCCCGGCAGTACGATGACAACGTATCCGGGCCGCTCGGTAAGAAGGCCTCGTTCTTCTTCGATTTCGAGCGCCGCAATATTGAGGACAACGCGGTGGTCAACGCCACCGTGCTCGACAGCAGCCTGAATCCGGTCAATTATCAGCAATCGTTCGAAGTGCCTAATACGCGCACGGCATTCAGTCCGCGCATCGATTATCAGCTGAACGCCTCGAACACGCTGAGCGTGCGTTACAACTACCTGCGCGCCCCGCAGGAGAACGCCGGCGTGGGGGGAGCGCAGTTCCTCAACCTGCCTGCACTGGGCTATTACACGCGCTACGACGAGAACAGCGCCTCGGTGACGGAAACCGCCGTGATCGACAGTAAAGTGGTCACCGAGACGCGCGTGCGCTATCTGAAGTCGGTCAACAAGAGCCTGGGCGACAATACGGTTCCCGCCGTCGACGTGCTGAGCGAATTTAACGGAGGCAGTTCGCAGATCGGCCGCGGCGTGGATGCCGAGACGCATTTCGAGGCCACCAATTTCACCACCTGGAGCATCGGGGCGCATTCTCTGAAGGCCGGATTCAGAATTCGCGAGGCGCAGGAGACTACGCTTTCCACGCAGAATTTCGGCGGCACGTTCACCTTTTCGGGCGGCATCGCGCCGGTGCTCGACGCGTCCAACAACCCGGTGGGGAATCCGGCCGATTGCCAGAATATTGCGCCGGGGGCGGCGGCGCCCTCGGACTGCACTGCGATCAGCGCCCTTGAGCAGTACCGGCGCACCTTGTTGTTTCAGAGCCTTGGCCTGCCCGCGCAAACCATTCAGCTGCTGGGCGGGATGCCTTCGCAGTTCTCCATCAACGCGGGCAATCCGCGCACCCATCTGAGCCTCTTCGACACGGGCCCTTATATTCAGGACGACTGGAAGGTCTCGCCCAATCTCACCGTCAATCTGGGGCTGCGCTATCAAAAGCAAACCAACACGCGCGACTGGCGGGACGTGGCTCCGCGGTTTGGTTTCGCCTGGTCGCCGGGCGCGGGGGTGAACACGCCGGGGAAAACCGTCATTCGAGGAGGCTGGGGAATGTTCTACAGCGTGATCGGCGACGGCCCGCTGCTGGCAGCTCTGCAGTTGAATGGAACCAACCAGCTGCAGTACATCGTGGCCAATCCGCTGTTTTATTCGACCACCGCGGCGGGAATCCCGCCCATCAATGATCTCGGGGCCGCCAGCAGCCCCACCATCCGGGAACTGGTCCGCGATATCCGGTCGCCGTATGTGATGCAGAGTTCGATCGGCGTGGAACGCCAGCTGCCCGGCAGGACCACGGTGGCAGTGAACTACGGCAATTCGCACGGCGTTCACCAGCCGATCAGCGACAACATCAACGCCCCGCTGCCGGGCACTTACACCGGCGCGGCCGGTTCGGGAATTCGTCCTTACGGGATCAGCGACAACATTTACGCCTACGAATCGGTGGGCATTTTCAATCAGAATCAGGTGACCTTCAACGTCAACACGCGCGTGAATACGTCCTTCAACTTCTTCGCGTATTACGCGTTGAATTATGCCCGCAGCACGAGCGACGGAAGCGGGACCTTTCCGGCGAATCCGTATAACATCGCCGCCGATTATGGGCGCGCCGCCACGGATGTTCGCCATCGCCTGGTGGCTGGCGGCTCCCTGGTGACGCGCTGGAATTTTCGCTTCAGCCCCTATGTCAACGCGCGCTCCGGCATTCCGTTCAACATTGTCACCGGCGAGGATCTGAACGGCGATTCCATCTTCAACGACCGGCCCGCGTTCGCCCCCAACGCCAATTGCGCCGACACCAACGACTACGCCTGCACGGCTTACGGCAACTTCCTGCTGCATCCGGGCCCGAATAGTCCGGTGATTCCACGCAACTACGGGACGGGGCCCGATTTCTTCTCGATCAATATCCGGGTGGGGCGCACGTGGGGGTTCGGGGAACCGAGCGCGGCCCAGACGCCCGGCACCGTGCCTGACGCGCACTCGGGCGCCTTCGGCCAATCGTCGACAGGGCGGAAGTACAACCTGACGCTTTGGGCGGAGGCGCGCAACCTGCTGAATAATGTGGACCCGTCGACGCCGATCAACGTTCTGGAATCGTCGCGCTTCGGGCAATCGACCGGGCTGGCGGGGGCCTATGGACCGCTGGGATCGACGGCCAATAACCGGCGCGTCACGCTGGGCATGCGGTTCAACTTCTAAGTGGACAAATTTTGCGACTGGTCAATATAATTGACTATGCTATACTGACGCAGTGAATCAAATCAACGCATCGAAATTCAAGGAACAGTGCCTGGCTCTGCTGGATCGTCTCGATCCCGAAGGAATCGTCATCACCAAGCACGGAAAACCGGTGGCCCGCCTGACCCCGGTAAATTCCAGCTGCGCGGATCTGATCGGCAGCATGAAAGGCAGTATCCAGGTCAAGGGCGACCTTCTGTCTACCGGAATCAAATGGAATGCTGAATCTTGATACTCACATCCTGATCCATGCGCTCGACGACACCCTGACGCCGCTTGAACGCCGCCTGTTGAGTGCCAATCCGTGGAGCATTTCCGCCATCGTCTTCTGGGAGTTGGCCAAACTGGCGCAATTGGGAAGGATCGGGATCGATATGAAATCCGCTGCGTTTTCCCGGATTTTTGCCCGCGTGCACGTCTGGCCTTTGGATATTGCAGTGTGCGTTCAGTCAACCGCACTGGATTTCGACAGCGATCCGGCCGATGAAATCGTCGCCGCGACCAGCATCGTGCACAGCGTTCCGCTGCTGACCCGCGACCGCAGAATCCGCCGCTCGAGGCTCGTCCCTCTGGCGCACGGATACTAAGGCCTTATTCGAAACGAGCATAGCCGGAGACTTCGCCGATCAAAGGCGAAGCGTAGTCGATAAACGCGCTCGTCACATCGTTGCCCGAGGGCGAGATCCACTCAAGCGGAAAAGTTCTTTCGCGGCGCGCCACGGACTCGAGCGGCGTCGAAAACGTGCCGCCCTGCCGGTCGAGTGCGATCATGATGCCGGTCCGGCCCTCGGCAGCGGCGCGTACGGCGGCGCGCCCACATTCGTAAGCCTCGCGCCGGTCGCGTTCCCGGGCGTAAGGCCCACAGGAGCGTCCGAGCAGACCGGGCTTTTCGGCCCGGGCCCGCAATCCGAGCTTCTCCGAAAGCCGCCGTGCCAGGGTGTGGCCCAGATTCGACGCCAGCCGATGGGCGGCGCTGGCGGGGCGATCCACGTCGGCTCCGAAGGGCGAGCCCGTCTCGTCCATCTGCCCCTCGCAGACCGCGACGACCACCCGCCCGAGCCGCCGGTACACCGTCTCCACATCCGCCGCCATGCGGTCAAGGCTCAGCGGGCGCTCGGGGAAGTAGATCAGGTGGGGTGCATCGTCGGGAGTCGTTCGCGCCAGAGAGGTGGCTGCCACGATCCACCCTGCGTTGCGGCCCAGCGTCTCAAGCACGCAGATGGGAGAGGGCAGCGACCGGTTGTCGGCGCCCACGTCGCGGGCGGCGCACGCGAAGAAGTAGCCGGTCGAAGCGTAGCCCGGCGTGTGGTGGGTCACCAGCAGATCGTTATCGATCGTCTTGGGGATTCCAATGACCTGACAGTGGCGGGAAAGCTCGAGCGCGGTCTGCATCGAGCCATTTCCGCCAGTGTAAAAGACGATGTCAATATCCTCGACCAGGCGGGCTATGTCAGTGGCTGAAAGCTCTGCGCGCGACGAACCAATTGCCGAGCCAGGCGTTCCCGCTATGGCGGCGATCTTCTCCGGGCTGATGCGCAGCAGGTCAATTCGATCGCCCGTTAAGCCGAATCTCGAACCATACAGTGCGGATGCCACGCCGCGGCATGCGTCCACCACACCGGCGAGGCTCGCATTCAAAACGGCGGTCGGACCCCCGCCGTGAGCGATCAGGGCTTTGAATCCGGTCCTCATTCGGCGTCGAAAACGACGCGCTCGTAAAGCGATTCAAGACCCAGGCGGCAATCGATTGATTTCAACTCAATAACATCGCCGGGATCGGTAAACTCGCGAAACAGCCAGCTGCCGTCCGGTTGACGGGCATGGTGCTCGGCGCGAATCGTATCCTGCGCCAGCAACAGATAATCCGCGAACGAGGCCAGGGAGCGGTAGAAACCAAACTTTTCGCCGCGGTCGAAGTTCCTTGTGGATGGCGAAAGCACCTCGATAATCGCGGTTGCATCCACAATCGCGTCGCGACGCTTATCCTGGAATCGGATCGGGCCACAGGCAACCACGATATCGGGATACAGGTAGGCGTCCTCGGGGGCGATGTAGACTCGCAAGTCCTTCGCCGCAGCCTCGCACGGACGGCCCCGGAGCTGGTCCGCAAGACGTGACGCGAGGTTCCACACGATCCGGGCATGGTTCAGCGTTCCGCCGGACATGGCGAACATCTCGCCATACATGTACTCGCTGCGAAATTCGGCTGCGCGTTCGATCTCGAGATACTGCTCTGGAGTCAGACACGGCATTGGCTGGGTCGACATACGGTCCTCCCGCCATTATGCCATTTGACAAGGATTCATGTGTTCGTTATCCTAAGAAGGTTTGGCTGTAGCTTAATCAGCTTCTGGCTACCATCTCCGGCGTCGGAGATCCGGCCGGAGCGAGGTCCCGAGGTTTTCAACGGACGGAGCGGTTTTCGGCTTCGTTGACGACATGGACCTGTCTAAAGCCTGAGCGGTCAAGAAGTTAACATCGCTCGCATCAAGTAACCGACGCAGTGAATTTTGTGTTTGTGGGTCGCTGCCTTCGGGTGCGTCCGTCTGAGTTTTGAGGAATTTTAGTGCCGACATTCAATCAACTTGTGCGTAAAGGTCGTCGAGCGCCCGCATGGAAAACGGCCAGCCCGGCTCTGCAGAGCTGCCCGCAGAAGCGCGGCGTCTGTACTCGCGTGTACACCTCGACCCCGAAGAAGCCGAACTCGGCGCTGCGGAAGGTCGCCCGCGTGCGCCTGACCAACGGCATCGAAGTCACCACCTATATTCCGGGCGTGGGGCACAATCTGCAGGAGCACTCGATCGTGCTGATTCGCGGGGGCCGCGTGAAGGACCTTCCGGGCGTGCGCTATCACGTGGTGCGCGGTGCGCTCGACACGGCCGGTGTCGCCAACCGCAAGCAGAGCCGTTCGAAATATGGCGCCAAGCGGCCCAAAGCCGCTGCCAAGTAAAGGATTCGATTAGAAATGCCACGACGCAGAGGCGCAGAAAATCGTGAAGTAGCTTCCGATCCGGTGTACGATTCGACGCTGGTCGAAAAGTTCATCTGTTCGATGATGTGGGACGGCAAGAAGCAGACCGCGCAGAAAATTTTCTATTCCTCGATGCAGAAGCTCGAGGAGCGAGGCGGCGGCGAAGAGGCCATTAAGTTATTCAAAAAGGCCGTCGAAAACGCCAAGCCGCTGCTCGAAGTGAAGACGCGGCGCGTGGGCGGCGCCAACTATCAGGTGCCGATCGAAGTGCCGCAGACGCGGCGGACCAGCCTGGCTATCCGCTGGATTCTGGGCAATGCGCGCGGACGGGCGGAGAAAGGCATGGCCGATAAGCTGGCCAACGAACTGAACGACGCGGCCAATTTGCGGGGTGGTGCCATCAAGAAGCGCGATGATGTGCACCGTATGGCGGAAGCCAACAAAGCGTTCGCGCACTACCGCTGGTAAGGAATCGATTTTTTAAGGTTGCAAAGTTTTAAATGCCACGCACCGTACCTCTGGAGAGGATGAGAAATATCGGTATCGCCGCACACATCGATGCCGGTAAAACGACCACCACGGAACGCATCCTGTATTACACGGGGCGCTCGCACAAGATCGGGGAAGTCCATGAAGGCACGGCCACCATGGACTGGATGGAACAGGAACAGGAACGCGGCATCACCATTACTTCCGCCGCTACGACGGCCTCCTGGCGGGACATGCAGATCAATATCATCGACACGCCGGGGCACGTCGATTTCACCGCCGAGGTGGAGCGGTCGCTGCGCGTGCTCGATGGCGCGGTAGCGGTTTTCGACGCCGTCGCTGGCGTGCAGCCGCAGTCGGAAACAGTCTGGCGGCAGGCCGATAAATATCGCGTTCCACGCATTTGCTTCATCAACAAGATGGATCGCGTGGGGGCCGATTTCTTTCGCTCGGTCGATACCATTGTGGACCGGCTCAAGGCGCGTCCGGTGCCGATTCAGATCCCGGTTGGCGCCGAGGATCAGTTCAAGGGCGTGGTCGATCTGGTCGAGATGAAGGCAGTCATCTGGCACGATGAAACGCTGGGCGCGAAGTTCGACATTATCGACATTCCCGAGGACCTGCTCGAAAAGGCCAAAGTTTACCGGGAGCAGATGATCGAGGCGGTTTCGGAATTCGACGACGTGCTGTTCGGCAAGTTCGTCGAGGGCGAGCCTTTATCGATAGCGGAGATCAAGGCGGGCATCCGCAAGGCCACCATCGCGCTGAAGGTTTTTCCGGTCATCTGCGGTTCCGCGTTCAAGAACAAAGGCGTGCAGACCATGCTCGATGCGGTGGTCGATTACCTGCCTTCGCCGCTCGATATTCCGGCCGTCAAGGGCATGGATATCGACGACAAGGATAAAGTTCTGATTCGCCATGCTTCGGACGACGAACCGTTTTCAGCCCTGGTCTTTAAGATCATGACCGACCCGTACTCCGGTCAGCTGGCGTTTTTCCGCGTTTATTCGGGGAAGATGAGCGCGGGCGAATCGATTTTCAACGTCGCCAAGGGCCGCAAGGAGCGCGTAGGCCGGCTGATGCGCATGCACGCCAATAAGCGCGAAGACATCCAGGAAATTTATGCGGGCGACATCTGCGCGGCGGTAGGTCTCAAGACAATTTCGACGGGCGACACCATCTGTGACGAAGAGTCGCCGATCGTGCTCGAGCGCATTGTCTTCCCGACCCCGGTGATTCAGCTTGCGGTCGAGCCCAAGACCAAGGCCGATCAGGAAAAGATGGGCATGGCGATCGCCAAACTGGCGCAGGAAGATCCGACTTTCCGCGTGGCGACCGATCCGGAGACCGGGCAGACGATTTTGTCCGGCATGGGCGAGCTGCACCTCGAAATTATCGTCGACCGCATGATGCGCGAGTTCGGCGTGGTGGCGAACGTCGGCAAGCCGCAGGTGGCCTATCGCGAAACCATCCGGCAGACGGCCGAGTACGACTATACGCACAAGAAGCAGACCGGCGGCAGCGGTCAGTATGCGCGCACCAAGCTTCGAGTGGAGCCGAATCCGGGCAAGGGCTTCGAATTCGTGAATGAAGTCCGCGGCGGCAATATCCCGAAAGAATTCATTCCGGCAATCGAGAAGGGCGTCGTCGAGGCTCTCGAAGGCGGCATCATGGCCGGCTATCCGATGGTGGATGTGAAGGTGACGGTGTACGACGGCGCTTATCACGAAGTCGACTCTTCGGAAATGGCGTTCAAGATTTGTAGTTCCATCTGCGTGAAGGAAGCGTGCCGGCGGGCGAAGTCCGTGTTGCTCGAACCGATCATGGCGGTGGAAGTGGTGGTGCCGGACGAGTATATGGGTCCGATCAACGGCGACCTGATTTCGCGCCGCGGCCAGCTCGAAGGCACCGAGATTCAGGGCACAACCCAGGTGATCAAAGCCAGCGTTCCGTTAAGCGAGATGTTCGGTTATGCGACCGAAATGCGTTCGCGGACGCAGGGGCGCGGCAGCTTCACCATGCATTTCGCGCGTTATGAAGAAGTGCCGAAGACGATCTCGGAAGAGATCGTGAGCCGGGTGCAGGGCAAGGTTACGAAGTAATGCGCCGCTCCCTCACGGTCGCGGTTCGGTAAGAAGCGGACATCCGGAAGTAAGGTTTACGTTTTAGTTCTAAAAGGAGATTGGTGGCAAATGGCGAAAGAAAAATTTGACCGCAGTAAGCCGCACGTCAATATCGGCACGATCGGGCATATCGATCACGGCAAGACCACGCTGACGGCGGCGATCACGAAGGTGCTGGCGAAGCACAATCCAAAGGTGGCGTTCCGTTCCTTCGATTCGATCGATAACGCGCCGGAAGAAAAGGCGCGCGGCATCACGATCGCGGCGTCGCACGTCGAGTATGAGACGGCCAAGCGGCATTACGCGCACGTGGATTGCCCCGGCCACGCCGATTACATCAAGAACATGATCACGGGCGCGGCCCAGATGGATGGCGCGATTCTGGTAGTCGCGGCCACCGACGGCCCCATGCCCCAGACCCGCGAGCACATCCTGCTGGCGCGCCAGGTAGGCGTGCCGTACATTGTGGTCGCCATGAACAAAGTGGATATGGTGGACGATCCGGAATTGCTCGATCTGGTGGAGCTCGAAGTTCGCGAACTGCTGAGCAAGTATCAGTTCCCGGGCGACGATCTGCCGGTGATCCGTGTCTCCGCGCTGGGCGCGCTGAATGGCGAAGCGCAGTGGGAGAAGACGGTGGACGACCTGATGGAAGCGGTCGATACCTATATCCCGGTCCCCCTGCGCGTCACCGACAAGCCGTTCCTGATGCCGATCGAAGACATCTTCTCGATTCAGGGCCGCGGCACCGTGGTGACGGGCCGTATTGAGCAAGGTATTTGCAAGGTCGGCGAGGAAATGGAAATCGTCGGCTTCCGCGACACCCGCAAGACGGTTGTGACCGGCATCGAAATGTTCAAGAAGCTGCTCGATTCGGGCATGGCGGGCGACAACGTGGGTCTGCTGCTGCGCGGTATCGACAAGGATGATGTCGAGCGCGGACAGGTCATCGCCAAGCCTGGTTCCATTAAGCCGCACAAGAAGTTCAAGGGCGAGGTTTACGTGCTTTCGAAAGAAGAGGGCGGGCGTCACACGCCGTTCTTTAAGGGATACCGGCCGCAGTTTTACTTCCGCACCACGGACGTGACCGGTGTTGCCGAGATGCCTGAAGGGACGGAAATGGTGATGCCGGGCGACAACGTGCAGCTGGTGGTGGAACTGATCACCCCGGTCGCCATGGATAAGGGTTTACGTTTTGCCATTCGCGAAGGCGGCAGGACGGTCGGCGCGGGTACGGTCAGCGAGATTCTGGACTAAGGCGTACTGGATAAAACATGGCTCTAAAAGATCGCATTCGCATCCGGTTAAAGGCGTACGACCACCGGGTGCTGGATCAATCGACGACGGAGATCGTGGATACGGCCAAGCGGACGGGGGCCACGGTGGCGGGCCCCATTCCGCTGCCCACCTCGCGTTCGGTTACCACGGTATTGCGGTCGCCGCATGTCGATAAGAAGTCGCGGGAGCAGTTCGAAATCCGTACGCACAAGCGGTTGCTCGATATTCTCGAGCCCACCCAGCAGACGGTGGATGCGCTGATGAAGCTCGATCTGCCGGCGGGTGTGGACGTGGAGATCAAGGCGTTCGGCAAGAGTTAGACGGATGCGCGGCGACTCGCCGTGTTTTCCCTGGTTAAGGAAATGAAGAGATGAGTCCAGGAATCCTTGGAAAAAAAATCGGCATGACGCAGGTGTTCCGGCCGGATGGGCAGGCTGTCCCGGTGACGCTGCTCAAGGCGGGTCCCTGCACCGTCGTGCAGCGTAAGACACCGGCCACGGACGGCTACGATGCGGTGCAGTTGGGTCTGGTCGAGTTCATCAAGCCGCGGCGCATCAACAAGCCCTCGACAGGACATCTGAAGAAGGCGGGCGTCGAAGGCGCGAAGTTCCTGCGCGAGTTCCGGCTCGACCGGGGCAACACGGGCGGCGCGGGCGACCTGAAGACCGGCGACCAGATTCTGGTCAGCGACTTCAAGCCCAAAGATATGGTGGATGTGATCGGCGTTTCGAAAGGCCGTGGCTTTGCCGGCGTCGTGAAACGCCACCACTTCCGCGGCGGCGAAGGCAGCCACGGTTCCATGTTCCACCGCGCTCCCGGTTCAATCGGCGCATCGAGCTTCCCTTCCCGCGTACTGCCTGGTATGCGTATGGGCGGCCACATGGGCGACGATCAGGTGACGGTGCGCAATCTCGAGGTCATCGACGTCGATACCGAGGACAACGTGCTGGTGGTCAAGGGCGCGGTTCCCGGACCGAATGGCGGCTACGTCGTGGTGCGGAGGGCAAAGAGGTAATCATGCCAACCGTGGACGTGATCGATTTAAATAATCAGAAGGTCGGCGAAGTTGAACTGGCCGACGCGGTGTTCGGCGCGGAAGTGAATCAGGATCTGCTGTATGAATCCGTCCGGCATTATTTGGCCGGAAAGCGCGCCGGCACGCACAAAGTAAAGACCCGGCATGAAGTGGCCGGATCGGGCAAGAAGCTCTGGAAGCAAAAGGGGACGGGACGTGCGCGCATGGGTTCGGTGCGCAGCCCTGTCTGGCGCCATGGTGGCACGGTCCACGGACCGGTGCCGCGCGATTACGGCTACAAGTTGCCCCGCAAGATGCAGTTGGGCGCGTTGCGTTCGGCTTTATCGGCCAAACTGCGCGATGGCGATCTGAAGATCGTTTCCGCATTTCAACTCGCCGATCATAAGACCAAGAGCTTCTCGCAGACGCTTTCGAAACTCGAAGCCACGAAGAAGGTTCTGCTGGTCGAGGCTGCCGAGAATCGCAACCTGGAGTTGAGCGCGCGCAATATGGAAGACGTTGAACTGGTGCGCAGCCATGAAGTGCATCCCTATCATCTGCTGGGCGCGCAGCATATTTTCCTGACCCAGGCGGCGGCGGCGAAACTCAGCGAAACACTTGCCAAATCAGTCGCGGCGAAGGAGGCCAGGCAATGACGATTCATGACGTTCTGGTTCGCCCCCTCGTCACCGAAAAAGGCATCACCAAGAAAGAAGAGGAGCGCACGCTCTGCTTCGAAGTGGCGAAGGGCGCCAACAAAATTCAAGTGAAACAAGCGGTCGAAAAACTCTTCAAGGTGCGCGTCGAAGAGGTTCGGACCGCCACGTTCGAAGGTAAACTGCGGCGCCGCGGACGTTTCGCCGGCTACCGCTCCGACTGGAAAAAGGCTTACGTGAGACTTGAGCCTGGGCAGAAAGTACCCGAATTCACGGAAATGTAATGGCTATTAAAAAATACAGTCCGACTACTCCCAGCCGCCGGTTTATGACCGTGGTGTCGCGTGAAGACATCACTAGACAGACTCCGGAGAAGTCCCTGGTCGAGCCCCGGCCCAAAAGCGGCGGACGTAACAGCACGGGGCGCGTCACTTCGCGCTTCATCGCGGGCGGCCACAAGCAGAGCTACCGGGTGATCGATTTCAAGCGCGACAAGGCCGGTATTCCCGCCCGGGTCGCAACCATCGAATACGATCCGAATCGGTCGGCGCGCATCGCTCTCCTGCACTATGTGGATGGCGAGAAGCGTTATATCATCGCGCCCGATGGATTGAAAGTCGGGGCCACGGTGACGTCCGGTCCGACCGCCGACATCCTGGTCGGCAATGCCTTGCCGCTGAAGAATATCCCCGCCGGCACCGTGGTTCACAACATCGAACTGCGGCCTGGCAAGGGCGCGCAAATGGCCCGCTCGGCCGGTACGCAGGCCCAGTTGGTGTCGCGTGAGGGCGCGGTCGCTCTGTTGAAGCTGCCGTCGGGCGAGGTGCGGCGCGTTTCGACCGATTGCATGGCGACGGTCGGCACGGTCGGCAACAGCGATCATGAAAACATTTCGCTCGGCAAGGCGGGGCGCAAACGCTGGATGGGCAAGAGCCCGCATAATCGCGGCGTCTCGATGAACCCGGTCGATCACCCGCACGGCGGTGGTGAAGGCAAAACCTCCGGCGGACGCCATCCGGTCACGCCGTGGGGGCAGCCCACGCGCGGCTTCAAGACGCGCAATAACAAACGCACCGACAAGTTTATTGTGAATCGGGGGGGCAAGAAGTAAATGGGACGCTCTATTAAGAAGGGACCGTTTATCGATTCCCATCTCGAAGAGAGAATCGATGCGTTAAACGCCGCCAACGAGAAGAAGGTGATCCGCACCTGGTCGCGGCGCTCGACGATTCTGCCCGAGTTCGTGGGCCATACGGTGGCGGTTCACAACGGCAAGAAGTTTATTCCGGTCTACGTCACCGAGAACATGGTGGGTCACAAACTGGGTGAATTCTCCCCGACCCGCACGTTCAAGGGGCACGCGGCCAAGGCGGCGACCGAGAAGACGGCGAAGACGTCGTAAGAGGATTCAGGATGGAAGTCAAAGCAGAGGCTCGATACATTCGTATATCTCCGCAGAAGGCCCGCCTCGTGGTGGATCTGATCCGCGGGCGCAAGGCGAACGACGCGATCATCACGTTGCGCACGGTCAATAAGCGAATCGCGCCGACCGTCGAGAAGGTCCTCAATTCGGCCATCGCCAACGCGCAGAATCTGGATGAGGACGTGGATGTGGACAACCTTTACGTCTCCGAGGCTTACGTCAACGAGGGGCCGCGCCAGAAGCGCATCCGGCCCGCTCCCATGGGCCGCGCGTATCGTTATCAGCGGCGTTCGGCGCACATTATCGTCAAAGTGGCGGAAAAGGCAGCGAGGGGTTTAGACACATAAATGGGTCAGAAAGTTCATCCATACGGTTTCCGGCTGGGATTCAATAAGCCCTGGCGCTCGCGTTGGTTCTCGAAAGGCAACTTCCCGCAATTGCTGCAGGAAGATCTCGAGCTGAAGGACGGCCTGCGCGAGCAGCTGAAGTCGGCCGGGATCAGTTCGATCGAAGTGGATCGCCCGGGCAATAAGCTGCGCGTGACCATAAGAACCTCGCGGCCCGGTATCGTGATCGGCCGTAAAGGCGCCGAGATCGAGAAGCTGAAGCAAGCGCTGGCGAAGAAGACCAAGCGCGAAGTTTTCATTGACATTCAGGAAGTGCATAAGCCGGAGCTCGATGCCCAGCTGGTGTCGGAATCGATTGCCCTGCAGCTTGAGAAGCGCGTGGCTTTCCGCCGCGCCATGCGCAAGGCCGTCGATTCGGCGCTGCGTTTCGGCTGCAAGGGAATCAAGGTTCGCGTGTCGGGCCGGTTGAACGGGGCCGAAATCGCGCGCAGCGAATGGTATCTGCAGGGACAGCTGCCGCTGCACACCCTGCGCGCCGATATCGATTACGGTTTCACCGAAGCCCACACCACGTACGGTGTCATCGGCGTGAAGGCGTGGCTGTATAAAGGCGAAATTCTGCAGAACGGCAAGCGAACGGTCTCGGCCGACGGCGAGCCGCGGCGCAACGAACGGCCGCGTGGCGATCGCGATCGCGGTGACAGGGGCGATCGCGGAGATCGCCGTGGACCCCGTCCCGATCGTGGTGGTCCCGGTGGTGGCGACCGGCCGGTATTCGGAGGCGGAGCGCAACAGGCGCCTCAGCACGGCATCGGTGAGCCTGCGGCTCCCGTGCAGGCCGCACCGACCGAAGGACGCCGCACCGGTGGTCCGATTATGCCGCCGCTGATGCCGCCGTCGCCCGCCTGGAAGGAACAGGCCAAGGAACCCGTGAAGGCTCCGGAAGCGACCGACAAGCCCGAAGGCAGTCAGGAATCGTAAGGGGCCGAGGGAGAACTCATTATGTTGATGCCCAAGAAAGTTAAATTCCGCAAGCAGCAGCGCGGACGTATGTGCGGCAAAGCCTGGCGCGGCTCGTCGATTTCGTTCGGCGAATACGGCCTGAAGGCGATGTCCTGCGGATGGATTACTTCGCGGCAGATCGAAGCGGCTCGTATCGCCATGACGCGTTTCATCAAGCGCGGCGGCAAGGTTTGGATCCGTTTATTCCCGGATAAGCCGATCACCAAGAAGCCGGCTGAAACCCGTATGGGTAAAGGCAAAGGCGCGCCGGAAGAGTGGGTGGCAGTGATCCGGCCGGGCAAGATTTTGTTCGAAATGGAAGGCGTGGCGCCGGATATTGCGAAGGAAGCCATGCGGCTTGCGGCTCACAAGATTCCGATGAAGACGAAGTTTGTCGTGCGCGAGACGGCGGAGTAGGGGATGAAGGCGGGACGGAGATGAAAAAAGACAAATTGCGCGGGCTCGATCCGGCCGAGATGGAGCAGAAGCTGCGCGAGATCGACGAACAGGCGTTCCGGCTGAAGTTTCAGATGACGATGGGCCAGACCGAGGGTCTGCGCAAGCGGCGGGAAATGCGCAAGGATCGCGCTCGCCTGCTCACCTATCTGCGTGAGCGCGAGCTGCAGGGAGCGAAGTAGGACGATGGCTGAGACCGCGGTTTCAAATAAAGAAGAGCTTTCGCATAAGAACGAGAAGGTCGGCCCGGTAGTTTCGACCAAAATGCAGAAGACGATCGTGGTGCAGGTGAGCCGCCGTGTTCCGCATCCGCTGTACAAGCGCATTGTGACCAAGCACAAGAAATTCTACGCGCACGATGAAGACGGATCGGCGCGGGTGGGCGATATTGTCCGGATTATCGAATGCCGGCCGTTGAGCAAGCTGAAGCGGTGGAGGCTCGAAGAGGTGGTAAGGCGTTCGGCCCTGGTGGGCGCGCCCAAACCGTCCGATCTGGATGTGAAGGTTTAAGTGAGAATGGACAGGCGGAAGCGCCTGTCCCACATAGGGAGTTTAACCAGTCATGATTGGGATGAGAACTATCCTCGAGGTGGCCGATAACAGCGGCGCGCGAAGACTTTCGTGCATTGCGCCGCGCGGCGGCGACCTCGGGCTCCGGGCCGGTCTCGGAGATGTGGTCACGGCCGCCGTCAAAGAAGCGGCGCCGGATTCGAGCATCAAGAAGGGCAAAGTGGTGCGCTGCGTGATCGTGCGCATGCGCAAGGAAACGCGCCGCCGCGACGGCAGCTACATCCGCTTCGATTCGAACGCGGCCGTGCTGGTGAATGAAGTGAACGAGCCGGTGGGCACGCGCGTATTCGGCCCTGTAGCCCGCGAGCTGAGGGACAAGAAGTTCATGAAGATCGTCTCGCTCGCCCCGGAGGTGATCTGACATGGCTCTTTTGAAAAAAGACAAGCGCGAGCCGGTGCGGATTCAACTCAAGAAGAACGACCAGGTGAAAGTGATTGCGGGCCGCGATAAGGGCAAAACAGGGCGCGTTCTCAGTATCAGTTCCGAGACCGGGCGTATCCTCGTCGAGCACGTCAACATGGTCAAGCGGCATACGAAGAAGAACCCGGCCAAACAGATTGCGGGCGGCATCGCGGAGCGTGAAGCGCCCATCGCGGTTTCAAACGTAATGATCCTGTGCGGCAAGTGCGGCGCGGTGCGGATCAAGCATCATGTGGTCGCGGCCGCGGGCGGTAAAACGCGGCGCACCCGGGTCTGCCATAAGTGCGGCCAGGTACTGGACAAGAAGTAAAGGTATAAGCATGGCAGCGAGACTCAGAGAACACTATCGGAAAAACGTACTCCCCGCTCTGACTAAAGAGTTCGGGTACAAGAACGTGATGGCCGTGCCGCGCATCAACAAGGTGTCGATCAACATCGGCCTCGGCGAAGCCACCGGCAACGCTAAATTGATGGACGGCGCGGTCAACGAACTGAGCGCCATCGCCGGTCAGAAGCCGGTGGTTACCAAGGCCAGGAAATCCATTGCCGCGTTCAAGCTGCGCGAAGGGATGTCGATCGGCGCCATGGTGACGCTGCGCGGCGACCGCATGTACGAATTTCTCGACCGGCTGATGAATGTCGCTCTGCCCCGCGTGCGCGATTTCCGCGGCGTGTCCTCGAAATCTTTCGATGGGCGCGGCAATTACACGCTCGGCGTAAAAGACCAGCTGATTTTCCCCGAGATCGACTATTCGAAGGTTGAAAAGACCAAGGGGATGAACATTTCAATCACCACCACTGCCCGGACGGACGCCGAAGGCCTCGCGCTTCTGAAGCAGATGGGTATGCCGTTCCGGACGCAGTAGGAGAGGGAAAGAGATTTAATGGCAACACTCGCGAAAATCGCAAAAGATCTGAAGCTGGCCATCGCGCAGAAGAAGAAGACGCCGAAGCTGCAGTGCCGCCACCGCAACCGCTGCTGGCGATGCGGACGGCCGCGCGGATTCCTGCGCAAGTACGGCGTATGCCGTCTGTGTTTCCGGCAACTCGCCCTCAACGGCGAAATTCCCGGTGTTGTGAAGTCGAGCTGGTAGGAAGGAGGTACGGGCTTAAGTGACTAGTGATCCTATTGCAGATATGCTGACGCGGGTGCGCAACGCCATCCAGGCGCGCCATCCGAAGGTCGACGTGCCGGCTTCGAAGCTGAAGACCGAGATCGCCCGCATCCTCAAGGAAGAGGGCTACATTGCGAACTTCAAGGTCGCCGAGGAAGGCGTCAAGAAGGTCATCAAGATCTATCTGAAGTATGCGAGCGACAACTCTCCCGTTATCACCGGGATTGAGCGGGTGTCGCGCCCTGGCTGCCGGAACTACGCCGGGAAGAACGATATTCCACGCGTGCAGGGCGGGCTGGGTATCAGCATCCTGACCACTGCACGGGGAGTGATGACCGGACGCACGGCGCGCAAGGAAAGCGTCGGCGGCGAGATTTTGTGCAGGGTTTGGTAGTAAGTCAAGGCTTGTAATCGAATAAGGATTTGAACGACTCATGTCCAGAGTAGGCAAAAAGCTGATTCCGGTCCCTTCCGGTGTGAAGATCCAGATCGGCGAACACATCAAAGTGCAGGGCCCCAAAGGGACACTGGAAGTACCGGTGCCGGCTGGGATCAGCGTTAAGCAGAACGACGGTAAGCTTGAAATCATCCGGGACTCCGACGAACATGCCGCGCTGCACGGGTTAACGCGCGCCTTGACCGCTAACGCCGTACAGGGCGTGTCGACGGGCTTCACGCGGGAACTCGATATCGTGGGCATCGGGTACCGCGCGGACGTTAAAGGTAAAATCGCCACCTTCACGCTGGGCTATTCGCATCCCATCGAAGTTCTGCTGCCCGATGGCGTCGATCTGAAAATCGACAAGCAGACCCATCTGGTCCTCAGCAGCTATGACAAGCAGATGCTGGGTCAGGTGGCCGCCAATATTCGCGCGTTGCGCAAGCCGGATCCTTACAAGAACAAGGGCGTCCGCTACACCGGCGAAGTACTCAAGAAGAAGGTCGGCAAGTCCGGAGCCACGGGGGCCAAGAAGTAAATGATCAGAAAGACTTCGAAAAATATCATTCGTACGCGCGTGCACGACCGTATCCGCAAGAAGCTGCGCGGCACGCCGGAACGTCCGCGGCTGGCGGTTTTCCGCAGTGTGGCGCATATCTACGCGCAGGTCATCGACGATACGAAGGGCGTTACCGTGGTGGCCGCCAGCTCGATGGAGAAGAATACTCTCGAAACCACGAAAACCGGCGGCAATGTGGCGGCGGCGAAGGAAATCGGCAAGCGTGTGGCCGAACGCGCCAAAAAAAAGGGTATCGATAAAGTGGTGTTCGATCGTGGCGGCTATCTCTATCACGGCCGCGTTAAGGCGCTGGCCGATGCGGCCCGCGAAGCTGGACTGGAGTTTTAGATGCCGGCAGTAACCGTAAAACGAGTGGATCCGCAGTCTTTGAACCTGAAGGAAAACGTGGTCGCAATCAATCGCGTGACCAAGGTCGTCAAGGGCGGCAAGAACATGAGCTTCTCGGCTCTTGTGGTGGTCGGCGATTCCCAGGCGCGCGTGGTTGGGTTCGGCGTGGGCAAGGCCAAGGAAGTGCCGTCGGCCATCCGCAAAGGGATCGAAGCGGCCAAGAAGAATCTACGCCGCGTGCACCTGCTCGATAACACGATTCCCCACCAGGTGCTGGGTAAGTTCGGCGCCGGTCTGGTGATGCTGAAGCCGGCTCAGGACGGCACGGGCGTGATCGCCGGCGGTCCGGTGCGCGCGGTCGTGCAGGCCTGCGGAATCCCCAACGTGCTGACTAAATCCATCGGCAGCCACAATCCGCATAACGTGGTGAAAGCTACCATCAATGCTCTCGAGCAGCTGCGCGATAAGGCCGCGGTGCGTGAGATGCGCGGGCTCGCGCCGGAGAAAGCATAATGGCCGAACAGGGAACCATTAAGATCAAACTCATCCGCAGCGTGATCTGCGCGCCGGAGAAGCATAAGATTATCGTACGCAGTCTCGGTCTGAGGAAGATCAATCAGGTGGTGGAACGGCCGGACACGGCATCGTTCCGCGGCTTCGCGAAGAAGATTCCGCATTTGCTGGCAGTGGTCGATTAGGATTAGTCATGACGGACGCCCAGATCATCGCGATTGCTATAACCGTGCTTGCGGTGCTGCTGGGGTCCGTCTTTAACAATGTCCGCATCAGCGATGTGAACGCCAGCTTGAGCCGGCGGATCGACGATCTCAGGGACGTGCTGCGCGCCGAACTTCGCGCGGACATGACCAAGGTTGACGCGAAGCTGGACACTATCATCACGATGCTTGGCCAGTTGGATACCAGAGTTACCAGGCTTGAAGAGCGGCCTCACTAAGGAAATTGTCATGAATCTGAGTTCTCTTACACCCCCCGAAGGGCAGAAGCACCGGAAGAAACGTATCGGACGCGGCATGGGCTCCGGGCGGGGCAAGACTTCGACCCGAGGACACAAAGGCGCCCGGGCCATCTCCGGTTACAGCATCATGCGCGGCTTCGAGGGCGGCCAGATGCCGCTGCATCGCCGTCTCCCCAAGCGTGGTTTTACCAATATCTTTAAGAAGCAATTCGCCATCGTCAATCTGCGCGACCTCGAAAAGCTTCCTGGCGACACGTTCAACGTGGACCGGCTGATCGAACTTGGCGTAATCAAGAAGCTGGGCGACGGCCTGAAAATCCTCGGCACCGGCGACATCACGCGCAGCATTGCAGTCGAGGCGCATATTTTTTCGAAATCCGCCGCCGATAAAATTCAGAAAGCCGGTGGCCAGGCTAAAGTGATCGGAGCGGCTGCTTAGTTCCAGGGTGAGGCGCGCATGAAACTGTTTGAAGCCATCGCAAATATTTTCCGCATTCCGGACCTCCGCAAGCGGGTCGTGTTCCTGTTCGCCATGCTTGCGGTTTACCGGCTGGGCAGTTACATCCCCACGCCTGGAATCGACGTCAATCGCTGGACCGACTTCCTGAATCAGCAATCGGGTTCGATCTTCGGCTTCTTCGATCTCTTCGCGGGCGGCAATATCCGGCGCTTGTCCATTTTCGCGCTGGGCATCATGCCGTACATCACGTCGTCGATCATTCTGCAGCTGCTGACCGTGGTGGTTCCGACGCTCGAAAAGCTGCAGAAGGAAGGCGAACTGGGGCGGCGCAAAATCACCCAGTGGACTCGCTACCTGACGGTCGGCCTCGGCATTGCGCAGTCGTTCGGCATCGCCATCGGCCTGCAGGGCGCCGGGCAATTCGTAATTCACCCCGGCATCGGATTCGTCCTGATGACCATCCTGACGCTCACCACCGGCACGGCTTTCATCATGTGGCTGGGCGAGCAGATTACGGAGCGCGGCATCGGCAACGGCATGTCGCTGATCATATTCACGGGGATCGTGGTGGGTCTACCCAACGCCATCGGCAATATCTACACCAACGTTTTCGTCACGCACGAATGGAACGTTTTCGAGATGGTCGCGATTTTGGTCATGATGGTCGCCGTCGTCGGCTTCATTGTGCTGGTCGAGATGGGCGAACGCCGCATCCCGGTGCAATACGCCAAGCGCGTGATCGGGCGGCGCGTGATGGGAGGGCAATCGACGCACATGCCGCTCAAGGTGAATGCCGGCGGAGTGATTCCGGTTATCTTCGCGTCTTCGATCCTGGCCTTTCCGCAGACCATCTCCACTACGCCGTTTGTGAAGAACAACGCGTGGCTGAGCAGCATCCTCGGCTCCATCAAGTATGCCGAGCCGATGTATATCGTGATGTTCGTGGCGCTGATTATCTTCTTCTGCTTCTTCTACGTTTCGATTATTTTCAATCCCAACGAAGCGGCCGATAACATGCGCAAGTACGGTGGATTTATCCCGGGCATCCGGCCGGGCCGCAGCACGTCCGACTATATGAACACCATCCTGACCCGGATCACGTTCGTCGGCGCCATCTACCTGTCGATTCTGTGCCTGATTCCGAGCATCATGATCTCGGGAATCCATCTGCAGCATCTGCCGCTGATCGGCGATTTCATCGATCAGCATTTTCCGCGGGTCCTGTTGAACGGCCTCAATGTTAATTTCTATTTCGGCGGCACGTCGCTGCTGATTGTGGTGGGCGTGGCCATGGACACGATCAACCAGATCGAGGCGCAGCTCATTATGCGCCATTACGAAGGGTTTACGCCGCGGGCGGGACGCATTCGCGGCCGCCGCAGTTCGTCCTGATGGCGACGGCCTCCCTGGACGGCGCTGCGCCGGCCGCGGCCCATCCCCTGGCGATAGTCCTGTTCGGATCTCCCGGATCGGGCAAAGGGACGCAATCGAAGTTCCTCGTCGAGTGGCTGGGAATTCCGCAGATTTCGACGGGAGATATGCTGCGGGAGCAGATTCGCCAGGGTTCCGAAATCGGGAAGGCGATCGAGAGCCGGATGCGCGCCGGATCGCTGGTTTCGGACGATCTGGTCAATAAATTGGTCTATGAACGCATTCGGAAACCCGATTGCGCGCGTGGTTTTATCCTGGACGGGTACCCCCGAACCCCCGAGCAGGCGGAAGAAATGATGCGGCTTCTGGCCTCGGTCGGAGCCGAAGAGGTGGTAATTCACCTTGTTGTTGATTACAATATAATTATCTCGCGCATGGCGGGCCGACGTGTGTGTCCGAAGTGCGGCACTCTGTATAACGCCGTTTCCCGCCCCCCAAAAACCGAGGGCATCTGCGATCTGGATGGGACGGCTTTGGTGGTGCGCGACGATGACCGGGAGGACGTGGTCCGGGAACGGCTCGCTCAGTACGAGGCGAATACTCGCCCGTTGATCGAGTTCTTCCGCGCGACCAGCAAGCGGTTGTTTGAAGTGGACGCGAGCCGGGACCGGCCGGAAGTGGTTTTTCAGCATGTTCAATCGATGCTGAGCGGGTTGGTGGTCGAGAAGGGGATGTTGGCGCAGTGATTGTACGAAAGACGCGGTCGGAGCTGGAAAAAATGCGCCGCAGCGGCCTACTCGTCCACAACATTCTGCACTCCCTGGGGGAGATGGTCCAGGATGGCGTTTCCACCTGGGAACTGGAATTGGCGGCGGTGAAGATGATGGAGGATGCGGGGGCCAAACCGGCATTCAAGAATTACTTCGTACAGGCCGCGGGTGAGAGGTATCGATACGTGCTTTGCACGTCGGTGAACGACGAGATCGTTCATGGGATGCCCAACCCGAAGAGGATTTTGAAGCCGGGCGATATTGTTTCGATCGATACAGGCGTGTCGCTCGATGGGTATTTTGGCGATTCGGCGCTGACGGTGGGCGTGGGCGAGTTGAGCGAACAGGCGAAGAAGCTTCTCAAAGTGACGGAAGACTCGCTCGAACTGGCCATCGATAAGGTGCGGGAAGGTAACCGGCTGTTCGATATCTGCGGGACGGTCGAGCAACACGTGGTGGATAACGGGTTCTCGATCGTCAGGGAGTATGTCGGGCACGGCATCGGGACGCAGTTGCATGAAGAGCCGCAGATCCCGAATTATGTGGACCGGCGCAACGAGAATCCCCGGCTGCGCGAGGGCATGGTGCTGGCGATCGAGCCCATGGTGAATGCCGGCAAGCCCGAGGCGAAGGTTTTGAAGGATAAGTGGACGGCAGTGACGAAGGATGGGTCGTACTCGGCTCATTTCGAGCATTGCGTGGCGGTGACGAATAACGGGCCATGGGTTTTAACGCGGCCGTGAAAACCAACGAATGGACAGGCGGAAGCGCCTATCCCACATTGGTTGAGGCTACAGTTGTGGAAGAATTGCCGGCCCTGTTGTACCGGCTGGAATTAAGTAACAAGTCGCAGGTACTGGCCCACGGGGCTGGAGCGGCGCAAAGGAATTGGGTCCGGTTATTGCCGGGCGACCGCGTGGAAGTCGAGTTCGCCGAACACGATCTCACGCGGGGTCGAATCGTAAAGAAGGTCGTATAGGACAATGAAAGTTCGCGCGTCGGTTAAAAAGATTTGCGATAAGTGTAAACTGATCCACCGCGAGGGCGTGGTGCGGGTCATTTGCGTCAACCCGAAACATAAGCAGCGTCAAGGCTAAGGAAGAGACATAAGATATGGCACGTATTGCGGGCGTCGATCTGCCACCGAAGAAGCGGGCTGAGATCGGACTCACTTATATTTACGGAATCGGCCGGACTCGCGCCAAGAGCCTGCTGCACCGGGCCGGGGTCGATCCCGAAAAGAAGATCGGCGATATGACCGAGGACGAGGTGAACCACATCCGCCAGATCCTCGAAGACGAGGGGTCGGTCGAGGGCGATCTCCGCAAGGAAGTTTCGCTCAACATCAAGCGCCACATCGAAATGGCGTCTTACCGGGGCCTGCGCCATCGCCGCGGCCTGCCTACACGCGGCCAGCGCACCCACACCAACGCACGCACCCGCAAGGGACCGCGCAAGGGCACCGTGGCCAATAAGAAGAAAGCGACGTCCAAGACCTAAAATGGCTAAAGCACCCGCGAAGGCGACCAAGAAGAAGGCCTTCAAAAAGAAGGAAAAGCGCATTGTCCATGTGGGCATCGTGCATATTCAGGCAACGTTCAATAACACGATCGTAACTATCGCCGATCCGGAAGGCAACACGGTCTCGTGGTCGAGCGCCGGTTCGCTCGGTTTCCGCGGCTCGCGCAAAGGTACCCCGTTCGCAGCGCAGCAGGCCGCTCTGACGGCTGCCAACAAGGCAAATGAAGTGGGATTGCGGTCGGTGGAGGTTCGGGTCAGCGGTCCGGGGTCGGGACGCGAGTCGGCGGTACGCGCGCTGGCGACGGCCGGCCTCGATGTGCGCACCATTCGGGACACCACGGCGATTCCGCACAATGGATGCCGCCCGCCGAAGAAACGCAGAGTGTAATGTGGAACAGGCGTGACCGGGGACGCAGACGCATGGTCGGCCTTATCCAGGATAAGGTTGACAGTTCGGCTTCGCCGGTGGTCAAGCCTGTTCATTTTTTTAAGCGGGACGAAGGCTGAGGCCGTAAACCGCACGTGACAACAGAGTAAGGAGAATTATTTGGCACGTTACAGAGGGCCTGTTTGCCGGCTTTGCCGCCGGGAGGGCATGAAACTATTTTTGAAAGGCGAGCGCTGCCACTCCGAGAAGTGCGCCATCGAACGCCGTAACTTCGTTCCCGGACAACACGGAAAAGATCGGAAAGCCAAGCTGGTCGGCTACGGTCTGCAACTGCGCGAAAAGCAGAAAGTAAAGCGCATTTACGGGGTGCTCGAAGCGCAGTTCCGCATCACGTTCGAGAAATCTGTCAGGATGAAAGGCATCACGGGCGAGAACCTGCTCTCCAGTCTGGAACGGCGTCTCGACAGCGTGATTTACCGGATGGGCCTCGCCACCAGCCGCTCGCAGGGGCGCCAGACCGTCCGCCACGGCCATATCCAGGTCAATGGGCGCAAGGTCAATATTCCTTCGTTCCAGGTGAAGCCGGGCGACGAGATTGCAGTGCGCGAATCGAGCAAGGACAACGCCGCCATCCTGTCGGCCCGTGAAGCCACGGCCCACGCCCCCTCCCCGGGCTGGATGGATGTGGATCGCGAAAATCTGAAGGGCCGCATCAACAGCACCCCAAGGCGCGACGAGCTGACGCAGATTCCCATCAACGAACAATTGATCGTAGAGTTATACAGCAAGTAGGCGAGTTATACAGCAAGTAGGCGAGTTATACAGCAAGTAGGCGAGTTGTACAGCAAGTAAGTTTTGTAGTAGAAAACGGCCTGCGCGGATTGAGAAAAAGCCAGGCCGTTATTGGAGTAAAAACAACGTATGTTCAAGGGCTTTCAAAAACCCAAACGTCTGGTCGCAAACACCGAGACTCTGACGGAACGCTATGGGCAATTCACCGCCCAGCCGTTCCAGCGCGGTTTCGGTACCACAATCGGCAATTCGCTGCGCCGCGTGCTCCTGTCGAGCATCGAAGGCGCCGCTATCACGGCAATCCGCATCGAAGGCGTGGATCACGAGTTCAGCCCCATCCCGGGCGTCGTGGAAGACGCTACCGACATCATCCTGAACCTCAAGCAGGTCCCATTCAAGGTGATGGGCGAAGGGCTCAAGACAGTTCGGCTCGTATCCGACAAATCCGGCGAGATTTTCTCCGGACAGATCCAGACCGACGCCGACGTAGAAGTGCTCGACCGCAATCTGCACATCGCCACCGTGAGCGAGGGTGGCAAGCTCGATATCGAGATGCGCCTCAAGCTGGGCCGCGGCTACGTCAGCGCGGATAAGAATTTCGACGAAGACCTGGCGATCGGATTCATTCCGATCGATTCGGTGCATTCGCCGGTGCGCAAGGTGAACTTCTCGGTCGAAGCCGCGCGCCTCGGCCAGATGACCGATTACGACAAATTAACGCTCGAAGTCTGGACCAACGGCGCCATTTCACCGCAGGACGCCATCGGGCACGCCGCCAAGTTGCTGAAGGATCACATGACGATCTTCATCAACTTCGAAGAGCTTCCCGAAGCCACCGAAGAGCCGGCCGAGCGCAGCATGGATCGCATCAGCGATCAGCTCAACCGCAGCGTGGAAGAGCTGGAACTCTCGGTCCGCTCCTACAATTGCCTCAAGAACGCCGGCATCCAGAGCATCGGCGAGCTGGTGCAGAAGTCGGAATCGGAAATGCTTCGCACCAAGAACTTCGGGCGCAAGTCGCTCAACGAAATCAAGGAAATTCTCCACGGGATGGGCCTGGCGCTCGGCATGAAACCCGACGCGCACGGCCGTCTGATCGCTCCGCCGCCGCCGGCTCCGGGAAGTATTCCGGAAGATATTCCGGACGACGAGCAGTTCGCATAACTCAAGAAGGTTCAGGCAAATGAGACATCGATTCGGCAATGCAAAACTTAAGCGGGACGTCGGGGCGCGCAACAGCCTTTTCAAAAACCTGACGACCAGCGTGATCCTCGAAGAGCGGGTCATCACCACGGTTCCGAAGGCCAAGGCGATCCAGCCGATGGTCGAGAAGATGATCACTCTCGCCAAGCGCGATTCGCTGCATACCCGGCGTCAGGCCGCATCGTTTCTCACCACGCCCGCATCGGTGAAGAAGCTGTTCGACACGCTGGGCGCCCGCTTCGGCCAGCGTAACGGCGGCTACACGCGCATCACGCGCCTCGGACCCCGCAAGGGCGATGGGGCGGAACTGGCCATGCTGGAACTGGTTGGATCGGAGCTGGTCAAGCGCGCGGCCGAACGCGCCAAGCGTAAGGAAGAACGTCTCAAGGCTCAGAAGGAAGGCCGCGAGCCCGAAGAAGGCGACGAGTAGCACTCACGCAGATTGAAATACCGAAGCCGCGGGCTGGTCGCGAAACCGGCTCGCGGCTTTTCTTTTTAGCTATAGTGGGTATTGTGACGGCAACCTGGCCCATCGTCGCTCCGATGACCGCGGATGAATTCCTCGAACACAGTTTCCGCGTGGCTGGCCTCAGCGCGACCACGCCCGACGTCGCCATCATAAGGGCGGAACGCCTGACGAATCGGAAAGGCAACTCCCCAACCAATGGAGCGCCCGAAATCCCCATCGAAGTAGCCATCAGCGACAAGCCATGGATTCTTCCGGGAAAGATCTCAGCCTACCTGAAAAACGGCGCGCATGCCGTCTGCTGCGCCTACCCGATCTCAAGACCATCACCGTTTGTACGGCCCACGAATGGCGCGAATTGACCGAACAGGATCACCTCGAATTCCCCGCCCTGTTCCCCGGCGTCAGCATCCGGGTTTCCGCCATTTTCGAGGGGATCTGAGCGCATCCAAAACTTCTTTCGGGGCATCCAACAGTGTGTTCTAATAGTGCTTTCCCCAGTCTATGCCGACGCTTAAAACCCGGTTGAGGAGAGATCTGATCGCCGCCCGTCGCCGTGTACGCGAATGGCGCATGCTGGCCGACGGGATTCGGTCGGTCGACCACCCGGTGCTGGCCCACATTATTCCCACCCGCCGCTGTAATCTGGCCTGCACATACTGCAACGAATTTGACGATTTCTCAAAGCCCGTACCCACCGGCGAAATGATGCGCCGCATCGATTTGCTCGGCGCCCTCGGCACCAGCATCATTTCCTTCAGCGGCGGCGAGCCTCTGCTTCATCCGGACCTCGACGATCTGGTTGCCCATATTCGTAAAACCGGCGCGCTCTGCGGCATGATCACCAACGGCTATCTGCTGAACGCCGATCGTATCCACCGTCTCAATCGCGCGGGTCTCGATCACATGCAGATTTCGATCGACAACGTCAAGCCCGACGACGTATCGAAAAAGAGCCTCAAGACGCTCGATCACCGCCTGCAGCTACTCGCCGAATACGCGGACTTCCACGTCAATATCAACTCCGTGGTGGGGGGCGGCATTCACCACCCGCACGATGCCATCGTGGTGGCGAAGCGCGCGGTCGAACTCGGTTTCACTTCGACCGTCGGCATCATTCACGACAGCGACGGCCAATTGCAGCCGCTCTCGGAGCAAGAACAGAGCATCTACCGGCATGTGCGCGACATGGGCAAGAAGAACTACGCCCGCCTGAATTACTTTCAGGAAAACATTGCGCACGGCGTGGAAAACAAGTGGAAGTGCCGGGCCGGCGCGCGTTACCTCTATATCTGCGAGGACGGCCTGGTGCATTACTGTTCGCAGCAGCGCGGATATCCGGCCAAACCGCTGGCGCAATATACCCGGGACGATATCCGCCGCGAGTTTATTACCGAAAAGGGCTGCGCGCCGCGCTGCACCGTAGCCTGCGTGCATTACACGTCCTACATGGATTTCTGGCGCGCGCCGCAGACCATTCCGGCGCCCCCGGCAGCCTCGCAGAACAACGAGCGCCTGATTCAGCTGCAGACCCGCTAGCTCACGGCGCACGGCACGCCACGGTGCGCGTACTATAAAAGGCAGCGCGCCATGAACATGGGCACCACCGTTACTCATTACGAGATCGTCGAGAAGCTCGGCGAGGGCGGCATGGGCGTGGTTTACAAGGCTCGCGACCTTTCGCTGCATCGCTTCGTCGCCCTCAAGTTTCTGCCCGCGGAGATTACCGCGAGCCCCGATAAAATCCTGCGCTTCGAAGCCGAAGCGCGCGCCATTTCCTCCCTCAACCACCCCAACATCGCCACCATCCACGCCATGGATGAGGACCACGGCCGGCGCTTTCTGGTGCTCGAATTTTTGGAAGGCGGCACGCTGCGCGAGCGTATCCGCAAGTGTCGCGCAGGCGGCCAGCCGTTCCCTCTGGCGGAAGCCGTCCTGCTCGGCATCCAGCTGGCCGATGGTCTCGGGCATGCGCACCGCAAAGGTATTGTCCACCGCGATATCAAGCCGGAGAACGTGATGTTCACCGGCGACGGCACGCTGCGCATCACGGATTTCGGCCTCGCGAAATCCTCCCACGCTTCCGAAATCACGCGCGACGGGACGACTGTCGGAACGGCCGCCTACATGGCGCCGGAACAGGCTCTGCGCAATGAAACCAGCCCGCGCAGCGATCTCTTCGCGCTCGGGATCGTGCTCTACGAGTTGGTGGCCGGACAGCGTCCGTTTACCGGTGCGAATGAGCTCTCTACCCTGCACGCCATCCTCAACGATCGGCCGGCGCCGCTTGCCGCGTTGCGCCCCGACGCCCCGCCGGACCTTGACCGCGTCGTCTTGAAACTGCTCGCCAAAGACCCCGCCGAGCGTTACCAAACCGGAGGCGATCTCGCACGGGATCTTCGCGCGCTCGATTTGACTTGCGCCCCGACCGTCGAACTCAACCACTCGGGCGTCACGCAATCACTGACGGGAGTTGCGACGCGTGCGCCATCACCCCGGGGGAGGAAGATGGCAATTTCCGCTGTCGCTGTCGTGGCCGCTCTGGCCATCTGCGGCGCTCTGATATTCAGCTCCGAATGGTTCGGTTTCTGGCGGAATTCGCGGGGAACGGCGCCGCCGATGGAAGCGCAGTTGGCGGTGCTCCCCTTTACCGCGCCGTCGGGGAACGCGGAAGACGCGGCCTTCGGCAACGGGCTCGCCGGCATCGTGGCGGACCGGCTGGCCAGTCTGGGCGCGAACGTGGTGCCGGCCAACGATCTGGCGAGAAACCGCGTCGCCGCCCCCGCCGATGCATGGCGCGTTTTCGGAATCCCCATAGTTCTTGCCGGCAGGGTTGCCCGCCAGCCTTCGGGCGTCTTCCGTGTCGTCCTCGAAGTGGTCGATACGGCGTCGGGCAAAACGCTTCGCTCCGCCGCCGTGACAACCAATACATCGAACGCGCCGCTGCAGGATAAAGTGCTGGCGCAGGCCGCCGGGCTGCTGCGCATTTCTCCCGATCCGAACGCCCTGAACAAGCTGCACGCCGAGAACACGCATACGTCGAGCGCCTACGATTACTATGTGCTCGGCAATGGCTACCTGCAGCGCTGGGATCAGGCCGGCAACCTCGGCTTCGCCATTGCGTCTTTTCACAAAGCGATCGATGTGGACTCCTCCTATGCACTGGCGTATGCGGGTTTGAGCGCCGCTTACTGGCAGCAATACGTGGCCGGGCACGACCAGCAGGATCTCGACCACGCCCGCGACGCGGCCATTCAGGCGCTTGCGCGTAACGAAAGCCTCGATGCGCCGCACATTACTTTGGGAGCCATCGCCGTGCATCTGGGACAAGTCGAGGAAGGCATCCGGCAGTTGCGCATGGCGCTCGAGCGCGATCCCGTCAATGCCGAAGCCTGCCGCGAACTGGCCAACGCTCTGGTGTCCGCCGGGAAGCCGGACGAGGCCGAGGCTACCTATCGCCGGGCCATCCAGTACCGCACCAATTTCTGGCTCGGATACAACGACCTTGCCGTGTTCTTTAACGAACGCGGCCGCTATGAGGAAGCCGAGCAGGCTCTCCATAAAGCCGCCACGCTGACGCCCGACAACTATGTCGTGTACCGCAATCTGGGCGGCGTGCAGATGGCCCGCGGCGAGTGGGCGGAAGCGGAAAGCAGCTTTCGCCGAGCCATCGACCTGCGGCCGCGGGGTTCCGTCTACTCGAATCTCGGCACGCTTTACATCTACACCGGGCGTTACGCGGACGCCATTCCCGTCCTCGAAAAAGCCGCGGCGCTGAGCGGCAGCGAGCGGCACGCGGACATTATCTGGGGCAATCTGGGCGACGCTTACAAATGGACACGGGGCCGCGAAAAGGATGCGTCCATGGCATACTCGAAGGCGATCGAACTGGCGGCCGCGCAACTGGCCGTCACCCCCAACGACGCCGCACTGCTGAGCCAGACTGCTGTGTACCACGCCAAAGCCGGCCAAATGCCCGAAGCCGAAGAACTCATCCACACGGCCCTCGGCCTCGCGCCGCGGGACCCTTCGGTGCTCTATAGCTCGGCGCTGGTGCTTGAACTCGCCGGCCGGAAGAAACAGAGTCTGGCCGCCCTTCGTGCCGCCATCGGCTCGGGCTATTCGATCAGTTTTGCAGAAAGAGATCCGGAGTTGGCATCGCTGCGCGCCGACCCGGCATATCGTGCGCTTACCGCGCCATCAAAGGAGAGAAAATGACGCCGGCATTACAACCTCAAAAGCACCTGGTACACATTCAGATCAGCGGAGGCGGGTTCATGTACGCGAGGCCCGACGGCCAGAACGCCGCCACTATCGTGGTTCGCAAAGGCGACCGCGTCAGCTGGCGCTGCGACCACGGCAACTATTCCGTCCTCTTCAAGGCGGATTCACCCTTTGTCGAGGTCGGGTTTCATTCCCGGAGGGGTACTGAAACCGTTGAGGCGGTTGTCGTGGCGACCCCCGGTTCTTACCACTACGCGGTGACCGTCTCGCTCGACAGCGGACTGATCGTCGACGACCCCGTCGTCATCGTGAGCGACGGGAACTGAACGCCATATCGTTCGATTCGATCCCGCGCTCGGCGCACCATATGGCGAAAAGCGTCGAATAGCTGTAGAGAACATAGTCGGCGCGGGAGTATCCGAGTTCTTTGGCGGTGCGGTCGATCCAGCGCGCCGGGCCTTCCAGCTCCATGAAGATGCCGATCGGCGTCTCGTCCAGCGTAGCCACGCCGGGTTCGGCTTCCCCGGTGCCACTCCGGCGCCCGAATTCAGTCCGGTATTTTTCGTAGCGGAGCGCGGTGGTGTAACCGATGCCCCGGAACAGCGCGAGGCATTCCGTGAGATCGTCGGCATGAAATTCGCGTTCTTCGCGGCGCTTGTAAGGGCCGGGCATTTCTTGGCCCTTGAAGGTGCAGGTAACGATCTTCCCGGCCGTGCGCACGCGCAGCAGCAGATTGCGCGCCTTGAGCGATCCCGCCGCGTCGTCGAGCACGATGTTCTGTTCGAATACGCGCCGCCTGACGACGCGAAACCCGATCGCGCGCAGCAGGGCGCGGGTCTTCGCCGCATCCTCCACGGAGATTTTCACTTCCGTCTCTTCCGGCTTCTTCCCAGCGGTTTTCATCACGCGATCAGGATACCGTGCGCCAGGGCCACGCCGGGGGGATGATGTTACACTCGGTGTGAATCGCCACTCAGAATGTGCGCCCGTAGCTCAGTTGGATAGAGCGGCTGGCTTCGAACCAGTAGGTCGGGTGTTCGAATCACTCCGGGCGCACCAGAGAAATGAATTGGCCTCGATAGCGCTGAGGTGCCGCGCTTGGGGCCAAAGGGAGAATACATGGACCTTCCCAACATCCTGCGGGAACTCCACGAGCAACTCGATGCGGTCAAGATCAGCATTGTGGCGCTGGAACGCGTCGCGGCGGGCAAAGGCCCCCGGCGCGGACGCCCTCCGAAGTGGATGAAGGAGGCGAAAGAAGGACCACCGAAGCGGCGAGCCGGCGGCAAGGCCGGGGCGAAGAGGAACTAATCGGGTCGCCATCGCGGTGTAGAATTACAGCGCATAGCCATGAACAAGGACAAAATAATGAACGAGTTTTACGAAATCAAGGCCCGGTCCCGCGTGATTCAGGTGCGCCGCGGCGCAGCCGTTGTGCTGACTGGTGTCGTCCTCGCCGCAGTTCTGGCAGCGGCGGATGCACCGGCCGCCAAGCCCGTGGCGATCTTTACCGCAACCACCGAGAACGTCAATAACGCTCGCGAGCCCATCCAGATCGTAGTGCGCAACTGGTCCACCGATGCTGAGCGCGATCCATTGCTTGCGGCGTGGAACACTCCGAACCCGCCTGCTCCCGCTTCGCCCAAACCCGCTGTCGAAGCCATAACTCCGGACGCCGGACGGGGACGGGGGGGACGAGGCGGACGCGGTGCCGCGGCCGCCGCCCCGCCTGCCCACCAGACACCCGAAAGTGCGCTCGCCGCCGCGCTCGACAAAGCTCCCGCCGTGGGAGACCTGTGGTCCTCGGAATCGGTCGGATATTCGCTGCGCTACGCGGTCCGCATCCCTGAGCAGGATGGCAGAGAGCGCATCATATTGATCACCGACCGGCGTCTGGGCGAGTTTGTTAATTCATGGAAGCCCGTCGGGCCGGGTGCCGCGACAAAGTATGAATTCTCGCTCATCGAGCTGCGCGTAAATGCGCGGGGCGAGGGCGAAGGGAAGATTTCGCCGACCGGGAATATCGTGGTCGACGACGCCGCGAAGACGTTCGCGCTGGAGAACTACGCCGCCCTGCCGGTGGTTTTGAGAAATGTGAAGCGCCGCGCCAACTGACCGTATATAATCGCAGGTTGCACGCACTTTACACTAACTTTAGACGAGGAACGCACCATGACTAAACGAGTGATCGCTGTTTCCCTGACCGGGCTGTTTGTAGCCGCGCTTTTTGCGGCCAACAAGCCGGTGACCGTCACCTTGAAGGACGGGACTGGAAAGGACGTTGGAACGGCCAAAATCTCCGACGGACCGGGTGGCGCCGGCGTAAAGATCGCTCTGAACCTGAAAGGGCTCCCCCCTGGCGACCACGCCCTTCATTTCCACGCGGCCGCGAAGTGCGAAGGCCCGGCATTCACCACCGCGGGCGGCCACTTCAACCCGACCAGCGCGCATCACGGCATCAATAACCCCATGACCCCCAAGCCGCACGCCGGCGACATGGCGAATTTCACCGTGAAACCGAACGGCACGGCCAAACTGACCGTCACCAATTCGGCCGTCACACTGGGCGACGGCGCCAATTCGCTGTTTGCCAACGGCGGCACGGCCCTGATGATCCACGCCAAGGCGGACGATCTGATGAGCGACCCCTCGGGTAACGCCGGCGACCGCATCGCCTGCGGAACCATCACCAAATAGCTGGGCGCAGTGCGCGCTCACGCCCTGATGAATCACCCACCCTGCGCGTTTTAACTCACGTGCTCGGTGGGTGAGCGAACCCCGTATACAGATACAGCGCGAGTAATACGATCGCGTAAATCCCGGTGGCGATGGTGAATCCGACCCCCAGGCGATCTACGAACCGCAGCGAACGCGCCGTCTTCAGTTGATTTGTAACCAGTTGGCCGGACGTATCGGTCAGGTGAACGACATCGTCTTCGTTGCGTGCTACGAATTTTCGATATACGGCAAGGATCGCAACCACCACGGTCAGGGCGATCAGAACGCGGATAGAAACGGGCATCGACACACCTCCTGTCAGGTTTGCGATAACGTTGGTGCAACTGAGTAACCGGACTTCAAGTTACTTGCCCGAATAGCTGACCCGCCAGACCGAACCCGACCCATCGTCGGAAACCAGCAGCGATCCATCCTGCGCCGTCGCCACCCCCACCGGACGCCCCCACACATCTCCGTTCGAAGTCAGGAAGCCAGTCAGGAAATCTTCATACACACCATTCGACTTCCCATTTTTCAGCGGCACCCGCACTACTTCATAACCCGACCGCACCTGCCGATTCCACGAACCATGCTGGCTGGCGAAAATATCGCCGCGATACTCGGCCGGGAACTGCCTGCCATCGTAAAAAGTCATCTGTAGTGAAGCCGAATGGGATTGCAGCAGCACGTCGGGCACGATCGTCTTGCTCTTCAATTCGGGATGCTTCCCGTTCAACCGCGTATCCGGATTGCCGCCGAGGTAATACCACGGCCATCCATAAAATCCGCCCTCTTCCACGTGCGTGATGTAGTCGGGAGCCAGATCGTCACCCAGCCCATCGCGTTCATTCACCGAGCACCACAACTCGCCGGTTGCCGGATCGACCGCGATGCCTGAAGGATTGCGAATCCCCGAAGCATATACCTTCACGAACTTGCCTTCCGGCGTGTATTCAAGGATATTCGCGCGGTGCGTCTCGCTCGGGTGGTCGTCCGGATCGTCCAGATTCGACGCCGATCCCACGCCGACGAACAGCCGCTTGCCATCGAGCGAAAATGCCAGATCCCGCGTCCAGTGCCCATGATCGGGAACCGGTTTCCCCGCGATCACCGCGGCATCGTAGGCGCGCCACGCCACCTCATCGCGCGGACGGCTGGAAGGAAGCTGCGCGATGACGGTCTCGGACTTCCCCGAAGCCTTCAGGTCGCCTGGTTTGTAGGCATAGCGCACTACCGAATCGGTATTCGCCACATAAAGCCATTGCGGATTCGCCCCCGCCGGATAGAAGACCATCCCGTAGGGTTCATGAAGTCCCGTGGCGAAGACGGAAAGTTCGCGCGCCTTGCCGTCGGGCGTAATGCCACGGAAAACCCGCACCTGCCCCGCCTGGGTTTCCGCAAGGAAGACATCGCCGTTCGGAGCCACGCGGATCACGCGGGGCATCATCAGGCCCTCCGCGAACAGATTCACATGGAACCCCGCCAGCGTCTGGGGCAACATCCCGGCGGGTCTCGGTACGATGCGCGACCGCAGCGTGGCGGATTCCGTCATGAACGGCTTCGGCAGATCCGCGGTCGTGATCTTGCGGAATGTGCCCGGCTTGATCCCGCTCGATGTCACGAAAGCCGATCGCCCCGTCAGAACGCTCGACGGATTTGCCTCGCCCAGCAGGCACAGAACGAAAACGCAGAAAACCATCGACGGCCGGTATATCCTCTTCATACGAGCAATCCTGGCCTTTTAATATATCGCTCCACAAACGCATCCGCCGCTCGGTACGTCAGCGCCAGCAAGGTCAACGTAGGGTTGCCCGATCCGTTCTGAGGAAACGCCGACCCACCCAGCACAAACAAGTTCGGCACGCCCCAATGCTGCATAAACGGATTGATCACACCCGCTTCCGGCGCGGCAGCCATCATCGCGCCACCCTGCACATGGCTGCTCTGGTAATAGACAACCGAATAATGCTTCCCTACCCCGCGCAATTCACCGCCGCGCTTCGCCCCCAGCACGCGAATCAACCCGTCCTGAATGCGCGTGGCCATGGCGGCCTGCCGTCTTTCATGATCCGTCCAGTCGAGGGTCAAGCGCAGCAAAGGATCGTCGAAGTTGTCCTTATAAACCGGATCGAGATCCATGAAATTCTGCCGATACGAAAAGTGCTCCCCCTCGAACATCAGGCTCGCCGCCTTGTCGTAGTACTCGATGGCCGCCTTCTTCCATGCCGAGCCCCAGTTCGGTGCGACGTTCGCTTCCGCTTCCTCGGGCAGCCGCCCAAACGACGCAATCGGACCAGCCCCGGAACTCGCGCCGCGCAACCCGCCGCCGCGAAACACGCCCGCATCCAGCTTGTCTTCTTCCTCGAAATCGCCGATGGCCGTTCCCAATCCGCCCGCGCCCATGAACGTATTCATCGCCGTATCGAAAAACAATTCCCGCCCCTCGCATACCTGGTGCGTCAGGTTCTTGCCCAGCGATCCTTTCCCGGTTGCGGGATCGTACCGATCGCCGATTCCCGACAGAAACAGCAGACGCACGTTGTTCAAAGTCCATGAAGAGAGCACCACCACATTCGCCGGCTGCACCGTCTCCTGGCCCGCTTCGTCGATATAGGAAATGCCCATCGCCTTGCCGTCCCGATGCATCACGCGGCGCGCCCGGCAACCCGTCCGCAGCGTGAAGCTCTTCTCCTTCGCCAGCACCGGCATCAAAGTGTTGGAAGGTTGCGCCTTCGCCCCGATCATGCACCCGTAGCGCATGCAATACCCGCAATAGGCGCAGCCGGAGCGCTCCACGCCGTCGGGATTCCGGTAATTCCGGCTCAGCGTGGCGGCCGGAATGGGATAGGGATGGTACCCCAGATCGAGCGCGGCCCGCCGCACACGCGCCGTGAAATCGGTGTTCGGATGCGGAGGATTCGGATACTCATCGCCCCGCGGGCCCTCGAAAATATTACCGCCCTCGACGCGCGCGCCACGCAGATTCCCAGCCTTCCCGCCCACTCCCATCATCTGCTCGGCGCGCCAATAGTAAGGTTCCAGCTCGTCGTAGGAAACGCCCCAATCCTGGATCGCAATATTTTCCGGCAGGCGCGCGCCATGCTTCTCGCGCAAGTGCGTGGCCAGACGGAACTGATTCGGATGATAGCGGTACGCGAGGCCGCTCCAGTGCTCGCCCGCACCGCCCACGCCGGTGCCCGGATTGAACGATCCATACTGCCGCACGGGCACCGCCGTATCGCCGCTCGAATGCCGATGCGTGACCGTCTCCTCCGCGATATTCTGCATCATCCGGTAGCGGACGTTGTAATCGAGCTCGTCCATTCCCGCGGCATATTCCATCATCTTCCGCCCCGGCCCGCGCTCGAGAACGACGACGGAAAGCGAGGTGCGCGTGGTGATCTCTTTGGCCATCAAAAGCCCGGTCCAACCACCCCCGGCGATCACCACATCTACTGGCTTGAGCGTCCGCATCTGAGGATGCCACAATACTATCCCAGGAAGCATGGCCGGCGTATCGCGTCGAGAGCTACTTCGACTTTTCCCGGAATGAAGCTCCAATAAAGATCAATGAAACGACCACGAGAAAAAATCGCCGAGACCTGGTTGCCCATGTGTTCGGCGTGAACCAGTCGCGCCAGAGTTCAGCCAGGACAAACAGGACTGCGCCCGCGGTAAAAATGCCCGGATCGATAGAGCCTTTCAGGCGGCGTCCGCATTTGAGGATCGCACCATACGATTGGGCCAAACTCAACTCGCTCTCCGCTACTTCATGGCGGGTCGATTCGCGCACCGCGAAAATACCGCGCAGCCTCGGAACGAAAAACCAGCCAGGCAATCACGGCAAGGAACAGACTGTGAACCGCGATCTCATGGAACGCATGAAAGGCGCTCAGGATTAGGTGGAATGCCATCCAGGCCACTGCCAGCCAGCGCGCCCAATTCGTGCCGCGCAGCATAAACGCACCAGCGATAACCGCCGCGAGCTCGACGAGTTCGACCCACACGCCGTCGGTCAGGTGGGAGACAAAACCGCCCGTACCCACCGCAATATACAACCACGCGAGAATCGTCACGGCAAGAGGGCGTTGATTCCGCATCACTGACGAGCAATCTACCATAGAACCATGCTCGTCGAACTCGAAATTCCCGCCAGCGAAACCGAGTTTGATCGCGCCCTCGAGGCCATCCCCAATCGCCCCGCCGTCTTCCTGCTCTGGCCGTCGGAAGGTAAGCCGTACCTGGCCCGCACTAACGTTCTCCGCCGCAGACTGCACCGTCTCCTCGGGCCGCGCGGAACGCCCTCACGCCTGCTCAACCTGCGCGGCACGATCACCCGCATTCAATACGCCTTCACCGGATCGCGCCTCGAATCGCAGCTCCTGCTGTGGGAACTGGCGCGCCAACACCTCGGCGCCGATTACCGCCGGCAAATCCGCCTGCGTCTCCCGTCTTACGTGAAGCTGGTGCTCTCCAACCCCTTCCCGCGAACGCACATCACAACGCGCATCGGCCGCGCCCCCAACATCTTTTTCGGACCGTTTCGCAATCGCTCTACGGCCGCCCTCTTCGATTCCGAATTTCTTAATCTCTTCCAGTTGCGCCGCTGCCAGGACGATCTCGCGCCCAGTTCCGACCACCCCGGCTGCATGTATGGCGAAATGGGCCGCTGCCTCCGTCCCTGCCAGCAAGCTGTAGGCGTCGAGGAATATCGCGGCGAGGCCGAGCGTGTGGCCGAGTTCCTCCGCACCAGCGGCCATTCGCTCCTCGATCCCGCCGCCACCGCCCGCGAGCGTCTCAGCGCCGAGATGGATTTCGAAGGCGCCGCTCTCATGCACCAGCGCCTGCGCCGTATCGAAGAAGTGCTCGGCCTGCAGGATGAAATGGCCCGCGATGTGGAGCGCCTGCATGCCGTCGCCGTAACGCCCTCCGCGCAACCCGAAGCCGTGCAACTCGGCTGGCTGCGCAACGGCTATTGGCAGGGCTTCACGCACCTCGATTTCATCGCCGCCGATGGCCGCTCCGTTTCACTTGACACGCGTTTACGCGAAATCGCCGCCGCCGTTCCCGAGCGCCGCGCCGGCCCCATCGAGCGTGTGGAACAACTGGCTATCCTGTCGCGCTGGTTCTATTCGTCGTGGCGCGATGGAGAAATGCTGCTGGTGGACGATTGGTCGAAGATCCCGTGGCGCAAGCTCGTCAACGCGGTGTCGCGGGTAGCAGCCGCGCAACGGACACCTCGTCCGAGCAGCTGTTCCTGACCACCTTGTTGGCCGTCAGCGCAACCCCGGGCGCCGCGCCGAGACACTGCTTGCTCATGCCGAAACCCGCGATTTCATTGTTCTCGATGGTGTTGTCCTTCGCGCCCGCTTCGAGATAAATGCCCGCCGCGTCCCGATGCGCCGCATTCAATCCCATCAGGTGATTTCCGCTGATCACATTATGGGTCCCGGCGACGGAGATAGCGCCCAGCACGGCTTCCGAGCACGTGTTGTCCTTCACCCGACCATCCGAGAAGCCCTCGAGCCGCATGCAGATCGCGCCGGGAGCCTCGACTTCGTCAATCGGAAAACCCATTTGCGCGGCGTTGTTATTTTCGATGGTCACCGCCGTCGCCTGGTTTACCTGAAAGGCGTCCCGAGCCATCACAATGAATTCGTTTTCGAAAACTCGCCCACGCTCGACGGAGCGCATTGTGATTCCATTCCCGCGAATCGTCCCCAGCACGCACCGGCTGATTTCAAAATCCGTCGTACCTTCTTCCAGCGCGATTCCGCCGGTTCCGTTGTTACGGCGCTGCCCGTTGAAGCCGCCGCTGTCGCCGATCGTAACCTCGCGAATCCGCACGTTGTGTCCCCCATTGACGAGGACCGTGAATCCCGCCATGCCGGTCGCTTTCACCTGCGCGATTTCGAGGCCGGCCACCCCCTCGGCAAGGATGCCGTTATTCGGCATGAAGCGCGAAAACATCGTGCCGGACGGAGGCAGACCGATCATGCGCCCCACCGCGTCGCGATTTCCATCGAGCGAAAGATCGCGGATTTTTATATTCTTCCCGGCCGGAAATACCAGCAATGCCCTGCCCCGAAACGCAGCGGCGGCTTTGATGGTCGTGTTCGCGGCGCCGTGTATATCCAGATCGTGCGCATCCGTGGGCATCACGACCTCCCGCGCGATCTCGATCTCACCCGGCGGCAGCGTGACGGAACCCGTCTTCGCCGCCAGAGCTTTGCGCAAAGCGGCCTCGGTGCCCTGAGCCTGTAAGCCGATGGCCGCCATCAGTGCGGCACAAATAATCCCCATCCGCGCCAGCAACCGCCGCCCCAGCCGAATCTCCAGCACGTGCCCTCCCTGCCTCGTCTTCCGCGGAACGCGAAAATTCACTTCCCAGCGCTCCGCCAATGGATCGGTCCGGAAGGTTTCGATCTCCTTCGCCGGAATGCCATCCACGCGCGCATCGAAGCTCTTGATGTCATCCACCTCTTCGATTGTCGCCTTGATCAGCCCACTCCCGATATGCTGCGCCGAGAGCAAATTCACCGCATCGCTCAAAGCAGTCAATCGCGGCACGGCCGGACCGGGCAGTATCACACGAACGTATCGATCCGGGCACAACCGCTGCCCTTGCCATTCAACGCGCACCGGCAGCAGCCCCGTGCGCACGCCCTTCGGAAGAAATACGTTCACCTGCGAGAGTCCATTGTTCACAGCAGGTCCGATGTAGCAGACGGTTCCGGGTATGCCGTCGACAAAGGCTTCGAGCGAATTCAGATCGCAAGTGTCCGGCAGATTTTCGATGGAGAGCGCGGCGCACGCGAGGCGGCCGCCCGAAGGGACGGCCTGCTCGGATGACAGCGCATTCGAAATGGCGCGGATACAGCAGTCCGCTCCCTCACGGCCGGCACCCCTGAAGGGGATGTCCGGGTCCCGGCTCGGAGGCGCTGGTGGCTTTTGCCAGGTGGTCCACATGTACTGCGTATCGATTCCGGTCAGCGCAAGCAGACGCACACCCTGCTCCTGGGTGAACCCATGGATCTCATCGCCGCCGATGCGCACCCCCTCCCAGGTGGTATATGCCCTGGAACTCTTGGGCAGCCCATTGATTTGCAAATGCGCCACTCCACCGGGCTTCAACACGCGAACCGTCTCCCGCAAATACGAAAACACCACCTCCGCGCTGGGAATATGCTGAAACACGGCATACGAGTACACGAAATCGAAGTACTCCGCCAGGAACATCGACAAATCGCTTCCGCCCGCATGGTGCACATGGGCATGAGGGACGCCGCGCAGTTTCTCGCGCGCCCGCGCGATCATCTCGTCCGATACGTCGATCCCGTGGATTTCGCCGAAGTGACGGCTCATGGGCCGCATCAAACGCCCGGGCCCGCAACCAATCTCGAGCGCACGGCGCTCCGCCGCGGGAACACCCGCCGGCAGCCGTTTCAGTTCACCTTCCAGTTCGCGCACCAGATCGGCGCCGGTCGCGAAGAACTCCTCGTCGTCCTGATCGCGCCGTCCGAAGGCGACAAAGTAGTGCGCATCCTCACGCGCCCGCGCGTTCCATTCGGCGCGCATGCGCTCATGAATTTCCACGGTTTATTTTACGATTTTTGCGAACTACTGCTGGGGGTCGAGCGTCTATTCTGCATGCCAGGACTCACCGCTCTCGGGACGGACCTGCGTTTTACAGGCCGCCTGTTCCGCAAGAATCCCGCGTTTTCGCTGATCGCCATCGCTTCCATGGCGCTCGGCATCGGCGCCAGTTCGGCCATTTTCAGCCTGGTCTACGCGGTTCTGCTCGACCCCTACCCATATAAAAATGCCGACCGCATCATCGCCCCGGCAATCACGGAAAAGCAAAAACCGGCGGGGCGGCTCTCCTTCACGGTCCCGGATTTCCTGGAGATTCAGCACAACAGTAAGACGCTCGAAGACTTGTTCCTGGCGGACGTCCGGCCCTTCGTCGCCACAGGCGGCATTCCCGATCAGGTCCGCGGCATCGCTTTCTCGCCCAATGCTTTCGATTTCATGGGCGTTCCCGCGCTGCTCGGCCGCACTTTCACCCCCAATGACATTCCTTCTCCGCAAACGCCGCCGCGACTCGCGGTGATCAGTTACCTGTTCTGGCAGAGCCACTACAATCGCGATCCACAAGTACTCGGAAAGCAGCTTGAGCTCGATCATCAGCCTTACACCGTGATCGGCGTCGTGCCACCCAGGTTTACCTGGAACGATGCCGAGGTGTACGTGCCCCTCGCCATGGTTCCCGATCCGGTCCACACCATTCCCACCATGGCCCGCATCAGGCCAGGCTTCAAACTCGAAGCCGCCAATGCGGAACTGCAGGCCATGGCCGAGCGCTTCCTGCAACGCAGTCCGGAAAACGTCTATCCCAAAGAATTCCGCTTCCAGGTGGAAACGCTCAACAACTGGCTGTTGGGCAAGTTTCAGGGCACGCTGCTGATCCTGCTCGCCGCCGTCGGCTTCCTGCTGTTGATCGCCTGCGGTAACGTTTCCATCCTGTTGCTCGCGCGTGCCGCCGCACGGCAGAAAGAAATCGCAGTCCGGGTAGCCTTAGGTGCGGCGCGTCACAGGATCGTGCGGCAGTTGCTTACGGAATCCGTCCTGCTCTCGCTGGCCGGAGGTATTGTGGGAGTCGGCCTGGCTTATCTCGGAGTACCTTTGCTGGTGGCGCTCATGCCGCAATATTCGGTGCCGCACGAAGCCGCCATCGAAGTGAACGGCGCGGTGATGTTGTTCACTTTTGCCATTGCCGTACTGACCGGAATCCTCTTCGGCATGGCCCCGGCATTTCAACTCGCGAAGACAGACGTCCGCGATGCCATGCAGGATACCGGCCGCGGTTTCGCCGGCAGCGCGCGTGCCGGTAAGACGCGCAGTGCCCTGATCGTGGTGGAAGTCGCCTTGACCATGGTCCTTCTGGTGGGCGCTGGCATCGCCATCCGCGGCTTCATCTCGCTGACGGAGACCCACCTCGGCTTCGACCCTTCCAATGTGCTCTCCGTACAGCTGAATCTGCCGGCCGGCTCGTACAAGGATTGGGCCCCCCGCGCGGCACATTTGAATCGCGTGCTCACCCGCTTGCAAAGCATACCAGGCCTGGTTTCAGTGGCGGGCACGCTTACCGCCATGCCCCCCTTCGTAAGCCTGCAGGGAGATTTCGAAATCCCCGGCCGCCCCAAGGGGAGCCCCGGCACGACGATGACCTCCATTGGCCTGATCGGCGGCGATTACTTTGGAGCGCTCAGGGTACCGCTGCTCTCGGGGCGCATGATTTCACCCTCCGAGATGGAACGCTCTCAGCGCGTAGGCGTGATCAACGAGGAAATGTCGCGCAAGTACTGGCCCGGCGGCAATCCCATCGGCGCGAAGATTCACATCCCCATTCTGGATCTGAAGGGACATCCCGAAGTGCTCAAACCGCCCGGCTCCGATCAACCGGTGGAGATTGTCGGCGTGGTTACCACCGTGCGCAATCGCGGCCTCACCGATCCTCCCGAGCCCGCGATTTATGTCCCCTGGACGCTGCTTTCTCCGCCCGGCGCCATCTATCTGGTCCGTACTCCCGGCGATCCGCACAAGATCGTGAACGCGGTTCGCGAGCAAGTGCGCGCTGAGGATCCCGACCAGCCGCTGTTCCAGATCCAGACCCTCGACGAATGGATGCGGAACCAGACCGCCTATCCGCGCTTCAGCACCACGCTGTTCAGCATCTTCGCCGGCGTGGCGCTGCTGCTCGCGGCGTCGGGCCTTTACAGCGTCGTCTCATATGTGGTGGCGCGGCGCACGCATGAATTCGGCATTCGCATCGCCTTGGGCGCGCGGACAGCGGACGTGCTCCGCCTGGTCGCCGGGATGACCGCGCGGCTCATGATCATCGGCATTCTGATCGGGCTCGCCTGTAGCCTGGCGCTGAACCGCGTGATCGCTAACTATGTTTCGGGATGGGATCCGAAGGACCCGGTGGCATTCGTTGCGGTGATTGCGACGCTGCTCGCGGCGGCATTGTTGGCTTCGCTGCTTCCGGCGCGGCGGGCTATTTCGATCCAGCCCATGAATGCGCTGCGCCACGATTAGGTCGTATAATTTTTTGAAATGCGCATCCTGCGAACCATCGCGTCGGTGATCCTGGGATACGTGGCGATCGGCGTGTTGGTATTCGGCACGGACCAGATCTTCGCGGCGGTCGTCCCAGGTTTTAAATCGCTGGCGATCCTGCCTCTTTATTACTACGCGATCAGTTTGATCACCGACTCAGTCTATTCGCTCTTTGGCGGGTGGCTCTGTGCGCGGCTCGCGCCGGCCAGACCCATGCTGCACGCGATCACGCTGATCGTGTGTGGCGAGGTAATTGGAATCGGTACGCAAGTCATGCTATGGAACACGGTGCCGCACTGGTTCGGATTGAGTCTGGTTGTTCTCTTTGCACCGGCTGTATGGATCGGGGCTAAGCTCGTGAAATCTTCAGGCGCTGCCATCGCCCAATCGGCTTAGTCCCCAGCGGGCGTGTTCGGCTACAAGGGCATCTTCAGATGCGGCCAGTTTCTCCAACGGGGCACGGAATTTCTCGAGATCCGCGTTTCCCATGGCTACGGCGACGTTACGAAGAAATCCGGCGTATTTGGTTCTGGTCACCGGCGTTCCCAGAAACATCTGTCTGAACTCGGGCTCGGTCAGCGCAGCCATCCGCTCCAGGGGCGGGGCGAACAGGCGGCTGGGCTCCCGCGATACTCGGGGCGACTTACTGTTCCACGGGCAGACGTCCTGGCAAATATCGCAGCCAAATACATTGTGCCCCATTGCAGCTCGATTTATGCCGGGAATAGAAGCGCGCAACTCAATCGTGAAGTATGAGATACACAGCCTGGCATCAAGTTCAAATTGACCCTGCGCGGAAGGAATAATCGCATCCGTGGGGCAGGCATCAATGCAGCGTGTGCACGTGCCGCAGCGATCCGGCGGGGGCGCGTCCGGCGGGAGGTCGAGCGTGGTCAATAACTCGCCGAGAAAGAACCACGACCCGAGCTGTTGGTTGATCAGACAGGTATTCTTCCCAATCCAGCCCAGCCCCGCCTCACGCCCAAAGGAACGCTCCAGGAGCGGCGCGGTATCGACGCATGCGCGCCAGCGGAACGCCTCCACTTCCAGTAACTTACCAGCTAGTCTTTCAAGCTTTGCCCGAATCGCTTCATGATAGTCGTCGCCCCACGCGTATCGCGCGATCCAAGCCCGCTCGGGATCCGAAAACCCGGTCGAATAAGGCTCGGGTCCATCGTAAAGCAGCCCCAGGCAAATGATCGAACGCACCCCGGGTAACAGCTTCGCCGGGTCACTGCGGACCTCGGCCCGGTGGTCGGTCAGATAGCGCATTTCGCCCGCCAGCCCCCGATCCACCCAGTCACGAAAACGAGCGAAATCGGGCACCGGACAGGGCGCCGCAACACCCGCCAGCTCGAAACCGCACTCGGCCGCTAAGTCACAGACCAGACGGCTAGTTATGCGCTCACTTATCCCCATTCTGAAAAGGGCTTAACCATTCAATCCCAGTTTGCCCCATTGGACCCCAATCCGACGCAGTTCCGTGATTTTGATTCGGATCGTCTCGCGCCTGCATCTAACCTTGAAAGAACGGCGTAAGCCCACCAGAGGAGAAGTCGAACGATGCACAAACCGATCAAGTACGTCGAAAAGGCAGTCACGGTCGCGGCCGGATTCGGATGGCATGCCTTCAACGCCATCAATTCGATCAAGCCGAACCCTTCGTTCACTCCGAAATGGTCCGAGAAACCCCTCCTGAAATCGTGGGAAAAGCAGAAGCCGCCACTCGGCTGGCCGCGCACCACGGACTCGCTCTGTCCGAAGTGCGTCCCCGAAATTCGCAATAAGATCGTCAACGGCGAAGTGCCGGTCGAGATCCTGCGCAACGAAAAGGTCGGCGAAATTAAGGCGCAGATCATCGAACGCGATGGCCAGATTCTGATGGTAAAGGATTGCCCGATTCACGGCCACTTCGAGGATGTGATGGCGATGGATCCCGCCTTCCTCGAACATGTCGAGCGCGTTTTTCCCGGCCGCGATATCCGGGCCCACGCCGACAAGGGCCTTCACAATCATGGGTCGAGCACGGTTACGCACGGCCGCGGATCGGTTCTGACCATCGACCTCACCAACCGCTGCAACATGATGTGCGATCCGTGTTTCATGGACGCCAATCAAGTCGGCTTCGTACATGAACTGAGCTGGGAAGACATTAAGACCATGCTCGACAATGCGATTTCGATCAAACCGAGACGCCAGATGTCAGTGCAGTTTTCGGGCGGCGAGCCCACGCTTTCCCCGTACTTCCTCGACGCGGTGAAATACTCCCGCAAGGTCGGTTACAACAGCGTGCAGGCCGCGACCAACGGTATTGAGTTCGCCAAGAGCCCCGAGTTTTGCCGCCAGGCGGCCGAAGCGGGTCTGCGTTACGCGTATCTGCAATTCGACGGCATCGGCAACGCCGCCAATTCGCACCGCGCCATCGGCAATCTGTTCGACGTGAAGCTACGCGCCATTGAAAACCTGCACTCGAACGGCGTCGACATCGTGCCGGTCATCACCATCATCAACGGGGTCAATAATGAGCAAGTCGGCCGCGTCATCGAATTTGCCCTCGACAATCCGAAGAAGATTTCCTTCCTTTCCTTCCAGCCGGTTTCGTTCACGGGCCGCGACGAAGAGATCACTCCGGAACGCCGCCAGGCTCAGCGATATACGCTGTCGCACCTCGCGCACGACGTAAAGAATCAGGTGGGCATGGGCGAACCCACCCGCGACTGGTTCCCCATTTCCTTCATGAGCACTTTCTCCGATTGGGCCGACCTGATCCACGGTCCGAATGCCGATTGGGGCCAGTTGAGCTGCGGCTGCCATCCTAATTGCGGCACCGGCATGGCCGTGATGATCGACAAGGAAACCAAGGAATTCCGGCCCGTGACCGCGTTCCTCAACGCCGAACAACTGGCGAAGGACGTGGCGGCCGTTAACGACGGCGCGCGCAGCAAGAAGCTCTCGATTCTGGGCGTCGCGCTGGCGCTGCTGCGCAATTACGATCCCATGCAGGCACCCAGCACGTTCAAGCTGAGCGACCTGTTGCAGAAATTCGACAAGTGCTTCGGCGCCACCGGCCGCAATTACGGCAAGGTCACACCCGACCGCACCTTCGACGATATTGAGAAGCGCCGCAAGGACCGCTGGAACTTCCTCTTCATCGCCGGCATGTGGTTCCAGGATCTGTTCAATTACGACTTTCGCCGCACCGAGCAGTGCATCATCCCCTACGCCACGCAGGAAGGTGAAATCAGCTTCTGCGCGTACAACACGGGCGTGGGCTGGCGCAACATCGTGGAGAAGATGCACATGACCGCGACCCTGACCAAGTGGTACGAGGAGAAGGGGCGGCACGAGATCATCGCGGGCGGCAAGAGCGTCAATCTGCCTTCGAAGGAGCACTCGCTCATCCTCAATCAGGAGGCGGTGAACGCCGGGATTCAGCACGATCTGGACGACAAGGGCATCGCCAAGACCGCGCGCGAAGAGAAGCTCCGGAAACGCAATACGGAAATGGCGAAGAAGGCCGCCGAGGATGCGCGGATGGCCAAGCTTTACCGCGAAGTGATCCTGAAGGAAAAGCCGGTTGAAGCCGGATTCGTGCCGCTCGAAACGCTGGGGATCAAGCCCGCGCCTAAGGTGGTGGCTGAAGAGGGAATCGAGAAGAAGGAAGAAGTCGGCTCTTTCGGTGACTAGCCGGTTCGTGCCGGGCAGTTTGCCCGTCACCGTGCTGTTGCTGCACGAAACTGGTGGCGACGAGAACGACTTGCTGCCTGTCGGCCGCGCCTTGGTTCCCGGTGCGGCTCTGCTGAGTCCGCGCCTTTCCGGCACGCACGCCGAAGACTTGGCGCAATGGATCGGCGCAACGGCGCAGCAGTACGGTTTAGATCCCGCGAAAATCTATGCACTGGGATACTCGAGCGGAGCGGACCTCGCCATCGCCACCATGCTGTTCCAGCCAGGCGTGATCGCGGGTGGGCTGTTACTACGCCCCACGCGGGTCGTCGCGCCCGAGCCCCTCCCCAATCTCAAGGGCGCGCCCATCCTGATTGTCGCCGGGAAAAGCGACACGGCCATATCGCCGAGTGATGCCGAAGCTTTGGCGCGATTGCTGACCCAAGCGGGCGCAGCGGTGGATTTCGCACTGAACGACGCCAGCCACGATCTGACGCCGCAGGACTTCGGGTTGGGTAAGAAGTGGTTCGGGCAATGGTTGATTACGGCCGCTTCAGAACTTCGTTGAGAGAGCCCTGCCGGTAACCTTCCAGATCGAGCGTCACGTACTTATACCCGAGCTGTTTGAAGATCGCCGTCAGCTTGCCCGCGATTTCCAGATTCAGAGCTTTGGGCAGCTCGTCGGGAGCGATCTCAATCCGCACCAATTCGCTATGGAAACGCGTGCGGAATTGGCGGAAGCCGAGAGCCTTTACTTCTTCCTCGCCGATCTCCACGGTCTTGATATTCTCGATCGTCACAGGCGTACCGTAGGGAATGCGCGAGCTCAGACACGCGGCGGCGGGACGGTCCCAGGTCGGCAGGCCGGCGCGGCGCGATAGTTCGCGGATCTCCGCCTTCGTCAACCCAACGTCCACCAGAGGCGCTTTCACCTCATGCAATTTCGCGGCGCGCTGCCCCGGCCGGTAATCGCCCAGATCGTCCCGATTCACGCCATACACAATATTCAAAACGCCGCGCTCCCGGCCGATCGTTTCCAGCACCGTGAACAACTCGTCCTTGCAATGGAAACAGCGGTTGAGGTCGTTCTTCACGTAATCGGGGTTATCGAATTCGTGCGTCTCGACATATTCGTGGCGGATGCCGAATTGCCGCACGAAAGCTTCGGCGTCGCGCTTGTGGGATGCGGGGATAGAAGCCGAGTCCGCGGTGATGGCGATGGCGCGATCGCCCAGCGCCTGTTTTGCGGTCCAGGCCAGATAAGCCGAATCGGTTCCGCCGGAATAGGCGACGATCACGCTGCCCATCTCGCGAAGCAATTCCATCAGGCGGGATTGCTTCGCATCCAGTTGGGCCGGACCGACGGCCACAAGCGTCGTCATAATTCGATGATAGTGGATCGCCCGGTCTATTGCTCGCCCTGGGTGGCAAGGAGTTCGCTCTCTGCCGCGTCTGCACTCGAAGTGCCCCACACCGCAGTAGTTCCCCAGACAGTACTGAATCCCTTTGTGGAACTGGTGCCCCATACCGTGCTCGTTCCCCAAACCGTGCTGTTCACCTCGACGGTGCCAGAACCCCAAACCGTACTGGATCCCCAAACCGTGCTCGAATTCGAAACTACATTCGATCCCCAAACCGTGCTCGATCCCCAAACCGTGCTCGAACCCCACACTGTACTGACGCCGCTCACGCCATCCAGCGTCACCGTGCCGGTCAACTGGTTGTAAACTGCCGTGGGCGACTTCGCCGAAAGGGACGGAGGAACGGCAGTCATCTGGCTATAGGTCGCCATATCAACTTCGCCGGCGCCGATGGTGAAAATGTCGTAATAGCTGGTGTAGCTGTCCCCCGTGGTAGGATCCACCGCCGTGCTGCTTTTCGGGAAGTTGGTCTTGGTCGCGGTCGCCATGATGGCCGCCTTCACCTGATCGGGCGTCCACGCAGGATGCTGCTGCATGATCATGGCGGCCATGCCGGACACGATGGGCGTCGCCATGCTCGTGCCGCTCAGGACGAAGTAGTTGCTGGTTCCGACCTGATTGGCGGGATATAAGTTCGAAAGAGTCAGCCCCGGAGGCAGCGTCGAAGTAACCAGATTGCCCGGCGCCACCACGTCCGGCTTCACATAGTGGTCGAAAAGAGTGGGACCTTTGGAACTGTAGCTGGCAATCAGATCGTCGGTGCGAACGGTGGTGCCCTCGTCTTTGACGGCGCCCACCGTGATTACATAAGGATCGTTGCCGGGCGCGTTGATCGTGCCATAACCGTCGATTCCGTCGGTGTTATCGCGTCCGTCGTTGCCGGCTGCCACCACCACCGTGATACCGGCTTTCCACGCCTGCTCCACCGCCGCGCAGAGAGGATCGAGGGACGCCGATTCATATACCGGACGGCCCAGCGAGATGTTGATCACCTTAATGTTGTACCGGCCTTTGAGCGAGATCGCCGCGTCAATGGCCTGTATCACGGTCGAGTCCGAGCCGTTTCCATTCTGATCCAGCACCTTGAGGCTGATGATATTGCCTTCGAGGATGGTGCCGAGGTAAGCGCTGCCAAAGCCATTGCCCGCCAGAATCCCCGCTACATGCGTGCCGTGCCCATACTGATCGGCTACCGGTCCACCGGTGAAAGATTGCTCATAAACAACGCGGTTACTGACCTGCCGCCAGGGTGCTCCGTCCTCGAAATCGCCTAATTCGGTTACGCCGCTGTCGATCACGGCAACGCCGATGCCTACGCCGGTCATGCCGAGGGAGTAGCCGTTGGTCACCGAATTCACCGTGCCCGCGGTGATGTTATCGAACATGCCCTTCAACGGCCGGTTGGGTGTCACATAGGCCACGTCAGGATCGTTGGCGAGAGTACTCAAGGCCGACACCGGCACGGTGTAATGCGCACCGTTGATGAAGTCCATCCGGTGGTTCAGTTTTCCACCGAGCGCCGCCACTCGCTGATGATGAGCGTCAGTGGGCGCGACCTTATACTGGACGATGACGTCTATGCTGTCGGACGCCTGGCTGGCTGCCGTCTTCTCGGGCTGCAGCTCCGGTGAGAGTTTTTCCGTTCCCGCCCATGCGACTGCGCTCGATACCGTCGCCGCACAGATTATTGCAATAAGCCTGTGTATTCGTTTCATAACGCCTTCCTTCGAGGGGCCAGCCGGGCCACCCTGGTGAATCATGGTTTCACTCTAAGGAGGCCGGATCTTGCAATTCAACGTTAACGAGTGGAAAGAGGTACCCGGACTTTACTTCGGTTAGTAGTGCTTTAGTTTGGGTGGCTTGGCATCTGGCTCGACGATCCAGGCGGTTCGGCCGGGATAATAGCGCAGCAACTTTGCGTCTTCATCGGGGCCCAGATCCAGCGCCCAGACGATGCGCGCGCGGTCGATATCCGCTTCATTCCTCACCCACTCGCTCAGGATGTGCCCGGAGCCATAACGTACGAACACGAGTTGCTTCCCCGGCGCCTCAGCCAGTCTCCTGCCGATCGCCACGCGCCCTTCCGCATCGCCGAAGTTGATATAGTCCCAGCTCTCGTAGGGGCCGGTGGCGATGAACAGATCTTCGTTGCCGGCCAGATGTACTCCATACCAGAAGACGAAGTGGACTACACAGAGAAGTCCAACGAGCCGGGCGGCGTCGCGCCCGACGGCGATGCCACGGATGCGCACGCGGCTCAATCGTGCGAGGCCCGTGACGCAGATCAGCAGGAACAGGCAGGTCACTGCCGCGATGTAATGCGGATAGTAGTAAGGATAGATGTTGGTGCCGAGAATGAAGATCAGGATCGACGCAGCCGCCCACACATAGCGAGGTTCGCGCAGCGCAGGGATAAAGAACGGCAACGCCGCATAGAGCGGGGCGAGGAAGAAGAAGCGCAGGAAGCGGATACGGCCTGCCAGGCGCAGCAGATAAGTAGCAAGGGTTTCGGGTTGATCGCCGTGCACATCGGACTGGGCGGTGTAATCGAGCTTTTGTTCGGCCGTCAGCTCCCGATGCGGCACGGGCATTTTCTGAAACGTGAATGAGGCCGGAACGCCATACTGATAGCGGCTCAGCATATAAGGCAGGGTGGTCCATCTCCCCGTCACCGCCTTATTCTGAAAGAGCGTAAGGGAGAGCGCGGGCACGAGGATTACCAGAGCCACGCCGATCAGTTTCCGACGAAGCGGCAGCAGCGCGGGCAGTATGCACAGAGCGAGCAAGACCGATTCGAACGGGCGCGTCAGCAATTGCAGAGCGCAACCCAGGCCAAGCAGTGCGGCGTCTCTCGGCTCTCCCGATCTCCACAGGCGCGGTAAGGAACCAAAGACGAGGCAGCCCGCGATAGCCGACACCGCTCCCCCCCAGTAATCGTTCGTCCACTGACTCAGGGGTCCGAACTCCATCACCGCGAGGATTCCGCCGGCCAGCGCCCACACGGGCGTCACCCACGCGCGCAGCATCCAGTAACAGAGCGCGCAGAAGGCGCCGATCGAAAGCAGGACCCCTGCCCATGGCTGGCGGAAAAGCACTTCGCCGATGGCGAGGACGATTCCCTGCCCCATCGGAAAGATGGAACTGTAGGATGGCTCCTGCAGCACAAATACGGTTTCGAAGAACCGGTGCAGGGGATGTATGGGGTTAGCCAGCCGGAGATGCGCCAGAGTATCGCCCAGCAGCAGGTAACTGAAATCGTCGGAGACCTGCGGGATGGGAACCGGATCGCGGGGGAGGAGCGCCAGACGCAGCACGATGGGTAATGCGGCGAGCAGGGCCATCGACCAGGCGGGCCTCTCGGCGATGCGCCGGGCCAACACTTCGATGCGCGTGCGCAGCAGGATGGCCGCCACCAGCAGAGCCGCGATACCGAGCTCGGCGAAATCGGCGAGGCCGAACCCGATGGGATTCTGCAGCGGCAGCAGATAACGCAGAAGACGGAAGGTGTTCATCGAAGAGTATCGATACGCAAGACTCCTATTATTCCAGTCTTACTTCAGAATGCTATGCTCAGACCGAAGGCGGAACTGTGTCGGTTCGTGTTGCTTTTTGGTTTCCCGTGTGCGCGCTCGCGTTCCTCGGCACTCTCTGCGCCTTCCAAAAACCCTTTCGCCAGTATCCCGGCGTGGAGTACCCATCCTTCGAAACTCCGGCGGACTGGCAACAGCCCGGTGAGTTCATCTTCGCCCGCATGATGTTCCCCGGCGGGGGTCCGGGGATCGATGGATATTATCCGCGCTTTCAGGGCGATTGGCGCCAGGGCCTTTCGCTTTGGACGCAGGATTATCCGCGCGCCGACCGGCACTTCTCCATGGCGCTGCGCCGGTTGACGCGCATGAGCGTGCGTTCCGTGGAGCAGCCCGTGAACCTCGACGAGAATGAAGAGTTCGATCTGCCGTGGCTTTACGCGGTGCAGGTGGGCGAATGGGGTCCGACGCAGAAGCAATGTCTCGAGCTGCGGGAATTTCTGCTGCGCGGCGGATTTTTCATGGCCGACGATTTTCACGGCAATGCCGAGCGGCAGGTGTTTCTCGATTCGATGAAGATGGTATTTCCCGACCGGCCGGTGGTGGAGGTTCCCGACGACGACCCCATCCTGCACACCGTCTACGATTTGTCCGAGCGCATTCAGATTCCGGGACAGGCGCACATTCGGGCCGGATGCAAGAATTGCGGCGACGGCGGACGCGGCGCCCACTGGCAGGCGATTTACGACGACAACGGGCGCATCATGATCGCCATCACTTATAACTCCGATGTCGGCGACGCGTGGGAATTCGCCGACGATCCGAGTTATCCCGAGAATGCGGCTTCGAGCGCCATCCGCATCGGAGTGAATTACGCGGTTTACGCGATGACCCATTAAATGCGCATCCGGGATATCCGCGCCACTACCGTTACGGTTCCACTCGAAGCTCCGCTGCGCCATGCCAACGGCTGCCACTGGGGGCGCTTCGTTCGCACCATCGTGGAAGTCGAAACCGATAACGGCATCGTTGGGCTCGGCGAAATGGGTGGCGGCGGCGAATCGGCCGAGGCCGCGTTTCGCGCCATGAAATCTTATCTGGTGGGGCACGATCCGGCGCGTATTGAAGAGATGCGATTCCTGATCGCCAATCCGACGGCGTCGCTCTACAATAATCGAACGCAGATTCTGGCGGCGCTCGAGTTTGCCTGTCTCGATATCCTGGGCCAGGCCTGGGGCGTGCCGGTTTCGGATATTCTCGGCGGACGTCTCCGCGACCGCGTCCCCTTCGCGGCTTACTGTTTTTTCCGCTATCCGGATCCGCGGACTGGCGCCGGTGAAGTGCGCACCATCGATCAGCTGGTCGAGAACGCGCTCGCCCTGAAGCGGCGTTTCGGCTTCAGCACGCATAAATTGAAAGCGGCGTTTCGCTTCGATCCCAATGGCGTCTGGTCCACCGAACAGGCGATTCGTTTCGGCCAGGCCATCGAGGACATTCGCAACGACTATCTGGAAGATCCCGTTTACGGATTGAACGGGATGCGGCGCACAAGGCAGATGGTGCGGATTCCGCTCGCTACCAACACCGTCGTCGTCAATTTCGAACAGCTATCGGCGAATATTCTGAACACCGCGGTGGACGTAATCCTGCTTGACACGACGTTCTGGGGAGGCATTCGCCCGTGCGTGAAGGCGGCGGGTGTCTGCGAGACGTTCCAGCTCGGAGTCGCGGTGCATTCGTCCGGCGAGTTGGGGATTCAGCTGGCGACCATGTTGCATCTGGGCGCACTTCTGCCCAATCTCTCATTCGCGGCCGACGCCCACTACCACCACCTCACGGACGACATTATCGAAGGAGGGTTGATGCGGTATGAAGGCGGCGCTATTCGCGTGCCGGATGGACCGGGTTTGGGTGTGCGCCTCGATCGCGAAAAACTGCGCGAGTACAGCGAACTCTATAAGCGGCTGGCCGGCTATCCTTACGATCAGGACCCGGCGAGACCAGGATGGACCCCGATTCTTCCCAACGATCGATGGGCGGATCCAAACGACGACCGGCCCGCGGCGATTCCG
>JBEKAQ010000022.1:0-69034 GCA_050015835.1 Bryobacteraceae bacterium | reverse complement strand
TCCATCCGGTCAAGGTACACAAGAACACTCTGCGGCCACTCTACACGCTCGGCCTGGGCGTGATGTCGTTCGTGACTTTCGTGGTTCTCACGGTCACCGGCGTCCTGCTGATGTTCTACTACGTGCCCTCCACCACGCAGGCCTATGACCGGATGCTCGATCTGCGCGGCTCGGTCGCCTTCGGCACGTTTCTGCGCAACCTGCACCGCTGGTCGGCGCACGCCATGGTGGCGATCGTGTTCCTGCATATGGGGCGCGTCTTCCTCACGGGCTCGTACAAGAAGCCGCGCGAATTCAACTGGGTGATCGGCTGTCTGCTGTTTCTGCTGACTCTGTTTCTCAGCTTCACGGGCTATCTGCTTCCCTGGGATCAGCTGGCTTTCTGGGCCATCACGGTGGGGACATCGATTGCCGCCTACGCGCCGCTGATCGGGAAAAAGATCCAGTTCCTGCTGCTGGGCGATCAGGCCGTGGGGCAGGAGGCGCTGCTGCGTTTCTACGTTCTCCACGTAGTGGTTCTGCCGATGATCGTCACGCTGCTGATCGCGATCCACTTCTGGCGGATTCGCAAAGACGGCGGCCTCTCGCGTCCCGCCGAAGCCGATCTCGGCTCAGATGAGAAGCCTCTACGGGTGGAGATAGTTTCGAGTGCGCCCACAGGCACACGGACGTTCGGACTGATGGGTTTCGTGCGAGGACCGTTTACCAAAGTGGGGAACGTTCCGGATAATTCCGTCTACGCGTGGCCGAATCTTCTGGTGGCCGAGTTGTTCGTGTTTGTGATTACGGTGGCGGGGCTTTTGGTGGTCTCGCTGCTCTTCAACGCGCCGCTCGAGGAGCCGGTCAACATTCTGCATCCGCCCAATCCCGCTAAAGCTCCGTGGTATTTCCTGGGCTTGCAGGAGCTGGTCAGCTACTCGGCGTTCTGGGGGGGCGTGGGCATTCCGGGCGTGGAAGTGGCGCTGTTGATGCTGACGCCTTACATCGACCGCAAGGTTTCGGGGGTTGGCAAATGGTTCGCGAAAGAGCGTTTTCTGGCCAACACGCTGTTCATAACGTTCGCGCTGCTGAACGTGATTTTCATCATCATCGGCACGTTCTTCCGGGGCCCCAACTGGAGCCTGGTGAGTCCCTTCTGAGGATCTTATGAAACTGGCCCTCGCCATCGCAAGCGCCGTGATCCTGGTGGTCAGCGGAATCGTCTTTTACGATCAGTTCTTCCATCAGTGGGAGCGCAACCAGGACGCCTACTTCGACCAGGCGCGCACGCAGGCGCGGAACGATGCGGAACGTGAAGAACTGGCCGACCGCAGTCCGAAGATCGAGCAGATTATCGTGACGCAGTTCGGCGATAACCGCGTGGACCGATGCACCACCTGCCATCTGGCGATCGACGATCCGCGGTTCAAGGATCATTTCGAACCTTTGAAGACGCACCCGTATTCCGCGGCGCTGGGCGATTTTCAGCGCAACGGCCGGTGGGAGCGACGCCACAAATTCACGGACTTCGGATGCACGGTTTGTCACGACGGGCAAGGGCGCGGTCTTGAAGCGGGCTACGCGCACGGCGAAGACGAGCACTGGAACGAGCCTCTGATGGGTTACATCACGCAGGCCAACTGGCGCAGGGAATTCGTGCCGCATCTGAAGGGCAAAGAGTACATGGAGGCCAACTGCGCGCAGTGCCACACGGATGCAAATTTCGCCGGCACGCCGCACCTGAACCGCGGACGGCAGCTTTTCTTCCAGACCAATTGCTACGGGTGTCACCGGATCGAAGGACTTTCGGAAGGCACGCTGGCCCCCGAGCTTACGGAGGCCGGGCATAAGTTCAAAGTGGATTATCTCTGGGAATCGATCGTCGATCCGCGGGCTAACCTGGCGACGTCGTTCATGCCGAAGTTCAATTTGTCGGACGACGACGTGAAGTGCCTGGTGATTTTTCTCAAGAGCCGCCGCGGCGTCAATTTCGCGGAAACTTCGCTGGCTCGGTACGAAGCTCGCATCACTCCGGCCAAGGCCGAGATCACTCCCGAAGCGGCGTTAAATAAGCCTGCGATCAGGCTTGCCGATCAGGTGGCCGAGGGCAAGGCGCTGTTCGAAGATCGCGCCTGCACGGCTTGCCACAGGCTCGGCGATAAAGACGGCGGCATCGCGCCGGACCTCAGCTTCGAGGGCCGCATGAAAGACGAAGAATGGCTGCGCGATCATTTTAAGGCCCCGCGCTCGCGCATCCCCGATTCCAACATGCCGGCGTTCCGTTTCAGCGACGCCGATTTCGCCGCGCTCACCGCGTATCTCGAGAGCCGGCAGGAGCCGCCGAAGATTTCGAACGACGCCGCGGAAGCTTTCAAGACCCTCTGCTCGCGCTGCCATGGCGAGAAGGGCGATGGTCAGGGCGTAACCGCTTACTACCTCGACCCGGCGCCGCGCGATCTGACCAAATCGTCCTTTATGAACAGCAAGCCGGAGGATCGATTTATCCGCTCCATCACCAACGGCGTGGCGGGCACTTCGATGCCGGCGTGGGGCAAGGTGCTGTCGGACGAACAGATCCACACCGTTTTCACTTATGTGAAGACCGCTTTCGTGAAGGAGCAGCGGCCGTTCAAAGAGCGCGCCAATATTCCGGAAACCAATCCCACGGCGCCGACTAAGGATTCCATTGCGCGCGGCGAAGCCACGTATCTGAAGCGCTGCACGGGATGCCACGGGCTTAAGGCCGACGGCAAGGGTCCCAACTCTCTCGACATCGTGCCGCGGCCGCGCAATCTGCGCAACCGGTGGTTCATCGGCAAGCTGATCGATCACCGGGCGCTCGGGTCGATTCTCTATGGCGTGCAGGGTACCGCCATGCCCGCGTGGGTCGATTACGGCCTGACTATCAAGGATGCGAGCGATCTGTTGAATTACATCCGCAGCCTGAATCCGCCGGCGGCGTCCGCGCCCGCGCCAGCCGCTCCGAATAAGACCATCGCCGCATTGACCCCAGGAGATCGCAATTAAATGGAAGAACAACTGGTAATCGAGCAAACACCCGCCGGCGTCAGAACGTCCACCCCGACCATCCACACGGACGCTACGGCGAAGTGGTTTCTGATCAGCTCCGTCTCGTATTTCTTCATCGTGGGGATCATCGCGGTCACCATCGCGGCGAAGTTCGTGTGGCCGGAGCTGCTGGGCACGGTCTCCATCCTTACGTATGGGCGGCTGCGGCCTCTGCATGTCAACGGCATGCTGTTCGGCTGGCTGCTGGCGTGCGATATGGGGCTCACCTTCTACATCGTGCCGCGCCTCTGCGGGGTGAAGCTGTGGAGCGAGAAACTCGGCTGCGCCACGGCCGCGCTGTGGAATGTGATCATCCTCGGCGCGGTGGTGGAACTGCTCGCCGGACGCAATCAGGGCCTCGAATACGCCGAACTGCCGACCGAGCTCGACGTCCTGGTGGTGATCGCATGGGTCATGTACGGGACCAACATCATGATGACCATCGGGACGCGCAAGTACAAGCAGATGTACGTGTCGCTCTGGTACATCATGGGCACCATTCTCTGGACTCCGTTCGTTTACATCACGGGCAACTTCGCGACCATGTTCGCGACCGGCGTCAATCAGGCGAACCTCAACTGGATGTATGTACACAACGCGGTGGGTCTGATCTTCACGCCGATCGGGCTGGGCGTCGCGTATTACTTCATCCCGCGCACCAGCAATGCGCCGCTGCACAGCCACCGGCTTTCCATGATCGGCTTCTGGTCGCTGGCGTTCGTTTATGTCTGGACCGGCGCTCACCACATGCTGCATGGGCCGATATCACAGTGGCTGCAGACTATTGCGATCGCGTTCTCGGTGATGCTGCTGATCCCCGTCTGGACCGTGGTCTACAACTTCTTCGCCACCATGAAGGGGCAGTGGGAGAAAGTACGCGACAACGTTTCTCTGAAGTTCCTGATGTCGGGTGTGGTGTTCTATTTACTCACTTGTTTCCAGGGCCCCATGCACAGCCTGCGCACCGTGAACGCCATCGTTTCGAAGACGGACTGGATTCCCGGCCACGCCCACATGGCGCTGCTCGGCTGCTTCAGCTTCTTCGCGATCGCCGGGACGTATCACGTGCTGCCGCGCGTGTTCAATACCAAGCTTTATTCCGACACGCTGGCCAACTGGAGCTACTGGTTCTTCATGATCGGCGGCCTGGGATTTTTCGTGTGCCTGTGGCTGGGCGGCTTCTGGCAGGGCTGGCAATGGAATAACCCGTCGATTCCGTTCATCGACACGGTGGTGGCGCTGAAGCCGATCTGGATTGTGCGCTTCTTCTCCGGCGTGGTGATGTTCGCCGGCATCACCACTTTCCTTTACAACTTCATGGCCACCATCGTCAACGCCGAACCGGGGAGGCAAAATGCTTAAGAATGTCGATCTGGACGCGAAGATTTTCGTCATCGCGGCGCTGGTGCTTTTCTTCCTCGGGGGCACTCTGACTACTGTCGCGCCTCCGCTGATCGACAAGAGCTGGGGCAAGCCGTTTGAGAACTCGGATCCTTCGAAAGGGCCGACCGGCAAGCTGCGGCCTTATACGGAGCAGGAGAAACGCGGTCTGGCGATTTACACGCGCGAAGGCTGCTGGTATTGCCACACGCAGCAGACGCGCACTTTGCTGGCGGATACGAAACGCTCGGGCTGGCGCGGCGTCGACGCTCCGGTTTCAACGCCCGACGAGTTCGTTTACGATCAGCCGCACATGTTCGGCACCAAGCGCACGGGCCCGGATCTATCGCACGTGGGCGGCAAGTACGACACGCAATGGCACCGGACGCATTTCAGAAATCCGCGCGATCTGGTGCCTGGTTCCGTGATGCCTCCGTTCCCGTGGATTGTCGACAACGAAGAAGAATTTCAGGCTTTGGTGGCTTATCTGCAGCGGCTGGGGCGCGCCAAGAACTGGCGTCCCGATAACGATTATGAAAAGTGACGGCTGACCGAACCATGGACTATACGTATCCGAGCATCTTCTTTTCCTACTTTCTGTTCTTCCTGTTCCTGGTGGGCGGCGTGTTCTTCTGTATCCGCAGCTTTAAGCGCGGCTATTGGGGCAAGGACGCCGAGGACGTCAAGTATCACGTGTTCGACGACATGCTCGATAAAGACGAGGTGCCGCATGGCCATTGAGGTTAAGCCGGTGAAGCCGGACAAACCGGCGGTGCACGACATTGCCGGCGGGTGGATCACGGAGAAGGCCGACACGGAAGTTCCGGTATTCCTGCGCGTGTGCTACGTGCTGATCGCGAGTTGCTCCGTCTGCTATCTGATCTTCTACATGTATGGCGAAGTCGGGCACGCGGAGCGCGGACCGCTGGTGAAGCAGTTCAATCTCTCGACCTTCACGTCGGAGCCATTCATGTACATGGTGGCCGCGATGGTGGCGATCTTCTTCATCGGCGTCTCCGTGTTTGCGGCGAAGAAGGACCACGAATAAAGGGGCTGTCCCGTCATGATCCAGGTTCAACCGCCCGACGCGACCGAGTACTGGATGAAGCAGGTGAAGTGCCGCGACGCGTGTCCGGTGCATACGGACGCCTGCGGGTACGTCACCGCGATCGCGGGCGGGCAGTACGAACGCGCCTATGGAATTGCGCGAGCTACGAATCCGTTTGCGTCGATTTGCGGACGGGTGTGCGGCGCTCCCTGCGAGATGTCCTGCCGCCGCGGGGCGGTCGATTCCGCCGTGTCGATCCGGGCGCTCAAGCGTTTCGTCACCGACAAATACGGCCCGGAGACCGGCGATTTCAGCGCCCACTACGCCGGCTGCAATGAGAAGATGCTGCCGCCGGGCCGCGGCGATTTCGAACGCATTGCCGTGATCGGAGCGGGAGTTTCGGGCCTTACCGTTGCGCATGATCTGACTCGCATCGGCTACAAGGTCACGGTCTTTGAGGCCTACTCGGCGCCCGGCGGCATGTTGACCGTGGGGGTTCCCGTTTTTCGTCTGCCGCGCGATCTGGTGCGCTGGGAGATCCAGGCCATTCAGTCGCTGGGGGTGGAGATCAAGTGCAATATGGCGCTGGGGCGCGATTTCACCATCGCCGATCTGCGTCGCGATGGATTCAAGGCCATCTTCCTCGGCGTGGGCCTGCCCAAGGGACGCCGCCTCAATATCCCGGGCGCCGGTCTCGCCAACGTTTACGACGGCCTCGATTTTCTCCGGTCATTCAACGAAGGCGCGCCCATGCCGCTGGGAAGACGCATCGCGGTGATCGGCGGCGGCAATGTCGCGTACGATGTGGCGCGTTCGGCGATCCGGCCGGTGAGCGCGGAGGCTACCCGCGAAGAGACCAACGCCGAAATGGAGCGCGGCGAGAAGACTGCGTACGACATCGCCCGTACCGCCCTGCGCATGAGCGGCGACAAAGAGGTCCACGTAATCTGCCTCGAAAATCGCGGCGAAATGCCCGCCGACAAACGCGAGATCGAAGAAGGCGAAGAGGAGGGAATTTATCTTCATAACGGCCGCGGCCCGAAGGAGGTCCTGGGGCACAACGGCAAGGCCACGGCTCTGCGCGCCGTCAAATGCGTTTCGGTCTTCGACGCCGATGGCCGGTTTAATCCACGCTTCGACGAAAACGACATTGCGGATCTCGAAGTCGACACCATTCTCTTCGCTATCGGCCAGTCGTCCGACTTGTCTTTCCTCAGTCCGGAAGATGGCGTGGAAACCAATCGCGGACTGATCAAAGTGGATCCCGACACCTACGCGACAACCGCTCCGGACGTTTTCGCGTGCGGCGATATCGCGCATGGGCCGCGGCTTTTTATCAACGCCATCGCTTCGGCGCAGATTGCGGCGCGCTCCATGCACGATTATCTGCGCGGCACGCGCACCGAGATCACGGTAAAGAAGAACTGGGTGCCGGCGGCGTACACGCTGGCGAACGACTGGGACCAGATCATCCGCCACGAGCCGCCCGTCATTGAAGCCGAACGCCGCGCCGCTTCGATCGATATTGTGGAGGAGAGTTACTCGGAGGCCGAGGCGCGCAAACAGGCCTCGCGCTGCCTGCGCTGCAACATCAATACGGTTTTCGATACCACGATGTGTATCGGGTGCAACGGCTGCGTGGATGCGTGCCCGCGCAGTCTGATCCGCCTGATCGGGCTCGGCAGCCTGGCGCTCGACGGCGATTATTCGCAGGAGATCGCCGACAATCTGGATATTCCGATCGACCAGTTGCGCCGGATGCCGATCGAAGAACTCGACCAGCTGGGCGGCGTGATGACGAAGGACGAAACGAGCTGCATTCGCTGCGCCCTGTGCGCCGGGCGCTGCCCCACGCATGCCATCACCATGCAGCGCTTCGAATACTCGACGGAATGCGTCAGCTACGGAGCGGCGTAATGTCGTTTGCGGGGTTCGCCGCCATGTTCGCGCTGGGCCTCGCGGGGAGCCTGCACTGCGTGCAGATGTGCGGGCCGTTGGTTCTGAGTTTCGGCTTACCCATGGCGGGGCGGGCGCGCGTCGAACAGGCGCTGGCGCATGCCGCGTATCATGCGGGGCGCGTCGTCACCTATGCGGCGCTGGGCGCGCTGGCGGGATGGGCGGGATCGGGCATGGCGCTGGTGGGGGCGATGGCCGGGATACAGAATACGGCGGCGGTGGTGGGCGGCGTGCTTATGATCGCGGCGGCGCTTCTGATCCGGAGCGCGCGGAGCGGCGGATTGATTCAGATTGGCGCACCATCACGCTTCTCAAGGCTGGCGGGGAGACTGGTGCGCCTGACTTCCACACGCGGCAGGTTCGCTACCGGGCTGGTTATGGGGCTGTTGCCGTGCGGCCTGATCTATGCCGCGCTGCTGCGGTCCGTGGCCTCCGCCTCAGTTTCGTCGGGAGCGCTGGCGATGCTGGCATTCGGGCTCGGCACGGCGGGTCCACTTTTCGGCCTGGGTGTGTTTTCGGTTGTAATCAATCGCTGGATCGGGCTGCGCGGACAGAACTGGGCGGCCGCCGGCGTGATGCTGATGGGCGCCGTGCTGATCTGGCGCGGCCTTGTCACCCCTGCCATGCATATGCATCACATACATTAGGGACCCCATGGCATGCACCATTCACACTCCGGTACACGCACCACCTCCGGCGCCGCCCGATCGGCCGCACCATCGGCTGCGACGCCGTATCCACCTGTTCTTTTTTCTGGTTTTCTGCGCGCTGCCGTTTTTCAACGTGATGCGGTTCGATATTCCAAAGCAGCGCTTTTACTTCGCCGGCGTCGAGCTCTGGATCAGCGAGTTCTCCATCATCTTTTTCTCGCTGATGTTTCTGATGTTCAGCATCGTGGCGCTTTCCATGATCTACGGCCGCGTCTACTGCGGCTACGCCTGCCCGCAGATGATTTTCAGCGAGACCGCGAGCGCCGTGGAAGAGCGCCTGCGCAAATGGGTGACGAAGAAATTCATTGCGTGGCCGGCCGCGCGACGCCGCTGGCTGCAGCGCACGCTCACGTACGGGATCATCGGCGCAGCCTCGGTGGTGCTGGCGTTCGTCTTCATCTCGTACTTCGTCGAGCCGCGCGATCTGCTGCGCCGCCTGACGCATCTGGACGTCGCCACTTCCGCCGGATTCGCGGGGGCGGTCACCACTCTGATTACCTTTCTCGATTTCGCTTTTTTGCGGCAGAAATTCTGCACTACGCTGTGCCCGTACGGCTATCTGCAGGGCATGCTGGCGGATGGCAACACACTGCTGGTGCAGTACCGCGATCCGCAGCACCTTTGCATCGAATGCAAGAAATGCGTGCGCATCTGTCATATGGGAATCGATATCCGCGACTCGCCGTTCCAGATCGAATGCATCCACTGCGGCGAGTGCATCGACGCGTGCGAGGAAGTGATGACGCGCGTCAAACGCCCGGTGGTGATCGAGTATTCGTGGGGTCGGGAGGGGCCGAAAGTGGCGGGCGGAGGGAAGCAGTCGTGGTTGTATCGCATGGGTATTCGCGATGCCAAGCGGCGCATCGTTCTTCTCGTCATGCTGTTCTACGCGAGCGCTTTGGGGGTCGCGCTCTCGATGCGCAATCCCGTGCTGGTGCGGATCAATCCGATTCGCACCACCAGCCTTTATACGATCGACAGCGCGGGGGAAGTGGAGAATCAATTTCGTATTTCGGTATCGAACAGGGGAGCGGGGAATGAGTTCGTGGTGGTTTCGATCGATGGGCTGCCGGGCGGGCGGCTTGAGCTTACGCCGAATCCGATCCCGGCGCATCCGGGCGCGACTGAGGTGAAAGAGTTCTCCGTGGCCGTTCCCGCCAACGCTCCGTTGGGCGATGTTACGCATTTTCGTCTTGTTACGGAATCTCAGCCGGATGGGAAGCGGGGCACCGTCGATATGACCTGGCTGATGCCGCCCAAAAACAGAAAAGGAACCCCATGAACTTCAAAATTCTCCTCGGCGCTGTCATGACGTTCTTCATCGCCGTCCTCATCGTCTGCTACGCCATTGCGAAGCAGGCGAATCCCGTCTTCCTCGACGAACACGGCAAGCCCTCGAACGTCTCTAAACCGAACTACTGATGCCGGCCGCGCTCGATCTGGAATGCCGGCTTTGCACGCTGCCCTGTCCCGAAGGCGAGGTCTTCTGCTGCATGGGCTGCCGCAACGTGCATTCCATCCTGATCGAAAGCGGCGCCATCCGTGAAGGCGACGATCCGCGCGAGACGGATCTCTTCAAACGCAGCCTCGAACTGGGCCTGATCTCGAACGCTGCCGGCAACCCCGCGCGCCCAGGCGTGCCCACGAACGCGGTCGAGGAAGAAAAGCTCTTCCACGTGGCCGGGATGTGGTGCAGTGCCTGCGCCTGGCTGATCGAGCATGTCCTGAGCCAGGAACCCGCCATCCGGCACGCCGACGTTTTTTTCACTTCCGATCTGCTGCGCGTGCGCTACTGCCCGCAATATTTACCCGCCGGCCGCATCGAAGAGAGCCTGCGCACGCTGGGTTATAAGGTTTCGCCGAACGATGCCGAAGCGCGCGACCGCACGATCGAGCGACGCCGCGAACTGCTGCGTCTCGGCATCGCGGTCTTTCTCTGGCTGAACGTAATGACGCTGAATCTCTCCGTCTATCTGGGAGGCGGGTTGCAGCACTTCCTGCCGTTCCTCGTGATGGGGCTGGCCACGCCGGTGGTCTTCTACTGCGGCCTGCCGATTCTGCGCATGGCGTATCTGGGACTGCGGCAAGGCGTGGCCCGCATGGAGACGCTGCTCGCCATCGGCATCGTCTCGGCTTACGGCTACAGCGTGACGCAGGCTCTGCGCGGAGGCAACCACATTTATTTCGATGTCGCCTGCGCCATCGTAACGCTGGTGCTGCTCGGCAAATTCGTCGAGCGTAACGCCAAGGAATCGACCACCCGCGCCATCACCGGCCTTTACCAGATGCTGCCCGTGAAAGCGCGCGTGTTAACGGCGGGGCGGGCACGCTTCGTGGCCATCGATGCGCTCGCGCCCGACGACCTGTTCGTAGTGAAGGCCGGCGAACGGATTCCCGCCGACGGCGTGGTCGCAGCGGGCGAATCGCACGTCGACGAGAGCATCGTGACCGGCGAATCGCGCCCCGTCTCGCGCGGCCCGGGCGACACTGTCGCGGGCGGCACCCTGAATACCAGCGGCGTCCTCGAAGTGCGCGCCACCTCGACGGGCCGGAACAGCGTGGTGGGGCGGATCGTGCAATCGGTCGAAGCCGCGCTCAGCCGGCGTTCCGATATCGAGCGCCTGGCCGACAAGGTGGCGCGCGTTTTCGTTCCCTGTGTGATCGCGCTGGCCGCAATGGTGGGGGTGGTCTCAATGTTCACTGGCCTGAGTTCGGCCGAGGCTGTGCTGCGCGCTATCACGGTGCTCGTCATCGCTTGCCCGTGCGCGCTCGGCATTGCGACCCCGCTGGCAATCACGGCCGCGGTGGGCGCTGCGTCGCGGCGCGGCATACTGATCTCCGACCCGCGCGCGCTTGAAACCGTCGAGCGCATCGATACCGTATTGCTCGACAAAACCGGCACGATTACGGAAGGCCGATTCTCACTTCTCGAATTCGATCCGGATCATCTGCCGATTGTCGCGGCTGTCGAAGCGTATTCCGAACATCCGCTGGGCAAAGCGGTCGTTGCGCAAGCCATTGACATCCCGCCGGCATCCAACATCGAAATTCGCAAAGGCCGCGGAATCCTTGGCGAGGTGGATGGCGTGCGTGTATTCTGCGGCAATCGCATGCTGCTGGCGGAGCTTTCCGTGCCGATCGAAGCATCACTCGACGCGCGCGCTATCGCCGCCGAAGCTCAGGGCCAAACCGTCTCGTTCTACGGCTGGGATGCGCAAACCGCCGGAATCTTCGTCTTCGGAGACCGCATTCGCGATGACGCGCGGGCCCTTGTCGCCGACCTCCGTAAGCGTGGCATGCGAGTATTTATCGTCTCGGGCGATTCCGCCGGAACCGTGCAGGCCGTCTCGGATGCCGTCGAGGCCGACGAATGGTTTGCCGAAGTCCTGCCCGGCGCCAAGCAGGCTCTGGTGGCTCGTTTGCAAACCTGCGGGTTGCACGTGCTGATGGTGGGAGACGGCGTCAACGACGGCCCGGCGCTGGCGCAAGCGGACCTGGGGATCGCGATGGGGTCGGGCGCCAGCCTCGCTATGCAGGCTTCGCATGTGGTCCTGATGACCAGCCGCCTCGATCGCGTCACGGAGGTTTTCGACCTGGCGCGCCGCACGCTGCGGATCGTGCGGCAGAACCTTTTCTGGGCCTTCTTCTATAACGTGGCGGGTATCAGCCTGGCGGTTCTGGGCCGTTTGAATCCGATCGCCGCGGCAGGGGCGATGGTCATATCCAGTCTGTTCGTGGCGTGGAATTCGTCACGCCTTCGCGGAACCCACACGGATCACAGCCCAGATCAATACCATCAGCAGACACAGGCTCAGTAAAGACAGCACCGCGCCCGTGACCTTTCCGGGCGTGTTGTAGTGCAGGGCGACCCGATGGCTGCCCGGCGCGACGGGAACCGCCATGGCAAACCCATTCGCGGGCAGCACGGGGGCAACCGCGCCATCCACGGTGGCCGTCCAGCCGGGGTCCCACGTCTCGACCACGTGGACAAACCCCGACTCGGACGTCTCGACCTGCAAACGGATCTCATCGCTGCTCGGCCGCGCGTATGCGATTCCCGAGCCTTCCACCGAGACAGATGAGCTTCCCGTGTCAGGGTTGCGGGGCAAATAACGCCGCGCTTCATCAGGCAGATACAGGCGGTCGGGGTGCGATGCAAAGAGCCAGGGAATCTTCTCTTCGGGCCCGAAGTCCGTACGGCCAGCCTCGAAGAAGGCAGCGCGCGGAGCTGGATTCGGCACACGATAGAGGTTGCCATCGTCGGAGTTACCCACCCATTCCAGATCCGGCCGGGTGCGGTCCGTAATCACGAAGCGGACGCAAAAGGCTTCGAGGGTAGCAACGGAAAGTTTGGTGCCATCCAGAACCTGCTCGTTCAGGTCCGGTGAAGAACCTTCTAACGCCTTGATGCCCCGATCGAACCGCGCCAGCCAGATGGAATCGAAACCACCCACATCGTCGTAGCGGATCTTATAGGTTCCGAGATTGATGTCGGCGGCGATGCGGCCGTTTCCCACTTCACGGTCGAGCGTTCCTCCGAAATCCGGCGGATCGGAGTCGCGCGTGTCGGTGACGATGAACAGACGATCGAATCTCCCGAGGTCGAAGAGGTGCAGCCCCAGGCACACTGTTAACAGTGCATACATCATGGTCCGACCGCCCGGCGGGCGCGCGCGGCGGAGCACGTCGACCGCGGCACCGAGGGCGGCCGCAGCGCAGAAGGTCCACAGGTAAAACAGGCGGCACGGGCTGCGCAGAATGGTTCCAGGCACAAGGCGGAACAGGGGTTGAGCCGGAGGCAAGGCGAAGAGGAAAGCGCCCGAGCCCAGAACCGCGAGGAACGTCCATTGGCGATCCGGCCAGCGCTTCCCGATCAGGCAGACGATGAAGAGCGCCGCGATCGCGATCAGGGGGAGAATCCCCAGATAACAGACGGTGTCCCAGAAGTACGAGCCATTGGGGTATCCGCGGAACGGATTTTCGGAAGAGAGCGGAATGGGATAACCCCAGCCATCGATGCCAGGAGAGATGAGGGCGAGAAGACGCCGCCAGGGCATCGTGATGTCGTTGTTGGCGGGCGTGAGGTGCAGTATTCGGGTGCTTCGCCCGATGAGAAGAAGCATGGGCCACAGGGCAACGCCAGCCGATCCGATACCGAGGGCGATAGCGGCCATGACCCTTGCGCGCAGCCATCCCCGCGCTCGCCACGCGGCATAGAGCCAGGTGGCTGCAAACGAATACGCGGGGACCTGGGGGTGACCTGCAACCGCGATGCAGGCACTCGCGAGGGCCAGCGCCGCCAGATCGAAGGCGTGGCGTTTTGATCGCTCCGGCGCGAGCGCACGGTCGGCGAGCCACAAGAGCAGAGGCAGGGCCGGATAGGCTTCGAGCAGCGGCAGGTGTCCAGCGGTTACGCGGGACGAAAAGTAACCGGCGCAGGCAAACGTCCATGCGGCCGCTACCGCAGCCAGGCGGGACAGTCCGGCGCGCCGGAGATATAGAAAGGCAAACAACGCGGCCAGCCCGGCGGCGATGGCGACGCCCGCGGTATAGGCGATCTCCGGATCGAATAAGAAAAGCGGAAACCGGGTTGGAATCCAGGGAAAACTCTGCAGATTGGCGGCAAAAGGCGCACCGGCGAACTCACGGTGGTACCAGCCTGGGAGGGTGTGCCGCGCACCGAAAAGCGCGTCGCGGGCAAAGGCGATATGGCGGAGGTGGACTTGATAATAGTCGGACCCGAATAACTCCTCGGTTCCATTCAAGAACGAGGGCCGCAGGTAGACGGACTCGGTCAGGATAAGCAAAAAGGCGACGGCAAGCGCGGAGAGCGCGCGCGGGCTGCGCTTGAGTATGGGCAGGGCGATGCTTCAAAGATAGCAGTGCCGCCCAGCCCCGATTGGCACCACCCGGCCGTGGCGCGCGCGCGTGTAAAATAAAGAGGACACTCGATTTTCCCTTTATGTTCTTTGCCCAGCCTACCGCGGCGCTCCTCGCCACTTCTGCGCTGACCCGAATTTCGCGCGGTATGTTCGACGACACGTTCGTGGGGATCCATCGTCTCGGCTGGTTCGATTGGGCATTGCTGATCCCGTATTTCGGCGTTCTGGCGATTCTGTCGGTTTATGGTCTGCATCGATTCGACACCATCCACACCTATTTCAAGCATCGTAAAAAGGCCACCGGCGAGCCACCGCTGCGGTTCGCGCAATTGCCCAGGGTCACCATCCAGCTGCCGCTCTATAACGAACGCTATGTACTGGAGCGGCTGATCGACGAGGTGGTGAAGATAGAGCATCCGCGCGAGTTACTGCAGATCCAGGTGCTCGACGATTCGACGGACGATACGCATGCTTTCGCCGATGCCCTGTGTGAGCGCTACCGCAACATGGGGTATCCGATCGAGTATCACCATCGGACCAATCGGGAGGGTTTCAAGGCTGGAGCACTGCAGGCGGGGCTCGAAAGCGCGACGGGAGAATTCGTCGCCGTTTTCGATGCGGATTTTATTCCCCCGACCGACTTCCTGACGCGGACCATTCATCATTTTGCCGATCCCAAAGTCGGGGTGGTGCAGACGCGCTGGAGCTATTTGAACCGCGATTTCAACTTTCTCACCGAAGTGGAGGCCATCATGCTCGATGGCCACTTCATTCTGGAGCACGGGGCGCGTTCGCGGGCGGGGTATTTTTTCAATTTCAACGGCACGGCCGGAATTCTGCGGCGCACCATGATCGCCGACGCGGGCGGTTGGCAGCACGATACGCTGACGGAGGATTCCGACCTGAGCTACCGGGCGCAGATGAAGGGCTGGAAGTTCGTTTATCTGCCGGGGCTCGAATGCCCATCGGAGTTGCCGGTCGAGATCCACGGCTTTCAGGTGCAGCAATTTCGCTGGGCCAAGGGTCTGACGCAGTGCGCCAAAAAGCTGCTGCCCAGCCTGTTTGAGGCGAAGATTCCTTTTCGCGTGAAGGCGGAAGCGTTCCTCCATCTGACGCCGAACATTTCTTACCCGCTGATGGTGGTGGTTTCGGCGTTGATGCTGCCGGTGATGATCGTGCGGTTTCAAATGGGCGTGTGGGAGATGATGATGCTGGATTTCCCGCTGATTGTGGCGTCGTTCTGGTCGATCTCGGCGTTCTATGTGATTGCCCAGCGCGAGTTGCATCCAAAGAACTGGAAGCGGACTTTTTACCTGCTGCCCATGCTGATGGCGGTGGGAGTGGGACTTACGCTGATCAATACGCGGGCCGTGCTCGAGGCGCTTTTCGGCGTGCGGAGCGGCTTCGTGCGCACGCCCAAGTACGCCATCGAAGGCACGCAGCAGAAGCGCATGGTGAAGAAGTACAAGAGCCGCAGCGGATGGCTGCCTTACTTCGAGTTGGCCGTCGGCAGCTACTTCCTGTACATGTGCTGGTTTGCGATCGAGACCAATAACATCCTGACCCTGCCGTTCCTGACGCTGTTCGTGGGCGGCTACTACTGGGCCGGATTCGGCACGCTGTATCAGGAATATCAGGACCGGCTTCGCCATCAACGGCAGCATAAGCTGGCTTTCGAAACGTCGCGCTGACACCCGGCCCATGATCACTCCCCAGATGGTCCGCGAGGCGGCGGATCGCATCCGTCCCCTGGCGCGCCGTACCCCCGTGACGACGTCGCGGAGCGTGGACGCTCGCGCTGGATTCCGGGTTTTCCTGAAGTGCGAAAACCTGCAGCGGGGCGGGGCGTTCAAGATCCGCGGAGCTTCGAATCTGGTGCTCTCCATTCCAGCGGACGATTTAAAGCGCGGCGTGGTGGCGTTCTCGTCGGGCAACCATGCGCAGGCCACGGCGATCGCGGCGCAGTACGTCGGCGCGCCGGCGACTATCGTGATGCCGGAAGACGCGCCGAAATCGAAGATGGAGCCGACGCGGGCGCTGGGCGCGCGTATTGTGACCTATGACCGTTTCCACGACGATCGCGAGGCCATTGCGGCGCGCGCGCTGGCGGAGACGGGCGGAGCGCTGGTACCGCCGTTCGATCATCCGCTGATCATGGCCGGTCAGGGAACCACCGCGCTGGAGCTGCTGGAGGACGCGCCGGATCTCGACGCGCTGGTGGTCTGCGTAGGCGGCGGCGGCTTGCTGGCCGGGTGCTCCACGATCGCCAAATCCATGCGCCCAGGGATTCGCATCTTCGGCGTCGAGCCGGAACTCGCGAGCGATACGTTTCAATCCTTCGCCAAGGGCGAGCGCGTGACCATCGAACCGCCCGATACAATTGCCGACGGCCTGCGTGCGCCCACGCCCGGCAAACTGACGTTTCCGGTGATTCAGCGCAATGTGGAACAGATTTTGCTCGTGACCGAAGGTGAGATTCGCTCCACCATGCGGTTTCTTCTGGAGCGCATGAAGATCCTGGTGGAGCCGAGTGGCGCTGTGGCAGCCGCGGCGGTGTTATTCGGAAAGCTGCCCGCTGGGATCGGCGGCGCGGGAGTAGTGATTTCGGGCGGCAACGTGGATGGGGAATTTTTAAAGACGCTGTGGCCATGATCTTCGTCCGGCAAGCTACCATCTTCGATGTGGATTTGCTGGCGCCCTTGTTCGATGCGTATCGCCAGTTCTACCGCCAGCCGAGCGACCTCGAACTGGCCCGTCAGTTCCTGTTCGACCGGCTCCGGAACGACCAGTCGATCGTCTTTCTGGCTATCCGTCAGGATGATTCGGCTATTGGATTTACGCAGTTGTTTCCGAGCTTCTCGTCGGCATCCGCCGCCAGGATTTTCGTCCTCAACGACCTCTATGTTCAGCCGGAGGCGCGCCGGCAGGGAGTGGGCTCGCTGCTGCTCGCGGCTGCCGCGCAGTTCGGAAGCGCCGCCGGAGCCGTGCGTTTGACGCTTTCCACCGAAATCGCGAATGAGGCCGCGCAAGCCTTGTATGAGAGAGCGGGCTGGACGCGGCAAACGGACTTCTACGTGTATAATCTGCCGCTCGGTTAGTAGTGTTCAGACCTTCACGTCCCAGGGCTTATCGTGCGTGCCCTGGTCGCGGCCTTCCACGCGATCGTAGAGGTACAGGTTGGAAACCGTGCCCATCGCCTCGTTGTACAGGCTCGTCAGCCCCAGCGCTTCCTTCAGATCTTCCTGGAAATCCTGGATCGCCTTCAGTTCTTCCGCGAGCGCGGGCTTGCGCTTGCCGCCGGGGGTGACGAAGAACTTCTGAAATCCGCCGTCCGTCAGGGTGCCGATTTCCTTGCCCATCACGACGCCCGCGCGTTCGATAATGCGCGGAACCTGATCCGAACCGGGCTCGGCGACGCAGGCCACGCCGTCGCGTTCGATGCGCGTCTTTCCACCGCCGACCGGTTCGGTGCCGAAGCCGGCTGCGCGCGCCGCGCTCATGTGGTCCTCAAACGTCAGTTTCTTGGCGTGCTCGCGGCGAAAGAACATGGATTATCTACTTTACTTGACTGCCCTTTGGCAGCGGTCGCTCGAAAGGAATATTTTTTTCGTGTAATCCTGCGTCAGCCGCAGTTCCTTGCCGTTCGATCGTGTCACCCAGATGTATTTGTCGTCGTAGCGCAGTGGCACCGTCTTGCCGCGCTCCATCAGATCGGTCGGAACTTTCCTGCGGGTTTGCGTGCGGACCTTGTCGTAGCCGATCAGAATCTTGTCGTGCGTGTCGAAACAGAAATAGTAGTCGGCGACGCCGAAGAGGCAATTGGCGCAGGGAAACTCATTGTGATCGAGCATCACCGCCTGAGCCTGAGCGGCGGTATCGCCCGTCTTTCCAAAAGAAGCCGGAACGAGGAGTGCGACGGCAATACAAAGAAGAGGACGAAGGTTGGCCCGATTCATGTCTTTATATTATCGTGGTGCATGGTGAAGCGAATCCTCGGCCCGTTCCTGGTGTCGGCATTGACCGCGTGGGCGCAGGTTAATAACGCCGAGCGCCAGTTGGCGCACGATATTCTCGAGCAGCTGATCGGCATCAACACCACCGATTCGGTGGGCGATAACACCGCCGCGGCTCGGGCGATGGCGAAGCGTTTCCTTGATGCGGGATTTCCGCCGGCCGACGTGAGGCTGCTGATCCCCGCCGACCGTCCGAATAAGGGCAATCTCGTGGTGCGGCTGCATGGGTCCTCCGGTAGCACGGTTAAACCGATTCTGATCATCGGCCATCTGGACGTAGTGGAAGCGCGGCGCGAAGACTGGACCACCGACCCTTTTCAGCTCGTCGAAAAAGATGGTTATTTCTACGGCCGCGGCACGCAGGATATGAAATCCCAGGACGCCCTGCTGGTCGCCACGCTCATCCGGTTTAAGCGGGAGGGCTACCAGCCTTCCCGCGACCTGATCCTCGCGCTCACTTCGGATGAGGAGGGCGGCACGGCCAATGGCGTCGACTGGCTGCTGAAGAACCACCACGATTCGATCGACGCCGAATTCGCGCTCAATGCCGATGCGGGCGGCGTGTATACGGACCAGGGGAAGCCCATGTCGGTCGAAATCGCGGCGACCGAAAAGGTCTATGCGGATTTTCAGCTCACCGTGACCAACCCGGGCGGGCATAGTTCTCTGCCCGTTCCGGACAACGCCATTTACCATCTGGCGGACGCGCTGGGGCGGCTCGAGCATTCGCCTTTTCCGTTCGAACTGAACGCCGTGACGCGCGAGTATTTCAAGCGCCTCAAAATGGCGGACATTCTCGAAGACCATCCGGACCCGGCGGCGATTGCGCGTGTATCCGCCGATCCCCACTACAATGCGCTGCTGCGCACCACGTGCGTGGCCACGCGGCTCAGCGCGGGGCACGCCAACAATGCGCTGCCGCAGACGGCGCAGGCGGTGGTGAATTGCCGCATCCTGCCGGGCCATTCGCCCGAAGAGATTCGCCGCGAACTGATCCGTAAGCTCGACGATCCGAAGGTCGTGGTGCGCTACATGGAAAGTTCCACGGGCAAGATCCTCGACACCGCGCCGGATCGGCCAGGACCTCCGCCGCCCGCGCCGCTCCCCGCCGTGATGCGCCCGTTCGAGAAGGTGGCGGATCAACTATGGCCCGGCGCGCCGGTGGTTGTGGATATGGAAACCGGCGCTTCCGACAGCAAGTACACGCTGGCGGCCGGGATGCCCAGTTTCGGCATCGGAGAGATTGCCATCGATCATGACGACATCCGCGCGCACGGCAAAGACGAGCGATTGCGCGTGAGTTCTTACTTCGAGGGCGAGGAGTTTTTCTACCGCTTCCTGAAAGCGCTGAACTGAAACCGCCGCGGGAGTTGGCTGGGGTCCGCCAGCAGCAGATAGAGGGCGCCGTAGGGAATCAGCGTGGCGAGCGCGGGCAGATACGGATGGCGCATGGCGGGCAGTTCCAGTTTGATGGCCCATGCCACGCCGGCGGCGGCCAGCGCCGCAATCCATAACCTCACAAGATAGCGCGTGCCAATCGGCTCCGCGCCGATCCGATGGCCCAGGGCGCGGCGCAGCAGCAGAAATTCCACCCATCCGGCAACACCCGCAGAAGCGGTCAGACCCGCAATCCCCCACCTCGGATCGATTCCCAGCCACAGCGGCAGATGCCGTACGCTGAGGTAACCGAGCACCGTGGTCAGGGCGATGCGGATGATGGCGAAGCGCAGCGGCGTGCGCGTGTCTTTCAATGCATAGAATGCCGATGAATAGAGCCTGCCCTGCGTAGATGCGAGCAGGCCGACGCCCGATCCGGCGAGAATTCCCCAGCCCCATACGGTGTCGCTCAGGGTGAATTTGCCGCTCTGGAAAACGGCGCCGATGATCTGATCGCCCAGCAGGAGAAACGCGACCACGGATGGGATCACCAGAAACGTGATGCGGCGCAGTCCACCGATCAAACGCTGGCGAAGATAGGCCGACACTTCGGAGTGATCGCCAATCGCGCGCGACATTTCCGGGAGCTCCGAGGCCGAGACCGACATGCCGAAGAGGCTGACCGGCAATCCCGAGATGGTGGTGACGTAGCCGAGCATGGCGGGGCCTCCCGGCAACGGGCTGGCCAACATGGAATCGATGAAGGCGCTGATCTGCACCACGCCGCGGCTGAGGAACACCGGGCCGAAGTTGCGGACCACGGTGCGCACATTGGGCAAGTGAAGTGCGAGCGAAATGCGCAAGGCGGGGACCAGTTGCAGCACCACCGGCAACTGCACCAGAAACTGCACGGCGCTGCCGATCACCGATGCCCATGAGATCAGGGCGGCGAGACGATCCTCTCCGCTGCGGGGCCCAAACCAAACGAGCGCGGCGATGATGATGAGGTTCCACAGCACGGGGACGCTGTAAGAGAGGAAGAAGCGGCGGTGGCTGTTGAGAATCCCGAGACACCAGGCGGACATCACCAGCAAGCCCGCGCCGGGAAACAGGATGCGCGCCAGATGAATGGTCAGCTCACGCTTCGCAGGGGGGAATCCGTAGGCGATCACGTCGATGAGGAGCGGGGTTGCGACCACGCCCAGCAGGACAAGCACGGAGGTCACAAGCGCCAGAATGGCAAGCACAGCACCGGCCACGCGGCCTGCCTCCGCTTCGTCGTCGCGCGCCAGCAGGCGGGCGTAGATGGGAATGAACGAGGCCGAGAGTACGCCCTCGCCGAACAGCGTTTGCAGAAAATTGGGGATGCGAAAAGCCTGACGAAAGGCGTCGGCCGCGTCCGAGCTGCCCAGGTACTTCGCGATGTAGTGTTCGCGAACGAAGCCCGCGACGCGGCTCAGGAAGATTCCGGCGGCGACCAGGGTGGCAGCGCCGCGCGAACGTGGCGGCTTGATCGCCTGCGCCATTTCACTTTTCCAGTAAAAAGTTCCCGGCGATCATGGCGTCGATCCCGGATGAATAGAAGCTTCTTACCGCGTCGCGCGGCGTGCAGACGAGCGGCTCTCCGAACAGGTTGAACGAAGTGTTGTAGAGAATGGGCAGGCCGTCGGTCTCGCCAAAGGCGTGCAGCAGCTGCCAGTAGAGCGGGTTCTCATCCTTCGAAACTGTGTGGACGCGCACCAGATCGTCCGCCAGAATAGCGCCGCGGAGCTGCTCTTTATAAGGCGCGCGCACGCGGCCTACGGTTGCCAGATGGCGGGCGTTGGGGCCGGCTTCGAAATACACGGACGCAACTTCTTCCGGTACAGAGGCGGCGAATTTCCTCGACGCTTCGCGATGTTTGATGAAGGCGTTCAGGTTTTCGGTCGAGTAAGGATCGCGGGGGGAGGCGAGAATACTTCTGTTGCCGAGCGCGCGCGGACCGAACTCCATGCGCCCCTGCATCCACGCGACGATGCGGTGATCTTTCAATTGAGCGACGGCGGCTCCGATCAGTTCCGGCACGGTGGGCAGCAGATGGAAACGCAGTTTGCAATTCTCGAGCACCTGCTTGATTTCCGATGCCGTGAAGGCGGGGCCAAGCAAGTAGCCGATGTCTTTGATACGCTGGCCGCCGGCCGATTCGTGCCATACGTGAAGCGCGGCTCCGAGCGCCGTGCCTGCATTGCCCGCGGCGGGTTGCGCGAAGACGCCCTTATAACGGCCGGAATTTTCAAGGGCTGAAACCAGCAGCGCATTCCACGCTACGCCGCCCGCCAGACAGACATATTCGGCGCCCTCGGCAAGCTGCATCACATAGTTTTCGAGCGCGCGCTGCATGCTGGCCGCAATGTCGGCGCGGGCGCCGTTAATGTCGAAGGGGCCCAAATTGCGGCTGTGCATAATGGCCTCGATCACATCGAGGTAACGCGGCTGGCCGGCAGCAGAAAGCCATTGCACGCGATGCTCACCGGCGCGGGCCTGAAAGCCGAGATACTCCGTGATGCGACCGTAGAGTTCGCCGATGGAATCGGGATAAAGGATTTCGCGTTCGAGCGTGAGCCGATTGCCTTCGCCGCGCCAGCGAGCTCCGCAGCGCAGATCGCCTGCGCGGTCGAGCGTAATCACGGTCGCATGATCGAACGGCGAAGCGAGATAGGCGGATGCGGCGTGCGCGGCATGGTGGTCGATCGAGACGACGCGCGCATTAACGAATTTGCGCAACGCGATCGGTACGGCCGAGCCGGGCGGCAGCGGCCTGGCGAGGGCTACGAAATCCACTTGATCGGGATTGATGCCACCGATTTTGAGGCACGCTTCGATGGAAGCTTCGGGCAAGCGGCCTGGCTCAACGCGGCGCGTCAGCTTCGATTCTTCGATGGCGGCGGCGATAGCGCCATCTTTGATCAGCGCCGCGGCTGCGTCGCCCAGCACCCCTCCGATTCCTAAAATGTTCATGTCTGTCCGATCTGGCGCCACGTGGGGCAGTTTTGACCCGGTATGCAGACGAAAAGAGCACTCATATCCTGGATAAGGCCGTCCATGCGGCCGCGCCAGTGGTCAAACCTGCGGGCCGATCGGCAATCGGCCTCCAGATGCGAGCGCCACGAGTCAGAGGCAGGCGGGTTACCAAACCGCCTGCCCCAGAGGGTACCCCTACCAACCTGCCCCACATGGCAGCGCGGTCTCGTCATGATTTAGTCCGCTTCTCGATTTTCGACCATGTGTCGCGCAATGCCACCGTGCGATTGAAAACCGGCCGGCCGGGCGCGCAGTCGGGATCGGCGCAGAAATAGCCGAGGCGTTCGAACTGGCAGCGGTCGAAAGCTTGCAATTGGCCCAGGGCGGGTTCCAGTTTACAATCTGTCAGCACTTCGAGCGAGTCGGGATTGAGGTCGCCGATATCGCCGGGGATCTCAACCCTGAAGAGCGGATTGTAAAGCCGCACTTCGGCGTCCACGGCGTGCGCGGCGGAGACCCAGTGGATGGTCGCTTTGACCTTGCGGCCATCGGGAGCGTTGCCGCCGCGGGTGGCGGGATCGTACGAGCAGTGGATTTCCACCACCTCGCCCGCATCGTTCTTTACCACCGAATTACAAATGATGAAATAGCCCCAGCGCAGCCGGACTTCCTTACCCGGAGAGAGCCGGTAATACTGCTTGGGCGGAACTTCCCGGAAGTCGTCCCGCTCAATATAGAGCACCTTCGAAAACGGCACCCTGCGCGTGCCGGCCGACGCATCTTCCGGATTATTGACGGCATCCATCTCTTCGACCTGGCCCTCGGGATAATTGTCGATCACCACGCGCAGGGGCCGCAGCACCGCCATCATGCGCGGCGCGCGCCTGTTGAGATCCTCGCGAACGTGGTGTTCGAGCAAGCCGAGTTCGATGATGCCGTTGGTCTTCGAAACTCCGATCGAGCCGCAGAAATTACGGATCGCCTCGGGCGTGTAACCGCGGCGGCGGATTCCCGATAGCGTGGGCATACGCGGATCGTCCCAGCCGCGCACATGACCTTCCTGCACCAACTGCAGCAGCTTGCGCTTGCTCAGGAGCGTGTAGGTGAGGTTGAGCCGGTCGAATTCAATTTGCTGCGGGTGGTAGACGCCGAGCTGATCGAGAAACCAGTCGTAGAGCGGGCGATGGTCTTCAAACTCGAGCGTGCAGATGGAGTGCGTGATGCATTCGATCGAATCCGACTGACCGTGCGCGAAGTCGTACATGGGGTAGATGCACCAGTCGTTGCCGGTGCGGTGGTGCTCGGCATGCAGGATGCGGTACATCACGGGATCGCGCAGGTTCAGATTGGCCGAAGCCATGTCGATTTTGGCGCGCAGGGTGCGGGAGCCATCGGGAAATTCGCCCTTGCGCATGCGCTCGAAGAGGTCGAGATTCTCCGCTTCGGTGCGATAGCGCCACGGGCTTTCGATGCCGGGCTCGGTGAGCGTGCCGCGGTATTTACGAACTTCTTCGGCGGAGAGATCGCACACATAGGCGCGGCCGGCGGTGATCAGATCGCACGCCCATTCATAAAGCTGACCGAAATAGCTGGACGCGTAGAAGATGCGATCTTCCCAGTCGAAGCCCAGCCAGCGCACGTTGTCGATGATGGAATCGACGTACTCCTGCTCTTCCTTTTCGGGATTGGTGTCGTCGAAGCGGAGGTTAGTCTTGCCTCCGAACTCGGCGGCGAGGCCGAAGTTGAGGCAGATGGACTTGGCGTGGCCGATGTGCAGATAGCCGTTGGGCTCGGGCGGAAAGCGAGTGTGCACTCGTCCCTGGAACTTGTTGGTCCGGAGATCTTCGACGATGATGTCGCGGATGAAATTTGACGCGCTGACGGGGGGAGTCATGTTATTTCAATTTTTGAATAGCTTGTTCGATGCGGGGCAGACAGGATTCGCGTCCCAGCACTTCCAGTGTTCCGAAAAGCGGCGGTGCGGTTTTGCGTCCGCAGACGGCGACGCGGATGGGCTCGAACATCTGGCCGGCTTTGATGCCGAGGCTTTCGGCGGCGCCACGCAGGGCGGATTCGAGGCCGTCGTGCGTGAACGCGGTCGAGGACGCACCGAGCACTTCATGCGCTTTTTCGAGAACGCGGCGCGCCAACGCGGCATCGCCTTTTTTGGGAATCAGCTCGGCGGCATCGTAAGGCGCGAGCCGGTCTAAGAAGAAAAAATCGGCGACGGTGAGGACGTCGTTCAGTAAGTGAATGCGCTCGCGGATCAGCGGCGTGATCTGCGCAATCTTCGCCGCGTTGAACCCCGCCCGTTCGACGACCGCCTTCAGTTGCGCGGCCAGAGCGTCCACGGGGAGGGTGCGAATGTGTTCGGCGTTGAGCCACAGTGCCTTGGGATCGAAGGGGTTTTCTTCGGTGAAATTCACCACCGCGTTACTGCGATTCACGCCTTCGAAGGAGAACGCCTGAACCAGTTCGTCGCGCGTCATGCGCTCGCGATCGTCCTTGGGCGACCAGCCGAGCAGGCAGAGAAAATTGATAAATGCCTGGGGGAGAAAGCCTGCGTCGCGATAGGTGGTGACCGAAACCACGGGGCCATGGCGGCGCTTCGAAAGCTTGCTGCCATCGGGGGCGGTGAGCAGCGGAAGGTGCGCGAATTGCGGCGGCTCGACACCGGCCGCGCGAAAAATCAGGATGTGCTTGAAGGTATTCGTCAGGTGATCCTGGCCGCGCACGATGTGGCTGATGCGCAGATCCACGTCGTCGGCGCATGATGCCAGGTGATACGTGGGCGCGCCATTACTGCGCAGCAGGGCGAAGTCTTCGATATCTTCGACGGACTTCGATTGCTCGCCGTAAACACTGTCGGTGAAGGTGATGGCTTCGCCGGTGCCGCGCGGAACGCGAAAACGCAGCACGAACTTCTCTCCCAGGGCGGCGCGGTGGTCGCTCTCTTCCCTGGATATCTCGCGCTGCCCGGGATTCGACAGCCAGGTGCTGCCAGTGTGAGCCTTTTCGGTTTCCTCAACTTCGGCGGGCGTGAAATCCCGATAAGCAAGACCTTTGGCGAGGATCTCCGCGGCCAGGTTCTGGTGAAGATCGAGCCGTTCGGACTGTCGATATCGCTCGTCCCACGGGAGGTCGAGCCAGGCCAGACCTTCGAAAATCGATTGCAGAGACTCGTCGGTATTGCGCTCCAGATCGGTGTCGTCGATACGGAGGATCATGGTGCCGCCGTTGCGGCGCGCGTAAAGCCAGTTGAAGATGAATGTGCGCGCGCTCCCGATGTGCAGATAGCCCGTCGGGGAGGGCGCGAACCGGACTCTGAGCATGAAATTCGAGTATAGCGATGCAGTGGTTACCATTGAGTGTGCGCGCTCTGCTGCTAATGCTCGTTCTGGCCGGCGCTTTCCGGGCCTCCCCGCAAGAAGATGTCGTGTTCCGTTCCAGCGTTTCGCTGGTGCGCGTGGACGCCGAAGTTCAGGACGCCGCCGGCCAGTTGATCACCGATCTGAAGAAAGACGATTTTCGCGTGACCGACGAAGGCGCCCCGCAAGCCATGGTCAACTTCAGTTTCGAAGAAGAACCGCTCGATCTCATCCTGCTCTTCGACGTCGCCGGCAGCATGAAGGGCAAGGTGCTGGAGGTTTTTCGCGCGGTCGAACTTGGGTTTAACGAACTCCATCGGGGCGACCGCGTGTGCGTGATGGACTTCGGAGGATTCTCGGAGGAGATCGCGCCGTTTTCAGCCGACCTCGAATCGATCAATGAAGCGATTGTGCTCAAGGTGCCCAGGCTGCATTTCGGGGGGGACTGGAAACTTGAGGAGGGGGCGCAGGATGCGGCGATCCGATTCCGCCGCGAGCCGGTCACGCAGCGGCGGCGCGCGGTGCTCATCATTACCGACAAGATCGGATCGCGCTCGGCCGCCGCCGACCCTGCGATCCGCAGTCTCTGGACGTCCGACGCGGTGTTGAGCGCGCTGGTGCTGGGTGGGAGCCAGCCAACCCGCGTCCTCGAGCCTGGCGCCAATCCGATCGCCGATAAGACCGGAGGGGCCACGATTGTCGCCGGTGCTCCCGGACCGGCATTTCAGGATTCGGTGCGGCGTCTGCGCCGACGCTACACGATGTACTACGCGGTGCCCGCCGCGGCGCCCGGTTCGGAGCGCGCCATTCATGTGGAGTGCCTGCGCCCGAATTCCCGCGTGCGCGCGCGAACCGGCTATGTCGTATCGATAAAGTGAGCATGGACAGGCGGAAGCGCCTGTCCCACATTAGAATCGATTATGCGTCACATCACCGCCGTTCTGGTTATCTTCACGCTCGTGCTGCGGGCGGCCGACACGACTCCCGCGCTGCGCGGTTATTCCCCGGCAGCAGCCGCGTCCGAAGTTCAATGGGAAAAGAAATTTCAGGCCATCCCGCAACAGGATCGTCTGCGCGAAAACATGCGGCGGCTCTCGGCGCGCCCTCATCACCTCGGTTCCCCTTACGACAAAGACAACGCCGAATGGATTCTGGCGCAGCTTAAATCCTGGGGGCTGGACGCGAAGATCGAGACCTTCGACACGCTCTTTCCGACTCCGCTCGAGCGTTCTCTGGAACTGCTGGAGCCTGTCGGATACAAGGCAAAGCTGGAGGAGCCCACGCTGCCGGAGGATCCCACCAGCGGTCAGAAAAGCGAGCAGCTTCCCACCTACAACGCCTATTCGATCGACGGCGACGTCACCGGGCCGGTGGTCTACGTGAACTACGGCACGCCCGCCGATTACGAGCAACTGCAGCGCATGGGGGTTTCGGTCAGCGGAGCCATTGTGCTGGCGCGCTATGGCGAATCGTGGCGCGGCATCAAGCCCAAGCTGGCGGCGGAGCACGGGGCTGTGGGTTGCTTGATTTATTCCGATCCGCACGACGACGGCTACGTCCGCGGCGATGCGTTTCCGAAAGGCCCCATGCGTCCGCCGTTCGGCGCGCAGCGCGGCAGTGTGATGGATATGCCGATTTATCCCGGCGATCCTCAGACGCCTGGCGTGGGAGCGACGCCCGACGCGAAGAAGATTCCGCTCAGCGAAGTGACCACGCTTACGAAGATCCCGGTGATGCCGATCTCATATGAAGACGCCGAGCCATTTCTGAAAAATCTGCATGGCGACGTGGTTCCGGAAGCCTGGCGGGGGAATCTGCCACTCACCTATCATGTGGGTCCGGGTCCGGCTAAAGCGCATCTGCATCTGAAGTTCAACTGGGATCGCAAGCCGCTCTACGACGTGATCGCGCGCATACCGGGTTCGACGTATCCGGACGAATGGGTGATTCGCGGCAATCATCACGACGGCTGGGTGAACGGCGCGGCCGATCCCGTCGCAGGCGTGAGTCCGGAACTTGAGGAAGCGCGCGGTCTGGCGGAGTTGCTGAAGCAGGGGTGGAAGCCCGCCCGGACGATCGTTTACTGCTTCTGGGACGGCGAAGAGCCGGGCCTGCTGGGATCGACGGAGTGGGCGGAGACGCATGCCGCGGAACTGAAGCGGCACGCCGCCGCCTACATCAACTCCGATGGCAATCAGCGTGGCTTCTTTCGCGCCGAGGGATCGCATTCGCTCGAGAACTTCGTTAACGGCGTGATGAAAGATTTCGAGGATCCGGAAACCAAAATGAGCGTCTGGAAGCGCGCCCGTCTGGCGGCAATTTCTCGTGCGACCGCGGAGAGACGCGGCGAAATCCGGTCGCGCGCCGACTTGCGTATCGCCGCCCTCGGGTCCGGATCCGACTACACCGTTTTTCTCGATCATCTGGGCGTTGCGAGCCTGAATCTGGCTTATGGAGGCGAGGATGAAGGCGGGGGCCAGTACCATTCGATCTACGACGATTTTTATTACTACACGCATTTCATGGATACCGATTTCGCTTACGGCCGCATGCTGGCGGAAACGGCCGGAACCACGATGATGCGCCTCGCCGACGCGCCGGTGTTGCCGTTCCAGTTCACCGGCCTGGCCGAGACCATCCACACCTACATCACGGAGATCAAGAAGCTGGCCACGGATCAGCGCGCCGAGATCAAAGAGCGGAATGCGGAGATCGAAGACGGAACTTTCCGGGCGTTGCTGGATCCGAAGAAGAAGATGGTCGCGCCATCTAAGGAGCCGGTGCCGCCGTACGTGAATTTCGCGCCGCTCGACAACGCCGCGGACGAATTAACGCGCGCCGCGGAGGACTACGAAAAGGCTCTGCTGGCGGCGGGAGATCGCGCGCCTGCGAGCGTGAATGCGAAGCTGATCCGCAGCGAACGGCTGCTGACGAATGCCGAAGGCTTACCCAACCGCCCCTGGTTCGAGCATCTGATCTATGCGCCGGGCTTCTACACGGGCTATGGAGTGAAGACTATTCCGGGCGTGCGCGAAGCCATCGAGCAGAAGCGGCCGGCCGAGATCGAGCAGCAGATGGTTCGCGCGGCGAAGGCGCTCGAGGACGAAGCGGATCTTCTGGATGCGGCCGCGCAGGAACTTGCGTCAGGAGCGCACTAAGGGCGCGTCGGGCACTTCCATGCGTTTCCCCGGCGAGGGCATGGTGCGCAGCCCGATAGCGGCCAGCGCGGAACAGAGCGCCAGTGCGGCGCTGCCGTAGAACACGTAGTTCCACGTGCCGGTGGACTCAAACAGCAGAGCGGCGATGCCGCCCCCCAGCACGGACGCGAGTCCCTTGGTGCTATATAGAATACTGTAGTTCGAGGCGGCGTTACGCGCGCCGAACATGTCCGCCAACATGGCGGGAAACAACACATAGATCTCGCCCCAGGTGAAGAAAACCAGGGCCATCGACGCCGCGAACCAGACATCGCCGCGGCGCCCGACGGTCACCACGCTCAAGAGGAAAAGCGCTTGCAGGAAGAAGACCAGAACCATGGTGCGCTCGCGGCCCATGTGGTCGGAAACCCAGCCCCAGAAGACGCGCGCGCCTCCGTTGGCGATAGGATTCAGCGAGAGCACGATGGCCACGGCGGTGGCGCCGATCTTAAAATTGCGCGCCATCGGCGCCACCTGCGCGCTGGCCATCAGACCGCCGATTCCCACCATCAGCATCATGGCGTAAAGGACATAGAATTGCGGCGTGCGCAGCATTTGCCATGAATTGAATTCCTCTCCGTGCCGGCGCACGCGCGGCTTGACGGGCGCGTACACAACGGCCGAATCGCGCGGCGGGTATTGCAGAAATTGCCCGGCGAGCAGGATCATCACGCCCAGACCGGCGCCGGTATAAACGAAGGTGGCCTGGTAGCCGTCGGCATGGATGAGATGCGAAAAGATGGGAATGAAAAGCGCGGCGCCTGAGCCGTAGCCGCCGGCGATGAGCCCCGAAGCCAGCCCGCGTTTGTCCGGGAACCACTTGAGCGCCACCGCGATGGAACAGCAATACACGAAGGCGTTGCCGAGGCCAGCCAGCGAGTAGACCGCGTAGAATGCGGTCAGACTGCGCATGTGCCCGAGGCTGCCCCAACCCACCGCTACCAGCACGCCCGCGAGGGACATGAAAATGCGCGGCCCGATGCGGTCGATCAGCCAGCCCGAGAGCGGCATGGTCCAGGTCATCACGGCGATGAAGAACGTAAAACCCCACTGCACCTGCGACAGCTTCCAGCCCGTGGAGGACATGATCGGCTGCACGAAGAGCGTCCAGGCGTACTGCAGATTTCCGATCATGATCATGGCGGTGACGGCGGCGGTGAGCCGTACCCATCGGCTTATGTCGCGCTTCATGTTGGTTGTCTCCTTGCCGCGGCGGTCTGGTCGAGCAGGCGGGCGCAGGCGTAGACCGTTCGCGTGTGCGGCATGGGAACACCCAGCCGGTCTCCCAATTCCACCACCGCTCCCACTACGGCTTCGAGTTCAAGCGGGCGTCCGGCCTCCAGATCCTGCAGCATGGAAGTCTTATGTTCGCCCACCTTTTCGGCGCCGGCGATTCTTTGATCGATCGATATGGGAAGTTCGAGACCCAGTTTCGCCGCCACCGCTTCGGCTTCGGCCATGATACTGCGGACGATGGAATTCACCCCAGGGTCGCGCGCCATCCGGACCAGCGTGGCCCGCGTGAGAGCGCTGATGGGATTGAACGCGACATTACCCAGAATCTTCACCCAGATCTCATGGCGTATGCGCGCCGTAATGGGACAGCGCAGGCCGGATTTAATGAACGCTTCCGCGATGACCCGGCACCGATCGGTTCGGCTGCCGTCGGGCTCGCCGAGCGAAATGCGATTACCTTCGATGTGGCGGATCACGCCGGGCTCAACGATATCCGTGCCCAGGTAGACAATGGATGCGACCACGCGAGCGGGATGGATAGCGGCGCCGATGATGCCGCCGGGGTCGACCGATTCCAGATGGAGCCCCGCGAACTCGCCCGCGCCAGTCTGGAAAAACCACCAGGGGACACCGTTCTGCGTTCCGACGACCGTGGTGTTCTCGCCGATGAGCGGCTTGAGCCGGGGAGCGAGGGCGGTCAAGCCGTGGGCCTTCACGCCGAGGATGATGACATCGAAGGGGCCGGCGTCTTCAAGGGTGCCGATGGTCGGAGGACGGACTTCGAAATCGCCATCCGGACTGATGACGCGCAGGCCGCGTTCGCGCATGGCCGCGAGGTGGGCGCCGCGGGCGAATAGGGTCACATCCACTCCGGCGCGCGCCATCTTCGCGCCGACGTAGCCGCCGATGGCGCCGGCTCCCGCGATCAGAAATCTCATGCCCCCGACAGTGTATTACAGGCTGCCCGCCGCCGGCGCTTCACCTTCCGTAATAAATCATCACCTTCCGTAATAAATATCGAAGCAAACGGGGCAGATTCCGTGGCTGACATTGAGCGGCATCTTTCGCACCAGATCGGGCGCCCACACCCAGGTGTCGAGGGATTGCGGCAACAGCGTTCTGCGGCAATGGGTGCACATGGTTACCAGTCCATTCTTGTCGCGCAACGCCTCGGTATTGTAGGGGGCGTCCGGGCTCCGGTGCGGTTCTTCAAGGACCAGAGAATTGATTACGACGGCAAATGAGCCCCCGTTCGGTACGACCCTGCGCTTCACGTGCATATGAAAGCGCCGGAACGTCTCGGCGCTGGAACATTCGTAGACGCAGTCCGCTTCCTCGCCGTATTGCAGGACGCGGCCGTACATCGCTATGTAGAAAGGCCGCAGCCGCGAGGGGGTAGCCTCAATGACGCTGCGCCCGATCTGTCCTTTGCGCAGCACACGCTCGCCGCCGTTCTCGATGGCGAAGCGGTCCCACGCGAGATTGCAGTAAGTGAGGCGAAACGATTCGTCGAGGACGTAGATAATTGCCGAGTTCTGTTCGTACTCCGCCAGCAGCTCCGGTTTCCACTCGTCTTGGCGCGGCGGCACTGCTCACACTATAGCGAATGCCGGCTTTTCGAGGGTGGCATCTCATACACTGGAACTACCGTGATTTGTTATCTGGATGCTTTCTCCGGCCTTGCGGGGGACATGCTGGTGGGGGCGTTCGCCGATGCGGGCGCCGACCGCGACGCGATCTCCCATGCCCTGGCCGGCCTCGCGACGGGCGGCGCCATCGAGTGGGACCGCGTGCAGCGCCGGGGCATGAGCGCGACGAAATTTCGTGTGTCGGTGACCGAGGCGCAGCAGCACCGGCATCTGCCCGGCATCCTGAAAATGATTCACGCCGCAGATTTTCCGGACACGGTGAAGGCCGCGAGCGAGCATGTCTTCCGCGTGCTGGCTGAGGCCGAGGCGGCCGTCCACGGCGTCCCTGTCGATAAGGTTCACTTCCACGAAGTCGGCGCGGTGGATTCCATCAGCGACATCGTGGGCGCTTGCCTCGCGGTCCATCTTCTTGGAATCGAAAAGATCTATTGTTCGCCCGTCAATGTGGGCAGCGGAATCGTGCAGACGGAGCACGGCGTTCTGCCCGTCCCGGCGCCGGCTACCGCGCGGCTGCTGCTGGGCCGTCCCATTTATGCGCACGGACCCGCCATGGAACTGACCACACCCACCGGCGCAGCCTTCGTCACGGCTCTGGCGGATGGCTTCGGCGCGATGCCCGCGATGCGCGTGAAATCCATAGGCTATGGGGCGGGGGATCGCGATTTCAGCGAACAGGCGAACGTAGTGCGGGTGATGGTGGGCGAACCTTCCGGCGCCCTCGAATCCACCACGGTTTCAGTGATTGAGGCGAATATCGACGATGCATCGCCGCAGGTGATCGCGTACGCCATCGAAAAGCTGTTCGAGGCCGGCGCGCTCGATGCCATGGTGATCCCGGCGCAGATGAAGAAGGGCCGCCCCGGGGTGCTGATGCAGGTAATCGCGACGCCCGAAAAGCGCGAGGAGCTGGTTGCCGTACTGTTCCGCGAGACCCCTACGCTGGGCGTTCGTTTCTCGATCGCCGAGCGCCGCGTGCAGCCGCGCGAATGGGTGGAGGTGCTCACGCGGCACGGGATTGTCCGGGTGAAAGCCTCGCACGATGGCTTTGCCCCCGAGTACGAAGACGCCCGCCGCATCGCCACGCAATCGGGCATTCCCCTTAAACAGGTGCTCGCCGAGGCCTGTTACGAATATCTGAAGATTACGACTTAAATCCGAATGAAATACTATTTAACGACGCCGATTTACTACGTCAATGCAGCGCCACACATCGGCCACACCTACACTACGCTGGCCGCCGACACCATCAAGCGGTTGAAGCGCATGCAGGGCTATGACGCCGTGCTGACCACCGGCACCGACGAACACGGCCAGAAGGTGGAACGTTCCGCGCTGGCCGCCGGTATGACGCCCGAACAGTTCACGGCCATCGTGTCGAACGAATACCGGATGCTGTGGGACAAGATCGGCATTCAGTACGACCACTTCATCCGTACCACGGAGAAGCGGCACCACGAAACCGTGCGGTGGCTTTTCGAGCGCTGCCTCGCCAACGGCTACGTCTACAAGGGCACTTACACCGGGCAATACTGCGTTTCGGACGAGTTCTACGTCAACGACGCCAAGCCCGGCGATCCCTGCCCAACCTGCGGCCGGCCGACCGAGACCATCACCGAAGAGAACTATTTTTTCAAGCTTTCGGCATTTGCGGAAAGGCTTCTCCAGCATTACGAAGACAATCCCGATTTCATTCAGCCCGAGTCGCGGCGCAATGAGGTGATCAGCTTTGTGCGCGGCGGATTGCAGGATCTCTCCATCAGCCGGACCACTTTGAAATGGGGTATTCCGCTCGAAGGAAAGCACGTCACATACGTCTGGTTCGATGCCTTGACGAACTACATCAGCGCCGCTCAGGGAACCGACCTTTGGCCCGCCGATCTGCATCTCGTCGGCAAAGAGATTCTGCGGTTTCATGCCGTCTTCTGGCCCGCATTTCTGATGGCGGCCGAAGTGGCGCTGCCTAAACGCATCTTCGCGCACGGCTGGTTGCTGTTTGAGAACGACAAGATGAGTAAGTCGCGCGGCAACATTGTGCGCACCGGCCCCATCCACGAAACGATCGGGATCGAGGCGCTGCGTTACTTCCTGTTTCGCGAAGTCGTTTTCGGGCAGGACGGAGCGTTCAGTTACGACGCCTTGGTGGGGCGTTATAACTCCGAACTCGCCAATGGCCTGGGGAATCTGGCCAGCCGCACGCTCACTATGATCCACCAGTATCGCGGCGGAAAGATCCCCGAGGCATCCGGCGTGGAGAGCGCGCTGGCCGCGACTGCCCGGACCGCGATCGATCACGCGAGCAGAGCGTTCGACGCTTTCGAATTTTCGCGCGGCCTCGAAGCCGTCTGGATCCTTCTCTCGGCAACCGACAAGTTCATCGTGGAGCAAGCCCCGTGGAAGCTCGCCAAAGCGGCGGGCGACGAAGCGCGGCAACACCTGGACGACGCGCTCTACGCTTCGGCTGAAACGCTGCGCATCGCGGTGGCATTGCTGCACCCGATTCTGCCGGAATCGACCACGAAGATCTGGGAGCAGTTGGGCATGACATCCTCGCTCGCGACGCTCGAACTGGCGAAGCTCGATTGGGGCCAACTCGCCGCTGGGCAAGCCATCGGACAGGTCGCGCCGGTCTTTCCGCGTATCGACGCGAAGAGCGCCATCGAGAGAATGCGCGCGCTCGAAGAGGAGGAAACGATCCGCCAGGCGAAGGTTTTAGGGCGGTCTGTCGAGACGCCCACGGAAGCCCGGATCGACCCTCCTTCGCCGAAGATCGAAATCGACGATTTCACCAAGGTCGATCTGCGGGTCGGCCAGGTGCTCTCCGCGGAACCCGTGAAAGGCGCCGACAAACTCCTGCATATGAGAGTGGATATCGGCGAGGCGGAACCGAGAACCATTGTGGCGGGGATCGCCAAGGCTTACCAGGCCGCGGAGATGGTCGGCCGCAAAGTGGTGATCGTGGCCAACCTGCAGCCGAGAAAGCTGCGCGGCATCGAGTCGAACGGGATGATCGTAGCGGCGTCGCTCGAAGGAGGCAAGCCGATCCTGGCCGGCTTCCTCGAAGACGTGCCCGTAGGCGCAAGGCTGAAGTAGTTGTGCTCATCGATTCCCATTGCCACCTCGATGCGGAGAAGTTCGCGCACGATCTGGATGCGGTCCTCGACCGCGCCGCGCAGGCCGGCGTCTCGCGCATGTTGTCCATCGGCACCGGCGACGGACCGCCCGAGCTTGATCGAGCCGTTCGCCTGGCCGACCGCTACGCCCAGATCTATGCCTCGGTAGGGGTGCACCCGCACGACGCCTCGAAGGTAACAGCGAAGACCTTTGACGATTTGCGCGTTTTGGGGCAGCATCCCAAAGTGGTGGCATTCGGTGAAATCGGCCTCGATTATCATTACGACTTCTCCCCTCGCGAGGTCCAGCGCGAGGTCTTTATCGAACAGCTCAAACTGGCGCGGGAGCTTAGGCTGCCAATCATTATTCACACGCGCGAGGCTTGGGAAGACACGATGTCGGTGCTCCGTGAGCACTGGCAGGGGCCGGGGATTATGCACTGTTTCACGGGAGACGCGGCGCAGGCCGAAGAGGCGGTCGCGCTGGGGTTTCACCTCGCCTTCGGAGGCGTCCTGACGTTCCGCACGGCCGAAGACGTCCGCGCAGCCGCCCATATTACGCCCGCCGGCCGGCTGCTGATCGAGACCGACGCGCCGTATCTCGCGCCCATTCCGTGGCGCGGGAAAAGGAACGAACCGTCCTTTATGGCCGAAACCGCGCGCAAGCTGGCGGAGGTGCGCGGAACCACGCCCGAGGACATTGCCGCGCTCACCACCGCTAACTTCGAAAAACTCTGTTTGCGCCCGTCAAATGCGACCCGGTACACTGAGGTTTCCGATGGAGACTGAACGCGCAGGGCAGATCCTCACCGCCGCGGAGATCTTCGATCTCGTGCGCGAGGATTTGCAACAGGTTGAGAAGGCGATCGATCTTGAATCGGTGGCCTCCGTCGAGACCGTTACGGCAATCGGAAAATACCTGCAGCAGAGCGGTGGAAAGCGCCTGCGTCCCGCGCTGCTGCTGCTCTCCGCGCGCTTTGCGGGAGGCGGCGGCAAGACCGCCGTCCAACTCGGCGCGGTGGTCGAAATGCTGCACGCCGCGACGCTGGTTCACGACGACGTGATCGACGTCGCCCAGACCCGGCGCGGCCGTCCTTCGGCCAACGTCCAGTGGGGTAACCACACCTGCGTGCTGGCGGGCGACTGGCTCTACATGCAGGCCTTTCAGGTGGCCCTGCGGGAGCGCAATTTTCACGTTCTGGATCTGCTGATCGGGCTCACCCAGATGATGGTGGAGGGTGAACTGATCCAGCTCGACCGTATCGGCCGCATCGCCATCACCGAGGCCGATTGTATGGAACTGGTGGATCGCAAAACGGCCTGCCTGTTCTCGGCGTGCGCCAAGCTGGGATCGGTGGCGGCGGGGGCCGATACGCAGGCCGAAGAGAAGCTGGGCGAGTTTGCCTGGAACCTGGGCATGGCGTTCCAGCTGATCGACGACATGCTCGACTTTATTTCGCGCGAGACCACACTGGGTAAGCCGGTGGGTGGCGATCTGAAGGAAGGCAAAGTCACGCTGCCTCTGGTCTACGCGCTCGAGAAGGCCAGCGAATCCGAACGCTGTCTGGTCGAGACCGTTCTGCGTAACCGCAATTACGAGAAGGTGCCGTTTGCCGACATACTCGCCATGGTGGAACGCCACGGAGGAGTGCAGCGCACGCGCGAACGCGCCCAGCAGTTCACCGATCGCGCCCGGCAGATTGTGGCGGAGTTCCCCGAGAACCCGTATCAGCGGGCGCTTTTCACCTTGACCGATCTGGTCACCGAACGGGACCGATAGTCTGGCCGAGTTACCATCAGGGTGGAGCTAAACACAGTGTCTGTCGCCACCGAAGTGATTCACGGCGATCCCGAGATCCTCGGCGGTGTACCTGTGTTCGTGGGTACGCGAGTCCCTTTGCGGAATCTCATCGACTATCTGGAAGGGGGCTAAAGCCTGGACGAATTCCTCGACTCCTTTCCCTCTGTGTCGCGCGATCGGGCGATTGCCGCGCTTGAAGCGGCCCACGGGGTTTTGAGCGACGGTGCGCATCCTGCTCGATGAGCGGCTACCGAGGCAACTGGCTCCGTGGCTAAAGGGGCATGATGCCCGAACCGTCCAGCAGCAAGGATGGGCTGGCCTGAAGAATGGCGCACCGCTCCGGCAAGCTTCGACGGCCGAGTTGGAGGAACGATTCGGCTTCGGCGCAGCTTCAGCGGCTCCTTGAAATCGGCTCGGGCCGCCGCCAGATCCGGCTTGTACAGCAGAAGAGAAATGCCCAGGAACAGATGAGCCCCTGGGTCGAGCGGTCGCGCGCGCTCAATGGCGTAATTGCGAGCTCTCGAAAAATCGGCCATGGTGAAATCCAGCGCGATCCCCCTGGCTCCGTAGCGCGTCGCGATCAATGGGGTTTCATCGGTGGATCCGGTATCGACAACGATCAACTCATGAGCCACTTCCCCCACCGAATCGAGACAGCGCGGGAGGTTGCGCTCTTCGTTCCTTACATCATGCAGAGACTAACTAAGATCGGGCTGCTTCCCACACATAGGCGTAAAACCGGCGTAGCTCGCGGAAGCCGGCGCGTGTGTACAGCGCGACTGCCTCCCGGTTAGCGGCGGTCACGGTAAGGCTGATGCGTTTCGCTCCCGCGTCGCGCAGCCCGGCGGCCGATCGGCGCAGTAATTCGTATCCGAGCCCGGCGCCTCGCGCGTCCGGCACGACGCATAACTGCGCGATGTGCCCGACCTCGCCGGCAACGAAACTCCCGAGCGAAATCCCCGCGGGCCGTCCCGTGGCCATGTCGAAGGCGATGTACGATGCCGGCCGGCAAAATTTGACGCAGCCGGAGAACTCGACCAGATTCCAGAGTCCGCGGCGCGCCCCGGCGAAGGTGCTGTAGCGATCGTCAAAACGGCCATCGCCATGCCCGGCATACGCGGTGCAAACGACCCTGGCCGCCGAGTCAAGCCAGCCATCGTCCCAGGGTTCAATGAGGAATCTCAGCCTGGTTGCCGGTCTGCCGGGCGCCAACTCGGCAGCCGCATCCCGTCTCATCAACACTCGCTCGAACAAGGTCACCAACCCGGTTCTTCGCAGCGCCTCCACCGAGCCCGCGCCCATCAGCATCAACTGGCTCTCGACGCGGCCCACGGCCGAATTTTCGATCAGCGCATCGAGCAAAGCGTGAAACAACAGCGCTTCTCCGTCTCCCGCACGCCAAGCCGGTCGCACGTAGACGTCCCAAATGATGCCCTTCCGGTCTTCGACGACGGCATAGCTGTAGCCGACCACGTGGCCACCGTCGAGCAAATCCGCGTCAAGCAGTGCCGCGCCGCCCAGCCCCCTTGCAACGGCGACCTTACGCACCAGATCGGCGGACTGCGAAAAATCCCAGTCCAGCTCGCGGTCGAACTCGGCCGTCTCCTCAAGCAGCAGCGGTTCGAGCGCGCGCGCGCTCACCTGCCGGATATCGACAAGCTGCATTCCGCGCGTCCGGGGTTCTGCCTGAACGACCATGCGACCACTGAATATGTGGCCCGGCGCAGGGAAGTTCTCTAAAAATCGTATTGATCGATATTTTCTTTGGTGAAAATCAGCGGCTTGCCGAGCAGCACCTGGTCATTATCCACGGCGATCTTGCCCAGGCGGCCCGCGTCGATCGACGTTACGCCCAGCTTCAGCGTGCCCTCCGCAGCCTGCTTCGAAGCATTCACCACCAGGTAGCCGAGATTCTGCGTGTTCCACAGCACCACCGATTCGGCAATCCCCGCTTTCACGTACGGCTTGCACATATTGGGCAACGAGAGCCCGGTCACCTTGACGTCCGTCCGGCCCGACTGCTTCACCGCTTCTGCCGCGCCAGGCACCGCGGGCGCCGAAATGGCCATGATCAGCTTCATATTCGGATAAACCTTCATCAGCGTCTGCGCTTCCGAAAAAGCGCGATTGCGATCGTCGTCGCTGGGCCGGATGGCGATCAGGTGCAGGTTCGGATATTTCGATTCCACGCGCGCCTTGATGAATTTGATCCATTCGTTTTGGTTGGCGGCGGTGAGCGCGCCGGTGATGATGGCGAAATCGCCCGAGCCGTGCAGGATACGGTTGGCTTCGTCGGCCAGCGTGTCGCCGAGGCCTTGCGGCGTGGCCTGATTGATGAAGAAGTCGCGGGCGTCGGGCAGCGCGTCGGCATCCCACGTCAGCACCTTGATGCCCCGGCCGCGCGCTTTGCGCAGCACCGTGGAAATGCCGGGCGCATTCACCACCGAGACGGCGATCGAATCCACGCCGCGGGTGATCCAGGCTTCGACGATTTCATTCTGCTTGGCGGGATCGAGATCGGTGGGGCCGTCCCAGATCATGTCCACGCCGAGTTCTTTGGCGGACTCTTCGGCGCCGATCCGGCAGCTCACGAAGTAGGGATCGCCCTTGGCTTTGGGCATTACCGCGACGGTATAGCGATGGGCCGGCGCCGCTGTCGCACGAGCCGCCCCGTTTCCCGTGCCGCGCACCGACTGGACCATCCACCAGTTGCTGCCGGCCACGATCAGAGATCCGGCGATAATGACGGCGCTCAGGACCGCCAGTTGTGAGTTCTTCATTTCGTCTTCCGTCTCTCCTGGTACAGCTTCTTTAACGACGGCCGCACAGCGCTTCAAGCGGCCGATGGCGATGGTCGCGACCAGAATCACGCTGGTGAGAATTCCCGCCAGTTCCGCCGGGAACGCCGACACGCGCAATCCATTTTGCAATACGACAATGGCGCAGAGGCCGAGCAAAGTGCCCCAGATGCTGCCCCGTCCGCCCATGATATCGGTACCGCCCAGCACCACCGCCGTGATGGCGAGCAGTTCATATCCGGTGCCCGCGTCGGAACGCGCCTGTCCCAGATGCGCCACGTAAATCAACGACGCAACGGCCGCCGTGAATCCCGAGAGCGTGTAGACCAGCGCCAGACGCCGCTTAACCGGGATGCCCGCCCAGCGCGCGCCTTCCGAAGCGAATCCGATGACGCGGAACGCCCGCCCATAAATGCTGCGATGCAGCAGCACCCAGTAGAAAGCGGCAAAGAGGATGAACACGGGCGCTTGTGCAGGGAGCGTTCCGCCGAGATAGCCCTGACCCAGATACAGGAAGCCGGGCGGGAACTGCGAAAAATTATCCACGCCGCGCGTGAGCCCCTCGGCCATGCCGCGGAACAGCGAGTAGGTGCCGAGGGTGACAATCAACGGCGCGCCTCCGAATCGCGCGATCACCAGCGCGTTCAGGGCGCCGCCCAGGACTCCGACCAGCAGCGTGGAAAGCGCCGCCGCAGCGATTGAAAAATGCCAGTCGCGCCAAAGATAGCCGAAGACCACGGCGCACAGGCCCATCATGGAACCTACGGAGAGATCGATGCCTCCGGTGACGACGACCGGCGTCAGGGCGAGCGCGAGCAGGCCCAACTCGACCCCCAGGCGCACGATCTCGAAAGCGTTTGCAGCGGAGAAAAAATTGGGGCCCGTGAAGGCGAAGAACGCGACTTCGATGAGGATCAGAATGGCCAGCGCGCGCTCGCTGCCGGCGCGATTTTCGACGAGGCCGCCTTTACGGAACACGGCGCGTTGCCGCCCTTTCGAGAACAATTGCGCCGAGGATGATCGCGCCCTGAATGGCCTTTTCCCAGAAGGCGTTGATGCCGAGGAAGGTCAGCGCGGGCGCGATTACTGCCAGTACGCTCGCGCCTAACAATGTGCCCCAGAGCGAGCCCTTGCCGCCGGTGACAGACGCGCCGCCGATCACCACCGCGGAGATGGCTTTGAGTTCAAGCCCCGCGCCGGCACTGCTTTGCACCTGCGAGAAGCGCACTGCATCGAGCAATGCAGCAATGGCCGTCAATGCGCCCATCAGGGTGAAGACGCCGAAGGAAATCCACGTCACCGGGATTCCGGCCAGCCGCGCCGATTCTCTTTGCGAGCCGACCGCGTAGACCGCGCGGCCGGCCTGCACCTTACGCATCGAGAAGACAAACACGCCGAACAGCAGCACCGCCGATGCGAGGATGGCGAACTCTCCGCCCGCCTGGCTCATGCCCATCCATTGGAATGTGGCGGGCAGGCCCTGGACCCATGCGCCCTGTGTGATCCAGCGGAGCAGTTCGCGCCAGAACGCCATGGCCGCGAGGGTCGCCACGATTGACGGGACGCCCAGCCAGGTCACCAGCGCGCCATTGATGCTGCCGAAGAATGCGCCCGCCAGCGCCGTGAGGCCCGCGGTTGCGACCAGCGGCAGTCCCGATTTGGCCAGGACACCCGCGATGACACTGGCCACGGCGAACTGCGATCCCACCGAGACGTCGATTTCTCCCGCGACGATCACGAGGGTCATGCCGATGGCGACGATCAGCGCCGGGGCGTTGGTGACGGCCATGTCGCGGATGTTGCCGGGCTCGAAAAAGCCGGGCGCGCGCACAGCCAGCAGTACGAGCAGCCCCGCCCAGAAGATCCCGATCGCAATGGCTCGTTGTCTCATTGATGCTGCTCTCTGTGCCCCAGCGCGAGCCCCAATATCGACTCTGCGCTGGCTTCCGAACGCTCCATGATTCCCGCTATTTTGCCATCGCGCATCACGGCGATCCGGTCGCTCATCCCCAGAACCTCCGCCAGTTCCGAGGAGATCATGAGGATCGCCAAACCTCGCTCGGCGAGATCGCACATAATGCGATGGCACTCCGCCTTCGCGCCCACGTCGATGCCCTGGGTCGGCTCGTCGAGGATCAAAACCTTCGGCTCGGTGGCGATCCAGCGGGCGATCGCGACCTTCTGCTGATTGCCTCCCGAGAGCGACGAGACAGGCGCATCGATGCCGTCCGTCTTGACTCCCAGGCGCGAAACCCAGCTCGCGGCGATGGTCCGTTCTTCCGCGATATTCAGCAGCATTCCGCGCGCGACGCGGTGCAGAATTGCCAGCGTTACATTGGCGCGCACCGGCATCGGGCCCACCACTCCGTGGCGTCGGCGATCTTCCGGGACATAAGCGATCCCGGCGCGAATGGCCTCCGCGGGATTGCGATACGGACCGTCGTCCGCCAGGCCGAAGAGCGTCTCCGCCATCTCCGTGCGCCCGGAGCCTACCAGTCCCGCCACGCCGAAAATTTCGCCGGCGCGCAGATCGAAGCTGATCCCCGGGAGCCGCACCTGCATGACGGTGTCGCCGATGGGCACGGCGCGTTTGGGAAACACCGCGGAGAGATCGCGGCCCGCCATCAGACGGATCAACGTGCGCGTGTCCATCTCGGACGCGGACCGGGTGTCGATGGTTTCGCCATCGCGCAGCACCGTGATGCGGTCGGCGATCCGCCCCAGCTCTTCCAGACGATGCGAGATGTAAACGATCCCCACGCCGCGCCCGCGCAGCCGCGCAATAATTTCGAACAGCTTGTCGGTCTCGCGTTCCGTGAGCGATGCGGTGGGTTCGTCGAGAATCAGCACGCGCACATTGCCGCCGAGCGCTTTGGCGATCTCCACCAGCTGCTGTTCGGGCATGCTGAGGGTTCCGGCTTCGCGATCGGGATCGATTTCCGCGCCGATGGCTTCTATCAGTTCTTTAGCTTTGACCCGCCGCGACGCCCAGTCGACGCGCCGAAACAGGCCGCCGGGTTCATTCACCAGCGCGATGTTTTCGGCGACGGTCAGATCGGGGAAAATAGCCGGTTGCTGATAGATAGCGGCGATGCCGAGCTGGCGCGAGCGGTGCGGGTTGTTCTCCTCGATGACGGCGCCATCGAGCGACACGGTGCCGGAATCGGCCTCGACGGCGCCGGTCAGGACACGGATCAGCGTGCTCTTCCCCGCTCCGTTTTCGCCGACCAGGGCATGCACTTCGCCCGCGTTCAGATCGAACGAGACGTGCTTGAGGGCGCGCACGCCCCCATAACGTTTTTCGATTCCTTTCGCTTCGAGCAGCAAGGGGCGATTATACTCGCAAGGTGGTTGGCAACCCTCCCTCTCTCGCCGCGTTCTACTCCCTGTGGAAGCAGAATCGCGGCGAATTCCTGCGTTATGAAGGCGATTTCGGGTCCGGCCACCTCAGCTACGAGGACGCTGCGCGCGCGGCCGCGGCATTTGCCGAACACCTGCGCAGTCAGGGGATCGGCAAGGGAGAGCGGATTCTTTTCTGGGGCGAAAACCGGCCCGAATGGGTGGTTGCTCTGTGGGGTTGCCTGCTCGCCCAGGTGGTCGCGGTGCCGGTCGACTTCCGCTCTTCCGCGAGCATTGTGGAACGCATCGAGGACATCGTCAAAGCGCGGGCTCTGCTGATCGGCGAGGGCCTCACCGCGCCGGGAAAGCTCGGCTGCCCGGTGTGGCCGATGCGCTCCGCCCTTGACATGCCAGGCACTGCGAGTACCTTCGAACCCACGGCGCCCGGCGACCTGGCGGAGATCCTCTTCACCTCCGGCGCCACGGGAGTCCCGAAGGGCGTCACCATCACGCACCGCAACATCCTGGCGAATCTGCAGCCCATCGACGAAGGCATCGAAAAGTACCGGAAGTACATGGGTTCGTTCAAGCCCATCCGCTTCCTGAACCTGCTGCCGCTCAGCCACATGTTCGGGCAGGCGATGGCGGCCTTCATTCCGGCCATGATCGAAGGCCAGGTCTTCTTCACATCCGGCTATGGGCCGCGTGACATCGTCCATCTGATCCAGCGGCGGCGCATCTCCGTGCTGGTGTGCGTGCCGCAGATGCTGGAGCTGTTGCGGTATGAGATCGAGCACGCGGTTCCCGAGTCGAAAGATCCGCGCGAGAGCCAGAAGTGGTACTGGAGCTGGTGGCAATACCGCCGCGTCCACCGGCGCTTCGGATGGAAGTTCTGGAGCTTTGTGGTGGGGGCCGCGCCACTCAATCCGGAGCTCGAAGAATTCTGGCGGAAGCTTGGCTTTGTGGTGGTTCAGGGCTACGGGCTCACCGAAACCGCCCCGGTGGCGACGGTCAATCATCCATTCAATACGCGCAAGGGCACGGTGGGGAAGGCCATTTCGGGCGTGGAGATTCGCATCGCTCCCGATGGCGAAGTGCTCCTGCGCGGCGAGAACGTGACGCCCGGATATTACGGTGGGGCTGGCGTGGACAGCGCCGCCGGAATTCTCGATCCGGAGGGCTGGCTGCACACCGGCGACATCGGCGAACTGGATGCCGACAAGCGCCTGAAAATTCTCGGCCGCAAGAAGGAAATGATCGTCTCGCCGAGCGGGCTGAAGGTTTTCCCGGAGGATGTGGAGCGCGTGCTGAACGCAATTCCGGGGGTGCGCGAATCGGCGGTGGTGGCGGCGCGGCAGGGAACGAGCGAACAGGTGCACGCCGCGCTGGTGCTCGACGCCGGCGTGAGCGCGGACGCAGTCGTTAATGAGGCGAATCGAAAGCTGGAACCGCATCAGCGCATCCGCGGCGTATCCGTCTGGCCGCAAGCCTGGCTGCCGCGCACGCCGGGGACGAACAAGCTGAAGCGGATGGAAGTCGCCGATTGGGTAGCCGGCATTGCGCCGCCACAGACGGTTTCGCAAACGGATTCCGTGGAAGCGGTAATCCAAAAATATGCGGGTTCGCGGCAGATCACGGCCGAGAGTTCCCTCGACGATCTCGGTCTCAGTTCACTCGACCGCATTCAACTGCTGATGGAACTGGAGCGGCGCACGGGCGTGCCGATCGACGAAGCGCAGTTCGGAAAGGCCCGCACGGTGGCGGATCTGACGCGTATTCAGCCGGGCACGGTGGAACCGGACGAGGAGTTCGACTTCCCGGAGTGGAACCGCTCGTGGCCGGCGCGCTTAGTGCGGCGCGTGGCTCTGCCGGGGCTGATTCTGCCGCTGACGCGGCTGTTTGCGTGGATCGAAGTTTCGGGCCGGGAGAATCTGCGCGAGCTCGAAGGGCCGGTGATTTTCGCGTCGAATCATCAAAGCCACCTGGATGCTCCGGCGATCCTCTGGTCCCTGCCCGCGCGCTGGCGCTACCGCGTGGCACCGGCCATGGCGAAGGAATTCTTCGATGCGCATTTTCACCCGGACCGCTATCCATGGCCCCAGCGCTTCACGAGCGGGTTGAACTATTTTCTGTCCGCGCTGGTGTTCAATGCTTTCCCGCTGCCGCAGCGCGAGGCGGGCACGCGTGAAGCGCTCCGCTATGCCGGAGAACTGGCTGCCGACGGCTATTGCATCCTGATTTTCCCGGAGGGCAAGCGCACCGACAAGGGCGAGATTCTCCCGTTTCAGCCAGGCGCCGGAATGCTGGCATCACGGCTCCGGGTGCCTGTGGTTCCGGTGCGGATCGAGGGCCTCGATGGCGTACTGCACAAGACCTGGAAGATGGCCGTGCCCGGCCGTGTGCGGGTGACGTTCGGGGCGCCGCTTCACCTCGAGGGAAACGATTATGCAGCTCTGGCTAAACGGATTGAGGCAGCCGTGCGGGCGCTGTAAGCGCTACCGGACCACGTCCTGAATCTTCAGCACCTCCGACCGGTACACGGTACGAAGACCGACCATGTCGCGGCGCATCTGCCGCCAGTCCTTTCCGGTGTGAACGTGTTCGGAAGCTTTATCCAGCTCCACTGTGTCGTCCACCGGCGCGAGTTCCTTGAAGGTCGCGTAGCGGGCGAGCGAAACCACGTCATATTTCGAGTCGCTGCCGGCACCTCCCACCACGCTCCACATGCTGTACCCTTTCAGCTTGCCGGCCTTGACGCGATCTTCCTGGATCGGAAGCGAGTACTTCTTCCAGACCTCCAGATAGTCCGATTCTTTCCCCGGCGCCGTTTTCAGGTAGGTAGCCACGACGTAATCCCCGGCCTTCGGAATGGTGTCCGCGGTGACGGTGGTACCCGCCTCCCGTTTCCAAACCTCCGACCGCACCACGTCGCGCAGGGGGTCGCGTTTTGCCGCGTAATCCGCCGGCGATGCAAATCCCAGAGTTTTCATGGCCGCCTTCACGTAGTCCGGCGCTTCGTCGAGCGGTTCCATCTGCTCCCACTTGTCATAGGAGTAGAAGCCGATCAGGTCGTGCTCCTCGGCCGTTCCGGTCGGGCTGACCACGCTGGTAAAACCTCAGGCCGACAATTTGCCAGCCTTGATGGATGCCTGCGAAATACCAGGCAGGTTCTTCTTCAGGAAGGCTTCGTAGTCGGTGAGTTTGCCGGGTTTCGCCTTCAGGAAGTCGACTCGATAGAAGGCGGGGGGAGTTACGGGCTGTTGCGCCACCGCGGTAGCCAGAGAGAAAGCCACCACGGAAAGAGATGCGATCGTCAGCAATTGCAGGCTGAGACGTCTGGTCATCGGACCCTCCTCAGGAGGTTTTGATGGTAACGCACCCTTGTGGCGTTGCCAAGTAAAACGATCGTTAACTGCCAGCCGGGCGAATCGCCATGCTCCCTTTGCTATGATCGTTACCGTCCCATGGATCAGGCCAGCCGGATCATCGCCCGATGGCGTGGCGCGTCCGACGTAATCAGCCCGGAGCGCATCGCCTGCGGCGCCTGGAAAATCGCGGTCGGGCCGCGGCTCGCCGAACGCACACGCGCCGTCAAACTGGTGCGCGACAGGCTGGTGGTGGAGGTAGAGGACGAGGTTTGGCGCAAGAATCTGTGGAGCCTGCGTTATCAGATTCTGAAGAACATCGAGAAAGCGATCGGGACGGAGATTGTGGCGGACGTGGAGTTTCGCGTGATGCCGCCACGCCGCGAGCCGCAACGGGCAGAGTTCCCGGGCCTGCAGCCGAGCCATAGGGTTTCCGAAGACGAGGGTGCGGAAATCTCCGATCCTGGATTGCGCCGTATCTACCGTAATGCGCGCCGGCGCGAGACGGCGTAGGGCGCCCTTTAAGGAAACGATTTTGAAACTCTCCGAGAAAGAAGTCCGTTACGTCGCCACCCTGGCCAATCTGCGACTCACGGAAGAGGAAGTCGGGCGCATGGTCGACGATCTCGACGGCATCCTCGAACAGATGGATCGCCTCGCGGAAATCGATACCGAGGGCGTGGCGCCGATGGCTCAGGTGCTGTTCGACGCGGAGGAAACGGCCACGCTGCGCCCGGACGTGGAGCGCGCGCCGCTTGGCAATCGACTGGCCGTCGAGAATGCCCCGGTTTCAGGTGGGGGCTACTTCAAAGTGCCGCTGGTGATCGAGCGATGACGGCTGCGAGCATTGCGTCCATTCGCGAAGCTCTGAAGAAGAAAGAATTCAGCGCCGTCGAATACGCGCGGCAGGCCCTCGATCTTGCCGAGCGGGAGAATCCGAAGACCAACGCGTATCTGTCGCTGTGCCCCGAACGGGCGCTGGCGGCGGCAGAGAAGGTGGACGAGAAGCTGGCGGCCGGACACGATCCTGGTTTGCTGGGCGGGGTTCCCGTCGCCGTCAAAGACGTGATCCTGACGCGGGGCGTGCGCACCACCTGCAGTTCGAAGATTCTCGAGAACTACGTTCCGCCCTACGATGCTACGGCCGTCGAGCGCATCGAGGCGGCGGGCGGCGTCATCATCGGCAAGACCAATTGCGACGAGTTCGCCATGGGGTCTTCGAATGAGAACAGCGCTTTCGGGCCGGTGCGTAATCCGGTCGCGCCGGATCGGGTCCCAGGCGGATCGAGCGGCGGCTCGGCGGCGGTAGTCGCACAGGGCACGGCCGTGGTCTCGCTGGGCTCCGATACCGGCGGTTCGATCCGCCAGCCGGCGTCTTTTTGCGGAGTTGTGGGGGTGTGTCCCACTTATGGCCGCGTTTCGCGCTATGGCCTGGTGGCATTTGCGAGTTCGCTCGACCACATTGGCCCCTTCGCACGCAGTGTGCGGGACGCGGCGACGGTGCTGGAGGCGATGGCGGGCCGCGATCCGCTCGATTCGACATCCGCCGACGCGCCGGTGCCGAACTATACGGCTCATTTGACCGGCGACGTGCGCGGCATGAAACTCGGCGTACCGGTCGAATATATGAAGCATGCGACGGGCGAGACCGCGCAGATCGTAAATCAGGCGATCGAAGATTTGCGGCGTATGGGCTGCGAGATTCGGGAAATCAGCCTGCCGGCCACGGATCACGCCGTCGCCTGCTATTACGTTATTTGCACGGCCGAGGCGAGTTCGAATCTGGCACGATACGACGGCGTCCGCTATACGTTCCGCTCGGCCGATTCGGCGACTCTGAGCGCCATGTATCAAAACACACGGGGAGAAGGCTTCGGCGACGAGGTCAAACGCCGTATTATGCTCGGGACCTATGTACTGAGCCACGGTTATTACGACGCGTATTACCTGAAGGCCCAGAAAGTGCGCGCCCTGATCGCACGCGACTTTACGAAAGCGTTTCAATCCGTCGACGCTGTGGTGGCGCCGGTTTCGCCGTTTCCGGCCTTCCGGATCGGGGAGAAAGTGAACGATCCGGTCGCCATGTATCTGTCGGATATCTACACGATTACGGGAAGTCTGGCGGGCATCCCCTGCATGAGCGTGCCCTGCGGGACTACCGGCGAGGGGCTACCGGTCGGACTGCAGATTTTGTGTGATCATTTCAACGAGCAGAAGATGTTCCGGCTCGCCGACGCTTTCGAAAAACGGTAGTATCGAATTTCGAACCATTTTCATCCATAACACTTTAAGGAGAGAGAACCATGGCTTTTACGCTTCCACCACTGCCGTACGCGACCGACGCTCTGGAGCCTTACATCGACAAGACGACGATGGAGATCCATCACGGCAAACACCACAACGCATATGTGACCAATCTCAATAAGGCGCTCGAGTCGGCCCCGGATCTGGCCGACAAGACCCTTGAGGAACTGCTCGCCAACAATTGCGCCATCGTGCCGGAGAACATCCGCACGGCGGTTCGCAACAACGGAGGCGGCCACGCCAACCATTCGATGTTCTGGACGATCCTGGCAGCGCCGGGGGGGGCTACGGCGCCATCGGGCGCGCTGGGCGACGCCATCGGTTCCACGTTCGGGAGCTTCGATCAGTTTAAAGAGAAGTTCAACGCGGCGGCCACCACTCGTTTCGGCTCGGGCTGGGCGTGGCTGCTGAAGAGCGGCGGAAAGCTCGAAATCACTTCGACGGCCAACCAGGACAGCCCGATCATGGAAGGCAAAGGCGTGGTGATGGGGCTCGATGTCTGGGAGCACGCGTATTATCTCAAGTATCAGAACCGCAGGCCGGAGTACATTTCGGCCTGGTGGAACATAGTGAATTGGAAGGGGGTCGAGAAGCGCTTCCAGGCGGCCTGATAAAGACCCTTTACGAAAAGAGGACAGGCGGAAGCGCCTGTCCCGCTATCCACTATCCCAGCTTGGACATGAGCTGGCGGATATCGTTTTCCTGAGTTTTACTCGGCTTGTCGGCGAGCGCCGCCTGGCACTCTCTTCTCGCGCTGTCGCGATCGCCCTTCTGGGTCAGCGCCATGGCGTAGTGGTAATGGAAAATCGGGTTCTGCGGCGCCTGCACCACCAAGCCTTTGTACGTGTCGATCGCGCTGTCGGTGAGATTCTTCTTCAGGTAGATCCAGCCCAGCGTGTCGGTGATTTCGGTATAGTTAGGCAGCTTCTGTTTGGCGCGCTGCGCGTATGTCAGCGCCTCGTTGAGGTCGCCGTTCGACTCCGTGATCAGGTAAGCGAGATTGTTAAGGGCAATCGGGTTGGTCTGATCCAGCCGGATGGCCGTTTCATAGTATTTCCTGGCGACGTCTCGCCTGCCCACCTCATCGTAGAGCATCCCGAGGCTGGTGACGACGTTCGGGTTGTCGGGAACGCCTTGGCGCGATTTCTCCAGAGCCTCGATGCTGTGCAGCACGTCGCCCTTATAGCGGTAGGCCTGCGCGATGCTGCTCCATACGCTCGCGAGCGCCCGTGGTTCCTTCACCTGGGGCAGCAGATTCTGGTAGGTGGCGATGGCGGCGTCGAATTGACCGGCGGCCATCTGGGCATTGCCCAGTTCCCGCAGCAAATCGAGGCGGTCGGGTTGCTTCTGAGATTCGACCTGAATCAGTTCGACCGATTTTGCGGTCTGGCCATCCAGCAGATAGGCTTTCGACTCGCCCAGCAGGCCCCGAATATTGTTGGGTGCGGCTGCGTAGGCTCTTTGGAAATATTCGATCGCCTCTTTATTCTTACGCTGATTCATAGCCAGGACGCCCAATTCCAGCAGCGTTTCCACTTGTTTCGGGTTCTTCTGGAGGACCGGATCGAGGAGAGCGTGCGCGTCGTCGAATTTCTGGAGGCGCTGCAGCGCCGCAGCCTTCATCACCTTGCCCTGGATGCTGTTCGGGCTCAACCTGAGAATCTCATCGGCACTGTGAACCGCGCCCTCATTGTCGCCGCGCAGCAGAGCGATCTGTGTTTGCGCCAGCCGGGCCGGAAGGTAATCGGGACGCAGCTCGACGGCCTTATCGAATTCCTGGCGCGCCTGCTCGTATTCCCCGCGCGCGAAGTGCGCCCGGCCGAGATTGAACCGCGCGACAAAGTTGTTGGGCTTCGCCGTGACCACCGACTCCAGATCCGTCATGGCTTCGGTGACTTCACCCTTATCCAGCTTGAAAGTGGCCTCAAGGCCACGGGCTTCGGCGTCCTTGGGATCGATTTTGAGGATTTCGTTATTCTTAGCGTATGCGAGGTCGCCTTTGTTCTCGCGAATGTACGTCTCGATCTCATGCTTTATGTACGCGATTTTGCGGTCCGGATCCTTCTGAATCCCCTGCTCGTATTGCCGGACCGCCTCGTCGAACTGGCCCACCCGAAGGTAAAAGTCGCCGGCCTCGAAGTAGGCCTGGGGAAATTGCTTCAGATCGCTCTTCATGTTGTTCAGCAGAACGATCAGGTCGTCCTTCCGGTTCGTACCGAAATAAAATCGCGCAAGCTCAAGACGCAGAGATGTTTGTTTGGGATTGTTCCGGATGGCGCTCTTCAGAATGGCTTCGGCCTCCGGGAGGCGGTGCTGACTCAGATAAACGCGATAAAGCTCGGAGTACCCGTTGAGGTTGGTCTTGTCCTTTGCCACCAGAGTCCTGAACAAACTCTCCGCTTCGCCGGCTTCTCCATCGAGCATCAGAGAGCGCCCCAGCGCCATCGTGATGACGTAATCGCCGGGCTTCGCCGTCAGCGCCGCACGATACTCCGAGATAGCTCCGGCGAGGGCTTTTTTCGCCTCCACGCCCTGGCCCTTGCGATATTTGGCGCCGGTATCGAGTACCCCGAGGTCGCCCGACAGCTTGTGACCTTGCCAGGAGTTCGGGTTGCGCTTCAGAAGACCGGCCGCGAAATCGCGCACATCCTTGAGCAGTTGATCGTTGTTCTGCTGATTTTGCGCGGCCATTACATAAATCTCGGCGAGTTTCAGAATCGTGTCGTCGGAATCGGGAGTTCCCTTCTGCAGGCCCTCATCCGCGCGGCGCAGCGAGGCTACGGCACTCGACACTTGTCCCTGCTTCAGTTGGGTCAGGGCGAGATGGTACCAGCCTTCTCCGAACTTTCGGTCCTGCTCGAGCGCCTTCCGATACATGATGGACGCCTCGTTGAGACGGCCGGCGTCGAAGTATTTGTTGCCGTTCTGCAAATACTTCTGTTTGAGATAATTCGGATCGCGATTGCACGAGACAAGTGCAATCGCCGTGAGGACAAGTGCCAGATATCGCATAGGCTAGCCCCCTTATTATCCTATAAGACAGGCCGGAATGGTCGCCGCGGAGAAAAAGATCGGCGGACAGGTTCTGGTACCCGCACTTCGGTACCGCGTTCAGGCGGGAACGCGCCGGGCCACCACCAGGGTGATATCGTCCGACTGCGGCGCGCCCGCCGTGAAATCGGCGACGGCGCGGTTTACCTCGGCGATGATCTCCGCGGCAGGCAGATTCCGGCTGGCGGTAACCGCCCGAACCAAACCATCCACTTCAAATTCGTCGTGGCGCTGGTTCTCCGCCTCCGTAACGCCGTCGCTGTAAATCACCAGCGTGTCGCCTTCTTCCAGCTTCAACCGGTATTCCCGATATTCGATCGTCGGCAGGATGCCCACCACCGGGCCGCCGCCACGCAGTTGCTCCCACGCGCCATTCGCCCGGATGATCAGCGGCGGGTTATGCCCCGCGTTACAGAACGTGAGATCGCCCGTTTCCCCGTCCAGAATGCAGAAAAAAAGGCTGATGAAACGGTTCGAAGGGCAATTCAGCGAAGTAATGCGGTTCAGCCTGGTCATCACCTCGGCCAGATTCTTCGGCTCGTCGATCAGCACCTGGACGCGCGCCTGCAGCCCCATCATGAGCAGCGATGCCGGCATTCCCTTGCCCGAAACGTCGCCCAGCACCATGGCGACACGCCGCTGCTCGTACGGGAAGAAATCATAATAATCGCCGCCGACCGTGCGGCATGGCGCGTTGTGGCCGGCCAGATCGAGACCGCGCACCACCGGCGCCACGGCGGGCAGGAAGCTCCGCTGAATCTCCGCCGCCTGATCCAGATCGCGCGCCAGCAATTGCCGCGCCTGTTCGACCTCCGCGAAGCGCGTGTGTTCGATGCGGATGGCCGCCACGTTGGCCATCACCGTCAGCAGGTTCAGATCGTCCTTGGTAAATTCCCGGAGCAGGGACGGCGAATCGACATAGATCAGACCGATAATCTGATCGCGCGTCTGCAGCGGCACCGCCATCAGCGTCCTGATGTTCTGCTCCACAATGCTCTTCCGCTCACGGAACGCGTCGTCGATCGAGGTGTCGCGGACCAGCACCGAATTGCCGCTGTTCAGCACACGGTCGCGCACCGCGGAACTGATGCGGAAACCCTCCCCCTTATTCGCGCGCACCACCAGTTCCCCGTCTTCGAGCGTCATCAGTACGCCGCGGTCGGCCTTCACGGTCTGGATCGACAAATCCAGAATGAAGCGGAAAAGCTCCGGCAGGGGCCGATGGCCCGCCAATTCGTTGCCCGCGCGGATGAGAGCGGAAACCTGGGCGGCGGCGAAACCCGAATCGCCCTCCGGCCGGTCGGGCTGGATCACGCCCTCCAGATTGGTGATCACGGTGGAAGAACTGGTGTGTTCCTCCTCTTCGTCCCGCGGGTCGAAAATCACCACCGGCTTGGTGGCTTCGGCGGGGACGCCGTCGTAGATCAGAATCAAATGACCGGCCATGATCCGGTCGCCCGCCTTCAGGCGAATTCGCTGCGCCATTCTGGCCCCGTTCAGGATGGTGCCGTTCTTGCTGGCCAGGTCGCACAGCGCCCAGCCATCGCCGTCGCGTTCGAGGGCGAGGTGCTGGCGCGACAGGCCATTGTCGTCGGCAAAACACAATTCGGCCGCGCTGGAGCGCCCCAGCACGAGACGTTCACCGGTAAGGTCGATCACTCGGTTCTTGCCGTCCGGGGTAAGGATCTGGAGTTGATTCATCAGGTTCGCTTCGTTCCATGCTACTGCAACATGGTTCGAGCAAAGATGCGCCTGCGTTAGTTATTTCAGATAAGCTCTGAGCGCATGAATCAGGTCGTCGGCCGCCTGGGCCTGCTCGTCGGTAGGCGTGGTTTGCGGATCGAGGACGTGGAAGCGGATGTGCCCTTCAATCACCTCCGCCATCAGCGCGTCCATCGCGCCGCGGCAGGCGGAGATATTATGCAGCACGTCGGAGCACTCGGCCTCCTGATCGAGAGTTCGCTCGATGGCCTCCACCTGGCCTCGGATGCGCCGTACGCGATTGAGCAGTTTCTTCTTTTCTTCGACCGTATGTGCCATAAAAAGTTCGACGCGACTCTTTACAAATATACCCCGGCGGGTATAGCGTAGTAAAGGCAAAGCCGAGACGGCGCCGCCATCGGTCTCGAACGGCAGTGGCGTCAGCGCATGACCGGCCTCCGCACCAATGCGCTGGTCGCGGTGGGCTCGGCCATGTTCGTCATGATGGGCGGATTGATCGCGGGTGATGGCAGTCAGGGCCGGGTAGCGGCGTACGTCGTCTCGGGGATCGGCTTCCTCGGCGGCGGCGTGATTCTCAAAGACGGCTTCAGCATTCAGGGCTTGAATACGGCTGCGACATTGTGGTGCACGGCGGCGGTAGGGACCCTGGCCGGGCTGGGCCGCGTGGAACTCGCCGCCCTGGGAGCCATAGGCGTGCTGTCCGCCAACCTGATCCTGCGTCCGGTGGCGCATCTGGTCAATCGCGCGCCCGTGCAAAAGGAGCAGCACGAAATCCTGTATCGCCTGCGCTGCACCTGCCGGACCGCCGATGAAGCCAATGTCCGCACCATGCTGATTCAGAACGTGGGGCGCACACCTTTGGTCCTCATCTCCCTGCACAGTGTGGACGATGAAGTGCTGTCAAAGGTCAACGTGAGAGCCTGGCTCAAGAGCATCGGTCCGAAGGAGGAAGCTCTGGAGCAGATCGTCACGCGGCTGTCACTCGAAGCGGGCGTAACGGCAATTTCCTGGGAAGTGGTGGCAGCGGTCGATGCCGAAGGCGCATCGCTTGAGTCGGCCGGAGAATAGCGCGATGCCGAAGCTGTTCAAACTGATTCTGGTGTCATGCGCGACGGCGACCCTGTGGGCGCAGGATCCCGCGCCGCCCGATCCGCCGGTCGAGAACGAGCGCTGGAATCTCTTCTATCAAGCTACGTCGATCGGTCAGTATCACGGGACTTTCAACTCCCCCTACGCGGGCCCGTTCAGCCTGCAGGATTACCCGGAGCGCGACGCTTCGCTCACCACGACGCTGTTCTTCGCGCTGCGCCTCGAACAAAATACGCTGCTCGTCTTCGATCCCGAGATCGCCGGCGGACGTGGTTTCAGCGGCGTGAATGGCCTCGCGAATTCGTCCAACGGCGAGTTGCCGCGCGTGGCCTCGGCCGAGCCGAAACCCTATCTCGCCCGTCTGTTTATTTCACACGATTTTGGTTTCGGCAAAGAGAAGGAAGCGGTCGAGAGCGATGAGAATCAATTGGCCGGAGAGCGCCATGTCAAGCGCTACACCGTGACCGCCGGCCGCTTTACCCTCACCGATTTCTTCGACGATAACCGCTACACGCACGATCCCCGCACCCAGTTCATGGGTTGGGCGGTGATGTACAACGGCGCCTGGGATTACGCCGCCGACGTGCGCGGTTACACGTGGGGCCTGGTGCACGAGCTCCACATGCGGAACTGGTCCCTGCGCTATGGGATCGCGGCCATGCCCAAAGTTGCCAATGGCTCCCAGCTGGACCGCCGATTGTTCGTCAACGACGGAAATGTGTTCGAAGCCGAGTATCGCTACAACCTAAGAAAGCATCCGGGCGCCGTCCGGCTGCTCAACTATGAGAATCGCGCCGATGCCGGAACCTATGCCCAGGCGATCCGCGATGCCCGACTGAACGGCGGCGCTCCGGATGTGATCGCCACGCGCCGCAACGGCACGCTGAAGTATGGATTCGGCATCAGCGCCGATCAGGAGATTACCAAAGACATCGGGATATTTTTTCGCCTGGGATGGAACGACGGCAAGACCGAAAGTTTCGCCTTCACCGCCGTCGATCGTTTAACCACCGGCGGCGTGTCGATCGACGGGAAACGCTGGCACAGGCCCAACGACACGGTGGCGACGGAACTTACCACCAGCGGAATTTCGGGTGTCCATGCCCTCTACCTCGCGCTCGGCGGCTACGATTTTCTGATTGGCGACGGACGCCTGGAGTATGGGCCGGAATACGCCTGGGAGAGTTACTACAGAGCGCGTCTATTGCCTGGCTTTTTCGCCAGTTTCGATCTGCAGCATGTGGCTGATCCGGCCTATAACGAAAACCGCGGGCCAGTGTGGATCGAGTCGGTGCGGCTGCATCTCGAGTTGAGCAAAGATACCTTCGTCCACAAGAGCCCCTAATGTGGGACAGGCGCTTCCGCCTGTCCACCGCCGGTCAACAGCCGGCCCAGCACCGGCAGCGGCACCGCGCCTTCTTTGAGCGCCGCATCATGGAAATCATGCGGATTAAACCCCGCGCCCCTCGTCTGCTTCACTACCTCGCGGACGCGCAGCCAGTCGCGCCACCCGACAAAATACAACGGCAGCTGCGCGGACGATAATTTGGCGCGCTGCAGTTTGGCGGCCGCCTCTTCATGCTCCTGAAAAGTCGACTTCTCCATCAGATCCAGGGCCTGCTGGTCCGTCATGCGATCGGTCTGCAGGCGAATATCGAGGATGGCGTTCGCGTCCACGCGCAGTTCCTGCTTGAACAAAGTAAGCCGCAGCTCGGGGGAATAATCGAGGAAGCCCTCGTCGAGCATTACCTGCGTGATGTATTGCGCCCAACCTTCCACGTACGGACCGTTGCCGTAAACCGCCCGCAGAACGCGCCGCCCCCTGGGCTGAACATGGTTTGCGAACTCGCCCTGCACGTAATGGCCCGGCATGGCTTCGTGAATCACGATCAGCCGCATCTGGTACGCGTTGTACTCGCGCAGCTTCGAATCGGCGCGGTCCTTCGGCCAGTCCGGCGGAATGGGTGTGACCCAGAAGAACGCGCCCAACTGCGGCTCGAGAGGCGGCGCGCCGTTGAAACCCGCCACCGCATAAATGCCCCTTTCGAATTCAGGCGTGGGAATCACCTGCAGATTACTCCCCGCCGGCAGGGTCAGCAGATTTTTCGCCTGCGCAAAACCGCGCGCCTCAGCAAGATATTTGCGCCATTCGTCCATATAGCTCGCGGGCGTGGCGTGGTCCTCGGCGATGCGGTCGAGCACTTCGCCGATCACCTTGTTCTCGCGTTCGATGCCTTGCAGATCGTCGTGGCCGCCGTGGCCCGCAAACCACTTCGCATGCAGAGGCAGCGAGAGTTCCAGCATACGGGCGCGGACTTCCTTCAGGCGCGCTTCCGCATCGGCGAGGACCTGATCCGGCGTGCGCTCCGTGGCCAGAGCGAGCTTGAATTTCGTGGCATAGCGCTCCGCTCCAATACGCCAATCGGGAGCCTGGGGCCGATCCTTACCCAGGGCATCGAGCCGCCGGTTGAAGCCGCGCAGAGCGTCGAGCGCCGGCCCGGAAGCGGCATCGTAATCGGCCTTGAGCGCAGCCGGAACCTCGCCGCGCAGAGTGTTCGAGATCAGATCGACGTTGCCGTCGTTTTCCTCCTTTGCGACGCGCGCCCAGATCGGTGGAACGTCCGCCAGTTGGCGGCGCGCCCCATCGATGAAGCGCGGAATCTTCTGCATGCGGGCGATGATGTGGCGGAAGCGTTCCTCCTTCGCCGCATATTCGAGCACGAAGGGATTGAACAGCGCGGACCCGATCAGTTCCACATACGATTGCGGGCTGCGGCGCCACGTTCGCGCCACGTCGATGTCGAACAGGGAGAGCCCGATCTGATATTCGAGGATGTCGTAATCGGCGCGATCTTCCGGGGTGAGCGCGTCTTTGTCGAACGCCGCGAGGCGCCGATGAAGATCGATGAGGTAGTCGCGCTGCCGCTGCAGGGTGCGGCCGCCCGGGTCGTCGAGTTCAACGTCGAAATCTTCCCCATTCCACTTGTGGAGACCCTGGCCGGATGCGCTGACGGGCGAAAACGAAAGCAGCTTGTAAACGGCTTCTTCGGAGAGTTTGGCGAAATCCGAGGGCGGCGTACGGCGCGCGCACGAGGTTGTGAGGAGCAGCAGGAGCAACAGCGCGGAGCAGCGCATTCGATCCCCATGGTAGCGCCAAGCGCCTTAAGCCCCAGCCATTGACAGTGCGTCCCCGAATGTGTATTGTGATATAGTTTACTATTACAGTACACATGACGTTCTTTCGCCTGAATCCTTCCTCGGGAGTGCCTCTTTACCTCCAGCTCATGGAGCAGGTGAAGCACGCGGTAGAGACCGGGGCCCTGCGCCCTGGCGATCAATTGCCCACCATCCGCGCGCTGGCCCAGGAACTCGTGATGAATTCCAATACAGTCGTCCGGGCCTACCGGGAATTGGAGCACGAAGGAATCGTGGAACTGCGCCACGGCCTGGGGGTCTTTATCAACGCATCGGTGTCGGGAAGGGGCAAACTGATGCGGCAGGCGCAGACGGTTGTTCAATCGGCGCTGGAACGCCTCCGGTCACTGGGTGTAACGGAGCCGGAGATCCGCAGACTTTTTGAAAACGAGCTGTCCGCGATGCAGTCGGAGAGTACGACCGGGAGAAAACAATGAGCGAATTCGTGGTAGAAACCATTGGCCTGCGCAGGGCCTTCGACGGCAGGCCTGCGGTAGACGGACTCGACTTGCGCGTGCAGGCGGGGAGTATCTTCGGATTTCTCGGCAGGAATGGCGCGGGCAAGACCACGACCATCCGGCTGCTGCTGGGATTCCTGAAGTCCGGAGGCGGTGAGGCCCGGCTGTTCGGCGAAGCCGTTAAACGGCCCGACGACGGCGCGTCGATACGGCGGCGCATCGGCTACGTCTCCGAAAACAAGCATCTGTATCCGTATATGACGGTCGAGCAGATTATTCGCTTCACGCGGCCGTTTTTCCCCGGCTGGCGCGACGATCTGGAACGCCGCTACATGGAGATATTCGATCTGCCGGCCAATCGCAAAATATCGGCTCTGTCGAAAGGCATGCGCACCAGCCTGATGCTGCTGCTGGCGATGTCGCACAACGCGGAGCTTCTGATTCTGGACGAGCCGACCGAGGGCCTCGACCCGGCCGTGACGGAACTCGTCTTACGGGAGTTGGTCGCGCTGCAGTCCTCCGAGGGGGCCACGATTTTCTTCTCTTCGCATCAATTATCCGAGGTCGAGCAGATCGCCGACCACGTCGCGATCATCGACCGCGGCCGTGCGGTAGTCGGCGGCGCGCTGGACGATCTGAAAATTCAGTACCAGCGGCTGCAGGTGGTCTTTCAACAGGAGCCCTCCCGAGTTCCCTGGGTCGATGGTGCGGAACACGTGCGGCAGGAGGGGAGAACGGTCTCGATCCTCGCCAGCCGCAATGTGGAAGCGATTATTCAACAGGCCAGATCGCTGCCTGGCGCTTCCGTCGAGCGATATCCGGTCACTTTGAAAGAGATCTTTATGGAACACGTGAGGGTTAACTGAAATGCTTTTGATGAAAGCCTGGCTGGAGACGCGCTGGCGTCTGGCAGCTGCGTGCGCCTGTCTGCTTATTTGCCTCGCGATCAATTATCGGAGCCACAATTCTCCGGCCGCGAATCCCCGAGGGGTCCTCGTAGCCCTGGGAACGATCCTTGCATGCGGCTCGGTAACTCTCGCCGGCTCCGGCGTGAAATCCCAGGCCCCGATCGGCTTTCCGGAAGGTCTCGCGGGCTCGAGACAGTTTACCGTTTCGCTGCCGGCATGTTGGAAACCCTCGCTCTCACCGTAGTCCTCGGTTGCCTCGCATGGGGCATGTTTCCGTCGGTGCGCGCGAGTTCGACACCGGCCGACTTCGCAAAGCTCGTTTTGACCGTCATCCTGTTTCTGACCGGACCCTATTGCGCATCCGTCTTTTTCGCAACCTTCCTGGACGAGCCGTTGGGCTTGGTCTGCGCCGGTTGGACGATCGCTTTGGTGCTGTGGATTGCCCATCGCATCAGGCCCGCCGTGGATATTTTCCGCGCTCTTGGCCAGGCATCGCCGCTGGACACGCACAGGCTGCCGTGGTCCCAGATGGCGACCTCCGCCAGCCTCGCGATAATCCTGTTCTTTGCGGCCGTCCGTGTTGTTCAGACCCGCGAATACTGAGCCTACTCCACCACCCCGAACGCAATCAGATTCGATCCCGATGCCACCGCCACATACTGCTTCCCATCGAACATATAGGTCATCGGCGAAGCCTTCCACAACTGATTCGCCGGGAAACTCCACAACACCTTCCCAGTCACCGCGTCGGCTGCCGTAAAATCCCAGCTGTCATCGCAGAAAAACACGAGGCCGCTCGCTGTTGACAGCGTCCCGCCCCACGAATCGCCCGCCCCGACTTCCGGCAGTTCCCACGCAATGGCGCCGGTTTCGATATTAATCGCCCGCAATATCTTCTGCGGCACATCGCCCGGCACGTCCCCGAACGATCCGCCGAAGAATCCCGTCCCCGCCTTCCACTGCTGCGGCGTTTTCACAAATGAGCTGCACCGTTCCAGAGTCTGCACGTAATACAGACGCGTCGCCGGATTAAACGACGTCGAGAACCAATTGGCGCCGCCCAAAAGCGAGGGACAAACTGTGTTCCCCTCTTCCGTCGGCTCTTTCCCTGGAATCAGCATCGGCCGGCCGTTCGCATCGATCCCGCTCGCCCAGGTCAGCTTTTTTACGAATGGTTTGGCAAGCAGCATGTTGCCGTTGGTCCGGTCGAGCACATAGAAAAAGCCGTTGCGATTGGCATGCAGCAGAAGCTTGCGCGGCTGGCCGTTCCACATCGTGTCCACCAGCACCGGCGGCTGTTCGGCATCCCAATCCCACACGTTGTGCGGCGTGTATTGGAAGTACCATTTCATCTTGCCGGTCTTCGCGTCGAGCGCCACAATCGAACTGGTATACAGATTGTTCCCGCCGCGCTCGTCGCCATTCAGATCGGGTCCCGGATTGCCGGTGGGCCAATAGATCGTGTCGAGCTGCGCATCGTAGGTTCCGGTCAGCCAGGTGGCGCCGCTGGGATGGTCGATGCCCGGTCCCTGCCACGTCTCGGAGCCGGGCTCGCCACGCTGCGGAACGGTCCAGAATCGCCAAACTTCTTTGCCCGTGGCCTGATCGAAAGCCGCCACGAATCCACGAGCGCCTTCGTCTCCGCCGGCCACTCCCGAGATCACCAGATCGCCCACAATCAGCGGCGCCGCAGTGGCATTGTAATTCAGGTGCCAATCGGCCATCTCCGTCTCCCACAGCAGCTTCCCGCGCGACCGGTTCAGCGCGATGATGTGCGCGTTATCGGTGACCATGAAAAGCCTGTCGCCCGCCAGCGCGGCGCCGCGATTGATGCCGCCCGCCGCATTCCCCACCAGCGCCTGAGTCCGCTTGCGCTGGTAATGCCAGATGGGCCGTCCCGAACCCGCGTCGAGAGCGTAACACTCATTCGCACTGGTCATGTACATGACACCGTCGACCACCAGGGGCGTACCCTGCAACGGCGCGGTGTTGACCAGCGGGAAGATCCATTTGGGCGCCAGACGCGCGACGTTGCTCTTATTGATCTGTTCCACAGAGCTGTAGCGATTGCCGCCCACAACGCCGTTGTAAGTTGGCCAATCGGACTGGCTCGTGACCGCGCGATAGCCGGCGCCATCCTTGCGCAGCAGATGAATCTTCTGGTCGCTGTCGGCGAGCAACTGCATTTCCTGGGAACCCCGGTTGAGCACCAGCCCAGTCAGCGTTTGCCCTCCGTTCAGAGTCACCGTGGTCCGCACCAGAGCCGCGCCATCGGCCGAAGTTTTGATCGATTGCAGGAACGTCACCAACGCCTGCGTATCGGTTGCGGAAAGGTCGGTACCGGGCATGCCGGATTTAGGCAGGCCTTCGTGGATCAGGGTGGCCAGTTCCGCATCGTTGTAATTGTCGATGCGCGTCTGGATCGCCGGACCATGCTCGCCACCGGCCCCATCCCTGCCGTGGCACACTGCGCAGTGGCCTTCAAACTGGGTGCGTCCGGGATTGGGAGTCTGCGCCAGGGCGACCCCCGCGGAGATAACGAAAAACAGGAGCGTCGGGCGTTCCATAAGTTGCATAAGAGTGTTCGGTGTAGCCAGTATACGGCGAGAACCGCCGGATCGTTCGCGGCGCTGTTGCGATACCATTGGTCTTGACCCCGACCGCTCCGGACATCCTCACCCGAATTGTGTCCCGCAAGCGCGAAGAACTGCGTGAATCCGCCACCCCGATGGCCGAGTTGCGCGAGATTGCCGAAGCCACGCGCGCAGGCCGGCGCGATTTTGCCGCGGCGCTCCGATCGAAGCGGCCCGCCATTATTTCCGAAATCAAGAAAGCGTCGCCGAGCAAAGGAATCCTCGTCAAGGATTTTCACCCCGCCGAACTGGCCGCGAAATACGAGCAGGGTGGGGCCGCGGCGTTGTCGGTCCTGACGGACCGCGATTTTTTTCAGGGCAGTCTGGACGACCTGCGCGCCGCCCGCGCGGCCAGCACTCTTCCGGTCATCCGGAAAGATTTCACCATCTCCGAATATCACGTTCTCGAAGCGGCCGCCGCCGGCGCCGATGCGATTCTTCTGATCGTCGCTATCCTCGACGAAGCGCAGTTGCGCGCCTTCCGCGAACTGGCCCGCGAATTCGGCATGGCTGCGCTGGTCGAAGCGCACGATGCGCGCGAACTCGCCATCGCCCTGCGCTCCGGCGCGGAGATCGTCGGCATCAACAATCGGGATCTGCGCACCTTCCGCGTTTCTCTCGATACTTCGATCCAACTCGCTGCCGGCATCCCGTCCGGAGTTACCAAAGTCAGCGAGAGCGGCATATTCAATTCCGCCGACATCCGACGTCTGATGGATGCCGGATTCGACGCCTTTCTGGTCGGTGAGCATCTGGTGAAGGCCGGCGACGCGACGCGTGCGCTGCGGGAACTGGTGGCCTGATGTTCGTGAAAATCTGCGGCATCACCAATCGCGAGGACGCGCTCGCCGCCATCGACGCCGGCGCCCGCGCCATCGGGTTCATCTTCCACCCGCCCAGTCCGCGCTATGTGACGCCCGAGGCTCTCGGACCCTGGCTGGACGAAATTCCGGCGGACATCTGGAAAGTCGGCGTATTTGTGAACGAAGATCCCGAACGCATCGAACAAATCGCCGCGCAACTCAATCTCGACGTCGCGCAGCTTCACGGCAACGAGACGCCCGAGCGGCATCCGCGCCGGCTTCGCGTCTGGAAAGCCTTCCGCGTCGAGAACGATCGCATTCCGAATCCCGCCTATCCCGCCGAGGCGATCCTGCTCGACGGCCCCGGCTCGGGCCGCATCTTCGACTGGACTCTGGCCCGCGCGATTCCGCAACCAGTGATTCTTGCCGGCGGCCTCACGCCCGAGAACGTCGCATCCGCCGTCGAACAAACGCATCCCTGGGGCGTCGACACAGCCACCGGCGTGGAATCGTCGCCCGGCCGCAAGGACCACGCGCGCATGAAAATGTTTATCAAGGCGGCCCTGCGCTCATGATTGCTTCTCAGCCCGACGCAGGCGGACACTTCGGCCCCTATGGCGGGAAATACGTTCCCGAAGTTCTGATGTGCCCGCTCGAAGAGCTCGAGCGCACTTACCTCGAAGCGAAAGCCGACCCGGCCTTTCATGCCGAGCTCGACGATCTGCTCCGCAATTACGCCGGACGCCCCACGCCGCTCTACCATGCCAAGCGCCTCTCCGCGCATCTCGGCGGCGCGAAGATTTATATCAAGCGCGAGGACCTTCTGCACACCGGCGCGCACAAGATCAACAATTGTCTCGGCCAGGCTCTGCTGGCGCGGCGCATGGGGAAACGGCGCATCATCGCCGAGACCGGCGCCGGCCAGCACGGCGTCGCCACGGCTACCGTCTGCGCGCTGTTCGGTTTCGACTGCACCGTATACATGGGCGAAGAGGACATGCGCAGGCAGCGTCTCAACGTGTTCCGCATGCGGCTGCTGGGGGCCAACGTCATCCCGGTGACGAATGGAAGCCGCACTCTCAAGGACGCCATCAGCGAGGCTATGCGCGACTGGGTCACCAACGTTTCGAACACGCATTACCTGCTGGGCTCGGCGTTGGGCGCGCACCCTTATCCGACCATGGTCCGCGACTTCCATCGCGTCATCGGCATCGAAGCCCGCGAGCAAATCCTCAAAGCCGAAGGCCGCCTGCCCGATGCCGTGATCGCCTGCGTGGGCGGCGGCAGTAACGCCATCGGCATCTTCCATCCATTCATTCAGGACGCCGCAGTGAAGCTTATTGGAGTTGAAGCGGGCGGGCGCAGCCTGCGCTTGGGCGAACATGCGGCACGTTTTTCCGGCGGCTCTCCCGGCGTGCTGCAAGGCACAAGAAGCTATCTGCTGCAGGACGACGATGGCCAGATCGCACTGACACATTCGATTTCGGCCGGTCTCGATTACGCCTCCGTCGGACCCGAGCACGCCTGGCTGCACGACGAAGCGCGCGCCGAATATTGCTCCTGCTCCGACGCGGACGCAATGGCGGCGGCGCTGCTGCTGAGCCGCATGGAAGGCATCATCCCGGCGCTCGAATCGGCTCACGCGGTAGCCGAAGCCATGCGCCTCGCCCCGCTCCACGCAAAAGAAGTTTTCATCGTGAACCTCTCCGGCCGCGGCGACAAAGACATCGATATATACAGGGAAAACCTGCCGGAGCTGGATCAGGAGTGACGCGCATCACCCGGTTATTCGAAACCCTGCAACGGGAGAACCGCTGCGGCATCATCGCCTACCTCACGGCCGGCGATCCAACCCCCGAAGCGACTCCCGCATTGGTAGCCGCGCTCGAACGCGGCGGCGCCGATCTGATCGAACTGGGCGTGCCGTTCTCCGACCCCATTGCCGACGGCCCCGTCATCCAGCAGGCCGGAGAACGCGCCCTTCGCGCCGGCACCACGCTTTCGAAGGTACTGAAAATCGCCGCAGAAATCCGCAAGACTTCCGAAATTCCGCTGCTGCTGTTCACCTACCTGAACCCGGCGTTGCGCTACGGCTTCGAACGTTTGGCGCGTGACGCGAAAGCCGCCGGCATCGATGGCTGCCTGCTCACCGACGTCAGCGTGGAGGAGGCTCGGGACTATGTGAAAACCATGCGCGCCGCGGACCTCGACACCGTCTTTCTGGCCGCCCCCACCAGCACCGACGCACGGCTCAGACTGGTCGCGGAGTATTCGAGCGGCTTCATTTACCTGGTCTCGCGTACCGGCATTACCGGCGAGCAGAAGACCGTTTCGGAATCGGCCATGCCCCTGATCGAACGCATGCGCGCCCACACCGATCTTCCGCTCGCCATGGGCTTCGGCATCTCGAAGCCGGAGCATGTGGCGGAGTTGGCGAGCAAGGTCGAAGCGGTGGTGATCGGCAGCGCCATCGTGCGCCAGATCGAACGGGATTCGTCGAAACTCGAAGCCTTCATGCGCGACCTGAAGCGTCCGATCACACGGGCCACGATATCTTAGAGTGCGATGTCAGGCGATACCTTAGGCGCTCTCGCGCAATGCCGCGATCAAATCGACCAAATAGACCTGCGTATTCTGGAACTGCTCAACCAGCGGACCTCCATCGTCGAGGAAATCGGCCGCATTAAGAAGGAAGCGCACATGCCCATCTACGAACCGAAACGCGAGGATCAGGTGTACCACAACATCACCTCGAACAATCCCGGGCCGATGCCGAACGACGCTGTCAGACGTATCTTCGAGCGCATCATCGATGAGATGCGCAAGGTGCAGAAAGACCGGATGGCGGCTCTGAATCAAGCAACGGAGGACGCATGCTCGTCGTAATGCAGGAGGGCGCCTCCGAAGCGCAGATTCAGAAGATCATCGACCGCCTCATCGAAGACGGCTTTAACGTCCACCGATCGACCGGCGTGATCCACACCGTGCTCGGCGGCGTCGGCGGCAGGGACGAATTCGATACCCGTGTCGTCGAATTGATGGACGGCGTTAAGGAAGTCCATCGCATCGTTTCTCCGTATAAGCTGGCGAGCCGCGGATTCCGCCCGCACGGCACCATCGTGAAGATCAGGGACGTCGAAATCGGCGGCGGCGCGGTGGTCGTAATGGCGGGCCCATGCAGCGTGGAGAATCGCGATCAGATCGAGCGGGCTGCCGATATCGCGGCGGATGGCGGGGCGCGGGTGATTCGCGGGGGCGCGTTCAAACCTCGTTCCTCTCCCTACAGCTTCCAGGGACTCGGCGAAGAAGGACTTGAGATGATGCGCGAGGCGGCCGACCGCCGCGGCCTGCTCGTTATCAGCGAAGTGATGGATTCTTCGCAGATCCCGCTGCTCTCGGCTTATGCGGACATTCTCCAGGTGGGCGCGCGCAATATGCAGAATTTCAATCTGCTGCGCGAGCTGGGGCGCATTCGCAAGCCGATCCTGCTGAAGCGCGGCCAGTCCGCGACCATTGAGGAACTGCTGCTCTCGGCCGAATACATTCTTTCGGGCGGCAACTACGAAGTGATTCTATGCGAGCGCGGCATCCGGACGTTTGAAACCTACACGCGCAATACGTTCGACGTATCGGCGATTCCGGTGGTGAAGAAGCTTTCGCACCTGCCCATGGTGGCCGACCCGTCGCATGGTACGGGCCGGCGCGATCTGGTGCCGCCCATGGCGCGCGCGGCGGTTGCGGCGGGTGCCGATGGCCTTCTTATGGAAGTGCATCACGACCCCGACCACGCGTTGAGCGACGGCGCCCAATCGTTGTATCCGGCCCAGTACGCGGAGCTGATGAATCAACTGAAGCTCATTGCGGCGGCTGTGGCGCGCTCGATTTAAATGAATACCGTCGCCATCGTCGGTGTCGGCCTGATCGGCGCCTCGTTCGGACTCGCGCTGCGCAAGGCAGGCTTTCGAGGCTCCATTCTGGGCGCCAGTTCACAACGCAGCATCGATCGGGCGCTGGCGCGCGGCGCCATCGATCGGGGCGTGCCGCTCGAGGAAGCCGCCGCGTCGGCGGACCTGCTGTTTCTCGCTCAACCTATCTTCGGGATTATCGAAACCATCGGGAAGCTCAATTGTCTGGTTCGCCCCGAAGCGCTCGTGACGGACGCCGGCAGTACGAAACAGGTCATCGTTGCCGAAGCGGCCAACTGTCTGACGCGTTGTGCGTTTTTGGGCGGCCATCCCATGGCGGGGAAAGAGCAGCGCGGCGCGTCCGCGGCCGATGCCGATCTCTTTCAGGACCGGCCATGGATTCTGACGGGCGATCCGGATCATCCCGTGGCTCGCGAGTTTCGCAAATGGATCGCACTTTTCGGAGCTCGCGAGATTGTGCTCGATGCGGCGGCACACGACAGGCTGGTCGCATGGGCATCTCATTTGCCCCAACTGACTTCCACGGCGCTGGCTTCGGTCCTGGAAGAGCGCGCGCCGGACAGCGCCGGGATTGCCGGGCCGGGTCTGTTCGACATGACCCGGCTGGCGATGAGTTCCTACGACCTTTGGAGCGACATCCTCCGCACCAACGCGCCCGCGGTCACGGTTGCCCTCGACGCCTACATCGCTAAACTCCAGGCGCTTAAGGACAATTTCGAGGCCGAGTTTGCCAAAGGCGCCCACTTCGCGAATTCGCTGCGTATCAGGTAAGTCCAAACCGCGCACCTCGCGATCCGAAAGCCCACACCATCCCCTCTGGGCGCAGTGGGGGTATGGATCGTCCCGAAGACATCTGGTAGCGTCGGACAGCAGGGAGGTGCAATCGTTGTTGCGACAAAAACAGTATGATATGTTTTATGGCATGAGCGCCAAGCTGGTGGAACTTCCTCAAAAAACCATGCGAAGCGTTGCCCCGGTCTTCAGCACCGCGCTGGGCGCGGTATTCAACACCGATTGCCTGAATCTGTTCGCAAGTCTGCACGACGAGTGGATCGACACTGTCTTTGCGGACCCGCCATTCAATCTCGGCAAAGACTACGGACGCGGCAAGGACAAGGACGAGTTGGACGGACAGCACTACCTCAAGTGGTGTTATGAGTGGATCGACGAGGCCATTCGGGTGGTGAAACCAGGTGGCGCGATCTTTATCTACAATCTTCCACAGTGGGCATACCATCTGGCAACGCATATCGAGTCCCGACACATGACCTTCAAACACTGGATTGCCGTTTCGATGAAGGGCACGTTTCCGCGGGGCAAGAAACTCTATCCGGCGCATTACGCCCTTTTGTATTTCACCAAGGGCACACCGAAGACCTTCAATCGTGACGACGTACGGTTGCCGGTACCAACTTGCCGTCACTGTAAAAAGGACATTAAGGGGCCCATCCGGGAATATAGTGGGTGGTCGGCATAATGGGTGAGTGCAGGATCGGGATCTTTACGGGCAGATATTGGGAGTACAGGAGCCGTGGCGGGTGGAGGGAGTGGAACTCGACCTGAAGGGTGGCGAGGTGATTGTGCGGCTGGCGCATGATGCGTCGGCGAACTGGTCGTGTCCTGAATGCGGGAGGAGTTGCGGCTTGTACGATCATCAGCCGAAGCGGCGCTGGCGTCATCTGGACACCTGTCAGTTGCGGACAATACTGGAGGCCGAGCCACCGCGCAGCAACTGTCCCGATCATGGCGTGAAAGCGGTGAAGCTGCCGTGGGCCGAGCCGGGGAGTCGGTTTACCGCGCTGTTCGAACGTCTGGCGATTGACTGGCTGCTGGCCGCCAGTCAGAAAGCTGTCGCCGAACGGCTCCATCTCAGTTGGGATGAAGTTCACGCGATTCAGCAGCGCGCCGTGAAACGCGGCCTGGAACGGCGCAAAGCCGAGCCGGTCGCACACATCGGCGTGGACGAGAAATCTTTTACGCGGGGCCATCATTACTTCACTCTGGTGAACGATCTGGATCGGGGCCGGGTGCTGTTCGTGGGTGAACACCGCACTACCGAGACGCTGGATGAGTTCTGGTCCTCGTTGACCGAAGCGCAAACCGAAGCGGTGCGGGCGGTGGCGATGGACATGTGGGACCCGTATGTGAACTCGACGCTGAACCATTTGCCCGACGCCCGGCGCAAGATTGTCTTCGACAAATTCCACATCGCCAAACATCTTTCAGAGGCCGTCGATCAGGTGCGGCGGCGCGAAAACAAACAACTCAAAGCCCGCGGAGACGACCGGCTGGCTGGAACCCGCTACGACTGGCTGCGTCATCCCGGGAAAATGGACCCATCCGATCGAAAAGAGTTCGCCGCCTTGCGCGACAGCAACCTGAAAACCGCCAAGGCGTGGGCGCTCAAAGAGGGAATGATGGCCTTCTTCGAATACTTCTATGAGAGGCCCGCCCGCCGCCATTACAGCGGCTGGCGAAGCTGGGCTACCCGGTGCCGGTTAAAACCCATCGTCGAAAAAGCGCGCATGATCCACCGGCGGTTTGAAAATGGGGTTGTCGCGGTGAGTGAGACAAACAGTTAAGAGACTGTTTACCGTTCGATGATAAATGATTCCGTTCGAAGCGGCAATAGGTTTAAGCTGATGATGCCGGTGAAGCGGAGACGGGC
>JBEKAQ010000021.1:0-109081 GCA_050015835.1 Bryobacteraceae bacterium | reverse complement strand
AACCAACACCGACGGGCGGCGCAGACGAGAATCAAGATGCCAGATTCCCGGTGGCGGGTCCCCGAGCTCTTCTTCCATCCATCCACCCCTCCACCACGTTTGTGCGGCGGACCATCCCATTAGGTATCTCCGATTGCACTCTCTTTGCTTCTCTTGCCGAATTCATCCCGTAGCGCGTCTGCTTGCTTGCCGCGAAGCCCGGCGTGGGTAGGGCGTCAGGCTGATGTATACTTTGAACTTCCTGACCCCGAAGGTGATCTCCAAGGAGGCCCTATGGATTCGAACAAGGACGACGGTTCGGGCAGAACCGGGGATTTGAACAAGCCTGCAAGTCCGGACAAGCCCAATCGACGCAGATTTCTGAAGGGCGGCACCGCGCTGGCTGGTTTCGCCGCTGCGGGCGGAGCCAAAGAGGCAGCCGCGCAGGCCACGAATCAGAGCGCCGCCGCGAAGAAGACGGATGAACTGGTCGGCTACGGCGAACGCTCCCGCTTCGTCACGTCTAAACGTTACCCGGTCGCCGGTCGCCACTCCCCGGACGAGTTCGGCCTCATGTTCCACGTGCTCACGCCGCTGCAGGATTCGGTCGGCATCATCACGCCCTCGTCGCTTCACTATTTCGCCACTCACCGCGGCTCGTTCATCCCCGATATCGACCCGAAAGAGCACCGGCTGATGATCCACGGGATGGTTAATCGCCCGCTGATTTTTTCCGTCGACGAACTGAAGCGCCTCCCGTACGTAACCCGCATCCACTTCATCGAATGCCTCGGCAACCGCGCCCGTTCGACTGACGCCACGGTCCAGGACACCCACGGTCTGACCAGCTGCGCCGAATGGACCGGCGTACCGCTCTCCCTGCTCCTCAACGAAGCCGGCGTCCAGCAAGGCGCTGCCTGGATTGTGGCCGAAGGCTCCGAAGAAGTGAAAGGGTCTTCGAGCATCCCGCTCGATAAGGCCATGGACGACTGCATGGTCTGCTACGCCATGAACGGCGAACCGATCCGTCCTCAGCAGGGCTTCCCCCTCCGCCTCATGGTCCCCGGCTTCGAAGGCATCTATCAGATCAAGTACCTGCGTCGCATCAAAGTGGTGGACCGCCACTACCTCACCTACGACGATTACGGCCACATCACGCCTGACCCGAAGGTCGCCGCGCTCACCAACCAGATCGGACCGAAGTCGGTCATCACGTATCCCTCCGGCGGCCACAAACTGCAGGGGCCGGGCTTCTATGAAATCAGCGGTCTCGCCTGGTCGGGTGCCGGTGCGGTCCGCGGCGTTGACGTTTCCACGGACGGCGGCCACACCTGGCAGGCGGCCGAACTGCGCACACCGGCCTACCGCATGGCCCATACGCGCTTCGGTTTCCACTGGAAATGGGACGGCCAGCCTTGTACCCTGATGTCGCGCTGCACAGATGAGCTGGGCACCGTGCAGCCTTCGCGTGAAGAAGTCGGCAAATACTGGAACGATCCACCAGACAGGATTCGCGTTCGTGGCAACGACAACACGATCCAGCCCTGGAAAGTCGCCTCAGACGGGAGCGTAACCAATGGCCTTGCGTAAGCTTATTTCCGCGGCAGCGGCGCTTTTCGTCTGCCAGAGCGCCTGGACACAATCGCCCTCCTACGGCATCGGCCGCAAACCGACCCCCGAGGAGATCAAGGCCTGGGACATCTCGATCGGCCCCACCGGCAAGGAACTCCCGCCCGGACACGGCACCGCGAAAGAAGGTGCGGCAATTTACAAAGTAAAGTGCGCCGGATGCCATGGCCCGGACGGCTACTCGAAAAACCACGCACCCACGCTCATTCAAAGCAAGACTCCGCGTCCCACGGAAGGAGTTATGCCTTGTCTCCAACCCTGCGTGAACGACGACAATACTATGAGCGTCCACTCGCCGCAGGCGACCGTAATCTGGGACTACATCAACCGCGGCATGCCGCTCGGCCGGGAAGGTTCGCTCAAGCCCGACGAGGTTTACTCCCTCACCGCGTTCCTGCTCTTCCGCAACAACGTGATCAAAGAAGCTGAGGTGATGAACGAGAAGACTTTGCCTGCAGTCAGGATGCCGAACGCCAACGGCTTCGCTGTCGCCGACTGGAAGCACGGAACACCGAGGCTTCAGGGCTACCCTTGAGCCCCTCTGATGTGCGCCATCCTTGTCCCTCGTGCAGGCGATCAGGGCACCCGAAACTTAGACGAAACAAGCGGACCATCCCATTAGCTACTCGGGCGCGCTCAGATCGTTGAAGCGATAAGGTCTCCCTCCGCTGCCTGCATAAACGCTACGCCGTAACTCATTCTTTATCGGCTAGAACCCGGCGGGATCGGCGGAGGGTTGACTGTTTTCAATTTACTCCGGGTCCGTAGATTTTATTTTGTCCGGTTGTGCGGTTGCATTTTCCCTGAAAAAATCTTCCAGATGCGGATCGTTGAAAACGACGACGGTCCCGTCGCATTTCAGCGCGAAGTAATGGGCTCCCGGATTAACGAGGTATGCCTTTCCGCAAACCGGGGCGGGCGGCGCCAGCTTGTTGATCCAGTCTTTAGGCGGCACCCCGTAGGTGACCACGCCGCTAATCTTGCCAGCGGTAATCGGATTTTTCGGCTCTGCATCCCATACGAGCTTGTTGTCGTGCATGTTGTCCCAGCGATAAACGGAAATCGAGCTGGGGGATACGCCGCCGGCCTGCGGGCATTCGTCTCCGTTCGACAGGCAAAGCTCGACCGTGCCGCCCTTCTTGCTGGCCTCCAGATGCCAGGAGGAACTCTGGCAGCTCGCCAAAGGGAGGGCCAGGCAGCACGTCAGCAATAATGAAAAGGCGATGTAAGCGTTTTTGGCCTGCATGAGGTCCCCTGTCCGTTGCGAGAACGATGACATGAATTCTGCGGGCCGAATTCGGGGGACACAATACTGAATCGCTGACTGCTGAGAAGTGGTAGCGAGGGAGGGACTTCCTGCCAAAACTCTATGCTGTTGATTTTGCTCAACCAATCCAAGGTTGGGTTGATAGAATGGCACACTTGATTGTGACACCTTTTTCCAGGCGGTTATTACAACTTGCAGAGCACTCAACGGCTGCCTCAACACCCAAACCATTGATTCCACGCAGCTCCTGGGTCGGGCAAAATTCGTTGGCAGACTGAATAGATTGCTAACCCCTGCAAACTCGCGAAGTGGCGAGTTTGCCGGGTGCGGCGCCCGCCCGAAACTTCCAGATCGCCACTTCGCCGTCAGGCGTGACTGATCCGCTCAAAAACCCACCCGGATCGCTTCGAGGTCCGTGACTCATTTCCCGACAGAGTACGACGTTAGCGGAGCCGCCACCGGCAGGTTGTTCGGTGCAGCCGCGACTTTCGCACCGTCAAAGACAAACTCATACCGCCGGGGTAACGTCGCAATGATCGGCTTGGGGCCTGTACCTGAAGCGCCTTTCTCCACGACATCCGCAGGCACGTTGGCCCGGCCCAGTCTCGCAACAACAATGATGCGCGTCTGGTGCGTCAACGGGATACCAGCAAACTCGACCCGTTGGATGAATCCCCTTTGAAAGGATTTTCCCACCCCGCCCGTGGTATCCACGACGTGGAAGAAGCAATCGCCGCGATTATCGAGAGCAAAACCGCGGGCGAACTGAGCGTCCGGCGTATCGGTTTTGATGAGGTCCACGCCGGGATCATGTATGCAAACGTTGGAATACTCGTCGCCCTGGAAGCTGTCAGCCCGTCCGCATATCAGACGGTCACGACCGTCGGAGCCTGTCAGTTTGTGACAATCGAATGCAATCAGGCCCGCGATATACCGGACCTTGTGCCAGGAAGGACCCTGCTTCGTCAGCAGAAAGCTTCCGCCAAAGTCGTCTCCATGCGATGCGCAGCCGGATCCGCTGACCAGCGCATCCTCGCTGGAGGGCGAGACGAAGTGCCCGGAAAAAACCGCTTTGATCTCCCACTTTCCCGCGCCACCGTCGGTGTCCTTCGGACAAACGTCGCATCCGGATTCGCCGCTGTGACCCGGACAGATCGAGACGAGAAGCGTCTCCGTTGCGGAAGGCGAGAGCCGCGCGGCGTCGGATGGAATCCATTTTTCGGGTTCCCACTGCGCGAAACAGATGAACGCCAGCGCCAGGAACAAGCAGAGCTTCCAGGGGTTCACAGTAATAGTTTACCGAGGTTGTCGCCGGTCGTTGCCGTTCGCCGACTCTGAACAAGCACCGCCTTTGTGCCTTTGCACATATTGCATCGGATTTTCCACTCACAAAAGACGACTTGGAACTCCGCGCCGGAGAACGACGACGTGACACCCTCGTTTGGAACTCCATCTGGAACTCCAGAGGCCGCGAGGGGAGCGGGAAATCGGCGGTAAGTGTTTGAAAAATATGGTGGGCTCGAGAAGACTCGAACTTCCGACCTCTTCCGTGTCAAGGAAGCGCTCTAACCAACTGAGCTACGAGCCCACAGGCGGAACCTCCAGTGTAGCAATCAATCCGTAATCGCCACCACCGTTCCCGGCGAGTTCCCCTCCAGCCGGTTGTTCACGAAAATAAACGCCGGCAGGCCGTCCACCAGCGCCACATCGATCAACTCCCGCAGCGCCCCGCGCACCCCTTCGTTTACATCCTTCACGCGATCGTACGGGGAGAACATGCGCACCGCGTCCTCATATGGACGTCCACGACGCAGCAGCGCGCGGGCCACGATCAGATCCGAAGTCCGGGATTCCGGGATGGCAAGCTGCTCGGCCATCTCCGGCATGCGCGTCCACGCGTTGTAAACATGCGGAACATTGTGCGCGCGCAGGCAATCGAAGTAGGCCGGCGCGAGGAATTCCGGGTTGCGAATCTCCACCGCGTAACGCCATCCCGCAGGCAGCCCCGACAGGAACGGGTCCAGCGCTTTGACGAAATCCCGCACTCCCGCGAAGTTCTTCGTGCGCATGGCGCCGAATTCGAAAATCAGTACGCCCACCTGTTGGCGGTGCCGTTCGAGCGCCCGCAGGAATGCCTGCTCCAGCAGCGTGGAGTCGAGAAACGTGGGATTGTCGAGACCCGCCAGCGCTCCGTAGCGCGGGTGAACCGGCCACGAGGGCACCGTGATCTGCTCCGGCACTTTAAATCCCCAGCGGAAGTCGGCGGGCGTCTGGCGGAACAACTTCGTCCAGAACGCGTCGGAGGGGAACTGGTAGAAAGCGAAATCGCCGCAGACGGCGGGAAAGACGGTGGCGTATTCGCTCAGGCAGGTTTCTTCGAACAGCTTTTTTGAGAAGCGGCCCCGCACCTGATAACGGTCGCGCGAGTAGATCTGGTCGAGCCAGCCCTCGTATTTCCAGGAGCTGCCTCCGATGGAGACTCCCCGTACCGCAAGGCGATGCAGGCGGTCTCGCAGTTGGTCCCGATCGAACGGCGGCTTTTCGCCGAGGTCGAAAAGTGTGTCCACAATGTGGGACAGGCGCTTCCGCCTGTCCATGCCTCTTTACCAGGCGCGCATGTAACGGTAGCCCCAGGGATCGGCGCCGGCCTCGATCACCCCGCCAGGCGTCACCCTAAGCAGCACCGGAGCCGCCCCGCTGTTCCAGCGCGAGCGCGTCTCCACCTTGTGGCCGCGCTTGATCAGGTCCTCCATCACGGCCGGCGCGATGCGTTCGTCGAGCAGCAGGTCGCCGGGGTTCATGGCATGGTTGTCGAAACTCGCCACCAGGTGACGCGTCTGGAAGCGCGGCGCTTCGATAGCCTGCTCCGCATTCATGCGAAACAGCACGGCGTCGAAAAGAATCTGGATCAGCGACTGCTCCTGGTTATCGCCGCCGGGCGTCGAAAGGGCGGCGTAAGGCGATCCGTCGCCGTTCTCGACGATGGTGGGGCTCAGCGTCACGCGCGGGCGCTTGCCGCCGGCCAGCTCATTGGGGTGCCCCGGGACGAGAAGAAAACTCTGCGCGCGCTCGGTGAGCGGAATGCCGGTGTCGCCCGCCACCACGGAAGGAAGCCACGAGCCCGAGGGCGTGGCCGAGAACATGATACCGTCCTTGTCGATCGCGTCCACGCAGGTGGTGTCGTGCGCCATCAGAAAATCGTCGATCTTCGTGCGCGCGATCGGGACTTGCGAGGGATGCAGGGGCGGCTTTTCGCCGATCCTGCCCGGCAGGAATTCCTGCGATGCGGTCTTGCCGATCAGCGCGCGGCGCTCGGCGGCGTATTTCATCGAGAGCAGAATATCGGCGGGAACTTTCACGAATTTCGGATCGCCGTAGTAGGTGTCGCGATCCGCGTAGGCCAGTTTAAGGGCTTCCACCACGGTATTGATATATTCGGCGGAATTGAAGCGCATGGCGCCGATGTCGATGCCGTTCAGCATGTTGAGCGCTTCGATCATGGTCGGGCCCTGGCTCCAGAAACCGGGCTTGTAAACGCGCAGGCCGTGAAATACGGTGGAAACCGGCTCTTCGGGCGTCAGCCTGAACGCCGCCATGTCCTCATAGCGCAGCAGACCTTTGTTGGCCTTGACGAACGCGTCGATCTTGCGCGCAATTTCGCCCCGATAGAAATAATCGCGCACGGCGTCGATCGCGGCCTCGCGAGAGGCTCCCGCCGCCAGTGCTTTCTTTTCGGCCGCGGCCATGGCGCGAAGCGTGCGCGCCAGATCGGGCTGGCGGAAGATCTCGCCCGGTTTGGCCACTTGCCCGGTGGGGATGAAGTGCGCCATGGAACTCGGCCAGAGCGTAAAAAACTCGCGGCTGCCCTCGATCGCCCCCGAACGAATCTCGTCGATGGCCTGGCCGTCGGCGTACTCGATAGCGGGCGCGATCGCTTCGTTGAACGATTTCGTGCCATAGTCGCGCAATGCCACCAGCACCGCGTCGGGCATGCCCGGCACCAGGGCGCACATGAGCCCGGCCACCGGTATGAAGCCCTTCAATCCACCCTTCTCGGGCGGCTCCAGAACCTCACCGAGTTGCAGCGGGCGGTTGCGGAAGAGGTCGGCGCTGGCGAGCTTCGGCATGGTTCCGACTCCTGCGATCGAGTGCACCTTGCCGTCTTTGGTGCGGATCAGAATGGGAGCTTCCCCGCCCCAGCCGACGCGCTCATACTCCGTGGTGGCGGCGGAAAAAATCGTGGCAACGCCCGCGTCCACCGCGTTGCCGCCCAGATAGTACATGCGCATCCCGGCGTCGGTAGCGTAGTTGCTGCCGCCGGCCACGGCCCCGCGCGTTCCGCGAACCGGATACTGAACCAGCCGATCGGGAGCCGGCCGCTGCTGAGAGAAGGCGGCGCTGGCTAACAGAAACGTGAAAATCGCGGGCTTAATAAATGTCATAAGGAGCGTGCTCCCGATACGTATAATGATCGTAGTTCCGTGACAAAGCCGCAACTACCCGACGAGACGCCGCCTGCCGATACAGTGCCAAGCGACCACGCCATGCTCTATTGTCCCGTATGTTCGAGGCGTCTCGAAAGCCGCAAGTGCAAGCTTTTCTGCGCGCGCTGCGGATATTATCTGAGCTGCGCGGATTACTACTGAGCTTATGAACTGGGAAACCGGCGGCGTCAGAATCGTGCGCGCGGACGAATTGGACGGAAACACACCGCAAACACCGGGTATGACGCGCGCCGCCGCCATTACCCATGCGCGCACCGGAGCGAACAAGCTCTGGGCCGGCACCGTAGTAGTAGCGCCCGACGCCCGTACCGCCGCGCACCATCATGGCGAACTCGAGACCGTGCTTTACGTCATCAAGGGGCGCGCCCGCATGCGCTGGGGCGAGCATCTCGAATTCTCCGGAGAGGCCGGCCCCGGCGATTTCATCTATGTGCCGCCCTACGTGCCGCATCAGGAAATGAACGCGCGCGCCGATGAGCCGGTGGAAGCCGTAGTGGTACGTAGCGGGCAGGACCCCATCGTGGTGAACCTGGATATCGCCGAGGCGAACGAGGCTCCCGTCCCGTTTCACCCCCGCCCGTAACCGACCCGCGACCCGGACATCCCCTTTAGGGGCGCCGGCTCGTAAGGGAGCGGACAACGTTACTGCTTGCTCAGCCGCTTGTAATACTCGGCAACCGCGTCCGCATAACCCGGAGGCGTATTGCGCGGATTGGGGCTGCGCACGCTGCTGTCGTTGGCGTCCAGCCTGCGCCGCAGGACTAATTCGATCTGATCGACGGCGGTAAGAATCTGGCCGTTGATAACCTCGGCAAGCTGTGGATTGCTCGCCCAGCGTTTCGGGTCGAGTTCCTGCGCCTGCCGCACCAATTGCTGATACTCGCGCGCCGCGTCTTTATCGTCCGCCACCGCCCCGCGCAGCCGCTGCAGATCGCGCAGGAGATCGGCATAGGCCGCCTCAGCCTGTGCGGGCGTGGGCGTGTACTGCGGATCGCCGGCATTGGCGCCGTCGATCCGGCGCGTGTCTCCCTGCCAGGGGTTTCCGTAAAGTTGGCCCCCGTTCCCGCCGGGACCTCCATTGGTGTAGCCGCCATTCGGGTTGGCGCCATAGTAACCGCCAGTTAGACCCCCGCCGCCGCCCTGATTACCCGGACCGCCCTGCGGTGAGTTACCGGCTTGCTGGCCTTGACCTTGTTGTCCCTGGCCCTGACCCTGCTGTTGACCCTGCCCTTGACCCTGACCCGGCTGTTGACCCTGGCCCTGCTGTCCATTACTCGCCTGCTGCTGGCCCTGCCGTCCGCCCTGATTGCCCTGGCCCTGGCCATCACGCCCCTGGCGTTGACCCTGCGCGGCGCGTCCCAGCTGTTCGATTTCCCGCCGCACGCGCTCCGCCTGATCGAGCGCCTGCTGCATCCCGGCCTGGCCCTTTTCGCCGCCCGGGCCCTGATTGCGCGCGGAAGCTTCCAGTTGCTTCAGATCGTCCTTCAGCTCATTCAGCGATTGGGTCACCGGGGATTCGCGCATCACCGCATACTGGCCCATCCCCTGGCGCAATGCCGCTTCGGTCCATTCCATCCTGCTCTGGACTTCTTCCTGCTGGCTCTTGCCCATGCTGTCGCGCAACTTCTTCGCCGTATCGGGCTCGGTGCCGGCCAGACTGCGCGAGGTCTGCTGCATTTCCTTCTGCAGTTGCTCGTACTGCTCGCGCATCTGCTTCTTTTCGTCGGCCATCTGCTGAGCCATTTGCGGATTGTCCTGGCCCTGGCCGAAGTTGCGGCGCATGCGCTGTTCGAAATCTTCCTGATGCCCTGCCAGCTGTTCGGCTTTGTTGGCCAAATCGCTCATCTCGGAGCCGTTCTGCTGGTTGCGCATCGCCTGGATCATTTGTTCGGCCTGCTTCAGCCGATCGGCCGCCCGCTGCGCTTCCGCCTGCCCCGCCGCGCCGCTCTGCTCACCCTGTTGACCGGGTTGGCGAGCCGAAGCCGCGCTGCTCATATCGCGCGTCGCCTGCTCGAGTTCGCGCAGCGCCTGGTCGAGTTGCTGCTGATTCTGCTGTTGCTGCCGGTTCATCGGACCCATGGGGCTCTGATTGCGCGCCATCTGCTGCTGTTGCTGGCCACTCTGCGGGCTGCCCCGCCCGGACTGTTGCTGGCCGCTTTGCTGACTGGAAGATTGGCTCGATTGGCCCTGTTGCCCGCCCTGCTGGCCCTGGCCGCTGCTCGAAGCGCTCCGCTGACTTTGCTGGCTTTGGCCCGATTGCCCCGGCTGGCCTTGCTGCTCGGCCTTCTGCTGCTCCAGATCCTTGCGCAACTGCTCGGCTTCGCGCCGCAGCATCTCCTGCTGCCAGCGCTGCTGCGCCAACTGCTGTGGATTGTTCTGCTGCTGTTGCGCCAGTTCCTGCTGCCGGCGCGCCAGATCGGCCAGCTTCTTCATGGCTTCGTCGATCTTCTGCTGTTGTTGTTCGGCGGACGATCCACTGGCGTTGTTCTCGTACTGGTTCTGCTCTTTATCGAGTTCCAGATCGAAAAGGTTGGCCAGATCTCGTCCCGCACCACCACCACCGCCCCCTCCGCCGCCTCCCCGGCTGATCTGGATCTGAATGTCGCGGAAGGTCGCCTCGGCGCGCAATAAATGTTGCAGAGCCTGCTGTTCCGGTGTCAGCGCGTCCTGGAACGACAGCCCTTTCAGTTTGTCCGACGCAGGCGTCATTGCCGCTACGGCCGCTTCCATCTCCTTCACGAACGAAGAGAACCCGGCGCCGTTCGAATCGAGTTGGCGCGCCTTGGTGCGATTGGCCAGCGACTGCGCCTGGTCCCGCAACTTGGCCTGCACTTCCGAAAGATACTTTCCGTTTTCCGCTGCCGCCGCTTTCGCCCTGGCATCGCCCTTCAGCTGATTGAACGTGGCCGCAATGATTTCCTTCTCGCGTTCGGAAATCTGCTGCTCCTGCTCACCGCCCATCCCGCCGCCGGAACCGCCCGATTGCTGCGATTGCGTGTAGTTGAACTCGAACGGCACCGCCTGGATGAAATACATGTCCGTCTTCCTTTTTGGCGCCTTTGTCCTTCAGCAGCGACACGGTCTTCTCGGGCGCGCCGTTCACGGAATAGTGCAGGTCCATCTCCTGCAGCGGATATTCGTCTTCGGCGGAAACCCCAACCGTAACCTCTTCGATCGGGCTCACCTTCGCATCCTTACCCGGCTTCGTAATGCGCACCGTGGGCTCCGACACCTTGCGCGCCTCGATGAAGTAATCGTCGGTCAGGCGCACCATTTCGCCGTGATCCATCACGCCCAGGTGGTACGTGCCATCCTTCTCGATGGTCACGCTGGCGCTTGTTTTATTATTCTGCGTGGCGTCAAGGTTAATCGGCTTGCCGTCCTCAAAAAGGATCTGCGCGTCCTTCAGCGGCCGGTCGGTCTGGATTTCGAGCTTCGCCACCGTGCCCTGGACGGCGCGCAAATCGCCGCCCGGATCCTCCGTTTCCGAAGGAAGCCCCGTCCAGGACGGATAGGCGTAGGTCACCTTGATGTTCTTAACGGTCGGCAAATCCACCGTGTGGATCTTGAAACTATCGGACCTGACGCCGCCGGACGACACGTAATAATCGGCATCTTCCTGTACGGCCACCAGCAGGTAGCCGAAACCGGAACCGCCCTTCAGCGGCTCCATGAGCGCTTCTTCCCACTTCGCCGAACTCGCATAGCGCACGAACAGGCTCGCCTTCGAAGATGTGAAACCGTTCAAATGCGCCGAGATCAACTGATCGGTCTTGCGCCGGATGGTCTTCGTTCCCGGCTCGACCGTCACGCTGTAAATCGCTTTCGACGCGTCCTTCGGATAACTTCCCCACAGCAGCGCGGTGCCGGTGCCGAGCACGCCCGGCCCCCAGAACATCAGCCAGACCAGGACACCAGCGGCTGCGGCAGCCAGCGAGGCAAACCGGATAATGCGGGAATTTTCGACCACCTGCCCCGGCTCCGCATCGCGGGCGATCACCAGCGCATCTTCGGCCAACAAAGGCAGAAACGGATCGCATGCATCGTCCTTCGCGCGCTCTGTAAATGTGAGCAGACGCTGATCGAATCCCGGATGCTTCTGCTCCACTTCCTGCGCCGCCCGCCGGCGATTCATGCGCATCAGCGGCACGATCAGGGTCACCGCTACGGCTGCGCCAATCCCCAGGAAAAGCACAAATCTGCCCGCCAGAAGGCTGGCCGGAGTGAACGCGGCCCCCATCAGAGCGCCCACGATCGCCAGCGTCAGCACCAGAGCGGCGCCGACGACCGCGGCCGCGCCTCGCGTCCAGGCGATTAACCGGAGCCTGCGCTCCAAACGATCCAGATACTGCGCAAGACCTTCAAGGGGATTCATAGAGCTTCCTTACCGGCTTTCATACTCATTTGCCGGTTGCCCAAAACCGATTCCGCCACCGCCAGCATCGCCAGCAATGCCATCACCCACCACCAAAGTTCCGCGTTGTCGTCACGCGCATTCGACGCCGTCGTCGCGTCGGGCCCCGGCTTTCCAGCGCCATCAGGGGCCATACCCGTATTTTTCCACAGATCCAGCGTCTCTGGCGAAATGATTGCAAAATCCGACTCGCGCCGGTCGGGATTCACCGCCGCCAGCTCTTCCCGTCCGTTGGCGCGCCGGATATCGAAAAACCCTTCCGACGGAAACTGAAATGTGCTCGCTTTGGACGATTCCGCCAGCGTCAGCAAACGCTTTTCGCCGGGTCCGATAATCTCCACCGGAATGTTCTTCTCTTTAGCCGCGCGCAGTTCCACATACGACCCCACCTTGTAGTTCCCCCGCGCCGTCCCCACGCCACCCATCTGGTGCGTGGTGTTTTCGAGGAACGGCAGCCAGACTGGCTGCACGGGCAAATTGTTGGCCAAATTATCGAAAGCCGAGGCGAAAATCAGCACATGTCCCTCGCCGACCTTGCAGTCGACCAGCAGCGGCAATCCGTTCGCCATGCGCGCCGCCACGCGAACATCGGGCGAATCCGGCGGCGCCTGCAGCGTCACATATTGAAAAATCTCTACCGAATCCCAATTCTGCGTGCGGCCGAACGAGGGATAGGAGTTGTCGATCTGTGCCACCGTCTGCACCGCTTCGTTGTCGGCCGCCAGCGTATGGATGGCATTGACGGGAATGCCCGTCCTCTTCGAGCTTTGCCGGCAGAGGCCCCGCATCGGACAGGATCACGAAGGCGTACTTCGCCACATTAGCGTTGGCCGCCTGAATGGGCGTCATGGATTCCAGAGTGAACGCCGCGTCGGTGGCCGATTCAAGCGCGGTTCGCAGATACAGCGGACTGCCCGTAGCGGGCTCGTTGTCCGCATGCACCAGCAGGGCGGGCTTGGGATCGGCGCGTTCCACCGAGAACAGCCAGTGGTCGTCCTGCGGAAACTGATCCGCCGAATCGATGCGCACTTCGCATTTGGTCAGGCCATAGGGGGCGTCGAGCGTGAGAAATTCCACCGTCGCCCGGCTGTTGGCCGGAACTTTCACCGGCTTGGTCTCCACCGGCTTGCCATTCGCGATCAAAGTCGCTTTGCGCGTCGCTTCCTCGGTATTGAAGCCGGCGATGGTCGCCACGGTGCGCACCTTTTTCGTGTCGAAGACGCGGCGCGGAGCGTCCACATTCTCCACCGTCCAGTTCGGTACCGCCTTATCGGCAACGGGATGGAGCACCAGATTGGTGCCATCGTCGAGCCGCACATCCGAGAAGCTGGCCGGCCAGGAGGATTTCTGCAGATCGGTAAAGACGTGGGCCTCGATGTCCTCCTTCAGACTCTCTCGGGTCGACCGCAGCACGCGCGAAAGCTCGGCGTATGAACTGGCGTCGTCGCCCGGCTCGATGGCCGCCACGGCCCCCTGCAAAGACTGCTTGTCGGAGGTGAAATCGGTCAGCAGCTTCGCCGGACCGCCGAAGGTAACGATCTGGCCGCGGTCGCCCTCATGCATTTTCGCGATCTCCGCGCGCGCCGCTTCCTTCGCCCGGGTGAAGCGGTCGCCCTGCCGCATGCTGAAGGAATTGTCGATCGCGAATACCAGATTGCGGGCGCCGCTGGCATTCTTGATCGTGATCGAGTGGACATACGGCCGCGCGAACGCCAGCACCAGCAATGCGATGAAGGCGCAGCGCAGGGCGAACAGCAGTAGATACTTCAGCCGCCGATGCTTAATCGAGCTCTGCGTTCGCTTCTCAAAAAACATCAGCGAGGCGAACGGGATCGGCGTCTGCCGGTACTGGCGCAGCAGGTGGACGTAAATGGGCAGCCCGATGGCCGCCGCGCCGGCCAGAAACCAGGGAGTCAGGAAGCCCATTTACCTTCTCCTCTGGCGCAGCGCAAGGTAATTGCGCAGCCCCTGATCGAGCGGCTTCGAGGTATCCATAAACACGTATTCGAGACCCGCCGCGGCCGCTTTATCGGCAAGAGCCGCGATATGGCTGTCGATCTTCGACCGGTATTCGTTGCGCGCGTACTCGGGCGACACTTCCATGGCTGTATCGTCTTCGACGTCCAGCAGCAGCACGGGGTCACGAAATTTCGGCGCTACTTCGTTGGGGTCCAGCAGATGGAACATCACGACCTCGTTGCCGCGATAGCGCAGCGGTTCGATTACTTTGACGATCTGCTCCGGATCCGCATAAAAATCCGACATCACCACCACAATGCCGCGCCGCCGCAGAAATTCCTGGAAATGCTCAAACGGCTTGGCGAAATCGGTGCGCGAGCCGCCTTCGGCCTGTTCAATGGCGTGCAGCAGACGCATGAGCTGGCCCTGGCGCGTGGAGGGCGCCACATAGTTCCGGACATCCTCATCGAAAACGATCAGGCCCGTGGCATCGCGCTGTTGCGAGGAAAGATAGGCGAGCGATGCGGCCAGATAGCGCGCATAGTCCAGCTTGGAGATCTTCCCCGACGTGTACTTCATGGACGCGCTGGCATCGAGGAGAATCAGCAACTGCGAGTTGGTCTCGCCCTTGAAGCGCTTGAGGTAAATCCGTTCCGTGCGTGCGAAGACATTCCAGTCGACGTGGCGGAGATCGTCGCCCTCCACGTAACTGCGATACTCGGCGAACTCCTGGCTGAAACCGAAGGTCGGGGAGCGGTGCAGGCCCGCTACAAATCCATCGACAACGGTCTTGGCAACAAGATCGAGAGAAGAAATAGAAGCCAGTACCGAAGGATCAAGGAAGCGCTGCAGCATTATAATGTGGGACAGGCGCTTACGCCTGTCCGTTCTTGCTTAATTATCGAAGAAAACTGCCTCATCTGCATACCGAAGGCATTGCGATATTTCTCAACTGGCGGCTGTGGGGATCGGTGCCGGCGTGCAAGCGAGAAGACCTTCTGAAATCTCACCCGACGCCGGGCGAGGCGTTTGTTGCTGGAGATCGCGAGTTGGACCGAAACACGTCGGGACCGCATTGGCTCGCGGACGCGAGAGTAGCCCGGGCGGTCGCGGAAAAGCTCTTGCAGGGAGAAACCGGACGTGCCTTCTATCGGCTGCATGCCTGGGTTCTCATGCCCAACCACGTTCATTTGCTGCTCACGCCCCGGGTCCCGCTGCCCGCAATCACGCGCTGGCTCAAGGGTTCGAGCGCGCGGGAAGCCAACCGGATTCTCGGACGCACCGGTCAACCGTTCTGGAAAGACGAATCGTGGGACCGCTGGGTCCGCGATGGGGCAGAGTTTTCCAGGGTCAAGCGCTATATTGAACAGAACCCGGTGTCGGCGGGGATCGTCACAGCCCCTGAACTTTTTCGCTGGTCCAGTCGATGGACAGGCGGAAGCGCCTGTCCCACATTGAGTCATTAATCCCTCGGGGCCTGTTTGATCTGCAATACCTGGCGCAGGATGTCGTCCTGACTCAACCGGTCCGATTCGGCGTGGAAATTGAGCAGAATACGATGCCGCAGGATGGGAATAAAAAGCTCCCGCACATCGTCGAAGCTCACGTGATAGCGGCCCTTCATCAGCGCCCGGGCTTTGGCCGCCAATACAAGGAACTGCGCCGCGCGCACGCTGCCGCCGTAGTTTACGTACTTCTTCACCACGTCCGGCGCGGACGGATCCTTCACGCGCGTGGCACGCACCAGTTCGATCGCGTACTTCGCCACCGTTTCGCCGATCGGCGTCATGCGCACCAACTGCTGGAAGCTCAGCAGTTCTTCCGCATTGGTGATCGGATCCGCCTTGGCCACATGCGTCGTTGTCGTCAGGTCCACCACCTGCAGTTCCTGTTCGGCCGTCAGATAGTCGAGCAAAATATTGAACAGGAAGCGGTCGAGCTGCGCTTCGGGCAGCGGATACGTGCCCTCCAGTTCGATGGGGTTCTGCGTCGCCAGCACAAAGAACGGCGCCGGCAGCAGGTAGTGGTGGCCGCGCACGGTGCACGCGCGCTCCTGCATCGCCTCGAGCAGCGCCGATTGCGTCTTGGGCGGAGTGCGGTTGATTTCGTCGGCCAGCAGCACGTTGGCGAAGATCGGGCCCTGCACGAACGTCCAGGTGCGGTGGCCCGTCGTCGGATCTTCCTCAATAATGTCAGTGCCGGTAATGTCGGTCGGCATCAGGTCGGGCGTGAACTGAATGCGTTTGAACAGCAGTCCAAGCACTTCCGCCATGGTGCGGACCAGCAAGGTCTTGGCAGTGCCGGGCAAGCCCGTAATCAGGCAATGGCCGCCCACGAACAGGCCGATCCGCACCTGCTCGATCACCTCGTGCTGGCCGACGATCACGCGGCTGATCTGGTGTACGATCTCGGAATCGACTTCACGGAAGCGCGCGATCCGGGACTTCAAAACCTCCGGCTCGATTTGAGGAGTGACGATAGTTGACATGAGTTTTTATTTTGACGTGCCTTCGCCGCTCACTTCGAGCAGCAGCTTCTGCGCGGGCCGGTATTCGGGCGCCGCTTCGAGTGCGGTAAGGACTTCCTCTCTGGCCTTGTCCGTTTGGCCCTCGGCCTGATAGGCCTTAGCAAGATTGTAATGGCTGCCTGCCACGTCGATGGGGTGCAGCGCGACGAGAACCCCGTATTCGCGTACCGCGGCTTTGGCGTCTTTGGTCTTCATGTATAACGCGCCCAGCTTCTCGTGCAGATCCGCATCGAGTGGATTCACGAAGTTCAGACGCTCCAGCGCGGCCTCCGCTTCCTTCGGTTTGCTGGCTTCTTCGAGCAGCTTGGCGTACTGTTTAATGGCGTCGGCGTCGCGCCCGCTGGCTTTCGAGTACCTCGCATACTCCTCCATCGCGCAGGCCTTATCCTCCTTCGCGAGGCACGCCTTGGCCACGGCCAGATACGCATTGCCGGTTTCGACGTAGTCGGGGTATATCAGCTCGAGAGCCCTGCCCTTAGAGATGATCTCATCGTTATCGCTGCCCGCCGTGCGCGAAAGCTTATTCAATTCGCCCAGGCCAGTGGTCCACTCCTTGAAGTTCGCCACCGTCTTGCCTACTTCTTTGTCGATCTCCGCCTGGAAGTCCTTATCGAAAGCCTCGGGCTCCATCTTTAACTGGTCCCGGATCACGTCGACGGTGGGCCGGTTCTTCGCAAACTCGTGTGCCATGTCGAGCAGTTTCGATTCGCCCCAGCGGCTCGCAATGTAATCGCACATCTTACCGGCTTCGTAGTAAGAAACGATCACCTGCGTCGGAAAAGTCGGATGGACGAAGCCGCGATCGATCTCCGCCACTGGCAGCAGCTTCTTGTCGCGAATGGCCGCGATAATCTCGGGCGTAACGCGGTCACCCCAATCGGGAGTGGTAGCCGACTCTTCGTGAACCGCCAGTCCTTCGGTAAACCAGCGGGGCACCCGGTAGTTCGTCAGCGTCAGGATGTAGGCATGGCTCATCTCATGCCACAGCGTTTCCCCCCAATGGAACTGGCCCGGTGGGCGGCCCGAGGGGCTGTCCATGGCAATAACGTCGTCGAACGTGACGCCCAGAATCCCGCCTATGCCCGGCAGACCCAGCGTCCGGACGGCGAAGTCTTCATGGTTCGGATAGACCTCGACCTGCAAGGGCCTCGGCAGCTTGAATTGGTATTTCTTTTCGTAGACCGACATCGCCCACTGCATCACGTTTTCGAAATACGGACGCAGCGCCTCGGCTTCCTTCTTGTTCAGTTTCAGGATGGTGGTGGGCGTCGTGAACGTCTCGTAGTCCTTGTAGGTATCGAGCAATCTCAGAGAATTTCTGGTGGGCTTGTCGCTGGAGTGATCGTTGTTAAAAGCGAGTTCCAGTTCCTTGTACGCTTCGTCGCTGCGACCCAGCCGCATCAGGTTCACGCCCAACTGCGAATGGGCGCTCCACAGTTCCGGGTCGGCGGCGATCGCTTTCCGGTAATAAGCGATCCCGTCTTCATAGCGCCGGTTGATCACCAGGAGACTGGCAATCGTTTCGTAACCCTTCGCGCGATTGTTGATTTTTGCCAGCCAGGGTGATTCCCTGTCGGCCAGCAGATCCATGGTGGCATGGACGGCGATGGCTTCGAGCGCTGTCGGTTCGATGGTCAGGGCGGCGTCGGCCTCGGCGGCGGCCTTCTTCTGGTCGTCGTCTTCCAACGCCATACGTGCCTTCAATTCGTGGGCCTGATACAGCTTTGGATCGTTCTCCAGCGCCTGATCCGCGGCCTTGTTCGCCTCGGGATTGAAGTCCTGGGCGAAGATACGGGCGAGCCCCAGGTACGCCTGGGCGTTCTTAGGATCCAGTTCGAGCGCCTCCTGGAAATGTTTCGCCGCCTCATCGTTATAGTCGTACCGCTCGAAAAGGAACTGTCCAAAGCGCACCCGGTACTGAGCGTTTTTGGGGTTGGCCGCGAGCAACGCGTCGAACGCCTGCGCCGTTCCGCTGTAGTCGTGCGCGCGCCACAAAGCTTCAGCCTGCTGGATGGTCTGCGCGCCCAGCGGAATGCAGAACAGCAAAAATGTGGGACAGGCGAAAGCGCCTGTCCATCTTAGAAAACTTCGGACAGGCGAAAGCGCCTGTCCCACATTTGGCCGCTTCACTTCTCGATCGCCTCCTGCGTCTTCGCCAACTCCAGCAGGAGCGCGCCGATCTGCTTCTTATAATCCTCCGGCGCCAGCAGATCTTTCTGGTACTTCAAAGCATCGATCTGGTTCTCAATCTGCTCTTTCTTCGCGATCAGCTCTCGCTTGGCCGGGTCCGTTACCACTGTCGCCGCCTCGCCATAGCGCACCAGGGGGAAGGCCGACGCATGCTGCGTGTCCTCGAGCTGCGGGTGCTCGGTGGCAAGACGCTTCTGGTCCGTGTAGAATGCCGCGGTCTTGGTCTGCGCATAGTGGAAAGCTTCGAGCGCCGTCACCACGCCGCTCTTATCCACATCGGCCGCCGGATCGCGCAAAGCCTCCACCCAGTACCGGGCGAACACCGTCGCGTTCTTCTCCGTGCCCGATTTGGTGGCCGTAATGATAGTGCGGTTCTCCCGCTTCAGCGCCGCAGTAGCGCCGCCGCTGGCGCTCGTCATATCCACCACCAGTTGCCGCGAAGCCGGTATCTTATTCAAAAGCGCGGCCAATTCCGTGCCTGATATATCCGGGCCCGGCAGATTGAACTTGTATTCGGTCCCGTCGAAAGTTCCATGCCCGATCATCATCAGCACGAAAACATCCTGCGGCTTGGCCTGCGCGGCGATGCGCGTCAAAGAAGCGGTCAGCTTCGCCTTTGTTGCATCGGCGCCCTTCAGCGTTTCGATCACACGGTCGCCGCCGCCGGAGCCGTGCAGAATCTTGTCGGTGTCGGTCGCCAGCATGGTGAAGCGCTGCTCGTAATCCGGCTCGCCGCCGAGTCCCGCCACCGTGACAAAAAAGGTGGTAGCAAACGCCGGGCTTGCCAGCGCAAGCGCCAAAAGTACTCTCTTCAAACCACGCCCCACTTTCTTCGCAACAACCATTCCCCACCCCGAATCCCAATCACCAGCAGAAACAAAATCGGCATATCCCAGATATCCAGATTGTCATGCGCCGTGATGCCGGCTTCGGAAACGGCAATTTCGTCCGGCAGCCGCCTGGCTTTCGAAGGCGTGTAGTAGTTGCCGTCCGTGTCGCTCGATAGCTTCTCCAGAAGATCCTTATTCTGCGCCGCGCCAAAGTTCTCCGCCACGCCGTCCTCGCGCCGGAAGGTCAGCGAATCCCGGCCGATCTCGGTCTTGTCCTGGCGCGCCACAATCTCCGCCACATAGGCGCCCGTTTTATCGGCGCTGTAATCGGCGGTATACGTGCCGGGCTCGAGCGGATCCGGTTTCATCTCCACCGCGCTCAACTGGGCGTCCGGACGTGTAATGGTGACCTCGACCGACGCACCCGGTACCGGTTGATACGTCTTATCCCGCACCACGGCGCGCAGCGGAACCTGCGTATCGTCGGACAACACCTGATGCGCGGTCGACGCTACCACCTGACCCGGCGTTTCCGTCACCAGCCAGTGCAGCAGCTGCTTCCAGAACGTGTAGTCTGTGAGATCGGTGTGGTCCTGCAGCATCTTCCACCGCCAGGTACCCTCGGTGGCGAGGACCGCCGTGCGCCCATGCCCATAATTTTCGATGGCGAGCAGCGGCGTCTGCCGATGACCCGGTTCGGCCACGTTCATCAGCACCACCGCGCCCGGTTTTTTCTCGCCCAGCACCGCGTAGTTAGCCACTTGCGGCATCTTTTTCCAGCGCGCGATATTGGCGTCGCGGCCTTCCACAATACGCGTGATCACGCTCTCACGGCCCGCGTCGGTCAGGGCAGCGTCCGCGAAATTCCGCACGAAGGTCTTCTCGCCCGTGAGCCGCAGAGGCAGCATCTCGGCAAAAGGAGTCGCCGCGTAGCCGCCATCGCTCAACGAATATCGTCCCGCCGTGAACAGGACGCCGCCGCCGCGCCGATCCGCGAAATCGCGGATCGTCTGCTGCTGGGCGGGCGTGAAATAGCTCGCTTCCACGCTGCCGAACATCAGGCCATCGAAAGCGAACAGATCTTCCGGTTTGGTGGGGAATCCATCGGCGAGTTCGTGCGGATTCGTCGCGCCGCTGGTCGATTGCGTGTAAGTCTTGTTCTGCGTCGTGCGCAGGATCGACACGATCTCGACACTCCTGTCGTCCGTATCCATAATGGCGCGCCGGATGAACTTGAAATCCCAGCGCGGCTCGCCCTCGAGGTACAGGATGCGCATCTTCCTATCGGTCACGTTGACGAGCCGCACCACCGCATTGTTCTGCGTGTTTTCCTCGCCCGGCATGGGGTCGATGCCGATCTGAAAATTGTGTGCGCCCGCCGCGCCCGAGTCGAACAGCACCGATTCGCTCTGTTCCACGTCCGGCTTGAGAGTAATCTCCTGCTGGGCCAGCGGATGGCCGTTCTCGCGCACCATCAGCCTTACTTTTTCGCCCGCGTAGCCGTGCTGCCGGAAAGCCACCCGCGCGATGAGCCGCGACCCGGGCAGCGCCCGCGCCGGCACCGCGACATCCTCCACTTCAATGTCCTTCGAAAAATGGTCGGGGCCGAAGCCGATGGTATGAACCGGCACGCGTAACTGCTTCAACTGCACAATCGTCTCGCGATCCACGCCGCCGGTATTATCGCCGCCGTCCGTCAGCAGCACGATCGCGCCCAGCGGCATGGTTCCCGCCTCCGCTGCGATGTGCTTCAGGCTGTCCCCGATGCGCGTGGCATTATCGTCGGCCTGTAGGTTGCGCGCCCGATCGATGCGCACGGCATCCTTGCCGAATTCGTACAACCGGACCTGAAACTTCTTGTTCAAGGCGGGAAGCAGTTCGTTATTCAGCAAATCTTCAGCCGTCTGCAGGCGCTGCTTGCCGTCGTCCGCAATCCCCATGCTGCGCGAATGATCGATCAGCACCGCGACCACATTCTGCTGGGGACGCAGCCGCGCCACGCTGATGGCCGGATGCCAGAGCATAAAAAGCACCAGCGCGATGAGCGCGGTCTGGGCCAGCCAGATCAGCGTCGAGCGCAGCGTGGAAAGCACCACGTGCCGCTGCCGCATGTGCCAGTAAAGGCCGCCCGCGGCCAGAATCAACAGCACGAACATGAGCCATACCGGCCACGGCGAGAGCAGCACCAGCTTGCCCTTGGCAAAAACCGCTTGCGGATATTTGAACAACAGCTCGAACATACTGTTACTGCCTTATTCTACTGAGACGCGAAAGCCGCGCTGGCGTCAGAATCGTCTATCATAATGAAGCTGGCCCGCACGGATTGTGACGTAAGCTTTTGCATGGCGGGTTCAGAAAGAACTGAATAAGGAACCGCGGGAATCGCGTCACAGCGCATGGTCCCTCGTCTGCCGATCAGCATATCACGCGATTTTTGGACCATGCCTGCTTCGATAAAGCCTGGCCGCGCCCGCTGGCGTCTCATTCTGCTCTCGCTCTCCCTCTTCGTCCTCAACGCCTGGATCTGCCGCGAACTCTTCTCCATCGAATTCATCCGTAATCTCGATTCGAACGAGGGCGTTTTCGTCTCCATCAGCCGCTTTTTTCGCGAGCGGGGCCTCACCGAGAGCTGGTTTCCATGGTTCAACGCCGGCATGCCCATCGCCAACGCCTATCAGCCGCTCCTGCCCATGCTGGCCGCCCTGACCGGCAAGCTCACCGGCTGGTCGGTCGAGCACGCCTTTCACTTCGTTCTGGCCATGGCGTATTGCTGCGGGCCCGTAGCCCTTTTCTGGTTTGCCTGGGACTGGTCCGAATCGGCCGTACTCAGTTTGACGGCGTCTCTCGCGTTCTCGCTTTGGTCGCCGGCGGAACTGCTCATTCCCGTCCTGCGCGTTAACAGCGATGGCCACTGGGGAGCGCTGCGCCTTTTCAATCTCATCCATTACGCTGAAGATCCGCATAACGTCGCGCTCTCGCTGCTTCCGGTTGCCTTGCTCTTCCTGAGGCGAGCCATGGCCAACCGTACCCCTCTGAATCTGGCCGGCGCCATCGCCTCCTCGGCTGCCGTAGTCCTCACCAACGCCTTCGGGGCTGCCGATCTGGCTATCGGCGGTCTCTGCATCGCCCTGGCGCTCCGGCGAGGCCTCCGGACCCTGTTTCTGACCGGTTTCGCCGTGGCCCTCTGGATCTCCCCCTGGCTCCCGCCCTCTCTGATCCACCTGATTCTCCAGGACCAATGGGGAGCCCGCGGCTTCCTTCACACCACTCTTCGTTCTTACCTGACTGTCGCCGCCGTCGCCGCCACCTTCCTCGGGCTTTGGGCGCTCTCCCGCTGGCTACGCTCGCCCATCGATCGCTTCGCCATCCTCTTTGCCTTTTGGATGTGCCTGATTCCGCTGGGCTATTTCTTTCTGGATCTGACTATCGTGCCTCAGGGGAGCCGCTACCAGCTGGAGCTCGAACTGGCTGTCTGCCTGGTGTTCGGCTGCCTGTGCGCGCACCTTCCGTGGCGGACCGTAGTGGTTGCCGTGCTCGGCGTCATCCTGTTGGCGGCCGGCATCCGCCAGGCCGTACTCTTCCGTCACTACGCCCGCGGACTGATCCAGCCCGTCGACATCGCGCAAACTATCGAATACAAAACCATTATGTGGCTTGACCGGAACCTGCCCGGCCAGCGCGCCCTGGTCTCCGGCGACACCGAATATCTCTACAACATTTTCTCCAACAACCCGCAGCTCAGCGCCGGCCATGAGCCCACCGCGCCCAATTGGATGCAGCGCGTGGCCGTTTATACCATCTACACCGGCATCAACGCGGGGGATCGCGACGCCGAGTATTCCGTTTTCTGGCTCAAGGCATTCGGCAACCAGGCCGTCACGGTGCCGGGCCCGAAGAGCCGCGAGTTTTACCATCCCATCGTCCATCCGCGTAAGTTTGACGGCGTGCTGCCGGTCCTCTGGCACGACGAGGACGACACCATTTTTGCCGTGCCCCAGCGCTCGCGTTCTCTGGCGCACGTCGTCCCGCGGGAAGCCATTGCCACCCGCTCACCCATGCACGGCCTGGATATCGATCCGGTCCGGGCCTACGTTGCGGCGCTCGATGACGCGAGCCTGCCGCTGGCCGATCTGGTCTGGCAAAGCCCGTCGCACGGCGTCATCCGCGCGATCATGAAACCCGGCCAGGTGCTCTCGGTGCAAGTCAGCTACGTCCCCGGTTGGCGCGCCAGAGTGCAGGGCCGCGAGGTCCCGGTCCACAAGGACGCCATCGGGCTGATCGTGGCCGAACCTGCATGCAACGGGCCCTGCGACGTGGATCTGAAGTTCGGCCCGACCCGTGAAGCCTGGATCTGCCGGATATTGAGCGCCCTCGTGACCCTGTCCCTTTGGTTATTGATATTGCTCAGAGTTGCAGCGCCCGGTATTTTCGCAACAACTCGTACAGAACCACTCCCCCCGCGGTAGCCACGTTCAGCGAATGTTTCAACCCCAGCATGGGGATCCGCACATGCGTATCGGCCATGGCGGCAACATCCGGCGTCAGCCCATCGGTCTCATGCCCGAACACCACGCAGACCGGAAAGCGCGGCTGCCAGTCGAACAAATCCACCGCGTGAACGCTCGTCTCAATGGCGGCGATTTCGCAATTCGCGGAGCGCAACTCGCCCAGCGTCTGCCGCGCATCCCGGATATGTTCCCAGGCCACGGTCGCCTCAGCCCCCAGCGCGGTCTTCGTGATCATCCGCTGCGGCGGATACCCGGTGATCCCCGCCAGATACAACCGGGCAATCCCGGCCGCGTCCGCCGTGCGAAAAAATGCGCCCACGTTATAGAGGCTTCTGACGTTTTCGAGCAATACCGACACCGGCAACGGACGAATGCCCTCGTACGGAACTGCCGAGGCCGTGGCGCGGAACGGTAGTCGGTCCATCGCGGATATGGATAGAATGATACAAGGATGCCGGAGGCCTATGCTCTCGATCGTCGTTCCGATTCATAACGAAGAACATTCGATTCTGCCCCTCTATGACCGGCTTACCTCCGTACTGCTGCAAATCCGGCGCCCGTACGAGATCCTGTTCATCGACGACGCCTCCACCGACCGCAGTTACGAACTGCTCGCCAACCTGGTCCAGACCGACCAGCACCTTAAGGTGATCCGGCTGCGGCGTAATTTCGGCCAGACCGCGGCGCTTTCCGCCGGTTTTCACGAAGCGCGCGGCAAGATCGTGATCGCCATGGATGGCGATCTTCAGCACGCCCCCGAAGATATTCCGGCGCTTCTGCGCAAGATCGACGAGGGGTACGACATCGCCAGCGGCTGGCGCAAAGAGCGCGTCGATAATCCCCTCACGCGCAAGATTCCGTCGCGTATCGCCAACTGGCTGATGGCGAAAGCCTCCGGCGTCGCGCTGCGCGATTTCGGCACCACGTTCAAGGCATACCGGGCCGAAATTCTGAAAGACGTCCATCTCTACGGGGAACTGCACCGCTTCATCCCCGCGCTGGCCAGCTTCTACGGCGCCCGCGTGGCCGAGGTGCCGATCCAGAACACCCCGCGGGCCTCGGGTGCGTCCCACTACGGGCTGGGCCGGACCTTCCGCGTCCTTTTCGACATCCTGACGATCCGCTTTTTGCTCAGATACTTCACCCGGCCCATGCATTTCTTCGGCACGATCGGGCTGATTGGCACCAGTCTCGGCTCGTCGATCATGGGCTACTGCCTCATCCTGAAGCTGTTCACGAACGTGGACATTTTCGTGGAACACGGGCCGTTGATGGTTGCCGGAGGGTTGCTTCTGCTCTCCGGACTGATGATGTTCAGCACCGGCTTGCTCGGCGAACTGGTGATGCGCACTTATTTCGAGAGCCAGGATCGCAGGATCTACGCGGTGCGCGAGATCCTGACGCAAAAACGCCGCGAGCGAGTCGACGAGCGCCGTTAGTTGCCGACAGTGGAATCCCCGTGGGATCCGATGGATCCCATGCCGCGCCAGCTGTTACGGTTGCGCCATGTGACGACCACATCCCTGAGACCGGCTTCCCTGAACCACTCCATAAATTCTTCGCGCCCGATGTAGAACGCCGTGGGCGCGATCAGATGGTCGAAAACCGTCGAATAATTTTCGCGGAACGAGAAAGTCGATATGGAATAGAGATAGTCGTTGTAAAACAGGAACTTCTTCAGTCCTGGCAGGCGCTCGTTAACCGGTCGATACAGAACCTTGAGCGCCGCCTGCATGGGGACGGCTATAAGAAAAGCGATCCCTTTCGTTATTTGAGGCGGCAGCCGCGAGGTAACCACCGTCCGCAACGGACTGACCAGGTGGGTAATCCACCAGTTACCTTCTTCGCCGTATACCCAGGCGGAAATTCTCGCCCCGGGTTGCAGGCGCCCGACGAGGGAAACCCGCCCCTGGGATCGGGCAGATGATGCAGTACGCCGATACTGTAAGCGCAGGTAAAGACCGGCCGCAAAGGCAGGTTATAGATGTCGGCCTGAACGATATGATCGTTGGGCAGGTGACGAGTGTTGGGGAAAGCCGCCTCGACGGCGTCGGAGATATCGATTCCTATAACGTCGGCGGCCCCGAAGGCGGCAGCCAGGGCGACATGGCGGCCTTTTCCGCAGCCACCGTCCAGCACAACTTTTCCGGGAAAAACTCTTTGCCGACCGGATCGATCCAGTCCAGAAACTCCTTCTCATAGGTGTCTTCGAGGTCGCTGAAATGCGCCCATTCATAGCCGAACGCGGCAGCCGTGGCTCGCTGCTCGTCGGAAAACCTCTCCGGCAGAAGGCGCAGCACGCCCCGCACAACAGGGTATGTTCTGCCACACTTGCCGCAGCCGAGTTCGCCCTCCATGATTTCTTCGTCTTCCATCCTGCGCGGCCGCAGATCCAGCGCGCCGGCGCAAATGGGGCAGACGATAAATTCCATCAAGCGGCGCTTCATGCGTATTTTGCCGACCCTCCTCCATGCAAGGATACAATTCAGCCGGAACCATCGCCATGGTCCTATACCTCATCGCGATCGTACGAGGCGGTGCGCGATGCTCAATAGTTGGACGCCTACGCCTCTTTTCGCCTGCGCGATTACCGGTTTCTGCTGTCGGGAGCGTTTCTTTCGAGCTTCGGTCTGCAGATGCTCTCTCTCGCGGTGAGCTGGGATCTCTATACCGAGACGCACTCGGCCATGGTGCTGGGCAACGTCGGATTCGTGCAGGTCGCGCCCTTCGTGCTGTTATCGCTTTTCGCAGGACATGTGGCGGACCGCTACGACCGGCGCCTCGTGATGGTGATCGCGCAGGCCCTGTATCTGGCGGCGTCCCTGCTGTTAATCTTCGGTTTCCATTCCGTACTGGCCATCTACGGCTGCCTGCTTCTGACCGCCATCGCGCGGGCGTTTCAGGGACCGGCGAGGGGCGCGATTCTGCCCCGCATCGTGCCCACGGAAGCGCTCGGCAATGCGATCACCTGGAACAGCAGCGCGCAGGAGATCGCCAATGTCAGCGGGCCGGCGGTGGCGGGACTGCTGCTGGCCACCGTCGGAAGCAGAACGGTGTACCTGGTACAAGCTGCGTTCGCCCTGCTGACCCTCATCTGTTTTGCTTCCATCCGGCAGGGCCGCGGCGAGAATGTGACGGCCACGCCGCGCGACGCCAGATCGCTGCTCGAAGGATTGCGCTTCGTGCGCGACAACAAGCTCATCCTCTCCGCCGTCTCGCTGGATCTGTTCGCCGTTTTGTTTGGTGGCGCCGTGGCGCTGCTGCCCATCTTCGCGGTGGATATCCTGCATGCCGGTCCACGCGCGCTTGGCTGGCTGCGCTCCGCGCCGTCGGTGGGGGCGGTGCTGATGGCGCTTAAGTTAGCTCATTCGCGAAAAATCCATCGGGCGGGTCCGGCGCTGCTGCTCACGGTGGCGGGCTTCGGGCTGGCCACCATCGGATTCGGCCTGTCGCGCAATCTGTGGCTGTCGCTCGCCCTGTTGATGCTGGTGGGCGCCTTCGATAACGTGAGCGTGGTGCTGCGCCAGTCGCTGGTGCAAACCAGGACCCCGGACCAGGTGCGCGGGCGCGTGCTGGCGGTGAACAACATCTTCATCAGCTGTTCGAATCAACTGGGCGCGGTGGAATCGGGCTGGACGGCGGCGTGGTTCGGCCCAGTGCCCAGCGTGGCTTTCGGAGGGCTGGCGACGCTGGCCGTGGTGGGATTGTGCGCGGCGCTTTCGCCAGCATTGCGTCGCTGGCGCCAGTAGATGGCGTTTTTGCGTCCTGTTTTGGCCGCTTTTGCGCCCCGATTCGGGCTCTTTCCGGGACAGAAACAGCGTTTTTCCTCGAATTCTTGGGTTTGTTTGGCACTGGCGCATTTTTCTCGCCCCCATCCGCCGCAAACCGGAGGAGGGAGTGGTTCTGCTCCGGTCTACTCTGCCTGGCGGGGCGCCGCGGCAAGGGCGATGGTGCTGATATGCGGTTGTCAAAGATCTCGGGGCGCTCGATATTCGCCCGCTTCCGCGCGAAATACCCGCTCCCATCGTGAGTGTGGCATGAGCCGGTGCGCGTGTTTATGGAAGTTGTTGAGAATGCGGGGCAAGAATCGTGTGACCGGGATTTGTGGCCGGTGCGCGCGAGCGCTCATAACGTCTACAGCGGCAGCGCCTTGCGCTCTGGAGCGGCATTGGAGCATCTTCTGGAACGGCCAAACTGGCTGGGCGTCGGAACGACCTGATGATCCGGCTTCCGAACCGGCAGAACAGCCTTGAGCGATTCTTCCTGGCGCACGCTCGTCTGCGGCTCATGGCTTTCGTGAAAACTTCTGGGCCGCGTGGTCCACTTCAGCGAGTCGCGTGTTTACCGCCAAGGTGAAGAAAAGGGATGTCGATCATCACGCTGACTGACCGGGGTCCTTCTGGGCTTCAGCAATTCGATATCAGGACCTCATTCGACATCGCACGGTTGGCAGCAAAGCCAGCGATATGGCGCCGAACCGAAACGGTCCGATAATCGTAGCCCGCCCGAAGAATGTCGGCCTCGTCGGACTCGGCATAGCTGACGACGAAATCAACGCGCGCTTTTGTCAGTGTCTCCATCCATGATCTCAGGCGCTTGATATCATCGTGCGAGAACGTGCTGGGGTCGTATTGCCGGAACACGCGCCGAGCTCGCACCGCGAAGGGAGGGTCCATATAGACGAGATCTCCGCGTTCAGCGTGATGCAGGACCTTTTCAAAATCTGCATTCATAAACCGCGCAACCCTTAACCGCTTGGCACATTTGTCGATCATGTCGGGTTGCGGAAGGCTTCCGCAGCGTTTCCCGCTGTACGGAACATTGAACTGACCGCTGAGATTGGTCCGGTAGATTCCGTTGAAACCGAAGCGATTGAGGTAGATGAAACGTGCAGCGCGATCCGCCGCGGGAAGATCCTCCGGTCTCAGCGCACGAAGACGGTTGTACTCTTCACGGCTAGACGGAGGGAGTGCCGCCAGCGAATCGAGAACGCTGTTCAATCGATATTTAACTTCAAGATATGTGGATATCAAATCAGAATTGACATCGCCCAAAATGGCGCGAGGTGGCTTGAGTGCGAAAAAGAGGCACGCAGACCCGACGAACGGCTCCAGATAACGCTTATGGTGTTTTTTCCAGTACGTTCGAAGCGCGGGAACCAAGATCCGTTTGCTGCCAGCCCACCGGAGGAACGGTGTGCAGGGGGCGAGGACTGGCTGCCCTTCTCGGTCCGAAAGCATCTGCTTGAATTTACCACAAGAGATTGAGCCCGCGTGATTTAGAGCGATCAACGCTGCCGTGCCTTACGAATGTCGAGGAAATAATCCGCTCCACGTGTCATGGTCCATGTGGAGAATCGGAATCGAATTATTTGGAGCTCGATGCTGAAAGACGACCACTAGACCGCACTGCCCGAATCCCCTCGGATGTTGAGCGTCTGCTCTCTTTCCGTAACCGAGCAATTTACTTCGGTCCGCCGTGGAGAAATGTCGGCAGTGCTCAGAAAACACATTGTCACTCTCGCCGAGTTTATGTGCAGGAATAAGAGACAAGGAAGTCTCATCCGAAATCTTTTTTTGAGCACCTTTTCCAGCAGCTACGACAATCAGATATACCTTTCCCACACCGGCGAGTAGCGCGCCGAACGAGGTCGCCGGGTCATTCCAAGCGTCGCATACCTGCTTCCCCGTGCCAATAAAATCGTCAAGAAGGACCACGACGTCATTTGCACCCAGTCGGTTCGGGTCTCCTTCCGGCAGCATCGTCTGCCGAAACAGATCGCTTCGCGATACGAATAATCCGTGAAACTCTTTCTTGTCGAGTCCGTTGGCGATGCGAAACTCATACAGCATCGAGTCCCCGCTTTCGCCAGCGCTACTGGACATTGCTGCGAACCGCCAGTTTCCTTTTCTCTTTGAGGGGTCTTTATCCCATCCTTCCAGAGAAGCCAGAGCTTCGCGATAGGCGGCATGGATCTGGCTCTGACCATAAAACTCAACAGCGTCGAGAATGCGCGCCGCCAAGTCCCGGTCTCCAGCATCGAACTGCGTCAACCAACTGTCGATGGTCGCGTTAATTATACCGGCCCGATAAGAGCCGAAACGGGTTATCCAACGTCGATATCTCCTCGCATCTATCGGACTGCCGGGCGCCAGGGGACTCCGCACTACGACTCTCTCCGGCCAAGCGCTTTCAATTTGGCGCGGATCAATTGCGCCAAAGATTCGAGGCGGGACCACATATCTTCTTCGCCGTAGAACTCGTCGACATCAATGCTATTCACTTGGGCGTAAAGGGACTCGACGGATTTGAGAACCTTTTTCGCTTCTGCCGCGACTTTGGCCGACTCGATGTTTAGATGGTCAGGCGTTAAGGTTGGTTGAGCCGCAAATTCCTGAAGGCGCTTGGAAATAGTTGTTAATTTCTTAGCATTTACTGCGTTGTTGATGTACTGCTTAACAGTCCTGAAGTCCGTGACCGACTTAATTCCCTTCACTTCGACTTTCTTGAGCATGTCGTCAGTGAACTTATCTTTGTTAAACCACGCAAACTTATTTACTTCCCGGTCATTGCGGACAGCATATAGTTCGATGAAAAAATCAGCCTTGACACGCTTTTCTGGGTCTGCGTCGAGCATCGTGTCCTGATATTTCTTCTTATATGAAAGCAGCTTCTTGCAGCGAACCACCACGGCTTCATCAAGGCCTGTCAGCTCCGCAAGGCGGCGTTCCTTTTTTTCGTTCAGCTCGCGCATCAGGAGCTCAAGCTTGAGCGCCGTGGGCATGAGTTCCCAGTCTTTCCTGAGCTTGTGGATCTGGAACATCGTCACAATGTTCTGCACCAGCGTAGGTTCGGCGACTTCATTGACTGGGATCGTGTCTAGGCCGACATCTTGTGCGCACATCCACCGCCGTTGACCGTCAAGAATTACATAGTTGCCGGTGCTCTTTTCCTTGTAGACCGTTAAGGGGACAAGAATTCCGACCCGCTTGATGGACTCGCGCAGAACATGCAAATCATCCCGGTCGAAAAGCGTTCTCGGGTTGTGTGGGTTCGCCCTGAGCTGCTTGGCGGATAAACTCGCCACGCCGATAGCCCTCACACCGAAGTCGTTTTTTGTCATTGCGTTATCGGCCATATTCATCTCGAAAGGAAGATCTCCCGGCGTCGCACACGTCTCCGCCATTCACGCCCGACAGCATTTTCCAAGAGTCTACACTAAAGGTGTCGTTCGGGAACGCGCCCCTATTCCGAATGATACGAAATCCGCGCCAAATGCTGACCCCTGACGAAATAGGCAAGATTGCTTTTTTGCTCTACCCGCACATAACGGGGGGGCCACTCGATTCCGCCTCTATCGACGCACTCGCCGCAAGAGTGAAGGATGTTCATAAAGGTCTGTCACCAGAAGACGAGTTCGCCGCCACGGTGTGCTGGCTTGGCAACTGCGCTGGAATTCACCGGATAGACCAGACGCCCATGCCGGTTCCGGAAATTGCGGAAAAGATGAGAGCACCTGATTTCATCGCTTTCCCGATGGTCAATGGTGCCCCGTTCCCTGTTCTCATCGAGGTCAAAGCAAGCAAGCACACACAGATGAAGTGGAGCGCCAAATATCGAAGTTCATTGATTGCGTTTGCCGAACGCCTGAAACTGCCACTGCTGGTCGCTTGGAAGACTCATGACTTCTGGTTTCTCGTCGATTACCACCATTTGCAACAGAACCAGACCGGGTACCGGCTGGACTTAGACACCGCGTTTCGGGAGGATCTTTCCTGCGTTCTCTTCCGCAACCTCCGCATTCAGATGAACCCCGATCTCAGATTCATCCTCCATATGGACATTCTCGACGAGATGCTGGGCGACGCCGACACCCTGCTGCCGGAAGGGATGATCAGCTTCCAGATACGGCGAGCCGCGTTCTACGCCGGTGGAGTACAACTGGAAGACAAGAAGCCATCCTTCGCCTTCTCCCTTCTAATGGCAACCCCAGACCATGTGGAGCTGAAGCGCACAGGGAAGCAGACTTGCGACCATATTTTTCGCCCGCTCGAAAATCATGGATTCAGCCTTTCAAACGTATTTGTGGCGCAAGTGTCTCTGCGTCATGGCGGTGAAGTCGATTGGCACCGCGTACTGACGGCTCCGCTTCCATCGTCCGGCCTTCAATTGCGAGACTCGCTCGACGCCGCAATAAAGAACAAGTTCGTTCGGTATGTGATGGATATACTCCCGAACACGTGGCCCGATTTCCTGCCGGAACGACCGAAAGTGGTACGAGGCGAGAAAGCAGACTAGAACCCCGCCGCCGCCCAGGTTTGAAATCCCGCTAATACTTAGTTGCATAAATTGGCGTATCGTCACGCTTGCCCACGCGCGATGTGAGTGACGGCGCCCGATGTGGAAGCTTCGGCAACAGGAGGCAGCATGCGCCGCCGCCCCCTTCGTCTACAGCGGCAGCGCCTTCGTTACAGCCGCCCGTGTTCTCTCGGCCAGTTGCAACGCGCGACGTTCATCGCCGGGTATTGTCTCGGGCCGGTCGCTCGGATAACGAATATCGACGCCAAAGGGGTCCAGCCACTTCGCGTCCGGCAGCGCCTCGGCCACCTCATGATCGGACGCGTTCAACAATTCGAGCAAGCGCCGGATTTCGTGCGTCTTCGGAAATTCCACCTGGCGCTTCGTCAGCAGAGCCTTCGGATATTTCTCCGCGGCCTGCTGGGCGTCAAAGACAACGATATCGCGAAAAGCCTCTTCGTCCACCAGTCGGACAACGGTCTGGAAATCAAGGTCGGCCTTCCCGACCCACTCCGCAACCAAAGCATCAATCGCCTCCTCAGGAGGCTGCATAGAGGACTCTGCCGTACTTGTTCGCGGGATAGGCGATGCCGCCGATGACGTTCCTTGTGGCCTCAAAACGCTCCGTCGCCATGATGAGCACGTCTACCGGATAGTCGATATTCCCAATGGCATCGCGAACCCGAACGGATTCCTCGTGCCGGTTACCCGGAGTTGGTTCGACGATCAACAGGTCGATATCGCTGTCCCTCGTCATCTCACCCGTGGCGGCAGAGCCGAACAGAATGATCCTGTCGGGCCGCGCAACAGTGAGAATGCGCGCGACAATTTCGGCCAACAATGTCTGGTTGACGTCCATCTCTTCAATATGATACCTGCGTCGCCGCGCTCAGTAACTGTGCGGCCGCAGGCAGCGACCCGCTTCCGCCTGCGTGTTGACTTCAGTGGCCTCATCGCGGTGGCTCTGCCGACCTGTCTGATTCCGGCAAATCGCGTAATGATTCCTATTGCTTCCAAATACGAGTTGTGATATTGGTATCCCAGATGTCCGAGAAAGCCGATGTCTGGCAGGGCACCCTGGCCCTGATGATTCTGAAGACGCTGGAAACGCTGGGCCCAATGCACGGCTACGGGATCGCGCGGCGCATCGAACAGACCAGCGGCGATCTGCTCTCAGTGAATTATGGGACGCTGTATCCGGCATTGCTGAAGCTGGAGCAGGAGGGATGTATCTCGTCCGAGTGGGGCGTCTCGGACAACAACCGTAAGGCGAAGTTCTACAAGCTCAGGCCCGCGGGACGCAAAGAGCTGCTCAAGCAGACGAGCGAATGGGATCAGACGACCGGGATTGTCGCTCGGTTCCTGACGCCAGGGAAGCAACGGCCGTGAAAAGCCTGCGTGCCGGTCTTGCGCGACTGAGCGGCCTGTTCCATCGCGACTCGCGCGACCGCGATTTATCCGAAGAGCTGGCCAGCCATGTGGCATTACACATGGACGACAACCTGCGGAGGGGGATGGCGCCCGAAGAGGCCCGACGCGCCGCGTTCATTCGCCTGGGAGGAGTCGAGTCAGTCAAAGAGACCGTGCGGCAACAGCGCGGATTCCCAGTAATCGACGCACTCCTGTGCGATATTCGCTACTCGCTCCGGGGACTGCGGCGCGACCGCGCGTTTACTCTGACGGCGATCGTGACGCTCGCGCTCGCCATTGGGTTGAACGTCACGGTGTTCGCGGTCATGAACACGATGCTGTTTCGGGGCTACCCGCTCGTTCAGAGGAACAACCGCCTGGTTTATATCCAGGAGCATCAGCCATCGGGGGTGGGCGGCATCATTTACCTCGATTTCGAGGCTTGGCGCGCGCAGGCGCACTCTTTCGAAGGAATGGCGTTCGTCGGGGAAAAGAATATTAGTCTCAGCTCCGGGGAGGGACATTCGGTCGATGCCAGTGCCTTCACCGTGAGCACGAACGTTTTCGGGTTGCTCGGAGTTAAGCCGGCCCTGGGACGGGATTTTGTGCCGGCCGACGAAGCCTCGGGAGCGGCACCAGTCGTAATCCTCAATCACCGCTTCTGGGAGAACCAGTTTGGAGCGCGGCGGGATGTTGTCGGCACATCCGTTCTTGTTAGCAGGGCTCCTGCAACCATCATCGGCGTGATGCCCGAAGGCTTTGATTTTCCGACGCAATTCGATGTCTGGATGCCATACGTGCGCGGCCCTGAAGTGAACCAGAGGATTCCGGAGGACTTCCTGGTGGTTGGACGACTGCGGGACGGCGCCAACCTGCAAGAGGCCCGTGCGGAGCTTGCAACGATCAATCGCCGCCTGGAAGCGGCGTATCCGGGGACGAATCGCGGTTTTGTCCCCAAGGTGGATACCTATTCGCAATCCATGATCGGTCCGGACGCGCCTGTCATCTACGGATCGCTTTGGGTGGCGGCGTGGTTCGTGTTACTGATCGCCTGCGCCAACCTGGCCAATCTCACGGTGGCGCGAACTGTTGGACGGTGGAGCGATTTTTCCACCAGGATTGCGCTCGGCGCGGGCCGGGGGCGGATGATGCGGCAGATTTTCCTCGAAAGCCTGACGCTTACCGGTGTGGCCGCAGTGCCGGGCTGGTGGATCACGAAATGGGGCGTGCGGACGTGGGCGGTCGAGACGGCTTCCGTTTTCCAGATACTCGACTACAGGCTGGACTCCGGCACGCTGGCCTATTTGGTGGCAATCTCCCTTGCCGCCGCGATTTTGTTTTCCCTGGCTCCGATGGGCAGGGTTTTGCAGATTGGTGTAAAAAGCGCTCTAAAAAGCGATGCTCGGGGGGGCACGCCGCATCTGCGCGGCAAACACCTGGCGGCGGTACTGGTGGCAGGCCAGATGACGCTCGCCATTGTGCTGCTATCGGGCGCAGGCGTCCTGGTTCGGAGTCTCATCAACGTTGTGAACGCCAATACCGGCGTGCGCGATCCCGAAAACGTATTGGTTGGATTGTTAAGTTTTCCATCGGAACAATATCCGAATCCCGGAGCCACTCTTGGGTATATCGACCGGTTCGAAGTGAAATTGAGAGCCATTCCGGGGATTGAAGATGAGTCGGTGGCGAGCATACTTCCCGTGGGTAACGTCCGCGGATTGACGTTTGAGATAGAGGGAAGGCCGAACCCGCCGGACGGCGGAGAGGCTGTCCAGTTCCTGCGAGTCGGAGCGGACTACTTCCGCGTGGCGGAAGCATCCCCGGTATCGGGCCGCGACTTCAGCGACGGAGATCGCACGACCACATTACCGGTTGCAATTGTGAACCAGAGTTTTGCCGCCAGGTACTGGCCCCGGGAGCAACCCCTCGGCAAGCGGCTTCGTTCCATCGATCGCAATAAGGCAGCTGAATGGCTGACGGTTGTGGGAGTCGTCCCGAACATCATGCAGGGAGACCCGACGCGGCGGCAGTTCAAACCGCTGGTCTATCAGCCTTTCCGGCAGGCACCGACGCGGCTTGGCGTAAATTTTCTCCTGCGAACGGGCGTACCTCCCGAGCAAGTGGCACAAACTGTTCGAGTCGAGATACAGAAACTGGATCCCGATGTGATCCTGAGAGAGTTCACCACCCTTAAAGCCAGCTTCGGGTTTGATCCCGACCGAATGGATCGCGGGCATAGCGAGATGGGCAAGTACGCGGCGGTGTCCCCCATCTTTGCTGCGATGGCGCTGCTCCTGGCGGCTGTCGGCCTCTATGCCGTCATCGCGTATTCGGTGACTCAGCGCACGAAAGAGATCGGCATTCGCATTGCGATTGGCGCGACGGCGGGCCAGGTCCGAACGATGGTCCTTCGCGAGGGAATGCTACCGGTAGCGATTGGTCTCGTGGTTGGCCTCGCGTCGTCTTTCGCGGTGAATCGCATTCTGCAATCGCAACTGGTAGGAGTATCGCCGTACGATATCGCGACGATGACGGGCGCGCCGGCGATCCTGCTCGTCGTCGCATTCCTTGCGTGCCGGATACCAGCCCGGCGGGCCATGAGGACAGATCCCGCTATTGCGCTGCGTTATGAGTGAAGGCACGAAAAACCGGGGTTGATATGCACATCAAACGCGAGGGCGCAATTCGAAATAAAATCATCCGCCGTGTTGTGTACCTGCTGGCAGCAGGGGCAGTCGTATCGGCCGATTTGAGTTTCGGCCGCCGATGAGACGCTGGGCCGTGTTTGCCGGGAACGGGCGCGCGGAGATCGGACTCTCCGAGCGGGCCTCTTTCTCGATTTGACGGCTCCGGCATGGACATTAGAATTGGAAAAAGCATCCCGATGAAGAAGACATCCGTCAGTGGCCTTTCAGGAGTGAAGACCAAAAGGCGAACCCCTTTCGATAGCTGGCACAACGGCGGCGAAATAGAAATTCTCAAGTACGCCCGGTCGCTCCGGACTGCGGCCCGGACCCTCATCGGGAATCTAAACCTGGGACGGAGCGCCGGGACCGGGTGGGATATCTGTCCCGTCGTTTTGCTGTATCGTCAGGCTCTTGAAATTCACCTGAAGATGCTCGTGGGGGAAGGCAGCAACTTCCTGCCTTCGCCGACCGATCCGATTTCCCTGTCCACCACCCACTCCCTGCGATGGCTGGCACAGATCGTCTGCCAGATCGTCAGGAAGGTCGGGTGGGAGAGCGAATTCAGATGCGATGGCGTGTCGTCGCCGGCCGAGTTCAGCACGCTCGTCAACGAGGTCGAGACCTTCGATCCCGTAGCCCGGGCGATCCGGTCCTCACGAAGTCCGAACCTGGTTTCAGAATACTATCGGAACTTCGACATCTTCAAATTTGCAACGAAGCTGGACAGCCTGCTCGATCTGCTGGATTCGACCGCCGACGCTCTGGCGGCGACGTGGGATCGGTGTGCGGATGCGACGGTCGGCGAAGGCATCGGCGGCGGGGGGTTCGGGCCAACTATTCAATGATTCTCAGGTGCGGACGACCAGGCGTCGAGAAGAGTCTCGAGGCGGCACGCTTGACCACTGGCGCAGCCGCATGGACGGTCTTATCCAGGATAAGGCTGCTCTTTTCGTCTGCGTACCGGGTCAAGGCGTGCGCCACATGCCCCGCTGACCCCGGCGGCTACGCGTCGACGCAGACGCGGTTTCGTCCGGCCGATTTGGCCCTGTAAAGCGCCCGGTCCGCCGCATCCATCAGTTCCTTAGCATCCATGTCCGGGCTCCATTCGGCCACTCCGAAGGTCGCGGTGACGAAAAATGGCTCGCATCCGCCGGTCATGCCGAACGCCAGGGCGCCGAGTCTTTCGCGTATGCGCTCGGCGACTCGGGCAGCTTCGTCGTGGTCCGTCTCGGGCAGAATGAAGGCGAATTCGTCTCCGCCCAGGCGTCCCGCAACGTCGTTGGGGCGGAGTTCGCCGCGCATGATGTTGCCTAGCGCCTCAAGCACCTCATCGCCCGCCGAATGCCCGCAACGGTCGTTGATTTCCTTGAAAAGATCCACGTCCAGAATGCCGAGCGCCACGGTCCCGTGTTCCAGGGTCGTCTGCCCCAGCACGCCCTGCAATCGCGTCCAGAAGTGGCGCCGGTTCGCGAGGCCCGTAAGCGCGTCGAAATTCGCCTGCCAGGCCAGCTTGTCCCGAGCGTCTTTGCGAGCGGTAATATCGTGCGCGATCCCCACGATCCGGGTCACCACACCTTCGGCATTGCGTTCGAAGGGCGTGTCCCGCGAAGCCAGCCACACCCAGTGCCCGGCGGCGTGGCGGGCACGATATTCGATGCGGCGCACCTCCCCATCCATCGCCTGGCGGAGCTCTTCATAGTGACTCCGGATGGCAGGCACATCGTCGGGATGAAAATGCTGGAAAGCGAAATTGGAGTAGCCCTCGCTCTCCTCCAGCTTATAGCCCAGCACCGAGACCGCCTCCCGGTTGCTGAAAACGTTGCACCGCCGGTCGAGATCGTAGACATACAGGATTCCGGGCGTGGTGGCAGCGATGCGCTCGACGAAGAGCCGGCTCTTCCGCAGTTCGCTTTCCGCCTGCTTGCGCTCGGTAATTTCGCGCGCGATCGCCTGGAATCCGACGACGTTCGCGCCTTCCGTCAATAACTGCACGTTCTGGCCGATCCAGCGTTCCCGCCCATGCCCATCCACCACGGGAAATTCGAAATAGCTGTCCTTCTTTCGCCGGGCGAATTGGCGCAGGTAGAAGCGCTCGGTCTCTTTCCGACGATCCTGACGAATCATTTTCAGATACGACCTGCCCAGCAATTCCCGCTCGGTGAGGTGCAGCATGGTCAGTCCGGTCTGGTTACAGAACGTAAAACACCCCAGATGGTCGGTGCGGTAGATGATGTCGCCCGCCATCTCGACGACCTGCCGGTATTGTTCTTCCCGCGCCGCCAGAGCCCGCTCCGCGAGGGTGCGTCTCCTCAGATCGATGGACGTGCGCCAGGCGGCCAGCACGATGAGAAGGAATGAGAGCGCGGACGCCACCTCGGAAAGCCGGCGCGTCATCACGGCAATATCACGCTGTCTCTCGATACGGGCTGTCAGCAGCGCGCGTTCCTCGCTCTGCATTTTCTGAACGACCTCGGCGAGGGGCATGGCAATGTCTGCCCGGTCGTATTCTTCGAGCGCGCGCGCCATGCCCGCCGGCGTGCCGGAATCAAGTCCTCGATTGAGAGCCGCCGCCTGATTGCCGGCCAGCGCCATCAATGCTTCGTCCCTTTTCCGCTGAACGGGATTGTCGGCGGTCAGCCATTCGAGCTCGACAGCAAGATGGCGCACCCGCAGCAGATCCTCGCGGCAACGAGCCTCTTGCGCACCGGCGAACTGCCGCGCCAGCCGTCGCGCCGTATCTTCCGCATCCATCGAGCGCCGCGCCAACTCATCCAGATGCTCGATCACATCCCAGGAGTGAGCAACCCAGTCGGTGCTGCCTTCCCATAAGAAGGTTTGAAATACGGCTGCCACGCCAACGCCCAGCAGGATCGCGAAAGCCGCGCCAAAACCCGCCTTGACCTTGATCGCATGTCGCAAATCTAACTATGACTATGCGGGTACTATTACCGCAAGTCATCAGTGGTTAGACGCTGAGTATTAACGTTGGATTACCCCCCGGCTTTATTTCCGGGTTGAGCAACGGGCGCGGATGCAGGCTTCTGCGCGGGCAGTACCACGATCTCCGAGCGCTGAAACGCGAACCTGCGGCCTGTCTCGTCGATCAGATTGATCTGGCAGGTGTAGCGTCCCGAGGCCAGCTGCGCCAGCGGAGTCTGGAATTCCACGGGAAGAGTCTGGCCGCGCTTGGCAAGAAACGAATTGAGCCGCACGGGTTGCGATTCGAAGCTCTTGGTCTTGCCGCGGTAGAAGGAAAGAGTTGCGGAGACGCTTGGCTTCTGCGCGCTGTCAAGACCCGGATCGTAGACCTCCATGTAGACGTACATATTCTGATCCTTGCGGAAAACATGCGTGATGCTGGGGATCAGTTTCTGGCCGTCCTGTACCAGCGGATCGGCTTCAAGAACCTTCTTATTCGGATCGGCGGTGGCTATGGAAGTCTTGAGAGGCTGGCGCTGGCTGCTCCAGATAACCGAGCTGGTTTTCAGACGGCCGGCTTTGTCGGGCGCGAGATCGGGAATCGTGAACTTAGTTTCGTAAGTTCCCATCTTGCCGGTTTCGTTCTCTCTGGCGAGAAACTTCAGCGTGTAAGTGCCGGGAGGAACGCTGAAGCCGGTGTCGTACGAGATAGGATGCGAAGAGAGCTCGGCCGCGGTCTGGTCGGCCAGCTTGATCTTGACGCCGTCGCGAACCACTCCCACCAGCTTGGAGTGCTCGTCGCGCAACTGGGCGATGAACTCAAGTTCGGTCTGGGCGCTCCCTTTACTCTTGGCAAGAGCGATTTCCGAGCCCGGAATCTTGAGAGAGAAAGGAACGAAATAGCGGTCGCGGGCCAGACGGAAGTAGTCGATTTCGCCGTTCACCGTGAGATCGGTCATGGGATCGCCCAGCATCAGCGCCTGCTGTAACTGGTCTTCCTTATCGGCGCTGGTGAATTTCTTGAATTCCTTCTCGCCGAAGTATCCGGTCTTATAGTCAAGCTTGGCCTGGATGTTGTTATTCAGCTTGACTGCGACGCGGCGGTACTTACCGTCCAATTTGCCGTTGGTGCTGTAGTAGCCGAGGATGTAATAGCTGCTGATATCGTCGCGGGCCTTCTGCATGCCGAGCGCGAGGTTGTTATCGTCGACGAACAAGCGGCCGCCCGTGTCGGAGGCCAGTGTCGAAAGCGTTTCCTGCGAATTGTCGCGGCTGGCTTGCCGGCTGGTTTCGTTGGTTCCGGTGAAGGAACTGGTGCCGCGGCCGCCGGCCGAACTGGCGTCTCCCGCCGGGGCGGTGGCGATCAGGCCGCGGGTATCGATGGGATAGAAAGCGACGTTGGCCCGCTTGGCCGCGTTGACGGCGCTCTCGAGCTGCGCCTGGTTATCGGTGCCGGATTGCTCCATGCCGCTCGAAAAGTAAATGAGAGCCTTCTTCTCGGTGAAGGCGGCCAGCATTTTCGCGGCGGTCTGAAGTGTCACCAGCTTGCGGTCGTTATTGAAAATGTTGAACTCGGTTTCGTCCGCGTTGAATGCGGTGCCGGTGTCTTCGCCGCTGGTGCTGTCGCCGCCATTGCCACTGAGCCCGGCCAGGTCCGCGCCTTCGCCGATGTTGAATTTCTTGATTACTTCCTCCAGGCGGTCGCGGTCGTCGGTGAAATCCTGGTCGACCTTCAGCGGACCCACGCCGGCACTCATAATTTCGACCAGATCGGCGGGTTTCAGCTGATGCTCGATGAAATCGAGAGCCGATTTCTGGGCGCGCGCCTGCTCCACGGTGGCCATGGTGCTGAAGTCGAACAGCATGGCGACAAGACGCCGGTCCTGAAAGCGAATAATAGGTTTGGGCGGGGCCAGTTTCGGCGCAGCCGGTTTGGGCGCGGCGGGAGCGACAGGCGCAGCCGGTGTCGCCGGAGCTGCCGGAGCCGCGGCCGCCACGGGTTTTTCGGCGGGAACGGGCGGAGGCGGCTCCTCCGTATCGAGCTTCTGAAATTCGAAAACCTTGACTTCCTGCGCTTTGCCGTCTTCGAGAACCGTGAAGTCGCCCTTCTTCAGATCCGGTATCACCTTGCCGGACTTGTCCTTGACCGTGATATCGACAATGACAAGGTTCACTTCCGTGGAGATGGTGGTTACCGAATCGTCCTGCTGGCCATTCACCGGGGCGAAGAACAGAAATAAGAAAGGTACGAAAAGAAGTCGTCTCATCAGAACGTTATCCTGGTTGTCGCGGTCAGATTACGCATGGGGCCCGCATTTTGCGGCAAGCCGTAGGTTGGGGTATCGACCACCGTGCCGATGCCGGTCACGTTGACGTGATTCAACGGGTTGCTTGAGGTGACGGTGAAGGTGATTTGATGCCGCTCCTTAACTCGCCACGTGCGGAAAACAGAAGCATTGATGGAGAAGTTGGGAATGCCGGGAATGGTGTTTCGTCCCGCGTTTCCGTAGGTGCCTGCCGCCGGGAGCGTGAACGCGGCCGTGTTGAAGTAGCCGGTGCCGCTGTTCACGGGCAGACCGGTCGCTTGCGGGCGCGGGCTGCCCACGATTCCGGTACCCGAGTAATCGGTCTGAACGGTCGCGGTGAAGGTGCTTCCCGAAGTCGCGGTCAGGCTTCCGTTCAGGGTCCAGCCGCGCAGCGCGTGCCACCGCCAGGAGGTGCGCTCCGGTCCCACCGGGGACTGGATTTGATAGTTAGCCCGCACCTGCTGTCTCTGATCGTTATTCGAGAGACCCCATTCGTTATGAATATTGTTGACGATCTGCACCACTCCGCCACCGAGGGTGGACGTATCGTCCTCGGCCTTCGACCACACGTACGTCAGGTTAAACGACCGGTTGCGCGCCATGCGCCGCAGGAACGAGATTGTCAAAGCGTTATAGATCGAGGAGCCCTGCGAAAGTTCGTAGCTGAACTGCGAGGCGTTCGCGATATACAGATCGGATTGCGTTTCGTTGGGGGCGGTTCCGAGAGGCGCCCGATTGGGACTCTGTAACACGGCCAGGTCCGTTCCCTTGACGCCGTTGTAGCCGACCTGGATGACATAGTTGCGCCAGACGGTCTCCTGCATGGCGAAGTTCCAGGATTGGCTGTAGGCCGGCTTGAAGTTCGGGTCCACTCCAAACGTGTCGGTAATCTTCTGCTGAGGCTGCGTGACGAAGCCATTCTGCAGGGTTAACGGATTGGCCGTACTCTGCTCCTCGCTGATGGCGTTCACGAACGGCGCCTGCAGAGCTAACGAGTTCGTGAGAGCAGCGTAGACGCCACCCACATAATAGATCCCGTAGCCCGACCGGATCACCAGGTTCTGATTCTTGAACGGCTTCCAGGCGATGCCGAGCCGCGGCGACAACAGCCTGTGATCGGGCTTAACGAGACTGCTCCCGTTTTGTCCCGCGGTCACAACCGATACCGCGCTATAGGGCGATTGATTGTTTACACAACCGTTCGAAGGACATCCGGCCACCAGATCGAGATTCGCCATGCGGTCGTTCTTTTCGCTGAAGGGGCTGTAATACTCCCATCGCAGACCGGCGATGATCGAAAGGTTGCTCTTCCATCGGAAGTCGTCCGAGATATAGGCGGCTGCCGCCGACTCCCGGAAGTAGAAGGCGGTGTCCCCGTTCAGGTACTGAGTGACCGAGGTCTTATACGGCATGTCGAGCAGGAAATCGGCCAGATCGTATCCGGTGCCGGTAACGGGAAGCCCGTTCGAGCCGATCTGCTGCGTCTCGACGCCGGTGAAGCTGAACGATCCGCGCGAGCCCTGAAACGTATTCAGATTGTTCTCCCTGCGCTGGAAAAGACCTCCATAAGTCAGGTTGTGCTTACCGTGGAGTTGCAGCAGCGACTCGGTGACGCCGGTCGTCCGGGCATTCGTCACTGAAGGAGCCGCGTCGCTGAACCCCTGAAAGTTCTGGAACGAGATATTCGGAGGACCGTAAGTGAGCGGAGTGATGTACGTGCCCATGATCCCTAACCCGCCTTCATCGACGGGGCCCTCGATGTTCTTGCCGTTCGAGAAATACGAAAGATTATTATTCACGTTGCGGCTGAAGGCGAACGCAAGGCTGTTGACCAGATTCCGGTTGATGGTGCGCGAGTAAGTCAGAGTCGAATTGAGGCCGTCCCCGGTCGCGGGATCTTTGTACCCCAGCGGCTGAGCCGTGGCCGAATTCCGGTCCTGGTAGCTGAGGTTGAGGGTCAGGCGGTCCTTATTGGTGATAGCCTGGCTCACCACTCCCTGGAAGTTATTCGAGTTAGTGGGATTAGCGGCGATCAATTGAAAATTGTTAGTCGCGCCGCCGGCATTGGGAAGCGGAATGTAGCTGAGTAAGGCGTTCGCGGTGGGGTTAATGAGGCTGGCGGGGACGATATTACCCGCAAAGGGGGAATTGGTCGCGGGATTATAGATTACATTCGCGACGCTCGAGAAATCTCCACCGCGCTCGGCGGGAGTGGGAACGGTGTAAGTGCCGTCCACTCCATTCCTCGACCTTATGGCGTTGAAGTTGAAGGTCCAGTTGGTCTTGTCGCTTTTGAAGAGATGCGGGATGTTCAAAGGTCCGCCGGCCGTAAAGCCAATGCGATTGTAAGCAAACGCCGCCTTCGGAACTTCCGCGCCGTCGGTGAGCACGGGTTTAAACGAATAAGGCCGCGCGTCGAGCGCCGAATTACCGAACTGATACAAAGCGGTCAGACGGAACTGTTGTCCGCGTCCGCGGTTGATACGATTGCCGAACTGTCCCCTGCCGTTGGCGAGCGCCTGACCGCCGCGTCCGCCGCCACGGCCACCACGGCCGCCGCCGAAACCGCCGCCACCGAATCCACCACCACCGCCGCGTCCGCCTCCGCCACCACCGCGTCCACCTCCACCGCCGGGACCACCCGGACCACCACCCACGGCATTGATGTCGCCGCCCGGCCCGCCAGGTCCACCGGGTCCGTTTTCGCCGAAGGCCGCCCCACCAGGGCCGCCAAAACCGCCCCCAAAGCCGCCGCCGAGGCCCCCCGGTCCGCCCATGCCGAGACCGTCACCGGGCCGCGCCATGACATCGGTACTCACGCTGCCGTTGATCTGGAAGGCGTCGTTGGCTCCGGCCGCCGCGTCCGCGCTCATGCCGCCGAGCGGAGCCGCGTCGCCCTCCACGGGAGCCGCCGAATCCTGTTGCAGGCTCAGACTCTGGAAGCCGGTGCTGCCGGTCTGCCCCGCCGGAGGCTGGCCATTCGCCGCAGTCTGTGGTCCACGGCCACCGCGTCCGCCACGTCCGCCGCCGCGTCCGGGCCCCGCGGGCTGTTGGGCTGCGCTGGAAGGAGCCGCGGGCTGCGCGGTCGCGGGAGCGCTGGATGCCGTCGCAGTCTGAGGCGTGGCCGCCGCCGGCGGAGCGCCCGGGGGGGCCGAATTTTGTGTCAGCGGAGGCAGTACGGGTTGCGCCGGCGGGGTCTGTACAGGAAGCGTCGCACGAGTCTGTAGTTGCAGGTCGAACGTCAGCGGCTTCTCGGAAGGCGCCATATCGCGCTGCGAGGGCTCGAAACCGAACATCGCGATCGAGAACCGGCACGGCGTGGAGGGCAATCCACCGATCTCAAATCGCCCGTCAAGATCGGTGACCGTGGTAATTCTGTCAGCCCCGCACTCGGCGATCACGGTCGCGCCGGGGATCGGTTGCCCGCCGGAACGTACTATACCGTTCTGCACGGCCGCGTTCCCGAGGGCGGCGAAGAATAAAACAAAACTCGTTAAGCGCAGCATGCACGAATCCTTCTGTTATTCGCAGCACACGCGCACCCGCGCCCGTGTTGCCATCCCTATTGTCGCGAACCCGGCTGTGGGAAATTGCCGTCAACTCCGGGAAAGGTTCCGGGCTTTACCCAGCTTTACGCGATGCCGCTTTTCGCGATGCCGTTCCTACTGGGCTCTCTTCAGCGTGAAGGTGGCGGGGGCGCCGCGGCCTTCTACTTCGCGCGTCAACTCAATGGTATCGCCTTTAACGACGCCCTTGTAGCTGATCTTGATCGAGTTCCCGCCAAAGTCCAGATTCTGCACGAACGAGATGTTGTCGCCATCCACCTTGCCTTCGGCGATCGGCGAATCGCCGCGTTGATTGGTGACGCTGCCTTCGAGCTTGGCGCCCGAGACTTTGAAGGTGAAGGTATTCGACTGCGCCCCGTTGCGGCCGGGAACGTCTCCCGTCCATTTTCCGCTGACATCGGCGGCGGCAGCGGCGAAGGTGAAGCTGAGAAGGGCCATCAGGGCCAGAAGAGTTGTTTTCATGGTGGGAAGGGTGACTGCGCGAGGCGGGAAGTTACGGCGCGCCTCGACGCTATGCCCTTGTTTTACAAACCTTTACCGCTACGGGAAGCAGCGCGGCACAGGCACAATTCTCGCCGTGAGCCGGTAGCCGCGCGATCTTTCGTGCCTTTTTTAATTGGCCTTCTTGGCGGTGAAGCTTTGCGGACCCCGGCCGCCTTCGACGCTGAAATCGATCGAATCGCCGTGCACTTTGCCCGTGTAGGTCATCTTCATGGTGGCGCCGTCGCGGCCCGGCCGGCTCACGCTGAACGTGAGAGTATCGCCATCGAGCTTGCCTTCGGCAATAGGGGTGTCGCCGCGTTGCGTGCCGATGGACCCTTCAACGGCTCCGCCGGCCACTTTGAAGGTAAACGTAGTAGTCATCGTGTTGCCACCGCGGCCAGGAACTTCAGCGGTCCATTTTCCGTCGACGGAAGCGGCGGCAGCGGCAAAGTTGAAGCAGAGCAGGGCCAACAGGGCCAGGAGTGTAGTTTTCATACCGGGCCAATCGTACTACAAATTCCGGACAAGGAATGTTTCACGCCCCGCGGCTTTACAAACCTTTACCGCAAGTAAAGCGGCGGGGCAGGTCGGAAACCTGCCCCACGTTCCTACAGGCCTTTCGCTGCCAGGAAGATGGCCAGATCGTTCACGCGGTTCGAATAGCCCCATTCGTTGTCGTACCACGCAACAACTTTGAGCAGGTTGCCGCCCAGCACTTTCGTCAACTGGCCGTCGACGATGGAACTGTTGGGATTCTTCAGCATGTCGGTCGAAACCACGGGATCTTCCGTGTAGGCCAGAATACCTTTGAGCGGGCCCTCGGCGGCGGCTTTCAGAGCGGCGTTCACTTCCTTATCGGTAGCCGGCTTATCGAGAATCGCCGTCAGATCGACCACCGAAACGTCGGGGGTCGGCACGCGCATCGCATAGCCGTCCAGCTTACCCTTCAGCTCCGGCAGCACGAGACCGATAGCCTTGGCCGCGCCCGTGGTGGTCGGGATCATATTCAGCGCCGCCGCCCGCGCGCGCCGCAGATCTTTGTGCGGGAAATCGAGCACGACCTGATCGTTGGTGTAGCTGTGGATGGTGGTCATCGATCCCTTCTGGATGCCCCAATTCTCGTGGATTACCTTGGCCACCGGCCCGAGGCAATTGGTGGTGCAGGAGGCGTTCGAAATAATGTGATGCTTCGCCGGATCGTAAGACTTATCGTTGACGCCCAGCACGATGGTGATGTCTTCTTCCTTCGCGGGCGCCGAGATGATCACCTTCTTTACGCTCCCGCGCAGGTGCTTCTTCGCATCCTTCGCCTCGGTGAACCGGCCGGTCGATTCGACGACGATTTCCGCGCCCACCGAGCTCCAGTCGAGTTCCGCGGGATCCTTCACGGCAAACACTTTGAGGCGATGACCGCCGATTACGATCGAATCGCCGTCCACGCTCACGTTTTCGCTGAGCGGCCCCATCACGGAGTCGTACTTCGTCAGATGGGCCAGAGTTTTGGTGTCGGTGAGATCGTTGGCGGCCACGAACTCGATTCCGGGATTATTCAGAGCTGCGCGGACGACGCCGCGGCCAATGCGGCCGAAGCCGTTAATACCTACTTTCACGGGCATGTTTCGGGTGTTTCTCCTTAGGAAATGCGGCTGATGTACGGAATTAAACCTCAGGATACCAGAGGGCCTCCGGCTTCGGCCTCGCCATTGCCGGCCCGTTCCGCCGGGAAACCGTCCCCCTTTTCCCCGCGTCCTTTCGTATCATTTATAGATAGCCGGGAGCAGGAGCGCGTTTATGAGAATTCCGATCGTCGCCTCGTTGGCGGTACTGAGTCTGATGCAGGGCACATGGGCGCAGGACGGCCCCACCCCCCAGGGCAGCGAAACCGTTGCCCGCCCCAGAAACGCACCCGCCGCACCGGTGCCGGACAGCTCCTCGCTGCCGCCCATTCCTTCCAAGCTGAGTCCGAAGGTGAAGGACGACGCGGCGCCGGATGTGAGCTTCCGCGCCGACAGCAACGTCGTCAATGTCGATGTCGCGGTGCTCGACAACAACGGCAATCCGATTCCCAATATCCCGAAGGGGAATTTCCGTATTCTTGAGGACAACGTGCCGCAGACCCTGACGCAGTACGCCACCGGGCAGGCGCCCATGACCGTCGCCATGGTGATCGAGTTCAGCGCGCGCTACCAATCGTACTGGAGTTCGGGATGGCGCCAGACTCTGTTCGCGGCCTACACGTTTTTGCAAACGCTCAAGCCCGACGATTACCTGGCCGTAATCGCGTACGATCTGAACACGCAGATCCTGTGCGATTTCACCAACGACAAATCGAGGATGCAGCAAGCGCTGTCGCAGCTGCGCGTGCCCGGCTTCTCGGAAAGCAACATGTTCGACGCGGTTACCGATACAGCCGACCGCATGTCGAAGATCGAGGGCCGCAAAGCCATCATCCTCATCACCTCCGGCATCGATACTTTCAGCAAGCTCACCTACGACAAGACACGGAAGAGGTTGCAGGATTCGGCGGTGCCCGTCTACCCGATCGGCATTCTCCAGCTCGCGCGGGAAGTGGCCGAAGCGCGCGGCGCCAACATGATCGACTATCTGCAGGGCGACAACGAGCTGCGCACTTTCGCCAAAGAGACTGGCGGCCAGGCGTTCTTCCCGCGCTTCATGCAGGAGATGCCCAACGCGTTTGCCCAGATCAGCCAGGCGCTGCGCAATCAATATTCTCTCGGCTATTCGCCCACCAACACGGCGAAGGACGGAAAGTTCCGCAAGATCACCATTCAGCTGGTGAATCCCGCCACCAACGAACCGCTGAGGGTTACCGATCAGAAGGGCAAGAGCATCAAGTACACGATCGTGGCCAAGGCAGGGTACACCGCGCCCAGAGCCGTCGAATAACCCGCGCGCGCAGGGTTATCGATCATCGTGAACGGGGCGTTATACGTGGTCCGACTCCGCGGCGCGGATTGGGTATTCTGGAGATGATGAGCGATTCTCAGCTTCACTTCGCGATTGGCGTACCGGTATTCGCGATCATCATAAACATGATTGCGGGGATGTTCCAGATCAACTCCCTCAATGCGCGATTCACGAGCCTGGAAGGGAACATGAATGCCCGCTTCACCAGCATGGAGAACCGCTTCACCAGCATTGAGAACCGGTTCACCAGCCTTGAAGGACGTTTCGACACGCTCACCGGGAAGGTCATCGAAATCGATAACCGCCTGACCCGCGTCGAAGCGATTCTGGAGCGACATTGAAGGCTGTTGCGAACAGGCGATAGCGCCTGTTACACATCCAGGGCGGACGCTTGAGCGCGATGCCGTTGCTCTCTTCCCCGGCCAGGGGCGCGCCTTTGATCCAGATCGTGGATAGCGGCGAGGGCACGACCTGAGGAAGAGCTGGCGGCCTCCGGGGAGCAGCGAACCTCCATCTACGGGCGGAACATCCGTTCCCTACGCTTGCCAACCTCTTCATGCGTGACGTATTCGCCCCGATCGAGCTGCTCCAGGCCTTTTCGGACCTTCTGGCGAAACCATGCGTCATGATCGAGGTAATGCTCGACAAGCTGCTGGATGTACCCGTCGGGATCGCTGCTGTTCTCAGCGGCGACGCGGTTCACCTTCGTTTCCAGATCGGGGCTGAGATGTACTTCCATGGCCTTGAGAATAAAGATTCCGCTGGCGGTTGTCAATGACTGCGACCGGACGCTCCGCGAGGCTAATCGTGGTCTGAATACATGGTTTCCCTGGAGGACGTTTCGCCCGGCATGGCCGGGATCTGGTCCGAAAACTCAGCCAGAGAATCAATCCATGCGCGGATCGGGAGCCCGCGGCTATCGGCGCGGACTTGGGTAGGGCAGCAGGCACTACCTGGACCTGAGATCGGAACGGTCCGCTCCCTCACGGTCGCGGCTCAGTAAGGGCGATTCTCGATCTGAGTTTTCCGATCAGATCCATTCGCGAATCTGCGCGACGGCTTCGCGGGCCAACTCCGGGGCCGCAAAAGACCCATTGAGTATGCTGTAAGGGATGCCATATGAGGCGTACACGGCCGAGCCGCCCGAGGAGAAGACTCCCTGGCAGCGCGTCCAGAACGCACGCCATCCCAAACGTCCGCACACGCTCGACTACGTGCAGCGCATGCTGACGGATTTCCAGGAGATCCACGGCGATCGTTATTTCGGCGACGACCCGGCCATCGTCTGCGGCATGGCGCGGCTCGACGGCAGGCCCGTCATGCTCATCGGCGAACAGAAAGGCCGGGATACCAAACAGAAGCTCTACCGCAACTTCGGCATGCCCAAACCCGAGGGCTATCGTAAAGCGCTCCGCGCCATGCTGATCGCCGCCAAATTCAGCCGCCCCATCATTGCGTTTCTCGATACGCCCGGCGCCTACCCCGGCATCGACGCCGAAGAGCGCGGCCAGGCCGAGGCCATCGCGCGCAACCTTCGTGAAATGTCCCGCCTGCCGGTACCGGTCGTCTCCGTCTGCATCGGCGAAGGAGGCAGCGGCGGCGCCCTCGCGCTGGGCGTTGGCAATCACGTTCTGATGCTCGAGAATGCCGTCTACAGCGTCATCTCGCCCGAAAGTTGCGCGGCGATCATTTATCGCGATTCCTCCAAAGCGGAACAGGCCGCCGCCGCCCTCCGTCTCACCGCGGAGGATCTTTTGAAGCTGGGCCTGATCGACGGCATCGTCCCCGAACCGCCCGGCGGCGCCCATGAGGATTGCGCCGCGGCGGCCGATCTGCTCAAAAAGGAAGTCCTGCGCTCCCTCAACGAGCTCGCCGGTCTTTCACCCGATCAAGCCATTCAGCAGCGGTACGATAAATTCCGCAAAATGGGCAACTTCTTTACCGGAGCCTGATTCCATGAGCAAATCCAGACGCAAGTGGCCCGTAATCGCCGGCGTCGCCTTCATCGTGATCTTCATCGCGGCCATGCTTCTCACTACCCAGGGCAACGCCAAATACCGCTGCGAAGTCTGCGTGACTTTTGACGGTCGTACCGTCTGCAGAAATGGCGCGGCGCCCACCCAAATGGAGGCCGAACGCATTGCCAGCGATACCGCCTGTACCGATCTTTCGAGCGGCATGACCAGCCTGATGCAGTGCCAGAACAACGCGCCCCGCAAAGTCACCTGGAAGTGACGGATTCCGCCCGGTGTTATCCTGTAGCTAATCCCGTGAACAAACCGGCGCGTGTCTGCGTCTACTGAAATTGAACAGCCTGGAATAATCGTGAAGACCAAATGGAAGATCCTCATCGGCGTTGTTGCGCTCCTGCTGATCGCGGCGGGCGTGTACGGCAGCGTGAAGTATTCCCAGCGAGGCGTCGTCACCGTCCAGACCGGCAAGGTTCTCCGGGAGGATCTGGCCAGCGTCGTCACCGCCTCGGGCGAAATCAAGCCGCGTAACTACATCAGCATCGGCGCCGAATATCAGGGTCAGTTGACCGATATTCTGGTCAAGGAGGGCGATCGCGTAAAGAAGGGCCAGTTGCTCGCCCGCATCGACGAAGAACAATCGAAGGCCGATGTGGCGGCCCAGGCCGCGGCACTCAGTTCGGCCGAAGCCGACGCCGCCGCCAGTGAGGCGTCCCTCAAGGCCGGCGAGGATAATATCTCCGCTCTCGAAGCCACTGTAGCCCGCACCAAATCCGACCTCGAACGCTATCAGAAGGATTTCGACCGCGGCCAGCAGCTATTCAAGGACGGCCTGATCCCGCGCTCGGATTTCGAACAGCGCGTGGCTTTATTCGAGAGCCAGAAAGCGCAGGTCACCGAGGCCGAATCGCGCGTGGTTCAGGCGCGGGCCCAGTTGGCTCAATCGCGCGCGCAACTGGCCAGTTCGCAAAAGAAAATTGCCCAGACCCAGGCCGGTCTCACTCGTGTCGACGACATTCTGAAGAAGCACAACGTGGTCGCACCTATTGATGGGCGCGTTACCGATTTGCCCGTGCGTGTGGGCGAAACCGTCGTGCCCGGCGTGCAGAACTCGGCCGCCAGCACCATCATGACTATCGCCGATATGTCGATCATCACGGCCGAGGTGAAGGTGGATGAAACCGATATCGTAAACGTGCAACTGGATCAGCCGGCGGAAATCTCCGTCGATGCCATCCCCAATAAGACCTTCACCGGCCACGTGATCGAGATCGGCAACACGGCGATTCTTCGTTCCACCGGCCTCGCCGCTTCCACCAGCACGACGTCCAGCCAGGAAGCCAAGGATTTCAAAGTCGTCATCGCCATGGATAACCCGCCGGACGAGATCCGGCCCGGCCTTTCCTGCACCGCCAAAGTGACCACGGCCACGCGCAAAAACATCGTGGCGATTCCCATCCAGGCGTTGACCACTCGCACCAAAGGCGATCTGATTCCCGATAAGGAAAAGCCGCTGAACCCGGACCCGGCCACCGTAAAGGCCAACAAGGAAGAACTCCAGGGCGTGTTCATCGTCACCCCGGCTCACAAGGCCGAGTTCCGCAAACTGGAAACGGGAATCACCGGGGCCACGGACATCGAAGTGTTGAGCGGCATAAATGCCGGCGATGAGATCGTGACCGGCAGTTACCAGGTGATTCGCAGCATCCGCAACGGAGCCACCGTAAAGGTCGATAACAAACCACCGCCGCCGCCCAAGCCGGCGACGTAGGACGCCATGGCACAGGCAATAGCTGAGGAAGCGGTCGAAAAGGGCGAGCGTCTCAAGCGCGATGGCGTGGTCATCCGCACCTACGACATCTGGAAAACTTACATCATGGGCGACCAGGAAATCAATGCCGTCTCCGGAGTCGATCTGGAGATCAAGCGCGGCGAATATGTCGCCATCATGGGACCCTCCGGGTCGGGCAAGTCGACGCTGATGAATCTCATCGGCTGCCTCGATACGCCGTCGAAAGGCGAATACTACATCAATGGCCGCCTGGTCAGCCAGATGAACGACGACGAACTGGCGCAGATCAGAAACAAGGAAATCGGCTTTGTCTTTCAGACGTTCAATCTGCTGCCGCGCGCCACGGCGCTGCACAACGTGGAATTACCGCTGATCTACAACGGTACCCCACCGGCCGCCCGCATCGCCAGGGCGAAGCAGGCGCTCGCTCAGGTGGATCTCGAGCAGCGCATGAATCACAAGCCCAACGAGCTTTCAGGCGGCCAGCGCCAGCGCGTCGCGGTGGCGCGCGCGCTGGTCAACAATCCCTCGATTATTCTGGCGGACGAACCGACCGGAAACCTCGACACGGCGACCGGCAATGAAATCATGGCGCTGTTCGAGCGCCTGCATCGCGAAGGCAACACGCTCATTCTGGTGACGCACGAGCACGATATCGCCCTCCACGCGCACCGCGTCATCTCGATTCGCGACGGCAAAATCGAGCGCGACGAACCCATCCCCCACTAACTGGACATGACCGCGCTTTGCCCGCACGTCGTGCCGGTGGCCGAAGACCATCTTCGAAATAAATCTTAAGCGGTGCGAGATTTTGGACGAAGAATAAAAGATCCATTTCACCTGGCCTGATGGGACCGCCGCCGGCGGAGCCGCCGCTCGCCGGGACTCGTTGACCTACGACCCCCAAACCGTGCTGTCCGCCAGCGCGGCGATCTGGCGCTGCAGCACGTTGAACGCAACCGCAAGCTCCGAGAGGTCCTCCGTGCCAAAGCCCAGGGCATGCAGCCGCAGACGAAGTTCGATCCGGCACAGTGCGATGGCAAATGACGCTCGGTGCCGCAGCAACGCCTTCGCAAGATCCGGGCGGTCGACGCCGGACTGAATCATCGTCAGCCGGATGCCCGCGAGCAGCCGCCCATAATCCACGGTCAGACTGTGAAGATACTCGCGGAAAACCCGGCGGCGCCTGGCCAGAACCTCGCCTCGTGTCTCGTTATCGGACGGGAGATCGAAATCCTCGGCCACCAGCAACCGCAGCATCGGGCGGTAATGGCTCACGTCCGCCACCGGAGCCGCCGCCTTTTCGTGAGCTGCGACGATTCGCATATGCGCCCAGAAACAGAGGCCCGCGGAGGCCGCGCCAACGGCCAGCAGCAAGCCGGAAAAAAGCAACAGCATCACTCCCCGAACTCCTTTCCCCCGCTCGGGAACAGGAAATGGACGACATGAGGTTTTCGGCCGATTCGATGCTCTCTCCACCGAAGATCAATGGCCCGACTGGACAAATCTCGCCGCATTCTCTTTACTGGTAGAAATAATACCGCGAATAAATAGATTTTCTTTGCTACGGGAGCCTTAAAACGTCAATTCGGGTACTATGCGCCGAATGCAACGTTCGTTATATCGGGTCGATCGTTACTACACATCGAGCGTTACTGCAGCGTGCCAGGGCACGGGCGGTTCATCTGGTGGACTCGCTCAACCGTGGATTTGGCAGCCGCAACATTCAGGCAGATCCCGACGAGTCGAAACCCGGTAGCAGTGTCGTTGTAACGCGTGGCATCGAATGCCAGCCAGGAACGGCCGGCCCTGACAATATGCCCCAGATGCCGCTCGCCATCGGCCAGACAACAGACTGAGCGGGAATCGCGCCACGCAGCGTGGCGATGCGCGGTTCTCGTTCCCTGCGTTTGTTCGGTAACGGGTAAGTGAATGGATGCAATCACGGTACCGAACAGGGCCTCGCTGTTCAGGCCGGTCTGCGCGGTGCTCGGATTTGCAGTGGAAATTGTCATATGCCCGAAGAAAGCAGATCGTTCGCCATGTGGGCCTGGTTGTGTTTCCAATCGGATAGAACGAAAACGGGATGTTGCATTAGTGACGGCGAACGGCCAATCGTCAAATTTTTGACGAATCGCGTGTGACGATTTAATGTCCGGCGCCCCGTCAGTTCGACCAATAAATCGGATGTTTGGCGTCGACGCAAATTGATATCTTTAGTAAATTCCTAATTATCTTCGACATAACATCGCGCCGGAAAAATAATTTCTCTAGTATCCTGAGTTGCCATCCGAGATGTTTCCCAGCGACCAGAAAAACGGCCGCCTCCCCGCGTCGTCGTGGAGAAACCTCAAGAGAAGGATGGTCCTCCATGGACTTATCGGCATTAAGAATTCGTGGCACGGGAGCTTTCGTTGCCCTGGCCGCACTGACAATAATGGGCGCCGGCAGCATGCAGGCGGCCACAACTTTCGTGTTCAGCAACAGCACGCCCACGGTGACCTGCAATACGCTCTCGGGGCCGGGCGCCAGCACAACGTTTACAGTTCATCTCGCGGCGGCACAAACCACGACCACCACAATAACCCTGACCCCGGCAAGTGGAGCGGGTGTCACCGTCACTCCCTCGGCGCCGCAGGTCCTGGCCATCGCGAACACACCGATCACCTACACTGTTACCGCTAACGCCGGTTGCGCAGGCTCTGCCAGTACCGTGCTTTCCTTCAGCGCCACGGGCGTTACGACGAGCACGGTCACCGCGACCGACACCATCACCACCGGCGTGCCTGTCGTCACCGGAGCGGTATCGGGACCGACTCCAACCTGTAACACGGTAGCGGGACCGGGTACTACTCCCGGCGTCATCACTCTTACGCTGACCAACCCGATCGTAGGCCCGGCCACTGTTGCCGTGACCGCCCCGACAGTGTCCGGCTTCACCATTACACCTGTCGCCGGAACCAGCTTCAGCAGTTCAATTTCATCTCTCGTCTATCACTACCTGGCGACAACGGGTTGCACACCCACCAGCGGCAGCGCGGCCTTCACGGTCGCCGGCGCATCCGGGCCCACCACGGTATCTCTCAGCGAAACCGCAACCGTAGTGAATCCCCTGGTGGTGAGTCCGCCGTCCGGGATCACCGTGCAGTGCGTATATAGCTCCGCCAGTGGCGGCACGTGGACTCCCGGTCCGGCCCAAACCGTCTCGCTCAGCACTCTGGCGCCGGGCGGCAGCACGGCTTACACGGTAAACAGCGGAACCAACGGTGAATCCGCTCCGGCGTCGTGGTTGACTCTGAGCGCATCCAGCGGTACCGCAACCACGTCGGGCATAACGTTTACGGTGCAGGCGGCGGCTACTGTCACCAGCCCCAGCGTCGTTCACGGATGCGGCGGCTACACCACCACGGGCAGCCACGTTACAACCGTTAATCTCGATGTCGCGGGCGCGCCCACCAAGCCGGTTACGGTCACCTTACAGATGGTGAGTCCGTCCGTACTGACCGTCAGTCCGACTACTTCGTTGACTTACGTTAAAGGATCCGGCACCCCGGCTTATGTGGATCTGCCGGTGAGTTCGACTCCCCCCGGCCTCTTCCTGACCATCAACCAGGCAACTCTGCCGAACTGGCTCACGGTGGATTCCACCACGGGCACCCTGCCGAAGAGTTTCCGCTTCAGCACTACCAGCGTTTGCGACACCCTGCCGCCCGGCACTTACACGGCGACGGTCTACCTGCAGGTTTCCGGTTACGCTGACACACCGGTCAGCATCAGCCTCCTGCTGACGAACAAAGCGCCGACCCTTTCGGTTTCCCTGCCTCCCGTTTCCCTGAGTCCGGGGCTGCAATCCACCTCGACTACGACCATGCAGAACATCAACTGGGTTGTTGGATCGCCCGCGCCCACCACCACGATCGTTGCGCAGTCGTCCGACTCACCCATCGGCTTCACCGCTGCCGGCGGCGGAGCTGCCGGGCCCGTACCGTCAACCACCTCGGGCGTTGCCTACAATTTCGGTACTCAGATCGGCGTCACCTTCAACCAGGTGGCTCTGGCCAGCGCCGTGCCGGGCAGCGTGCTGAATGGAACCGTAACCCTCACGTGGGGCAGCTCGAATTCCACCATCGTGGTTACCTTCAACATTTCGGTCTTGTCCGCGGCGCCGACGCTGACCAGCGTCCTGCCCGCGAGCATACCTACCGCCACTGCGCCGAATCACTTTACGGTTACGCTCAACGGTACAGGCTTTGTCGGCGGCACCGATGCAGCTCTCGCGACCAAGTTGGGAATCGTTGTCGGCGGCCAGATCGCGACCGATTCCAACCTCACACCGGTGGTGAGCGATGCTTCGACGATCCTCCTGACCATCAATGTACCCGCCGTGGGCACGGATACAAATCTGACGCAGTTTGCCACCCCAGGCGCGCTCGAGCTTGGTATCTGCAACCCGGCCGGCAGCGGTTCCTGCACAACTCCCCAGGCCACGATCGTTCTTAACATCGGCGCCGGACCGATCGTGCAGGCGGTCACCAGCTCGTCTTCGTTCAAGCAGGGCACGCCGACCACCACCGCTCCTTACGACCTAATCACCATCTGGGGAGCGAACTTCTGCCCCACCTGCGGCAGCAGCGGGATCGCCTACGGAACACCGGATCCGATTTCGCAGCTCTATCCGGCGTCCCTGCCTCTCCCCGCCGACCCGAATAACGGCAACGCCGTCCACTATCTGACGGCCACCTTCTATAACCACCTGAGCGCGGGCAGCGGTACGTGGCTCGGCAACGCCCCATTACTCTTCGCCACCAACAGCCAGATCAATCTGATCGTTCCCGCTAATGTCAGCACGGCCACCGGAACGGTTGACGTCGTCGTGACCTATAACAGCACGAACGCCGTTCTTACATCGTCGGCGACGGAGCCCGCTGTCGGTCCCGGCACTTACAATCTGACGATTGCCGCGACGGACCCCGGAATGTTTACCGTGGGCGCCGATGGACAGGGCAACGCGGCCATCCTCAACGCCACGACCTACGCGCAGATCACGCAGGCCAATCCGGCCGGTATGCGCTCCACCGGTACGGATTCCGATACTGTAGCCCTGTACGTAACCGGTCTCGGCACACCCGACAGCACGGCTACGGATACATCCGGTGGAAGCGATACCAACATCACCGACTGTATTTCGACCACGGCGTATATTACCGCACTGCAGGCCTTACCGGGCGCTACCAACACGACCATGGACGGCGCGATCATCCAGCCTTCCGTGATCGATCCCAGCCGCCTGCCTCCATGCATGGCGAACACCGCCACCACCACGGTTCCGGCCGTGACCATCGGCAACGTGGCCGCTACCACGGTCGGCTTTGCCGGCTTCGTGGACACGGCGGTCGCCGGTTTGTATCAGATCAACGTGACTCTTCCGGTTTCGTCGTCATCGTTCACCACGCCGGCCGGCTGCGGCAACACTCCGCCGCAGACGCCGTGCACCACGGTTAACCTTACCGGTCCGGTGGAATTGCCGATCCAGATCTCGTCGCAGGGCCAGACCAGCCAGGCGGGTGTAACCATCTGGGTGGCTCCGCGCCTCAAGATGACAGCATCGCCCACCTCTATATCGGGCGTGGTCGACCAGGCTGTGACCGGGCAGGTTACCGCCACGGAAGGCAGCGGTGTGGGCCAATACACCTATGCGATCGCCGCGGGCACATTGCCGGCCGGGCTTTTGTTCAACACCGGCACAGGCGCAATTACCGGGACTCCGGTTGCCAACACCGGCGGCAATTACAGCATCACCGTCACGGCAACCGATCAGACTTCGCCCATTCCTTTGACGGGCAGCGTCACGATCCCGATCTTCATCCAGGCTGATTTGTTCATGACTCAAACGACGGTCGCAAACCCGGCCGGTACGCATGGCAGCCTGATCTCAGACGTTACGACAGTGAAGGCTACCGGCGGACTTCCGCCCTACACCTATACGCTCGGAACCGTTACTCCCCCGTCCGGCGGTTCGGCGAGCGATATCGTCCTGAGCTCGACCGGTGAGGTCAGCGTGGCCGCAACTGCGGTAGCCGGAACCTACTCGGTACAGATCAACTCGTCCGACTCTACCGCGAACAACGCGCTGACGGGAAGCATCACGTTCAGCATCGTCCTGCAGTAGACAGCCAACTAACCACCAACCTGGGCGGCGGGAGCTAACAAGCTCCCGCCGCCGTTTTTTGTGCCATCGATTTTGGGGGTGGAAAGCCTTCCGATCGGCGTCGAGGGATGCAGGTATTGTGGACGGCAGGCGAGTGTTGGTGCGACTAATCCGAAGGATGCCTCGGTGCGATGTAATATCCCAAGACGTTCGACGCTGCCCAGGGGAGCTCACAAGGCTTCCACCGCCGGCAGGCCTGCGAAGTCAGAATCCAACCTGGTCCGGCGGCACGACCTGTCCCGACCGCACCTCTGTCTGGAACTCCTCTACGGACTTCCGGAGGTCCGTCCCGTACACGTCGGCAAACGCCCTTCGGCAGCCCTCCGGGTCGGAGAAGCACGCCCGTTCGAATCTCAGATATGTCGCCTTGCCGCTATGCACGATCTGCCGGTCCCAGAAGTAGATCCATGCCGTATAGCTGAAGCGCCAGTCGCTGCCTGGTCCCACAGAAAACGACGGCCACAAATCCTCGCTGGCCGCTCGCGACAGGAACTCCGGTTCCGGGAGGCTCGCCAACTGCCGCCCCGGCGCCGTCACCCCCATTCCAGCTACCACCCCAGCCGCGCCTTCTGAAACCCAGGGCTGCCGCAGCATGCGCAGAACGCTCACCAGCGACCGATTCTGGTTCAGCACGGCGTGGGAGAGCTCGTGCCGCAACAATCCCCCGATATCCGCCGTGAAGGCCGCATTCGGCGTCACGAAGATCACCGTGCCCGTCGCTATCGTCGCTGCCAGCGGACGCTGTCCCATCAGAAACGGTGCGGCGAACCTGAGACAGTCGCTCCAGTCCCGACAGACCACTATCTTGATCTTCCTGGAGCAATTCAGCTCGTGAAAACTCTCTGCGGCGGCCACATATCGGTCAACCTCGCGATACCCCTGGTCCAGCGCCGCGGAATCCGAATACAACACATCCGCACGCGAGAACTGCACCTGCCTATAGCCCGGATGCACCGGTGACCAGGCGAACAGCGGCCCCCACGGGAACGACGCCAGAAACGCGAGTACACCGAGGCAGAGCATGCTGCGTTTCCGGTTCATGCACCCATCTTAGGCCATTATCATGGAATCGGTCAGCCACTCAGGCTTGACGAGATCCTGCGCGTCCTGGGAGGCCCCGAAACCCGCGCCACTGCCCTCGATCAGCGCCCCGGCTGTCAGAGATCCAGGGCCAGACCGAATGCGGTATCCGCTGACCGTTTGGGGCTGATGTCTCTGGTTTCAGGCTACCGGTTAACCGCGGAACAGGCGGATCACCAATCGGACGCAGGTTCACAACCAGGTTCACAATCTGCCCCACATGCGGTCATGGCGATGGCACGCCGGTGGTATTGAGCCCAGGTTAATTCTCGGCGCGCACGAGATCCATATCGGCGCTGAACATTTCCGGATCGCGGTGGAAATCGATGCGAGCGGGCGGACGATCCCAGTCTTGTTCCTCAGGTACGAAGACCGTGTCGACCCAGGACAAGGATTCCAGATAGCACTGGCTCAGAGCGTCTTGTGGCAGACCAATAATTTGCGCTGCCGCCTCCACCGCTTGCCAATCGCCCACCTCGTAAGACTTCACAATGCTCAGAACCAGTGTGAGCGTATCCGCTTCGCCCGCGGTTCCGAGCAGCGCATTGCGTATATTATCGCTGATGTTGAGATCGTCGAGGATGCCCCGCAGCGGCCTCTGGAGGATAGCGTCCAGCAGCGAGAACATGCCGAGCAGGAAAGGATCGGATTCGCTCAGCGACAACTTCGCGCCATGGGCGATCGCTTCGCAGAAACGGCCGCGCATCAGCACCTGCGCCATAAGCACCGGTGGCCGGCGCTGGCCCAGGCTGGAGAGACTCGCCATCCAGACCCATTTGCGAATCTCGTCCGTTCCCAGCAACAAGAGGCCGTGGCGAATGGATTTGACGCGCTCGGCCCAGTGGAAGGCCGCTGAATTCAGATACGTCAGGAGCGAGTGCGAGAAGCACACGTCGTGCCGTATCAGTTCCTCGATCGCGCGGAAGTCCAGATCTTTCCGCTGGATCTGTTTCACCAGACGCAATCCGCTCATTTGGGAGGCGGGAACACGTGCGGCCTGCAAAACCGTGGGCCGCGCGAAAAAGAATCCCTGAAAATAGTCGAAGCCCAGTTGAAGGGCTCTTTGAAACTCCGCTTCCGTCTCGACCTTCTCGGCCACCGTTTTCATCCTGAATTTCCGGTAACGCTTCACAATGGTCTCTTGCTCGGCTTGAGAGCTCTGTTGGAAATCGACTTTGAGAATGTCCACGAAAGGCGCAAATGCCGCGGTCCGCTCATCGTCCAGACAGTCGTCCAGGGCCAGCGCGTAGCCTTGCCGGCGGAGTTTGTGGCAGGCGGAAAGCACCTCGTGATCGGGCGGCACGGTTTCGAGAATCTCGATGACGGCCTTGTCGGGGGGCAATAGAGTGGTCCAGTCCCCGAGAAGGAGCGTCCGGTCGAAATTGACGAAAGCCGGTTTACCTCCCAATAACCGATCCAGCCCCACTCCCAGAACCGCATTGACGATTACCCCGGAAGTAGCCATGACGCCATCCGTCGCATCGCAGAAGTTGGCTGTACTGGAACGATGGAAGAGCTCGTATCCAATGACGTTCCGCCCACGGTCGAGGATGGGCTGCCGTCCGAGATAGACTTCCATCGATACAAAACTCCTTTGAGCGGCGTATCGGCCGGGAGAATTAATTTTCTAATAAATGAAGGCCGAGCCGATGACTCAATGCTTCGGATTCGCCGGGGCCTTTGGGGACGGCGGCGTAACGGCGGCGTCGGGCAAATTCTGGATGATCAGAGTGATTCGGCGATTTGACGGATCCTCGGGATCCGCCGGATTGCGAGGCTTCTGATCGGCGTAGCCCCGCACCTGAGCGATCTGGTCCGGCCGCAGACCGTTTTGCTGCATCCATCGGCGCGCGGAATTAGCCCGATCCGACGAGAGTTCCCAATTCGAGTAATCGTTCCTGCCCACAAAAGAGTTGGCGTCGGTATGGCCCTCAATGATAACTTTATTGGGCATTTTCCCAATCTCCGCGGCTAATTTCGAGAGGAGGTCCTTGCCGTCTCCGGTCGGAAGCGGGCTTCCGGATTCGAAAAAGAAGGTTCCCTGGCTGCCTTCGGTCAACTCAACCCGCAGTCCTTCACCGGTTACAGCCATGACAACGTGTTCCTTGATTTTTTGCAGGGAAGCCGTCTGCCGAATCGCCTGATCGAGCTTCTCCTTAAGCTTCGACATATCGGTTGCGCGAATCGAAAGGCTCTCGCCGCCGACGCCGCGAAGACCATTGCCGACATCCTTGCCATAGCCGGTGGGGTCCGAGAAGTAGCCTCCAACCGCTTTCTGGACCTGCTCGCTGCTGCTGAGCAGCCACAGCACGATGAAGAACGCCATCATGGCGGTCACGAAATCGGCGTAGGCCACCTTCCAGGCTCCCCCGTGGTGGGCATTATGGGCGCGGCGGCGTTTGACGATGATAATCGGCGGGCTTTCCATGAGAATCGGGTCCTAGGCCGCGGCCTTGGCCTGTTGCTGAGAGCCTTTACAGGATTTCTCCATGTCCGTGAAAAGGGGACGCTGGGCGTGGGGAATGGACCGGCGCGCAAATTCCACCGCGATCATGGGCGCCATGCCCTTGGCAAATGCCATCAACCCCGCTCGCAGAACCTGGTAGTACTGGGTCTCCGCCTCGGTGGTCTTTTCCAGATTCGCCGCTAAGGGCGCCGCCACTCCGTAGCACAGCAGAATGCCGAGGAAGGTGCCCACCAAAGCGGCCGCCACCTTGTGTCCGATTTCTTCAGGCGGTCCGCCGAGCGCGCTCATCGTGATGGTAACCCCCAGAACCGCGGCCACGATTCCGAGGCCGGGCAGCGCGTCGGCCACCGTCGAGAGGGAGCGAACGGGAGCGGCGATTTCCTGATGATGCACTTCAATGTCGTTCTCCAGCATCGAGTCCAGATCGTGTGCGGGAACCACGCCGGCCGCCGCGGTGCGCAGAGTGTCGCAGATGAAGTAAACGAGATGATGGTCGGTGGTGAGCTTGGGATACTTCGAGAAAAGAGCGCTCTTCTTCGGCTGCTCGATCTCTTCTTCCAGTTTGGCCATACCGCTCTTGCGCGCAAGCTGGAAAATATCGTAGAGCATCCTGAGGCTCTCGAGGTAGTACGATTGCGTAAACCGGCTGCCGCCGATTACGCTCAGCAGACTCCGGAATATCTTAACGACGAGGGGCAGCGGATTGGCCACCAAAAGGGTACCCACGGCGGCGCCTCCGATGATGAGCAACTCCGCCGGCTGAACAAGCACCATCAGGTTGCCGCGTTCCATCAGGAAGCCGCCGATAATCGCGCCGAAAACGATGAGGATTCCGATAATAGAGAACATTCTCGTTCCCGTAATCGTCCGCAGAGGAGAGAGATTCGACAATAAACTTTGCGCGGATTCCGGAATCGTGTCCGTCCGCTCCGTGAAAATTCCGCTTCGCGAAAATCTTCTAGAAAGGAGTGGCGCCGCGCCGAGAAGCTATCAAGGGACATACAACGTGCAGCCAGAACGCGAAGTTGTGGGAGTTTACTCCGACCGGGAGCTCTTGCGCTGGGCCCTCGAGCGCATAGCGGACCGGGAATTCCGCTTCGAGGCGATGCCGCGGGCCGCCGCGGCCGAAGGAGGCGGTCATGAGGTTCTGGCCGGTTTGCCTTCGGTAATCATAGTCGATCTCCAGAATGGCGTCTTCGAGTCGATTCGAACATTGTCGGATACCCTTCCGGGTGTTCCGATCGTCGTCTGGCAGCGGTCGAGCGCCACCGAACCGTCGCTTAACGCCCTGGATTGGGGCGCGGCCGGCGTTTTGCACGACAGCTCCGCGCCGGCCGAGGTGCTGGCATGTCTGAAATCGGTCAGAGAGGGGAGTGGGTGGGTCCCGCTTTGTGTCGCGCAGGCAGCTTCCAGATCGCGCCGGTGTCACTTGTCGAGGCGCGAGGGTCAGCTTCTCCGGCTGGTGGTACAGGGCCTTCGGAACAAGGAAATCGCGTATGCATTGAACATTTCCGAAGGCACGGTCAAAGTATACTTCTCGAAGCTTTTCCAAAAGCTCGGAGTTTCGGACCGGTATGAACTGGCAATGCTGGGGCTTCGCCATTGCGGGCCGGATTCCATGCTTTCCGACAAAGATCCCAAGCACCCGGGCGGATATGAGCCATTGAGCTCTATCTACATACATAAGTCGACGCGCTGGGGATCTGTCCCGGCGTGGGAGTTGACGGCTTCCCGACACTCCCCGGCTCTGGCAGAACACTCCAACGGGACGCGCTCATAAACTACCGACGAGGCAATCATCTCCGCCAGGACCGAATGACTTCATTAAAAAAGCATATCGATGCCTGTACCGAGGATTTACTTTATGCCACTTTGCGCGCCTGGCGGGCGGCACTGGCCTCGATGGCCAGAAATGCCGAGCGGGCCATTCCAGGCGTTGATACCCGCCTTTCCGAAAGCCTGTCGAAACTGCAGGATCGCTTCCTCTCCGACGCGGTGCCGGCCACGGTCTTCAGTGCCCAGCAGAGCGTTGACTCCGAGCTCAGCCTGTGGGCGGACAACGTGGAGCGGCATCTCCGGGCGAAAGCCGCCGAAGCCCGGGACATCATGCTGGCGATGGCAAGCGCCGCGCAGAGTCTGGGCACTCGCGACAAGCGATATGTCAGCCGCTTTCGCGACCTGACGGCGCGCCTTGAGGAGATTGCCGACCTTGACGACCTTTCGGAGGTACGCCGATCGCTGGTGGCAAGCGCATTTGAACTGAGCACCGATGTGCGGAACATGGAGATCGAAGGACAGCGAACCATCGCCGGTCTTGAGGTCAGACTGGAGGGCTACAGAAAGCAGCTCGCGGAGGCTGAGCGGCGCGAATGTGTGGATGCGCTTACCGGAATCCTGAATCGCCGCGGAATTGAATCCGCGATCGCCAAACGGCGGGAGGAAGGACGTCCCTTCTGCATCATCCTGCTCGACTTGAATTCTTTCAAGCCCGTTAACGATAATTACGGCCACATGGCGGGCGACGACCTGCTGAAACAGTTTTCGGCGGAGATGCGCGCTCAATTTCGATCCAGCGACCTGATCGGGCGGTGGGGCGGCGACGAATTCATCGTGGTTATGGACGGCGATCCGGGCGAGGCCCGGAACTGTGTGGATCGGGTTCGGAAATGGGCTTTTGGAACGTATAAGGTTAAGACTCCACGAGGAACCTGCGCGGTTGAATTGAGCGCGTCGATTGGAATCGCCGTCTGGGATCGGAGTGAAGACCTTACGCAACTGGTCTCCCGCGCGGACGAATCCATGTACGAGGAGAAGCGGAACAGGAGCTATCGGCCTTGACCGCGCCCGACGCGGCGAGAAGCGGTTCCAGTACCAGCCTTCGGGCCAAAACTTATAAAACAGCGCGCTGCGTTCGATAAGTATTATGAGTTCGATGCATATTATGAAAGGATACCGGGCCGTACCATGATCAGAATCGACAATTCCACCTTCTCGCCGGAAGTGGCGTCGACGCGGGCGGCAGCGTCTTCGCCTCCCTTGCCCGCAAACGGGCCGGCCAGTGAGGGCGGCGATGAAGTTCAGCTGTCGCACGCCGCCGCGCTTCCCGAGGGGCGCGCGGATCGGCTCGCGGCACTCAAATCAGTGGTTTCGTCGGCGGATTATTTACCGCCGTCGCTCCCCGTCAGCCGCAAATTGATATCGGGAGCCCTGTCACGGGACGATTGACCGTCCCTCTCTTCCACCCCCGCGATTTTCGGTTCTTCGGCCGGGGCCGGCGGCAGATTCGCCGGCGACAGCCGCGCCAGTATCCGGTTTACGTAATCGATGGTTTCCGGAATGAGCGGCACGCTCATCGCCGCGTCGACCTTTCGCGTTCCGGCATTATAGGCGCTGAGGGTAAGGCTCAGATCGCCCCCATAACGATCGAGCAATTGTTTGAGAAGTCTGGCGCCGCCCAGAACGTTAGCCGCCGGATCAAAGACATCCTTAACACCAAGGTGTTCGGCCGTTTCGGGCTCGAGTTGCATCAGCCCCATGGCGCCCCTGGCGGAGAATGCGCAGGGCCTGAAGCCGGATTCCTGCCACATCACGGACCGTATCAGCTCCGGTGCGACCGACGCACTTTCGGCCGCCTCATTTACCAGCAGGTCGATCCTGCCGGGTGGCAGCGCATCACAGCGCGGGGCATCCGCCGGCGGGGTGAAATCGATTGCGGACGGGGAAGCGAGAAAGTCGCGTGACTGCGGATGCCATGGCTGCCGCGCGATGGATCGTCGTTGATGGGCGATGGATTCCTCCATCCCTCTTATAGCTTTTCTTTGTCTCCCGATCGCCTTTTCGATGCGCGGCCTGGTATCGGTGGACTCAGGCCGAGTCTGCGCATGCAATGCCGTGTTGCCTGGATGAGCGACTGCCGCGAAAAACAGGCCGGCGAAGAACGATCTTGTCATGCGTGGCGTCCGGGGACGGATAAATTTTCTGGAAATCGGCGGTGGTACGCCGATGCGGTGAATGAGAGGAGAATTATGGATGTTTCCCCAATCGGCCGGACGGACCTGAGTGGCTCGGCCACCGCGAAACAGCCCGATCCCGCGGAAAGCGACAGCCGGCGCAATGCGTTCATCGCCGCCCACCAACTGAACAATCTCGATATCGCCGATCGCGAATTCAGCGTGGTTCGGGACCCCGAGAGCCACCGTTTTGTGGTTGTCGTAGTAGAACGAAGCACCGGAACCGTGCTCGACCAGTTTCCTCCGGAAAACATTCTGCGCATGCTGAGCCAGGTCTCTTCCGGGAATTCAAAACAGACGGGAGAAACGTCGGAATGACATGGAAGACGGCTTATCTCGAGACCAGGGTATTGTCGGCGGACCCCGTGGAACTGATCGACATACTCTATGAATACGCGATTCTGAACGTTCAGGAGGCGCGGAGTGGTCTGGCGCGGGGAGACATAGCCGCGCGGGCGAAGGCGATCTCGAAGACCATAGCGATTCTGGGAGAACTGGACAGTTCGCTCGATCGCGAGCTCGGCGGCGCCATCGCCTCCAATCTGGCAAGACTCTACCAGTACATGAGAGGAAGGCTGACGGTAGCCAATCTGAAGCGCGCGGACGATCCGCTCGCCGAAGTCGAAGCCCTGCTGAAGACGCTGGGCGAGGCATGGCACGCGATCTCGCTGCGCAAATCCCTGGAGAAGGGCGACATACAGATGTCCAGAGTTCCGGCCGACTGGGGCGCTCTTCCAAAGGTGGAGACGACGCCGGGTTATGGTGCGCATAGCTGGAACGCCTAGTTACTCCTCGGAATTCTGAAGCCCTTTGACCACCAGCGATGCGAGCCCGAGGCCGCCGCTCGCCGCGAGGGACTGAGCGAAGCTTTCCTGAGCGTATTCCATGGCGGACGAAGCGGCATCGTCCTCCCCCGTGCCCAGCCATCCTCCTTCCGAATCCCGCATGGATTTGAGCATCTGCCCGATCAGCAAGGCCTCAAACTGCTTTGCCGATTCCCTGACTTTGGCTGGATCGTCTTTCGGCGCCGCGCCGGCGCTCATGACAGGCGTGCCGGCGCCGGCAAGTTTATCGAGCTTCACATGAACCTCCTGCGCGGACCGGAAATCCGCGCCACTTAAATTACTTCAAGCTCCGCCTCCAGAGCTCCCGCGGTCTTCAGATTCTGAAGAATGGAAATGATGTCGCGCGGGCTGGAACCGATGGACGTGAGTGCCTGGACGAGTTCCTCGACGGTTGCCCCGTTTTTGAGAACCAGATTTTTGGCGTTATCCTGCGTGACACCCACATTTACCTGAGGGACCACCTTGGTCGTGCCGCCGCTCAAAGGGTTCGGTTGCGATACCTGCTGGATGGTCTGTATCTCCACCGTAAGGTTGCCCTGCATAATGGCGACGGGCGCGATGTGGACCTGTTTTCCCATAATGATGGTCCCGGTTCGCTCATTGACCACGATCTTGGCCGTGCTGTCGGGTTCGATCGTCAGACTCTCGATTTCGGCGATGAACTCGGTAGGCTGTTTGCGCCAGGATTCGGGCACGTCGACGGTGATCAGCGCGGAATTGTCGGCGTGCGCGACGCCCTCGAATTGCTTGTTCACGGCGCTGGCGATGCGGGCGGCGGTGGCGAAATCGGCCTGTTGCAGTTGCAGGTGCAACCGATCGCCGAAAATGGTGGCCGGGGCGCCATGTTCGACAATGGCTCCATTGGGCATTCTGCCTACGGTGGGATGGTTTACGGCGCGCGTGTTCGCCTGGCCGCCGGCCACGTACCCGCCTAATACCAGAGGGCCCTGGGCCACCGCGTAGACCTGGCCATCGGGGCCTTTCATTCCCGTCATCAGCAGAATGCCGCCCTGCAGGCTGGGAGCGTCGCCGATCGCGGCGACGGTGGCGTCGATGCGGGCGCCAGGCTGGGAAAACGGAGGAAGCGTCGCCGTCACCATCACAGCCGCCGTGTTCTTGACCTGGATGGCGGTTGGAGAGACGGTCAGGCCCATACGCTCGAGAAGATTGGTGAGACTCTGCGCGGAGAAAACGGTCTGCACCAGCCGCGTAAAGCGTGAATTTCATAAGCGAGCTTCAGAACGGAAGAAGTCCGAGCAGTATCCTGTAAAGAAACATAGGCCGCCGAATGGCGTCGTTTACGACACCCTTGCCGTCGATATTGATCTCGAGCTGCGCCAATTGAGTGGAGGTGACGATGTTGCCCGGGCTCAGGTCCATCGGTCTGATGATGCCCCTCACCTTGATCAACTGGTGTTCGGAGTTAACCTGAACGTCTTTGGTGCCCTCCAGCACGAGGTACCCGTTCGGAAGCACATGAGTCACACGCGCGCTGAGAGTTGTGCTCAGCGTGGTGCCGCGGCTGGTGGTGCCGCTGCCATTCAACTCCGTATCGTTATTCGAGGTGAGGAGATTGGCCAGGGCGCCAGTCGCGCTCTTGGGGCCGGCCAGCGACGTGACGGAGCTTTCAACCGAGGACTTGCGCGAAGTCTGGGTGGCTCCCGTCGCCACCGCGGAAGCCTGCTCGGCCACCACGATCGTCACCAGATCGTTCACCTGAATAGCGCGCAGATCGCTGCCGAGATCGGTAATTCGCGAAGCGGGCGTCCACAGCGAGCCCGCCGACGCCTGTATCGGAGTGGGCGCGGCGTTGCTGAGGGCCTCCTGAATGTATTTATCGAGCGCGCTGGGCTCCACGACCTTCTTTTTCTTCGAGGCGGCGAACGAACCCGGGGCAATTAATAAGACGCAAAATGTGTAACACAGCAGTTTGTGGGCGATCATGTCAGTCTCTTTGTCGAAGCCGTTGCCGCCGAGTCCTATTCATTGTCACGCCGCTCGACGAGCACTCTGCCAACCCCTTCCACCAACGCGTTGAACACTTTGCTGCTATCCGGATTGCGCACCGCTATAATGTCTCCGACGCGGCCCGCCGCCTCGGCCCGTCCCGTCAGGGCCAGATGAGCCGCCCCAAAACGGACCTCAACGCGGACCAGATCGCCGCGGTTGACATCGTTGGGCCGCTTTAGATTATCCGGGAGAACCTCCGCTCCCGCGGCGACCGGGCGCAGCGGAATCATCCCCGCTGTCTCCTCGACCGAGATGCCGCCGCTTACGGCCGGGGGAAAGCTTTCGATGAGTTCCGCGCGAACCTGGCCGGATTTGATGGGGACACCGGACCGCAAAGCCTCGACGGCGACCAATCTGCTTACCGGCGCGGTAATCCGCACCTTCGTCATAATCGGAAATCGTCGATTGCCGGCGTACACCACATCCCCGCGCCAGGGCACCGGCGTGTGCTGGCCGGGCGAAGCCGGAACTCCGAGATTTTCCCGTGCAAACTCGATCGCGCCGAGAGGGACCGGACCGGGACTCGTTTCAAGCAGCTCAATCCGCGCATCGGGGATGTGCAGGGCGTTGCGCATCGCTTCTGTAACGCGGTCGCGATTCAGGGGCTCGGTGGCGAACCGAAAACACACTTCCGGCGGCTCGTACACCTGAATGGAAAAGCGCGCGCCGATAGATTGTAATTCCGAAAGATAAAAAATGCGCGTGTTGCCGGGCAACGGCGACGGCGCCAATGGAATGTTGGGCGAGATTTTCGCCAGAGCGGGGACGGTGCGCGCCAGATCGCCGCCGAGAATCTGCTCGCCCGTAACTGTAAGGCAGGGAGTCTGCGCCACGGCTCGATTCACTGCAACCCAGGAAACAATACACCAACAGATCGTGAGACGGTGCATGGTCATTGCTTCAGGTTGTTGACTTGCTGGTACATTTCGTCGGCGGCCTTGACCACCTTGGAGTTCGCTTCGTAGGCGCGCTGCGCAGTGATCAGATTGATGAATTCCTGAACAATGCTGACGTTGGACTGTTCCGTGTAACCCTGCAACAGCGTACCGAAGCCGTCCTGCCCGCCCGGCGGACCTATGATCGCCGAGCCGGAAGCCTCCGTGGGCTGATACAGATTTTGGCCGAGATTGTTCAGACCGGCGGGATTCTGAAACCCGGCGATCTGAATCTGACCGGCCTTGGTGGCGGCCGTTTGACCGGGTTGCAGATAGCTGACGGTACCATCGGCCGCTATGGTGACCGATTGGGCATTCGACGGAATGGTGATTTGCGGTTGCAGCAGATTTCCATTCGAGGTCACGACGTTGCCGTTCTGGTCCAGCTGGAACGATCCGTCGCGAGTGTAGGCGAGCTGGCCGGACGGCTGGAGGATCTGAAAGAAACCGTTGCCCTGAATCACCAGATCGAGCGGGTTGTCCGTCTCCGAAAAATTACCCTGCGTAAAAATGATTTCGTTCGACGACGACCGTGTTCCGAGTCCCAGTTGTAAGCCGGCCGGAACCGTGGATTGCTGGCTCGCCGCGGCGCCGGGCTGAACCATGCTCTGATACAGCAGATCCTGGAACTGCGCCCGGCGGGTCTTATAGCCCGTGGTATTCGCGTTGGCGAGATTGTTGGCGATGTTATCCACATTGAGTTGCTGCGCGTTCATTCCACTGGCCGCGCTGTAAAGTGCCCGAATCATTTTTCTTATATCCGTCCTTTCCTTTACTGGGCGCTCACGCGCGCGACTTCCTGTATCGATTTCGTGTCCATGTCGCTCGATATTCCAATCGCCTTTTGCAGCATTTCAAATTGCCGCATGATACCGACCAGGCGCATGGCCGCGTAGGCCACCGGAACATTGGAGCCTTCGAGCTTGCCTTGTTCCACATCGACGTTCGAGGCGGCGGTGGGTGCGTTTTTCGGATCCGTGTTCTGAAAGCTCGCGCTGCCGGTCTTCAGCAGGGAATTGGTGGAACCGAAATCCACCACATCCAGTTGGCCCACACTTTGGCCGTCCTGCTGAACGACGCCTTCTTTAGTGATGTTGATCTGTTTTCCCGCGTTGACATTAATCGTTGTGCCGCTGGTGCTGCGCAGCGGGTAGCCGTCGCCATTTGCCAGCTCGCCCGTGGGCAATATCCGCAAGCTTCCGTTGCGGGTATACAAAAGCCCTTTCGGGCCATTCACGGTGAAGAAGCCGTTGCCGCCAAGAGCAACGTCAAGAGGATTGCCGGTGGTCTCGATAACGCCCTGGGAAAAGTCCGTCCATTGCCGCTCGACGACGGGCAGCGACGCTCCGGCGCCTCCATCGATGCCGTTCTCGGAGTCGTCGGATGTGTAGAGTCCGTAGTACTCGCGGTCGCTCTTGTAACCGCTGGTTGCGGAATTGGCCAGATTATTCGCCAGCAGATCGAGGGATTGCATCCGGGATCGAAGCCCGCTGACCGCCGCGATACTCAGGTTGTCCATATGCGACTGGCATCAGTGCAAATGAATGGCCGAACAAAAAACGTTTGAAACGAGATTAGAAATGCAGGATAAAGCATCCGATAAAAGGCAATAAGGGTGAGTTCTTCTCGTCAAAGGTTTGACACCCGGCACAACCGTCAAAACCCTAACGGCGGCCTCGGGTGGCTATCCCCGTGAAAAGCAACAGGAATGTTTTTGGCCGGAGGAGTGCATTGACACCGAGCGGTGCTCATCTCTCCTCTCGCTCCTGACACCGCAGTGGTGGCGCCCGGCTTAGTCTCATCCCGAACTCCTTCCGGCGATGAGACGGCCGGGTTCACTGAACAGCTGTCGTCCGCGGATTCGGCGTTCAACGAGCCTGTCGTTCCGCCGCGGACCGATACCGCGGGAGAGTCTGTTCCTGAGTCGGTCGTCCCCCGGACACAGGTACCCAGGACATTGCTTCAGCGTGCGGCGGCGTCAGTACAGCCGGCCGCTGCGGCTTTCAAAGCCGTACCCGGCCAGAACATCGTGCCACCGGCTTTTTTGCGAAAATCCGCTTCCGATCCCGTAACATTCGACCGGCCGCTACCTCGTCTCCACACCACCCGGCAACCGGATTCCACCGAAGACAAAGGAAGAGACGCATATAGAAATGAAGGGCAGGTGTCACCTGCGCCCGCTCCGGCGGCTCCCACGGGTGCTCAGGCCGAGGCGCCCGCCGCTCCAGCTCCGCTGAAGAGTGCGCTGTCTGCGCCGGAATTCCCTGCCACCGCTGCTGAATCGATTCCGGCCGTCCCCGCCTATGCAGAGCGCGTGGAAAATCGGATTGGTGCGGTATCCGTCAACGAACCTCTCTCAACAGATAGTCTTGCGGCAGCTCCCACGCCGGCCGCTCCCGCCGGTGACGTGGGCGACGGAAGCCTCCAACAGCTTGCCTTCGCCGTCAAGGTGCAGCCGGGCAGATCCATGCTGCCCCTGCCTCGAATCTCTGCCGTCAATTCGGGGAACACGGCCGATTCGACAGCTCGAAAGACTCCCGGCTATGCGGCGGCATCCGACTCCGAAGGCGCGGATTCTCCGCAGGATTCAAAAGTGCGCGCGACCCGGCAAACTCCGGATGACCGTGCGAATGGAGCTTCGGCGGATGCAAGCGATGCGGATAAGAAGCCAGGTATGGAGGAAGATCCAAAACAGAATTATGAAACAACCGCCGGGTCGTTACCGCTCCACCATGGCGCCCTCGTCGAAGAAGAGTCGCGCAATGCGGGGGTAGCGGCGGGCGCTTCCGGTTCTTCCTCCGCGAGCAAGCCGCCGGCGTCCGGTGAGACGGTGGCTCCCGAACCGCTCTTGCGTCCGGCCGCGCCGATGAAAGATATCTCGGTGCGAGTTGAATCGACGCAGGGTCAAAACGTCGATGTGCGGATCGTTCAGCGCGCGGGCGATCTGCAGATTGCGGTCAAATCCGACGACAACCTTACTACGCAGGGGCTGCGGCAAGGTTTGTCCGAACTGACCAACCGGCTGAACGAGAGCGGATATCAAACCGAAACCTGGCGCCCCGGCCATTCGGCCGCGGCTCCGGAATCAGCCGGTGAATCCGGAAATTCATCGCATCAACCGCCCTCCGGCGACGCGCAGTCCAATTCCGGCTCGTCTCAGCACAACCGAGGCCAGCGTGACAACAACCCCTCCAACCGGCCTCGCTGGATACAAGAACTCCAGTCGAATCTTGACAGCGGGACCGCATCGACTGGACAAACGACAGGACAATTCCATGGCCTCACCAGCTAGCTCATTATTCGGTTCATCGGCTTCCGCGGCGCAGGCGGCGGCCTCCGGCACAAGTTCCGCAGGCTCCAGCTCGACGAGCCTGGGCAGCGCGGCTCCCAGCGAAGGAGTCTTCCTGCAACTGCTGGTATCCCAGCTGCAGAATCAGGATCCGCTGAATCCGACGGACAGCACGACGTTCGTCACCCAGCTGGCACAATTCAGCGAGCTCGAGCAGGTGATCGCGATCCGCGGCGACACCGACGAACTCGCCGCCGCTACCACGTCCGCCACTTCGGGTTCGCCAACGGCAGCAACCACGTCCGACGCGACTACCAACCCGGTCACTACGAACGCAACCACATCGACTACGAGCTGAACGACAGAACACCGCAACGCCAGGACTCAGGAGAAAAATAATGATATCCGCATTCTCAACCGCACTTTCCGGCCTGAACGCCGATTCCACCGCAATCGATCTGGTCGGCAACGACCTCGCCAATCTGAATACCACCGGATACAAAGCCAGCGAAGTCGAATTTTCCGATCTCATGTCGCAGCAGCTCGGCGACTCGAGCTCGTCCGGACAGTTAGGCATGGGCGTCGGCCAGGTTACCGCTGTTTCCGAGTACACTCAGGGATCGATTCAGACGACCAATGGCCCAACGGATGCCGCCATCCAGGGCAACGGCTTCTTCGTCGTCACCAATCAGAATAACCAGACTCTTTACACCAGAGACGGCAGCTTTCAGGTGAACTCAAGCGGTCAACTGGTCGACTCCTCGGGCGATCTCGTGCAGGGCTGGAGCGCGACCAACGGCGTCGTGAATACCAATTCCGCCATCGGTCCCATTACGGTACCTGTAGGGGCCAACGTGGCCGCCACGCCGACAACCACGATGAGTCTCGCTTTGAATCTCGATTCAACCCCTTCAAGCACGGCAACTCCCACCACTTTCAGCACGCCGATCCAGGTTGTGGACAGCGAAGGCACCAGCCATACCCTGACTGCCACTTTTACCAATACCGGAACCGGTACGTGGAGTTACAACCTGACGCTTCCGGCGAGCGATCTGACCGGTGGTGGCACCACTCCGGCGACCGTCGCGTCGGGAACTCTTACATTCGATTCCAACGGCAATCTCACCAGCCCGGCGGCGGCCTCGGATCCGCAAACAGTCAGCATCACGGGGCTGGCCGACGGCGCCGCGAACATGTCGATCGGCTGGAATCTCTATGGGCCTTCGGGATCTTCGAACATCACGCAGTATGCCGAGGCTTCGGCGGTTTCGTCTACCACCCAGAACGGCTTCCCGGCAGGCCAGATCAATTCCGTCAGTCTGCAGAACGGCGGACTGCTGGTGGCGACTTATTCCAATGGGCAGCAGGTCACGGCCGGGCAACTGGCTGTCGCCGCCATCGGTAATCCGGATAGCCTGACGGCAGTTGGAAATAATAACCTGGCGGCCTCGGCGACCACGGCCACGCCCGCCATCGGCGCCGCCGGTACGGGATCGCGCGGTCAGATTGTGGCGGGCGCGCTCGAATCGTCGACGGTGGATATCGCCCAGGAATTTACCAATCTCCTCACCTTCGAGCGAAGCTATCAGGCGAATTCCCGCGTGATCACAACCGCCGACCAGCTTCTCCAGGAAACGCTCAATCTGGTTCATGCCTGAGGCCTGATCCATGGAAGCAACGGAATTAGCGCGGTTCATGGACGTTCCGCTGGAGATCGAAGCGCAGATCGAGGGCCCGCGACTGCACGTTCGCGATCTGCTCGATCTGAAGGCCGGCAGCGTCATCGAAACCAGTCTCCAGGCCGGCGAAAACGTCGACGTGATTGCCGGCCATTCCGTCCTTGGCGTGGGCGAGCTGACCGCTGCCGGGGGTAAAGTCGTGGTCCGCATGCTCAGGTTTCGGGGAGACGAATAAGAGTGGAGGACATTCAACAGGCGATCGTGGTAATGGCGGTATTGACCATGCTGGGAGCCGCGCTGTACGTATTGCGCGCCAAAGGCATGGTCCGCTTCGCCGTGAAAGGCATCGGCACCGCCGGCGAGCGCCGCCTGCAGTCCATTGAGCGGTTGCCTCTGACCGCGCAGCACTCTCTGCATCTCGTCAGGGTCGCCGGCCGCGTGATTCTGATTGCCGTTTCGCCCGGGGGATGTTCCGTTCTCGACGGCGGGGGATTCGAATCCATCGAGAACGAAGGGCGGTTGGCCCGATGAAGCGGGACCTCAGGCGCCTGGCGCCCTTTATAACCCCTGTTGCCAGAGTCCTCGCCTTCCTTATTGCAGCGCCTTCGTTCGCCGCCGCTCCCGCGAGTACCAGCATGTTCGGCATCGACCTCGGAAAATCGGGCGACTCGCTCGGCGTACCGATGCAGATCGTGATTCTGCTGACGCTGCTGACTCTGCTCCCCGCCATCATCATGTCGATCACGCCGTTTCTTCGCATCGCCATCGTGCTGCACTTTCTGCGGCAGGCTCTCGGCACCCAGACTACGCCGTCCAATCAGGTGCTCCTCGGAGTATCTCTCTTCCTGACGATGCTGATTATCCAGCCCGTGGCGATCGATATGTACCACAAAGGGCTGGAACCACTACAGGAGAACAAAATCTCAGCGTCGCAGGCCTTCGAAGACGGAACGCAACCGCTCAAGGAATTTCTGATCCGGTTTGCCCGGCAAAAGGACGTCAAACTCTTTGTCGATATCTCGCACACTCCGCCGCCACGCAACGCGTCGGATCTCGAATTGAGAATCCTGATTCCCGCTTATATCCTTTCCGAGTTGAAGGCGGGCTTCCAGATCGGCGCGGTTCTTTTCATGCCTTTCCTGATCATCGATCTGGTGGTCGCATCGGTAACGCTTTCCGTGGGAATGGTGCAGCTGCCGCCCGTAATGATTTCCGCGCCATTCAAGATTCTGCTGTTCGTGCTCGCCGATGGCTGGAATCTTGTGATCGGCTCCCTGGTGAAAGGATTCTACGCATGACACCGGAACTCGTGATCCAGATGGTTCGACAGGCGTTGATGACGGCGCTCCTGTTGAGCGCGCCTTTGCTCGCGGTGGGCTTCGTCGCGGGCATCGCCGTGAGCTTCGTCCAGATTCTGACATCGATTCAGGATTCGGCCTTCAGCGCCATTCCGCGGCTCATCGCGTTCCTCGCCGCCTTCGTCATCGCCATGCCGTGGATGCTCCAGAAGATGACTGTATACATGGTGGGGATTCTGGGAGATCTGGCTCGTTATGGACGATAACCATGGGCGTTAGCCACGCGCTTTCGATCTCAACCGTCCTCGGCTTCTTTCTGACCGTGGTGCGCCTGTCCGGCGTGTTCGTATTCGTGCCCCTGCCGGGCCTCAGGAGCGCCGTCGATCCGGCGCGAATCCTCCTCGTGCTGGGGCTTGCCCTGGCGCTGTTTCCCGTGTGGCCGCACCCGGCCGGAGACGTTCGCCCCGGTCTCTTCGTGGCCTGGATCGCGTCGGAAGCGGCGCTCGGCATCGGCATCGGGCTGGCAGTTGGGTTTGCCATCGAAGCGTTTATGGTGGGCGCGCAGATGATCGGCCTGCAGGCGGGTTACTCGTTCGCCTCCACGGTCGACCCCGCGACGCAGGCCGATTCGACCGTCCTCGTGGTATTCGCGCAAACGGCGGCCGCGGCCTTGTTCTTCGCCATGGGCCTCGACCGCGAGGTATTACGAATCTTCGCCCGCAGTCTCGAAACGTGCCCGCCCGGGTCGTTCACGCTGTCACGGGGCGCGGTCGAATCGATCCTGCTTGCAGGATCCACCATGTTCTCGACAGGTTTGCGTCTTGCGCTTCCGGTCCTCGCGGTGATGATCATGGTCGATATCTCCCTCGCGCTGCTCGGCCGCGTTAACGCGCAGCTTCATCTTCTGACCATCGCGTTTCCCGTAAAAATGGTGGTTGGCCTGGCCCTGTTCGGCTGGATTGCCGTGTTGTTGCCCGCGCTGCTGCGGGGCGGCAGCGCCACTGGTTTTGCGGCCATCCGATCGTTGATCGGTCGCTGAGAGCGCTATGGCCGGAAGCGATCAAAAAACGGAGAAACCGACTCCCCGGCGTCTGCTCAAGGCGCGCGAAGAGGGCAATTTCCCGACCGCCCGGCTCTTCGTCGGCTCTATGCAGTTTCTGGCCTTCGTCAGCCTGTTGCACGTCTGGGGGCCGGTCTGGATCCACAGCATGCAGAGTGGATTCATGAGCCTGATCGAGACCGCGCTGAATCCCCGGCTGAACCCGATGGACCTCGTGTTCATCTGCCTCGGTCTGATGAAGCAGATGATGATTCCCGTAGCCATGCTGGGCGCGGTGATGATTGGAATCACCATTGCCGTGCAACTGGTGGTCACCGGCTTCGGCTTCAGTTTCAAAAAGCTTACCCCCGATCTGAAGCGCCTCGACCCGCTCGCGCGCCTGCGCCAGCTTCCCAGACAGAACCTGCCGGCACTGATTCAGGCCGCCATCATGATCCCGGTGTTCTTCGCAGCCGTGTACTTCCTTGTCAAAGACAATCTCACAGGTTTTCTCGCGTTGCCGCTGACCGGCCTGGTGAGCGGCGTCGGTCTGGTCGGCCGGTCCATTGAAGCTCTGTTGTGGAAAGCCTCGGGTCTGTTCGTGGTCTTCGGTCTGGTGGATCTGGTGCGTCAGAAGACTCGCTATCGGAACGAGCTGAAGATGAGCAAGCAGGACATTCGCGACGAAATGAAAGAGGTCGACGGCAATCCCGTCGTGAAACAGCGCATCCGCAGAATTCGCCGCGATGTGGCGCGCCGCCGCATGATGAAGGAAGTACCGACGGCTACCGCGGTCATTGTGAATCCGACCCACTACGCGGTCGCGCTCAAATACAGTCTCGAGGAAAAGGGCGCGCCGAAGGTAGTCGCGAAGGGCAAGAACTATCTGGCGCTCAGAATTCGTCAGAAGGCGCTCGAGAATCAGGTCCCCCTGATCGAGAACCCTCCCCTGGCCCAGGGGCTCTATAAATCGGTCGATGTGGGTCAGGAGATTCCGGCTCATTTCTATAAAGCCGTCGCGGAAGTGCTGGCGTACATCTTCCGCGTCATGAATCGCAGGGGGCCGGCGTAGAACCGGGAGGCACTATTTGGCAGAGACGAAAGCATTGACTACGGTAGCGCCATGGAAGCCGCTCTCTTTCATGACGCCGGCGCATATGCGGGACCTGGGCGTTCCCCTCGCCGTGCTGGGGATTGTGATAGCCCTGATCACGCCGTTACCGGGTTTCGTTCTGGACGTGCTCATCGTGACCGACATCATGACATCGGTAATCATCATGATGGTCGCGATGCACATTCGGAAGCCGGTCGAGTTCAACGTCTTCCCTACTACGCTGCTCCTGCTCACTCTGTTCAGGCTTGCGCTCAATATTTCCGCCACGCGCCTCATCCTGATGAACGGCAACACGGGGACCTCCGCCGCCGGCGACATGATTCAGGCGTTCGGCAACTTCGTCGTGGGCGGCAATTACATCATCGGCGCGGTGATCTTTCTGGTGCTGATCGCGATTCAGTACGTCGTCATTAATCACGGCGCCGTTCGCATCTCCGAAGTCACGGCGCGCTTCACTCTGGACGCTCTTCCCGGCAAGCAAATGTCGATCGACTCGGATCTGAGCACGGGTCTTATCGACGAGACGGAGGCTCGGCTGCGCCGCAAGAATCTCGCGAAGGAAGCGGAATTTTACGGCGCCATGGATGGGGCGTCGCGCTTTACGCAGCGCGACGCCGTGGCCAGCATCCTGATCACCGGCATCAACATCGTGGCGGGCTTCCTGATCGGAGTTCTGCAGCATGGCATGGATCTGGGCCATGCCATTGAAACCTACACGGTGCTGACCATTGGCGACGGCCTCGTAACGGTCATCCCGGCTCTTATGATTTCCATTTCGGGCGGCCTGATTGTTACGCGGGCCAGTTCGGACGAACGCCTCGGGGCCGACTTCGCCAAACAATTATTTGGAAATCCCCAACCGCTGATGCTGGCCAGCGGAGTCCTGGTGGTGCTTGCCGTATTTCCGGGCCTGCCCACCATCCCCTTTCTGGCGATGGGTTCCGGTCTCGGCTACACGGCGTGGAACATGCGCAAGAAACAGGCGGCGGTCGAAAGAGCCGAGTCGATATCGAAGCCCACCGGCGCGAAAGAGAATCTGGAAGCTTTGCTGAAAGTCGAACCGCTCACCATTGAAATGGGGCTGGGTCTGGTGAAGTACGTAGGCGGCCGAGAGGAATCTCCGCTGCTGAAGCGCATCGCCGGAATCAGGCGTCAACTGGCGGGCGACAGCGGATTTCTCCTCGGTCCCGTACGCGTGGTGGACAACATCGCCCTGAAGGCCCATGAGTACGTCGTCCTTCTCAAGGGCGCGGAAATCGGCCGCTACGAATTGCCGCCCGGCTGCGAACTGGCGATACCCGTAGGAAAGGCCGATCCCCCGGCCGGCGGCAAGCAGAGTAAAGAGCCGGCGTTTGGTATGACGGGATGGTGGGTTCCGACAGGCCAGGCCGACGCCGCCCGGCGCAAGGGCTTTACCGTGGTGGACCCGGTCAGCGTCATGGGGACGCATCTTTCCGAACTGGTCCGCCGCTACGCGCATGAACTCTTTTCGCGACAGGATGCCAAACGCTTCCTCGACCGGGTGGCGGCCGAACATCCGAAAGTCGTCGAGGACCTGGTTCCGAAGCTTCTGCCTCTCTCCGCCGTACAGCGGGTTCTCCAGAACCTGCTCCGCGAGCGCGTCTCCATTCGCGATTCGCTCACCATCGTCGAAGCGCTGGGCGAGGCCGCGGTAACCATCCGCAATCCGATTCTGATCACGGAGTACGTGCGCCAATGCCTGCGCCGCATTGTCGTCAAGCCGTACCTGAAACCCAGCGGGGAACTGCCCGCGTTTCTCGTCAGCCCCGCCATCGAGCAGTTGGTGGAGGGGGCCGTCGAACATGGCGAGCAGAACAGCCATCTGACGCTTGCTCCGCAGGCCATCCGCGATATCCTTCAGCGCATCGCCAGGTGTGCCGGTAACCCCGAGGCCCCTGCCGTGGCGGTCACCGGTTCGGGATCGCGCTATTTCCTCAGGCAGATGGCGGAGCATTCTATCCGCAACCTCTTCTTCATTTCGCATAACGAAATACCCGTTGACGTAAAAATCGTTTCTCTTGGAGTAATTGACTAGCTATGGCTACCACAACGCAACCGCAAATCCGTGTTAAGTCCTATTTCGCGACGTCGGTCCCGGACGCCATCGATTTGGCGCGCAAGGAACTTGGACCCGATGCGCTTCTCCTCAACAGCCGGCAATCGCCTCCCGAGGCCCGCCATTTAGGGCCCGTTGAAGTCGTCTTCGGAGAAAACACCGGGGTGGGGAGTGCCGAGCGTCCATCGCCCACCCCGCAGCCATCCGCCGGGATCGACGATCTGCGCCAGAAAGTCGAGGAGATTCGCAGCCTTCTGATCCGCGCCGGCGTGAGCGGTCAATACACTGGTATGCACCCAGGGATGCGCCCGCGTCTGCTGGAACAAGCGCTGCTGGAAGCAGGCCTGTCGCGGGCTCTGGCCGCCGAAATCGACCAGGCCGTAGCCGTACGGCTGAACCGGCGATTGATGCTGGATATCTCCGTTCCCGCCGGGAATCAGGGCGGTGATATGGACATTATCGTTAAGGAAGCGATCGCGGAGCTCAATGATCGGATTCAGGTGAACCCCGCCATCGGCAGGGTTACCGCTCTGGTCGGCCCCCCCGGTTCGGGCAAGACCACAACGCTGGTGAAGCTCGCCGTCAGGGAGGGCCTGATGAAAGGCCGCCCGGTTCGCCTGGTTTCGGCCGACGCGCAGCGGATCGCAGCCTCCGAGCAATTAAGAATCTACGCAGCCATCCTCGGGGTACCCTTTCAGAGCGCCGAAAGCATGTCGGCTCTCGCGCGGGCGGCCGAGTCGGTGCAGGACAACACCCTCCTGCTGATCGATACTCCTGGACTAAGCCCGGCGTTGCTCGATGGTCCGGGCGCCGATATCGCGGCGTTTCTCAGCCGGCGTCAGGACATTGACACCCACCTGGTTTTGACAGCTTCGATGCGTCAGCGCGATCTTGAGAATGCGGTGAACCGGTTCGAGGTCTTCCACCCGTCGGCACTGATTTTCACCAGACTGGACGAAACAGACTCGCTCGGCGCCATATTTTGCGAGGCCGCGCGCACCAGGAGGCCGGTCTCCTTTTTTTGCGACGGGCAACTGGTTCCGGAAAATATCGAGCCCGCGACCAGAGAGCGGCTGACGGAATCTTTGGTACGTCAGTTGCCATCAACCTTGCAATCCGCAGCCTGAAGAATACCGATGGAAACGGGAACGGCCAGCTACGGTCCTAAGCTCGCTCTCGACGGCGACGCGGCGCTGCGCCGCGAGCGGCTCGTGCTCGAACATCTCCCGCAGGTGCGAATCATTGCGGGCCGGATCCACGACCGGCTTCCCGACCACATTTCATTAGAGGACCTGGTATCCACCGGAATCGTCGGCTTGCTCACCGCCATCGACAATTTCGACCCTTCGTTCAATGTTCAGTTGAAAACCTATGCGGAACACCGCATTCACGGCGCGATCATGGACAGTCTTCGCGAGCTCGATTGGGCCTCGCGCGAAACACGCAAGAGGTCGAAGCTCATCGAGCGCGCCATTCAGCGCGTCAAACAGCGGCTGGGGCGTGAACCCGCCGAAGAAGAGATAGCCGCCGAACTGGCAATACCGATCGCCGAGTATCACCAATGGCTGGGGGATTCCCAATCGGTCGAGATTCACCGGCTGGAATCGTCCTCGGGAGACGATCGCACCTACGATCTTCTGGACGTTATTTCCGACGATGAAAGCTCGTGGCCCTCGCAGATCGTGGAGCGGTCGGAACTGGAGAGGATACTGGCGCTCGCGATCGACCGGATACCCAAACAGGAACGTGTTGTGCTGAGTCTGTACTATTACGAAGAACTCACGCTTCGGGAGATCTCGGAAGTAATGGGAATGCACCTGTCGCGCATCGGCCAGCTGCGTGTTCAGGCCATCCTGCGACTGCGCAGTCATCTCGAAAGAGTTTGGTCTACCAAACGTGGAATGAAACGATGAATCCGCAAAAATCGACAATAAACTCCGGCAGCTCGGCCCGATCCACCGGCGCCGTAGCGGCCGCGTTGAGCGGCGCTCTGGCGGAAGCCACAGGCAGCCCCCCGGCGATTCGCATCATCCCCTCCGACGCAAGGGAAGCCGCAAGAGACGTGCCGCCGAATATGCTCTGGTGGCGATCTTCGGCTCCGCCGGCCATCTGGATCGGCCTCAGTGAGGTCGACGCGGCGTTACTGCTCGGGATGCGGAATCCAGATTTGCCCGGTGAATTGCCTGCTTCGGCCGCCGTCAATTTGTCCGGCATATTGGACCGGTCGTGGGGCAGCGGCGAAATGGGGACGGAGAGCCCGGCCGACCCCGATGCCTGGGACGCCCTTCAAATAGAGTTCTCCTCTGGCACGAGTGTGCGCTTCTTCGTCGCTCAGCCAGACCTCGCGCCCACAGTTGCGCACAACCAGGCAGACTCCAACCTGGGCATGCTCCTCGACATCGAGCTGCCCATCACCCTGCGATTCGGCTCCGCTCAGATGGCGTTGCGCGACATTGCCGGGCTGACTACGGGTTCCGTTATCGAGTTTGCTCGCGGGGTTGACGAACCTGTTGAAGTGATGGTCAATGGCCATGTAGTGGCGCTGGGCGAGGCGGTCACGGTTAAGGGCTGCTATGGAGTTCGAATATCCGAAATATCCAGCCGGCGCGACCGATTGGCGGCCTCGCCGTTCGCAACCGCCGGGGACAACCGGGAGACTGCCGGAGAAATTGCATGAGCGCCGACTGGGTATTCGAACCTTTCGTACAAACTTCCCTCCTCGGGGCGGGATTAATCGCATCGTCGGCGCTTTGGATTTTCACGAAATTCGAAGCGCGGGCCGCGCAGAAGACATTCGAGGCGTTCCGCCTCTCCACCGAAGCGGCGCTGCGGGATCTTGCCGCCGGCATCGAAGAAATAAGGACGGCGCCGGCCGACCAGCCCTCTCCATCGCCCCTCCTGAGCGTTCACGGGATGAATCTCACGACGCGAGCGAAGGCGCTGCGCATGCACCACCGGGGGGAAACGGTTCCCGGCATAGCCGCGGCATTGGGAGTTCAACAGGAAGAGGTCGAACTGCTCCTCAAACTGAGTCGGCTGCTTGAGGGGTCCGTCGCTTAATGGAAAGAGTGTGGGCATTGCGGGACAGGCGCTTTCGCCTGTCCGTCCCGTCCCTAACCCACCTTCTGAAGATAGCCGGAGTTTTCCAGACTGCGCATTTTCATGATCAGCGTTGTGCGCTTGATGCCCAGCCGTTGCGCGGCGACGGTCTTGTTACCGTTGCTCTGCCGGAGCGCCGCATCGAGGATTGCCAGCTGAAACTGAGATACCGCGGTGTCGAAATGAATGGGGCCCGATAAGGACGGCGGGAATTGGGCAACTGCGCCCGCGGACGTGCTCCGCGGTCCGGAATCCGTCAGACCGAAATCCCTCGGATGAAGCACATCGCGATCGCCGCTGATCGCTACCGCCATTTCAACCATATTTTCCAGTTGCCGCACATTGCCCGGCCAGGGATTGGCGCAAATCCGGCACAACGCCTCCGGCGAGAGCCGTTTCAGCGGAATATTCTCCCCGTTGCAAACCTTGCGGATAAAGTGGTTGACAAGCGCCGGTATGTCGGTGGTCCGTTTGCTCAGCGGCGGCATGCGCAGGGGAACGACATTCAGGCGGTAAAAAAGATCCGCCCTGAATCTTCCCTGTTTAACGCGTTCCTCCAAATCCACGTTGGTCGCCGCAATCACACGAACGTCGATCTTGATGTTTTCGGAACTGCCCAGGCGCTGCACTTCGCGGTCCTGCAGAACGCGTAACAATTTTGCCTGCAGCTCGAGCGGCATGTCTCCGATCTCATCCAGAAAAATGGTGCTCTGATGGGCCTGTTCAAACCTCCCGATGCGCAGGTTGGCCGCACCCGTGAACGCGCCCTTTGTATGTCCGAACAGCTCCGCTTCAAGAAGGTTCTCCGGCAATGCGCTGCAATTGATAGCCACCATGGGGTGCCTGGATCGCGGACTCGCCATATGTATCGCACGGGCGGCCATTTCCTTGCCGGTTCCCGTTTCGCCGCTGATCAGTACCGTACATCGTCTCGGGCCCACCAGCCTGACGGTCTCGGCAACGGCTTCCATGGCGCGGCTTTCCCCAATAAGAAAAGCCCGCCACGGTTCGGGGCAGCGGGCCGCCGCCTGCCTGCTCCGGTCCTGCATCCGCTTCTGACTGATGGCAGTCTCCAGCATTTCCCGAAGACTTCCGATGGAGTCGCGCGAATCGAAGCAATGCGCGGCTCCTGCGTAAATCAGACGGGCGGCCGTGAATGCGGTCATATCGGAACGGCGGAAAACCACCGGCAGGGTCGAGTTAAGAGAGTGGATTGCTTCCAGAATATCGATTGGATCCTCACCTGCCGCCGGATCGAGGACCAAAACACAATCGATCTCTTCGGCTTCGAAAGCTGCCTGAGCCTCGCTCAACGAGGCCAGACTGCGAATGGAGTAACCGGGCAGCAACTCCTGCCAGTCTGTGTCTGTCAAACGGCCTTCGCCGTCTGGTGAATCCTTGCCGATGATGAGTAGAGCTCCCTGAGTCATGGTGGTCCTTGGATAACCTCTGTTGAAGTTAGTAGTATTGCTAAAATCTGTGGACCCCGCACGTCCTCTTTGGTTAACTCAAATAAAATTTTATAGATTTAGGCGATCTTTATTTTTAGTTTATTTGATCGTCTGCTGCCTTAATCGTGTTCAGTCTTGCATCCGGACGGGTGGTTTTCAGAGACCCCGGTAATTCTGAAAGAGCCGCGTCCCATGGGAACTTACTTCCCTCAGCCTGTCATTCCTTGAAAGGCCGTGTCCCTCGATTGTGAGGGCCGCTGCCGGCGAGACCATCGACGATGCGCGTCTTCGCCACGACACGAGCCTCTGGGGTAAATCTTTATTCCGGATATGCCCGCAATGTATGAGAATGGCGATGCCAGGATTCCTGCAAATATTCGGTGTCAATTCTTTCCTGTAACGACCGGAGAAGAGGCTTTCTTTTCGGGCATACCCCTTTGTCTGAGGAAATACTGGCTCGCATTGGCGGCAAGGCAAAGTCCGCTGCGCGGGAGTATCTGCCGGCCCTCCCCATTAAAATGGCACAGCCTTGTAAAACAACACCTACGAAGGTGCCTTTCTTTTACCTTGCCTGGACTTTAAATTGCTCGGGAAAAAGTCGCTCTGCTTCGGCCGCCTGACCAGGCTCCACCGCCCGGAGGTCAACTTAAGTTAGTAGTGAATGTATACCTTGGATAATCTTGCCGTGAGTTATAGGGGCCGTAAACTATAATTTCAGCGCCCCTGAGAAGGAGACGTTATGAGTCTGAGAATTCAAAACGACCAGACGGCTGGCCTCGCTTCGACCGAGACCGGACGCGCCGGCCAGGCGTCTCCGGGCACTTCGGGATCCGGCAAGGCGCGGACTGCCTCCGCGGGTGAGAGCGGGGACCAGGTCGAAGTCTCCTCAGTGGCGGAAAGCATATCCGCGGGCATTTCCACGCAGAACCTGCAACATGCGGCTCGGGTGACGCAACTGGGGGCGCTTTACGCGAGTGGGCGCTACACAGTGGATTCCGCTAAGGTCAGCAGTGCCATTGTCGGCAGTGCAGTCGCGGGATCGGCGGCGGGTAGAGCATGACGCCGCGGAATCGGGCTCTCGACCGGATCGTCCAGGCGGACCAACGCCTGAAACAAATCGCCGGCCGCTGGAATGCAGTGGATCTGTCTGCAATCGGTAATTGCGTTTCGGCTCTTGAGGCTTCGTCCACGGATCTGTGCGCTGCCGCCGAGATTCTGAAAAGCTCGCCCGCGCGGCCCGGTAGCCCCCTTCGAGCGAACGTCCTCGATCTGAAGCAATCCGTTGCCCGGCTGGAGCGGCTTGTTGACGCTTCCGCGGCCTTTCTGAGAAGTGCGCCCGGTCTCGCATGCGATCAGCCTGTGCTGTATCAGGCTGGTGGCGTTGTTCGTCAACCGGCGTCATTTTCGGAAACGCCCGGAATGCAGGGTTAGTCTCCCATGTCGAATCTGATTGCGGCTCTGGGAACCTCCGGCAACGCGCTCGATGTCCTGCAACAGGCTCTCGGAGTAATTCAAACGAACGTCGATAATTCCTCCACGCCGGGTTATGCATCCCAGCAACTGAATATCACGGCGGAGCCTTTCGACGTCGCGACGGGAGCGGCGGGGGGAATCGCAGCCCAGGGCCTGATCAGTTCGCGCGATTCGTACGCGGATACGCAGGTCCAGACCCAATTGCAGACCCTGGGTCTTTATACGGCGCAGGCCCAGAGCACCGCCACTATTCAGAGCTTATTCGACGTGTCCGGCACAACCGGAATTTCCGCGGCCCTGAGCAACCTTTACAGCGCATTCTCAGCCTGGAGCGCTTCGCCGACCGATCCGACGGCCGGGCAAACCGTGATCTCGGATGCCTCCGCTCTGGCCAGCTCGGTTCAGGAATTGTCACAATCTCTCAATTCGACGGCCAACCAGCTCAACCAGCAGGTCGCCTCGACCGTGAGTCAGATCAATACCATCGCGGCGCAGATTCAGCAGTACAACCAGACGAAGCTGCAGAACCCGCAGCCGGACCCAGGGGCGGACGCAAATCTCGAAAACGATCTGGAGAATCTCTCTCAGCTGACGAACTTCACCGCGCTCTCGCAGCCCGACGGCACCGTGACGGTGCTGATCGGCGGCGGTACGCCGCTGGTCATCGGCAGCCAGCAGTATCAGATCTCGGCGAGTGCCTCGGTCGACAATAACCCACCCGCCGCTAACCCTCAATCGCCTCCGACCGCTCATGTACTTGATGCGCAGGGCAACGATATTACGGCCGACATTACCAGCGGGCAACTGGGCGGCCTTCTGGACAGCAGAAATCGGGTGCTGGCGTCGATCATAGGGGATTCCCAACAACAGGGGTCGCTGAACCAGTTTGCGCAAACGTTCGCCGATACGGTCAATAATATTCTCGAATCCGGCACGGTGTCGACCGCGGCCGGGGCGGCGCAGGGGTCGCCCCTGTTCACCTATAACAATTCGGACGCCACGCTCGCCGCCGGTAGCCTGGCGGTAAATCCGTCGATAACGCCCAGTCAGCTTGCGCCGGTAGACTCTTCGGGCAACGCTAACGGAAACGCCAACCAGCTCGCCGGATTGGCCGATCCCAACAATACCCAATCGCAGATTGACGGTGAGGACTTCGTTACGTTCTATTCGGGGATCGCGGCCGGCGCCGGTCAGGAGAACGCCACGGCGACCAGCAATCAGACGCTCCAGCAGCAGGTGCTGACCACGGCTCAGTCTCAGAGAAATCAGATTTCCGGGGTATCCCTGGATGGCCAGGCGGCCGAGGTGCTCCAGTTTCAGCGGGCCTACCAGGCCGTCTCGCAAGTCCTGACCATCATCAACGATCTGGCGGACTCGATCCTCGCTCTGGTCCCGCAGCAGCCCTCGTAAAAGGAAGAGCCAAGGAATAGGAAAATGGATCTCACGATTAACGGAGCCAACCAACAATATCTTGCGGATCTGCAGACGACGCAATCGCAGATCAACCTGGCGCAGGCGCAACTGAGTTCGGGATATCGGTTGCAGCAGGTGTCGGACGACCCGTCCGCAATCGGCCAGATTTACGAACTGCAGACGCAAATTGCTTTTAACCAGCAGACGCAGGCCAATCTGAGCGGCGCGTCAACCGAACTCAGCGCGGCCGATACAGCGCTCCAAAGCGCCATTCAGGCAGTACAAAGTGCGGTTTCTATCGCCTCGCAGGGCGCCACTACAACTTCCACGGCTCAGGAACAGGCCAACCTTGCAATTGAGGCGCAGGGCATCCAGCAGACCCTGGTAAGTCTCAGTCAGACACAGGTGAACGGCAGCTATATTTTCAGCGGGGATCAGGACACACAGCCTTCCTATCAACTCGATCCCACCGCGCCCAATGGCGTCCAGCAGCTGATCACGCCCACCGCTACGCGCGTTATTCAGGACATAAACGGAACCCCTATAGCCACCACCAGGACGGCGGAGCAGATTTTCGATCCGCAGGACGCTAACGGGAATCCCCTCTCCGGCAACGTTTTCGCCGCCATTAATTCGCTGGTGACCGCTCTACAAAATAACGACCAGGCGGGGATTGCCGCCGCCAGCGACTCGCTTAACGCGGCCGGTACATATCTGAACGGTCAGCTGGCTTTTTATGGTGAAACCGAGGATCGCGTTTCCGGCGCTACCCAGTTAGCCCAGAAATTCCTTGTTCAGGAGCAATCCAATCTGGGCCAGGTGCAGGATACCGACGTCCCCACGGCCGCCCTTGCTCTCACTCAGGCGCAAACGCAGCAACAGGCGGCGTTGTCGGTGGAAGCAAAGATCCAGCAGGAACCCAATCTGTTCAGTCTTTTGGCCTGAAGGGAATATCATGATGCCCGCGAATCAGCTAACTACCGATCCTGAAACGACGCCCGTGCCGGAGGGAAGCGCCTGCGAGCCGCTCGTCCCGGGTCGGCTTGCCCGTGAAGTCCTCGCCAATGTGGAGAACGTCCACAAGTTCTTTCTGCAGTCGGCGGCAGCCGAGCTATCCGAACTTCTCGATACGCCCGTGGCAATGGATTTTCAGGAGTCTGCCCAATCGTCTCTTTCGGAGGCGCTGAACCATAGCGAATCGGCGGGCATTGCCATTGCGCTCGATCTGTCGCCGCTTTCCCAACGCGGGTTACTCACTTTTCCGTGCGCGTTGCTGTTCCGCGTTCTGGATATTCTGCTCGCCGTGCCGGAAAGCAGGCTCGACGATCCGGGACGATCGGTAACCGCCATCGAGTTATATATCCTCCGGGAGTTTTTTGACGTTTTCGCGAGCGCGCTCCGCAGTGCATGGGAGCCTTTCTATCCCGCTGCGTTTAATCGGATTTCGCTGCCTCCGGAGGAATCGGCCGCGCGTGCGGCGGAATGGCGGAACGATCTCGCCCTGATCCTTTCGGCCACCGTCAGACTGGCGGAAGTCAGTGCCGATGTCCACCTGATCGTGCCCGCATTTCTCGCCCGCCTGGCACATCTGAAATCGACCGCGGCGATCGGCCCCGCGGCTGAACCCGTTCGCGTAAGCGTTCTGAACTGCCTTGCCGACGCTACTCTGCGGATGGACGCGGTATTGGAAGGAGCGAGTATCCGCATTCGCGATCTTCTCGATCTGGCGCCGGGCCGGATACTGACGGTTGGCAACGCCGAGAGCTCGTCCTTCGATTGTCTGCTCAACGGCAAACGCCGCTTCACGGGGCAGTTGGTATCCTCCGGCGGCCGCTGCGGAATTCAGATCGGCGCGCTGCTCGGCGGGACGGGTAGTCAATTCATGCGGGGATCCGCAGCCGACAGGTGATCGAGCAGATCTAACCAAATCCCGACTCGGGGACTTTCCCCGCGCGGAGTAAACAGATCGGACGATTCTTTCATTCGCCTCGCCAGGTTCTTCAGCAGGTCGATCCGGTCCGATTCGTCGCTCGTCGCGGGAAGCTCTTCGATAAGAGATATACGTTCCAGTTCCAACCGGAGCCGGTAGCGATCTCCGGATAACCAGACTTCCAGCAACGACTTAGCCAACTCCGCGGCGGGACAGACCCATTCTGAAACGCTGGAACTCATAGTGACAATCTTCTCGGTTGCCGCCCCCTGAAACTCTACCCTTCTTTCGTCCCCGGATCGCCGCAAAAGAAGTTTTTACCTTCGCTATAAATTCCAGGGCAAACGGCCGATGCGGACACCGAGAGAGAAAACAAGATGATCAACGTCACCCGTCTCAACCGCACCTCGCTGGTGTTGAACTGTGACCTGATCGAATATATCGAATACACGCCGGATACCGTGATCACGCTGACTAACGACCGGAAGATTACGGTTCAGGAATCGGCCGACGAAATCGTCGAAAGGGTGCGAGCCTGGCGGCGTTCGCTCTTGTCGCCCGAGTATCCCGCCCATGCGCTGCGCAACGTCACGGCCTGATCGCATCCCACACGAGACCCATGGCAGACCCCAAATCGAGTAAAAAGAGCTCCTCCAAACCGGACTTCGCGACCATCGGAGGTCTGATTCTGGCCGTCGGCGGAATCGCCGCGGGTCTGATGATGGAGGGTGGAAAAGTTCAGGATGTCGCTCAGGTGACCTCGGCTCTGATTGTGCTGGGCGGAACCGTCGGAGCGGTGATGATCACCACTCCGCTACCGATATTGATCGGGGCCGCCAAAAAATTCGGAGAGGTTTTCTTCGGCAAGGAAGAATCGCCGGCCGCGGCTATCGAGGAGATCATCGAATACGCTGCGCAGGCCCGCAAGGAGGGCATTGTGTCGCTCGAAGCGCAGGCGGCCGCTATCGCGGATCCGTTCCTGAACAAAGCTCTCGGTCTGGCGGTGGATGGAATCGAATCCTCGAGGATCCGCGACATCATGGAGCTCGAGATCCAGCTCCTTGAAGAAGAGGCCGATGCGCACGCGAAGGTGTTTGAGGCTGCCGGCGGATACGCCCCAACCATCGGCATTATCGGCGCCGTCCTCGGATTGATTCAGGTGATGAAGAATCTGGCGAATATCGACGAAGTAGGCCGCGGCATTGCCGTCGCGTTTGTGGCCACCATTTACGGGGTTGCGTCCGCCAACATCCTTTTCCTCCCGGCGGCCGGTAAACTGAAGGCGCGCGGACGCGCCGGGATTCAGATCCGCGAGTTGATGCTGGAAGGCGTGCTCTCTATCGCGGAGGGCGTCAACCAGAAGCTCATCCGTCTCAAACTCGAGGCTTATCTGGGGCACGGCACTGCCGCTAAGGGCGCCAAAAAGAAGGCCCAGCCTTCCGCTGAACCCGTATCGGCGGAAGGTTGACCAGGTGGCCAGGAAACGAGCCCATCCCGAGCACGCGAACCATGAGCGCTGGCTGATCTCTTATGCCGACTTCATAACCTTGCTCTTTGCCTTCTTCGTTGTGATGTTCGCCTCCTCCCAGACGGACAAGAGCAAGGTGCAACAGGTATCGGAATCGGTTAAGGACGCGCTTGAGAACGGCGGCGTCAAGGCCGTGGTTCACGAAATTCTGGGCGGAACCGTCGACGATACGGGAAAAGGCAACGCCATGATGAGGGGCCCTGGCGGCAGTCAGAAAACCACTGTTCCCAGGGAGAACCTACCGATTGAAAAGGTTGCGGTCACGGAGCTCATGCCATCCATGAAATACCTTACCCAGGCCCTGGCCGACGAAATCAAAGATGGCAAGGTCGATGTGCATCTGGAATCGAGGGGCTTGGTTGTGAGCCTTCGGCAGGCCGCCTTTTTCCCTTCCGGCGGCGATGAGATAGCCCCTGAAACCTCCGGCAGCATGGCCAAAATTGCCGGGGCTATCCGCGATCTGCCCAATCCGGTCCGGCTCGAAGGCCATACGGATGCGATACCGATCCACAACGAGCACTTCCGCAGCAACTGGGAACTGTCCGCCGCGCGCAGTATCGCGATGCTCGAACTTTTCTGCGTGCAATATGGTCTTCCCCGTAACAGATTCGCCATTGCGGGTTATGCCGACACCTCCCCCGTGGATACCAACTCGACACCCGCCGGAAGGGCACACAACAGGCGCGTCGATATCGTAATCCTGAACCAGACGGTTGTCGTAAAGACCGAGCCGCCGGGGGCGCCGAAATAAGTCGTCCCGGCGAGGCGCTGGCGCGCGGCCTCACATTCATGAAAGGCCGCATAATTGCATTCAACCTTCCATCCGAATGTCCCGAATCCCCACCAAGTTCTTCGGCGAGTGCGATTGCGAAGCCGGCGCTCTCTTCTCGTTTCCCTCCGGTCTGCCGGGCTTCGAAGACCAGCGCACCTTTTTCTTCCTCAAAATTCCCGGCGCCGAGCCCCTGCTTTTTCTGCAGAGCGTTTCCACGCGAAATCTGTGCTTCATTCTTCTTCCGATACTCGCTATAGACCCGGATTATGACCTCGATCTGGCGCCGGAAGAACTTTTCGAGCTTCAGCTGCCGCCGGGCCGCCAACCGGCGATCGGCCGGGATATTCTGTGCGCGGCGACGATTTCTTCGGGAGATGGAGAAGCGCCGAGGGCGAATCTGATGGCTCCGATTGTCGTGAACCTCCAGGCGAAAATCGGTATGCAGGTGATCCACGGGGAATCCGGCTATTCGCACCGGCACCCCCTGCGCTTTGAGGAAGCCCCGCTCCCGTGTTGATCATGCGGCGCCGCGCCGGCCAAAGCTTTATCGTCGGCGATCGCGTACACATAGAAGTTCTTGAAGCCAGGGCCAACCGCGTGAAACTGGGAATCGTCGCCCCCGATGACGTCCAGATTGTTCGCAAAGAAGCCTGCATCACGCGCGAGGAGAACGTGGCCGCCGCTCTGAGCGCGGACCACGACATGATTAAGACTCTGCTTCGGCGGCTTCCGGGCGCGGCGCCTCGCGCGTGAGACCGTCATATTTTGCCGTCGTCAAATTATTGACGGCATTGCCGGCTCTTACAGCCGGAACACCGCAAAAAATCGTTAGAACGCGGCGCAGGCTCCCCGATATGAAGCACTGAAAGGACGATACTTCGGGTATCCGCGATAACAGGGAGAACCCGAAACCGGACAGGACGTCTGGAACGTATCGCAAAACAGGACGTTTTTAAATGTCGATTTCATTTCAGACGAACTACGCATCGCTTGTTGCTACGAATAATCTGAACACGATCAATAACTTTCAGACGCAGACCATCGAGCAATTGACTTCGGGCTACCGCATCAACTCGTCCGGCGACGATCCCGCCGGTCTGGCCGTTGCAAACCAATACCAAAGCAGTGTCGCGGAATTGACTCAGGGCGTCCTGAACGCCAACGACGGCGTCAATACTCTGCAGATCGCCGATGGCGGGCTGAGCAACATCACGACCATCCTGAATCGCCTCCAGACCCTGGCGACGGAATCCGCCAGCACCACCTTCACGGGCAACCGCGCGAATATCGACGTGGAATATCAGCAGCTCGTGAGCCAGATCACGCAGCAGGCGTCGAACATCGGCCTCGCCGCCGGCGGCTCGCTGAACACCGTAAACCAGGTCTATATCGGCGGCGGAAACACTGCGACGAACTCGCAAGTCGAAGTGGATCTGAGCGGCCCCGCGAATCAGGTGGATGCCTCGGGTCTCGGCCTGCTCAATACCAGCGTGCTCGGCGGCGGGACGGAGTTGGTCGGCAATCATATTCGCCTCGACGCGCCAGGCGCGACTTTCCTGAGCGCCAGCGCCAGCCAGACCTTCACATTCAATCTGATCAACGACAATGCCGCGGAGTCGATCACCGCGACCGTGAATGGCGGAGCCAGCGGCCTTTCCGAATCCGGGGTTCTGAGTTCTCTCAACAACCAGTTGTCACAGTATGGAATTACGGCGCAGGTCGGCAGCGACGGGCAATTGAGCTTCGGCGGCGGTACGCCTTTCACCGTCAGCACCCTGACAACGGACGCCGTAGATCCTATCGCTACCACCGGGGCCAACCCACCTGTGGTGGCGGGGACGGGCACTGCCGTCAACAACGGCGTCTACAGCACCGCCGGCAACGGCACCTTTGCAGGCACGGCTGAAACGCTGACCTTCCAGAACGGACAGGGCACCGCCAATGTCACGCTGAGCGGGGCCGACACACTTACCAGCGCTCTGTCGGAAATCAACGCGAAGACAGCGTCTCTCGGAATCTATGCGGTGGCCAACGAGGCTGGCACGGGCATCTCGTTCCAAAGCGACAGCAACTTTACGGCTTCGACCAATGCGGCTGGGGCAGGCGCGTTCGCGGTTACCGGTACGCAGACTATTACAGGGCCGACGTCTTCGGGAACAGCCACCGGAAACGCGCTGGCGGCGGTTGCCGCCATCACCGCGGCCGTTACTCAACTGGGTCAGGTTCAGGCCCGCGTCGGCGCCGGTGAAAACAAACTGAATTACGCCATCGATCTGGCCAACTCGCAGATCACCAACTTCGACTCCACCGTATCGGGTATCAAGGACGCGGACGTAGCCACGGCCGCTGCCAACCTCACCAAGGCTCAGGTACTCGAACAGGCCTCCGTGGCAGCGCTGGCGCAGGCCAACTCCGCTCCGCAGGCACTTCTCAAGCTCCTCCAGTAGTAGCTCTCTCTCCCTCCAGGGCGGGTCGCGCCAACCGGTTCGGCCCGCATCTTGCATAGGGATCGTGCATGGTGACAAGACATGTCCACGTCAAGCGTAACGCCCGCGCCAATTACATTTAATGGCTCCAGCACCTACTCCAGCGCTTTTCAGCAGGTCATTAACCGCGCAGTCTCCATCGCCTCCCTGCCCATGGAGGCGCTGCAGGGCGACGTCACCACTCTAACCGGCCAGCAATCCGCTCTCACCAGCCTCGGAACCGATTTCAGCGCTCTCCAGTCGGCAGTGCAGGCGCTGGGTAACGACGTGGCGGGAAGTCCCTCGGCACAGGTTTCGGATTCGTCCGCCGTGAGCGCTACCGCCTCCGCCGGCGCTCTCGACGGAACCTACACGATTCAGGTCGATGATGTGGGTTCGTCAACCACCACCCTGAGCGACCCCAGCCTTCCAACCGTGACCGACCCCACTTCGGGAAATATCAGCTCCGCCTCCAGTTTCACGCTCACCGTAAATGGCGTCTCGAACACCATCACCCCCTCCGGCACTTCACTCGAGGATCTGGCATCCGCCATCAACTCCGCCGGAGACGGCGTACAGGCCACCATCGTCAACGTCGGCTCCGATGCCAGCCCGGACTACCGCCTCGCGGTGACCAGCGATAACCTCGGCGCCGATACCGTCCAGCTCAACGACGGCACCAACGATCTGCTCGATACCTTGTCCACCGGCGCCGACGCCCAATACAAAGTGAACGGCGGCGCTACCGATGTGCAAAGCACGTCAAGTCAGCTGACGTTGTCGCCAGGCCTGACCGTCAACCTTCTCGCGCAGACATCCTCTCCCGTCACGATTACCGTATCGAACGACTACAGCGCTCTCGAGAACGACCTTTCCGATTTCGTCAGTGCGTATAACTCGGCTGCCGCCGCGGTGCAGAAGAATGTAGGACAAAACGGCGGCGCTCTCCAGGGCGACAGCCTCATCGATACTCTGACGGGCATTCTCGGGCAAATCACTCAGTACACTTCCGGCTCCGGATCGGTATCGAACCTGGCGGATCTGGGCCTGACTCTGGACGACAGCGGCCAGCTTAGCTTTGACTCTTCCACCTTCTCCGCCGCCAGCCCGGCCGATGTCCAGCAATTCCTCGGCTCCATCGGCGCTTCCTCTTCTTCGGGCGCGGGATTCCTGCAGACGGTCAACAACGATCTCACGTCCGTTACCGATACCACGAGCGGCCTCGTCGCCACCGACTATAACTCGATTCAGGCGCAGATCGCCGGCGATAACAGTAAGATCTCCGACGATCAGGTCAACATCGGCGATCTTACGACCAATCTGCAGGCGCAACTGTCGCAGGCCGATGCGACTATCGCCACCCTGCAATCGCAGGACACTTATTTCAATGAGTTGTTCCAGGCCGAGTATGGTACCAACGGAACCAACTCGAGTGGCGGATAGCGGCGTATGATACCGGAACGGCTAAGAGTCATCGAGAGCGATCTGAGGAAGGTTATCGCGCGGCGCCAGTACAGCGGCTTGAGTGCGCGCCTCGGAGAGCTCCGGCGGATTGCCGATGAATACCTGGGGGAAGTTCCCTCCGGCCATCCGCTTCGGCTGGAAATCGCTCATTGGATGCTTGACACCATCAAGTGGGCGCGTCTCATGGTAACCACGCAGCGCCAGATCTGGTCCACCGAGCTCGATCGCCTGCCCCGAGTTGCCAACTCCACGGCGGAACGCTACCTCAATCGCGCCGATCGGTATGCTCCGGGTGTCTGTCTCGATCTGTGATATCTGTGATCGCCCGTCAAACTCATGACGCGTCACGTCATTGACGCTCTTCCCCGGCGTCGGAACCTTTTATTTGCAGGGGATAACGGCCGCCGGCGGGCTGGCACCCGACTTGCATCCCGCCTGTTGCCGTGATCGATAGTCTCACCAACAGTCTCGAAACGTACATGGACCTGGTCGGCATGCGCCAGAAGCTGGTCTCCTCCAATATAGCCAACGCGGACACTCCCGGTTACAAGACGCAGGATCTCGATTTCCAGACTTCTTTCCAGTCCATGCTTAGCGGCGGCACGCCTCAGCAAGCCGATGTAGAGGGTCTGACGACGAAGAACGACGGCAATAACGTCGATCTGGACCGCGAAGCGCGTCTGCTGGCTGAGAACGCGATGCGTTTCAGTGTGGCCTCGAACCTGATGAGATCCGCCATCCAGCAAGTGAAGGAAGCCATTAAGGAGGGTCCGGCATGAGCTTGTTTACCAGTCTTTCAGTAAGCGCCTCGGGCATGGCCGCCGAGAGAACCCGCGCCGCGCTGCTGGTGGAAAATATCGCGAACTCGGAAACTACCCGTACGCCGGAGGGCGGGCCCTATCGGCGCAAAGACGCCATCTTTTCCACGTCGAACGTCGGGTCCGAGTTTGCTTCGGAGCTTGAGTCGCAGTTGCAAACCGGCGTGCAGGTAACACAAATTTCCGTGGATCAGCGCGATCCGGAGAAGCAATACGCGCCAGGTCATCCGGATGCGGATGCCGACGGTTATGTTTCCATTCCGCGGGTCAATCCAGCCGAGGATATGGTGGACCTCGTCACCGCCAACCGAAGCTACCAGGCCAACGTGGCGGCCATGTCCGCCGTGAAAGACATGATTCAGAAATCGATCGATCTGCTGCGTTAGAGGAGATTCAGGTGATTAGCCCGATCGCAGGTATTAATTCCATTCCGATGTCCGGCGCCGCTCTTCCGGAGGCGAGCTCGGGATCCGGAGCGTTTCAGAACATGCTCGAGAGCGCCATCGGTAATCTTCAGTCCCTGCAAAATGACGCGGGCACGGCGGCTCAGAAGTTCATGACGGGCGAAAACGAGGAACTGCACACCGTCGCTCTCGCCGGGCAAAAGGCCGAACTGGCATTTGAGCTTGGGCTTCAGGTGCGGAACAAGGTCGTTTCCGCCTACCAGGAAGTCATGAAGATGCAGCTGTAGCGGCCGCTGGAAACGCATCCGATGAATCAACTGCAAAAACTGGCCGCGGATCTTACCGTCGTGCAGCGCGTCTCCGTAGCCGCGGCGGTGCTGATTACGGGAGGCGCTATTGCCGCGCTGCTTCACTATCGGCATGAAGGCGACTTTCGCCCCCTCTACACCGCCATGGCGCCTGAAGACGCCGCGCCTGTGGTTCAGAAACTGAAGGAGTCCGGCGTCGAGTACCGGCTCTCCGACGGCGGCAGCGTGGTGCTTGTCCCTTCCGCCCGCCTGGCCGATTCGCGGCTCACACTGGCGTCCGCGGGACTGCCTAAATCGGGACGCATCGGCTTCGAATTATTCGATAAGACCAACTTCGGCGCCACCGAACTCGTCGAGCACATCAACCATCAACGCGCCCTTGAGGGTGAGCTCGAGCGTTCGGTTATGAGCATGGCCGAAGTGGTACAGGCCCGCGTTCATCTGACCTTTCCGCGCGAATCCGTGTTTCTCGATCAGCAGCAACCCGCCAAGGCCAGCGTCATGGTCAAGCTTCGCCCCGGCGCCCGCATCTCCGCGCAGAACGTTCTCGCCGTCAGCAACCTGGTAGCAAGCGCGGTCGAGGGCCTGACCCCCGACGCCGTGGCCGTAATCGACATGGACGGCAATCTCCTCAGCCGCCCCAAAAGAGTCTCCTCCGGCGACTCCCAGGTCACCAGCGAGGCCCTCGAAGTACGTCAGCAGATCGAACGCGATCTGGTCGCCAAGATCTCCGCTACGCTTGAGCCTTTGCTTGGCTCCGATCAGTTTCGCGCCGGCGCTTCCGTCGATTGCGATCTGACCAGCGGTGAGCAACAGGAAGAAACTTACAATCCCGATCAGTCGGTGATGTTGACCTCGCAGAAAAGCGAGGATGTCAACGAACGCGCCTCGGCCGGCGGAATTCCCGGTACGGCCGCCAATCTTCCCAATCCTCCGGCGCCCGCAAAGGGCGGCGGTGGAAGCTCTCATAAGACCGAGAACGTGACCTACCAATCGAGCCGCGTTATTCGTCACACGCGTATTCCGCAGGGTGTGGTTCGAAGAATGTCGCTTTCGGTCCTGGTCGGACAGCCTGCCCATTGGGAAGGCTCCGGGAAGAGCCGCCGGCGGGTTATGGCCCCTCCTCCGCCCGAGACCATGAAAACCATTCGGGACCTCGTGGCGGGCGTGACGGGATTCAACGCCGATCGCGGCGATCAACTGATTGTGGAGTCTCTGCCTTTTGAGTCCGGCATGATGGAAGACGCCATGCAATCGGCGCCCTCGTCCGCGCCGAAGCCGGACCTTGAGCCCGCCTGGCTCATGAACTTCACCAGGTATCGCGATGTCGTGTTCACGGCCGTGGGTGGGCTGGTTCTATTGTCGATACTGATCAAATTAGTCCTGCGCTACATGCCGGGCCGCGCTTTTAAGGCAACGACGGAACGCGTGAGCGACGAGCTCGAGGCCGCCGCGGCCATGCGGCACGTCGCGGCGCAGGAGAGTTCCGCCGGAGTTGCCGGCGTCAGGGAGCCCGCCGGCGTGGCCGCCGAATCGCTCCAGTTGCTCGCCCAGACTAATGCCGAATCCGCCGAACGCGTCCGGCAGTTTGCGCAAAAAGAACCCGCCGTCAGCGCCAACGTTCTTCGCATGTGGTTACACGATCAAAACGTCTGAGCGCTCTTGAATCGCCTTATGAGTCAACCTTCCGCCGTTTCCACCTCCAGCCTCCCCGGTGTTCGCAAAGCGGCCGTGCTCCTTATGGGGCTCGGCGACCAGCTCAGTGCCGATATCATTCGTCAATTGGCTCCCGACGAAATTCGGCGCATCAACGGAGAGATCTCCGCGCTCGATGCCGTCCCGCCCGAACAGATGCTGCTTGTCTTCAGAGAATTTGAAACCTTATCCACCACTGGCCGCTTCTTTGCAAAGGGAGGCCCGGACAGCGCTCGCCGCCTGATCGAGCAGGCTATAGGAAGGGAAACTACTCAAAAATTGCTGGACACTCCGCGGCCGTCGGAAGAGCTGCCGCCGGCGGCAGAGCCGGGAGGTCCCTTTCACGATACCGATCCGCAGGAACTGGCCAAAGTATTGAGCGAGGAGAATCCGCAGACTCTGGCTCTCATTCTCGCCAACCTCGGCCCGGAGCAGGCGGGACGTCTCATGGCTTCGCTGCCGGCTGAAATCCGGCCTCAGGTGGCCTTGCGAATTGCCCTGATGGATCGCATATCGCCCGAGGTATTTAACCGCATTGCGCAGGCGATCCGCGCACGCCTGAAGGCGTCCCGGCAGATCACCCGATCCAACGGCAGCCGCGCCCTCGCGTCCATCCTGAACAATCTGGATAAGGAAATTGCCGAAGACCTTCTGACTGCCATCGAACCCGAGAACGAGACAACGGTCGCATCCGTCCGCCAACTGATGTTCGTTTTCGAGGACATCGTCGACATCGACAAAGAGGGAATCAAAGTCCTTCTTGCCAAAGTGGATCGTAAGACCCTGACGCTCGCCCTGAAAGGCACCAGCGAAAAAATAAAACAGCACTTCAGCCAGTGCATGTCCCAGCGCAGCGCGGAGATGCTCTTCGAGGACATGGAGGCGCTGGGACCGGTTCGTATTCGGGATGTTTCCGCGGCGCAGCAGCAGATTGTGGGAACGATTCGCCAGCTGGAAAAAGAAGGCGCCATTGCCGCCTCCGGCCCCGGCGGAAACGACGAATATGTTGTGTAACGTTTACGAAGAAAACGCGGTTGAGGTGAGTGCGGCGCCATGGCGTACGGGACCCTCTCAGGCCGTCCCCGCTCGCGCCCGGCAATCCGGTAAGGACCCGGCCGGAGAACTCGACCGGCTTCGCGCCAGGATCGAAGAACTGAACGCTCTTATCGAACAGCGTGAGAAAGAGGCTTGGGAACAGGGCCGATGCGCGGGAGACGCCGCCGCGCGCAAGAGTCTCGACGGCCAGGTTCGGACCGCGATCGAGGGCCTGGCGAAGACCGTCGCGGAAGTCTCCTCGGCGCGGGCGGAAACCATTCGGCGGGCCGAAAACGATACGGTGAAACTGGCTATTGAAATCGCCCGCCGAGTGCTGCATCGGGAATTGTCCATCGACACCTCCGCGCTCGAAGCCCTGATCAGGGCCGCCCTGGACAAGCTTCGCAATCAGGAGGTCTATCGTGTCCGGGTCCATCCCGAACAGGAGAAGATCGTACGGACTTGCCTCGAACAGGACGGCAGAGCGTTGGTGGAAGTCGTAAGCGACCCGGCTCAATCCAGGGGCGGAGTATCTTTTGAAGTCAGCCGGGGCAGTCTCGACGCGTCTGTCGATACTCAATTGCGCGAGATTGAGAACGGACTCGTCGATGAAATGCGGAGAAGGGCGTGATCGCTTCCCCGTCGTTCGATCTCAATCCCTGGCTGCTTCAGGTTCAAAAATCGAGCCTGCTTCCGTGGACCGGTGAGGTGGTGGAATTGGTCGGCCTGCTTGTGGCGTCCCGCGGACCCGCCGTGGCCGTGGGCGATTTTTGCGAAGTCGTGACATCGTGCGGAAAGAGAATCCGCACGCAGGTGATTGGCTTCCGCAATGGATACGTGCTGTCCCTGCCGCTCGAAGAAATCGGCGGTATTCAATTGCACGACCGTATCGTCGCCAGGGAAGGCGAATCGAGTATCGCCGTCGGCCCCGACCTGATTGGCAGGGTAATAGATGGATTCGGCCAGCCCATCGACAGGAAGCCGGCCATCCGCCCGGCCGCATACTATCCGCTGTACCAGACCCCCGTCAGTCCCATGGACCGGGAGCATATCACCCACCCCATCACCACGGGCATCCGTGCCATCGATACGCTGATGCCCTGCGGCAAAGGGCAGCGAATGGGTCTCTTTGGCGGCAGCGGCGTCGGCAAGAGCACGCTGCTGGGGGCCATGGCAAAGCACAATTCCGCGGATGTCACCGTGATCGCCCTGGTCGGCGAGCGCAATCGCGAAGTCCGGGCGTTCCTCGATCACGAACTGGGGCCCGAGGGCAGCCGCCGCTCCGTGGTGGTTTGCTCCACGTCGGATCGCCCGGCCCCGCTGCGCGTCCGCGCCAGCTTCGTCGCACTCGCCATCGCGGAATATTTTCGCGACCAGGGCGCCAACGTTCTTCTGATCATGGATTCCGTCACGCGTCTGGCTATGGCACAGCGCGAAATCGGGCTCGCCGCCGGTGAACCACCGAGCCAGAAGGGATACACCCCCTCCGTATTCAACCTCCTGCCCAGGATACTCGAACGCGCCGGTAACTTTCAGCGCGGCTCCATTACCGGCTTCTTCACCGTGCTGGTGGAAGGGGACGATTTCAATGAGCCGATTTGCGATGCCGTACGAGCCATTCTGGACGGACATATCATCCTGTCGCGCCGCCTCGCCTCCACGGGACATTATCCGGCCATCGACGTTCTGCACTCGATCAGCCGCCTTGACTCGAAACTTGCCGGCCCCGATCATATGGCCGCCGCCAGAAAAATCAGGGGCGCTCTTGCCACCTACGAAGAATCGAAGGACCTGGTTGAACTTGGCGCATACACCGCCGGGACGAACGCCGCGCTGGATACGGCGATCGGCATGCGGCCGGAAATTACCAGCTTTCTCCGGCAGGATACGGCGTCGGGTTCTTCGCTGCCGGAAAGCTATGCCGGCCTGATGCGCGTCGCGGAAAAGCTTTGAACCCATGGCGCCATTCCACTTTCCACTGGCCAGAGTTCTCGATTGGTATCGAACTCAGTGCCGGCTCGAGGAAGAACGCCTGCGCTTATGCGCCGATGCGGCGGCTCACGCCGTAACGGAAATGGAGCGCCACCGCCGGGATTCGCTCGCCCTCCAGATGGAAGTCATCTCGTCTCCCCGGATTCAGGCTGCGGAACTCGCCGCCGTGGCATCGTTCCGGCATCGGACCAAACAGCTCGATCTCCGCTTGCGCCAGAAGTGCCAGGAGACCGGCCAGGCGCTGGAACGGCAGCACGGTATCGCTCTGACGGCGCAGAGACGGCTGCGGCTCATTGAAAAACTCCGCGATCGCCGACTCTCCGAATACCAGTATGAGGCGGCTCGGGAGCTCGATGCACTCGCCTCGGAAACATACCTGGCCTCATTCGCCCGCGGCCTGGTGGAGTAGGCGTTGGCGTCCGCGCTTTTTCGAAAACCATAAGTGTTGACACATCGCCGGAAGACCGGCAAACAGCGGGTTGACGTGTTTCATATGTCCGGGTCAAAATGGAGCGCATGAAATACGGCTACGCCCGCGTCTCGACCGACGACCAGAACCCCGCCTTGCAACTCGCAGCGCCGAAGAAGGCCGGGTGCAAAACCGTATCCAAGGACGAGGGGACATCGGGAGCCACTACGAAGCGCCCTGCCCTGCTCCGTTGTCTGAAGAAGCTGGAACACGGCGACACGCTCATTGTGTGGAAGCTCGACCGGCTGGGCCGGAGTCTCCGCGATCTGATATCGATGCTCGACGACCTCCGCGCCCGTGGCGTGGAATTCCATTCGCTCACAGAAGCAATCGACACCGCGACACCGACTGGCCGCGCCATGTGGCAAATCATCGGCGTTCTGGCCGAGTTGGAACGGAGCTTGATTTCAGAGCGTACCCGCGCCGGAGTGAAGGCCGCGCAGCGCCGTGGCGTGAAGCTTGGACGAAAGGTGAAACTCCCGCCGGAGCAGATCGACCACGCCCGCACATTGCTAACGAGGAAAAAGAAGCCGATGAGACGCGACGAGGTTGCCGCGATTTTCAAAGTGAACCGCACCGCGCTTTACCGGGCGCTAGCCGGTTAAGGGACACTATCGAGGATGCTGAAAGCAAAGAAGGGGGTAACGTCACCGAGGGTTAAAATGCGATAAACTCTGTCCGATGAAGCTAGGAAAGAGCGTTGGGTGGGCTGGCGTGCTCCTGATGGTAATTGTCGTTGTCGTTATATCCGTGAAAAATGGCGCCAGACCCCGTCCGACACCCGAAGCACTCGCGGAGTATGCGCAACGCCAAGCCTCTATAGAAAAGGAGGCGGCCAGTGAGTTACCGCCGCCAGCTGGTGTCATTGCATTTCTTGAGATTTTGATAGGAGTTGCCGTTGGAGCCAGCTTCGGCGGTCAGTCTCGCAAGGTGGCGGCGGCAATGGCAGCAATGGTGGGTTTCATGGTTTGTGCAATTGGTTACTTCGCCTCGCCACTTCATACAACATAACGTCCTTATATGTATTTCGATACATTTAAGTAATTGAAAACACTATATTTATCGATTCCATTCGCATTCCATACCGGGCGCGTGTGGCCGTTGCGGGCGCTGCCGGAGGTGGTCGGCCATAACCAAAAGCCCACACTCTGTTAAACTTAAAGTGTGCCTGTAAGAGCCACGGCGCCCAAGGCCGCTCCCAACAAACGAACTCACATCGTCATCCCCCAGGCGCTGGTCGCCATGATCGACACGGTAGTCGGCAAGCGGGGGCGAAGCGCGTTTCTGACTCAGGCCGCGGAAAAGGAGCTGACGAGACTACGCCAGATCAAGGCGCTCCAGTCCGCCGCCGGATCGTGGAGAGACGAGGACCATCCCGAGCTCAAGCAGGGAGCCGCCAAATGGGTCCGGAAGCTCCGCGGTGAATACGACCACCGGCTCGGCGGATGACCGGAAAATGACATGGCCACATACCTTCTGGACACGTGCGTCATCATTGACGCTTTGAACGACAAACGCAACCGGCCGGCTCTGCTGTTTGAGTTGCTCAACGCGGGCCACCTGCTGGCCTGCTGTCCGATCAACCCGCCGCCCGCGTGGCCGGTCTTCTGAAACGCGATCACGCCCGCAAGGGCATTTCGCTGAATCTCGGCGATGCGACCATAGCCGCGGTGGCCCTCGATGGCAAGCTCACTCTGTTGACCGACAACATCGAAGACTTTCCGATGGAGGGATTGCTCATCCTCCCGTTGCCAAAGAGCTGAAAGGGGGCGCCGGGAACGCGGCGCCACTGCACCGTCCGGGCGGCTAAGAAAGGAGTGGGCGACATCGTCCTCGTGGACGTCATGGAAGGCGTCCCGCAGGGCAAAGGCCTCGATCTGCCGCCGTGCATCTCCGCCGTGTGCCGGAAACGTCGGTACTATTACCGTCGGGTATTCACAAAAGTTAACAGTTGACGTAGCATTGGCCCAGGTACATGGATTCGCCAATGCCGTGGTTAGACGTTCCCGCCGGTTCGCGCGCCACCGAGCGGCATGCGCTGACCCTCGAGTTGCGCTTCTCGTATTCCTCCGGCAGCATCGCTTACATCGGGACCGGCCGTACCCGGGATATCGGCACTGGAGGGGTCTGTTTCGAATTCGATCAGGACCTCGGCGGGAGGTCCGATCTCGAGCTTCGCATCGCGCTGCCCTCCCGGCTCCAACAAGTCTGCCCTCTCGAATTGGTGGTCCGCGGGCCTCTGCTTCGTAAAGATGCCGCTGTCGCTGTCCTCAGGATGGATAGCTATGAGGTTCGTACCTGCGGGAACCCTTCGTTCTATCCGTTCGCCGACCGGGGTGTTACCTGTGATGTTTCCCTGTAACCGTGCTGAGTCTGCATTGCCCTGTGGCCGTCCACCCTTCCACCGTGATGGTTCCGGACAACCTCTTAACCAGATAAGCTTCCTCTGCGCCGAACTCCTGAACTAAGCCGCCCAGTGTCCAGCCGTCGGAGCTCAGCACGCGCAGGCTCCCGGCGCGATCCAGCACAATCGCCGTTCCATCCGGGCCCGCTCCCGGCGCCGATGCGATCTCAAGGATGGATTCGGTACGGCGATACAAATGATTCACGCCTCTCTTATCGGAGTGAAGTCGTATCTTTCCTCAACAAATGCGCTGTCAAATAGATGACATCACCCGGATTCTGTGTTTTGGAGACCAAATTGCCAACAATCAACCCATGAATGTCACCTCCCTGTCGGGTATCTACAGCAACTTCATACAGCCGATCCTGGGCAACACCCTCGGCGTTGGCTCCTCGACCGGCGCCGGCAGCTCTTCCGCAACCACGCCGGCCGCGCCGCAGGACAGCAATCAGCTTTCACCGTTCGCGCGGATTGCCACCACGCTGAAACAACTACAGCAGCAAAACCCGGCCCAGTATCGCAGCGTGACCGGCCAGATTGCCGCCAACCTCCGGACCGCGGCGCAGACGGCGCAGAAGGGCGGGAATACTACGGTGGCAAGTCAATTAACCCAGCTTGCCGCCGATTTCACCAGCGCTTCGCAGAATAACCAGCTCCCGGACTTTCAGGGCCTGGTGCAGGCAATCTCATCTGGACAGCACCAACCCGATCTGCTCAGCCGCTTCACCGCGGGCGGCGGGACCGACGTTCTGAATGCCGGGTCGATTATCTCCGGCACTTTGTCGAACGCCGGCATCTCATTGGTCTGATCCCGTTTCGTTCCGCCGTTCCCAGTCGCCGATGAGTTGCAGGAACGACTCCGCTTCCGCGTAGCCGGGGCGCAGTTCCAGCGCCCTGTTGAAATCGGCGCGCGCGCGCGCCGGATCGAACTTGTACAGCAGATTATAAATACCCAGGAACAAATGAGCTCTGGGGTCGAGCGGTCTCACGTGCACGATGCGTTGGGCGATTGCGGCAGCTTCGTCGAACATTTCAAGCTGGTGATATTCCGCGGCGAGGAAATCGAGCCGCGAATGGTCGTCTGGGTCGGCCGCGATCTCCTCCTTCAGTATGCCGATGTACCAGTGGCTCTTGCGCCGCCGCCCCTCCCGGTCCGACGAAAAGTTATGATCGATGCGGATACTGGTTTTATGCAGTTGTCCCCCCGCGGACAGGATGGAAGCGTCCACCGTTTCATGAACCCGCCCTCGGTAGCGGTAACCCGGCCGGTTGGGAAACAGCCGGACTACGTAATCCGTGGTGGATGCTTTGGAATCTGACGAATGGTTGTGGCGCTCGAGGAAATACCCTGCGTTTTCGTCCCCCGCGACGATCTTTTCGATCAGAGGGAAGCTGGCCCGATCCAGCGTCTCATCGGCGTCGAGAACCAGTATCCAGCGCCCCAGCGCGCGCTCGATCGCGTGGTTGCGGGCGGCGGCAAAATCGGCGATCGTGAAATCGAAACTTATCACCCGGGCCCCGCGCAGAGCCGCGATGCCTGGCGTTCCATCGGTTGACCCGGTATCGACGAGGATCACCTCGCCGGCCAGACCGTGCACCGAATCGAGACATCGGCGGAGGTTTTGCTCCTCATTCTTAACAATCATGCAGAGACTGATCGCATCCGGCATTGGCACGTTGCACCATTGCAACTGGAGGGCCTGAGCGATTTTAAAAAACAGCTCGAAAGTTTCGCTGCGCCGTCCGATAGAAACCAGTGTGGCTCAACTCGGCTGTTGTCATAGCCTTGACACGCAGTGCCGAAGTCAAGACGTTGACATCGCGGTGGTTGCCCGGTTGTCTCATCCCGAACTCCTTCCGGCGATGAGACTGCCGGGCTTAGCGTGAGCAAAGCCGGTCGATGTTCTCCACTGGGCGAAATAGCCTCTCAACCGTGTCGGGGGATTCTCCGTGGCGCTCCGCAACATCACCATTCAAAGGAAGGTTCCCGAGGTCGAGGAGGAGCGGAATCAGGGCGCGCGCCTCATGAGGGAGGGGCTCCGGCGTGCAAATGAAAAAATGGCCCGGATCGCTCCGGGCCCAGGAAGAAGTCGCAACCCAATAAAACGTTCGGCTTCTCTTAAATACCTATACGCATTCTTATTATGCGCCGGATCGCGCCGTTTGTATCCAGTAGAGCTGCGAGAGCGGTACCGGTACCACTCTGGCCCTGCCGGGCTTAGCGTCGAGCAAAGCCGGTCGATGTTCTCCACTGGGCGAAATTGCCTCTCAACCGTGTCGGGATTCTCCGTGGCGCTCCGCAACATCACCTTTCAAAGGAAGTCGCGCAGATCGTTCCCGAGGTCGAGGAGGAGCGGAATCAGGGCACGCGCCTCATGGCGGAGAGACTCCGGCGCGCAGATGAAAAAATGGCCCGGATCACTCCGGGCCCAGGAAGAAGTCGCAACCCAATGGAACGTTCGGCTTCTCTTAAAATACCTATACGCGTTTTCATTATGCGCCGGATCGCGCCGTTCGTATCCAGTGGACTACGAGAGCGGTACCGGTACCACTCTGGCCCACCGTCAGCCCCGGGGGAATTCGACCGCCTGCCCACCTCTGAGGAACTGAGAGCCGTAGCTTTTGCTTATTCAAAATCAAAGTGTTTACGGAAGTATCTCGTTTTTGGGAGACTGGCTCTGCCTGTTTCATGCGCCTCCTCGTTCAGTTCTGGGCTGGCTTGGGTGCAGACACCTTCCATTCCGGGTACCTGCCTCCGGCTTCCGGAATTTGCTCGCACTGAATCTTTGCCAGCCCCGGCCAGAAGTCATACGTGTCAAGAGGCGCACGCAGTGCCTATGGCCCGGATGCACAACCGTCACGGTTTCTCAGCGGTAGGTTCATCCATCGCCTGCGGCGGTTGAACTGGCGGACGAGCGCATGACGGCGATGAGCTTGAAGCGTGCCGCTACAGTTTCCGCTACACTTAGAAATAATGAACAGGCAGGATCGCGGTAAGTTGCTTGTTTTCATTCCGCCCGGGTGGCGAAATCGGCAGACGCAACGGACTTAAAATCAAGCCAATGGTCTTAAGCAGGGTTGCTCTTGGTTGAGCAGCTTTGCTTAACGCATTGAAAAGATTGAGTAACGCGCAATCGCGTAGCAACCGCGAGTAACCTTGCTAAACGCCGAGTCCCCACAAAAGTCCCCACAGTCTTCGACTGTTTTTCCCCGGCCTTCAGGGCGGCGCGGCACGGAAAAACCAATCCGCTTATGATGTACGGCGATTTGCCGTATAATGAATGGTGTCATGGCACAAGAGATACAAACTACCGCTCGACTTGAGGCGCGTCTGCCGAACGATGTTCACGCGCTGCTGAAGCGTGCTGCCGAAATCGAAGGGCGCACCCTCACCGATTTTGTCGTGTCGGCGGCGCGTGAAGCCGCTTGCCGGACCATCGAGGCTACCGAGATCATCCGGCTTTCCGTCGAGGACCAACGGCAAATCGCTAAGGCTCTTCTCAATCCTCCCAAGCCGACTCCTGCCCTGAAGAAGGCTTTTCGGCGGCGGCGTGAACTGTTCGGGTTGGAATGACGGCCCCGTTTCACCTGGAGCCGCTCGGCGAGGGGCACGAGCGCTCTTCTTTTCGCTGCGGCGAAGATGCGCTGGACCGTTATTTTCAGACCCAGGTAACCCAGGACATCCGACGCCATATCGCTAATTGTTTCGTGGCTGTCGAATCCGCCACGAGCCACGTTGCCGCCTGGTACACGATCTCCGCCGCCAGTATCCCCCTCGTTGATCTGCCGCCGGACGAAACCAAGCGGTTGCCGCGTTACCCGACCGTGCCCGCCATTCGGATCGGGAGGCTGGCCGTAGATCAAAGATTTCAGGGTCGTGGCCTTGGTGCGGCGCTTTTGGCCGATGCTGCGACCCGAGCCCTGAAGGCGGACGCCGCCGCATTCACGCTTTTAGTGGACGCCAAGAATGATTCAGCAGTCGCGTTCTACGAGCGCTTCGGATTTCGAACACTGGCCAGCCAGCCCCGAACATTGTTCCTTCCCTTGGCGACGGCCCAGAAGATTTTCCATCGAGAAGGAGAGGGATGAACATGGCTAAGAATTTCCAAGAACTGCGAGAGGGGATGTCAGCTGCAGCAAAGT